>NZ_AP017655.1:2545000-3156146 GCF_002355855.1 Sphingobium cloacae
CTCAGTACCCGGAGGAAAAGACATCAACCGAGATTCCGTTAGTAGTGGCGAGCGAACGCGGACCAGGCCAGTGCCGACTTCTTAATTAGCAGAACCTTCTGGAAAGTTGGGCCATAGCGGGTGACAGCCCCGTATGCGAAAATGAAGATGTCGGACTTGAGTAGGGCGGAGCACGTGAAACTCTGTCTGAACATGGGGGGACCACCCTCCAAGCCTAAATACTCGTACATGACCGATAGCGAACCAGTACCGTGAGGGAAAGGTGAAAAGCACCCCGATGAGGGGAGTGAAACAGTACCTGAAACCGGATGCCTACAAGCAGTGGGAGGGTCCTTGAGACCTGACCGCGTACCTCTTGCATAATGGGTCTGTGACTTAGTGTATCGAGCAAGCTTAAGCCGTTAGGTGTAGGCGCAGCGAAAGCGAGTCTGAACAGGGCGACAGAGTTCGATGCATTAGACCCGAAACCCGGCGATCTATGCATGACCAGGTTGAAGGTGCGGTAACACGCACTGGAGGACCGAACCGTTTAATGTTGAAAAATTATCGGATGAGTTGTGCTTAGGGGTGAAAGGCCAATCAAGCCGGGAAATAGCTGGTTCTCCGCGAAATCTATTGAGGTAGAGCGTCGGATGATTGCCGTTGGGGGTAGAGCACTGGATGGATGCGGGGGTCGCGAGATCTACCAATTCTAACCAAACTCCGAATACCAACGAGTCTAGTCCGGCAGACAGACGGCGGGTGCTAAGGTCCGTCGTCAAAAGGGAAACAGCCCTAACCTACAGCTAAGGTCCCCAAGTCACGTCTAAGTGGGAAAGCATGTGGGATTTCCAAAACAACCAGGAGGTTGGCTTAGAAGCAGCCATCCTTTAAAGAAAGCGTAACAGCTCACTGGTCTAAATAAGAGATCCTGCGGCGAAGATGTAACGGGGCTCAAGACGTGCACCGAAGCTTAGGGTTCAGTCTTTGACTGAGCGGTAGCGGAGCGTTCCGTAGGCCGTTGAAGCGGGAGGGTAACCGACCGTGGAGGTATCGGAAGTGCGAATGCAGACATGAGTAGCGATTAACAGTGTGAGATGCACTGTCGCCGAAATTCCAAGGGTTCCTGCTTAAAGCTAATCTGAGCAGGGTAAGCCGGCCCCTAAGACGAGCCCGAAGGGGGTAGTCGATGGGAACCACGTTAATATTCGTGGGCCTGGTGGTGTGTGACGGATGGCGTAACTTGTTCGGCCTTATTGGATTGGTCCGGGCAGGGAAGTTGTCCCAGGAAATAGCCCCACCGTATAGACCGTACCCTAAACCGACACAGGTGGAATGGTAGAGTATACCAAGGCGTTTGAGAGAAGTATCCTGAAGGAACTCGGCAAATTGCCTCCGTACCTTCGGAAGAAGGAGGCCCCATCTTAAGGCAACTTTTGATGGGGGGCACAGGCCAGGGGGTAGCGACTGTTTAGCAAAAACACAGGGCTCTGCTAAGTCGGCTTCAAGACGACGTATAGGGCCTGACGCCTGCCCGGTGCCTGAAGGTTAAGAGGAGGAGTGCAAGCTCTGAATTGAAGCCCAGGTAAACGGCGGCCGTAACTATAACGGTCCTAAGGTAGCGAAATTCCTTGTCGGGTAAGTTCCGACCTGCACGAATGGCGTAACGACTTCCCCACTGTCTCCAGGATATGCTCAGCGAAATTGAATTCTCCGTGAAGATGCGGAGTACCCGCGGTTAGACGGAAAGACCCCGTGCACCTTTACTGCAGCTTCAGAGTGGCATTAGGAAAGAACTGTGTAGCATAGGTGGGAGGCTTTGAAGCGTGGGCGCCAGCCCGCGTGGAGCCATAGGTGAAATACCACCCTGTTGTTTTCTGATGTCTAACCTCGCACCGTTATCCGGTGCAGGGACCCTCTGTGGCGGGTAGTTTGACTGGGGCGGTCGCCTCCTAAAGAGTAACGGAGGCGCGCGATGGTGGGCTCAGGCCGGTTGGAAACCGGCTGTTAGAGTGCAATGGCATAAGCCCGCCTGACTGCGAGACTGACAAGTCGAGCAGAGACGAAAGTCGGTCATAGTGATCCGGTGGTCCCTCGTGGAAGGGCCATCGCTCAACGGATAAAAGGTACGCCGGGGATAACAGGCTGATGATTCCCAAGAGCTCATATCGACGGAATCGTTTGGCACCTCGATGTCGGCTCATCACATCCTGGGGCTGGAGCAGGTCCCAAGGGTTTGGCTGTTCGCCAATTAAAGTGGTACGTGAGCTGGGTTCAGAACGTCGCGAGACAGTTTGGTCCCTATCTGCCGTGGGCGTCGAAATTTGAGAGGAGTTGACCCTAGTACGAGAGGACCGGGTTGAACATGCCTCTGGTGTACCTGTCGTCGTGCCAACGGCGCAGCAGGGTAGCTATGCATGGACGGGATAACCGCTGAAAGCATCTAAGCGGGAAGCCTCCCTCAAGATAAGATTTCTTCGAGCGGTCGTAGACCACGACCTTGATAGGCCGGATGTGGAAGCGTGGTAACATGTGAAGCTAACCGGTCCTAATTGCTCTGATCGCGCCTGAGAGTCCCACCATCAATGACAGCGCTGGAAACCCCAGCCGTCAGCGGTCGGTGACAAGACACAGCCAGAATTTGCACGGATATCGATTATACCCCGAAGCGCCAGCTCCATTGCTTGGTGACCATAGCGTCAGTGACCCACCCGATCCCATCCCGAACTCGGCCGTGAAACCTGACTGCGCCGATGGTACTGTGGCTCAAGCCCCGGAAGAGTAGGGCGTCGCCAGGCATTGCAGCTCGCGCTTCGGAACAAAAAACCCATTCATACCCTCCCGGGCACAGCACCGGCCAAAGGCCGCAAGGCCAAATGGCCGCCCGGACCCGGACACGCCATCCGGGGAGGATCGCCAGGACCGCCCATGCGGCCCCAGGCGCCTGAGGCACAACAAGATCGTCGCGGGATGGAGCAGCCCGGTAGCTCGTCAGGCTCATAACCTGAAGGTCGCAGGTTCAAATCCTGCTCCCGCAACCATTTTTAGCCCTAAAAGCCAAACAAAATCAACGAGTTGATCCGTTGGCGCCGTGCCCGGAAAAAGCTCCCGATCTGGCGCCTCAACAAAATCAATGACTGATACCAAGCTTCCGTGATGCTGACTCACGGAGGGGATTCCCAAAGTGATGAATTTCTGAATCTATGGCTGCTGGTTGGAGGGCATTGCCATGGGTGCAGCGATTGGATTGCGGGACGACTTTGACGCGGCGGGCTTGAGGCGACTGGCGCGGACGACGAAGAGCGCAAATCAGGGGCGCCGGCTCCTGGCTTTGGCGGAAATATATGATGGCAGGAGCCGCAGCGATGCGGCGCGGATCGGCGGAGTGACGCTGCAGATCGTGCGGGACTGGGTCGTGCGGTTCAATGCCCGAGGTCCAGATGGGCTCTTCGACGGCAAGGCGCCGGGTAAACCCTCCTTGTTGAATGAAGCCCAGCGCCAGGCTCTTGCGGAGATTGTTGAGAGCGGCCCGATCCCGGCGATCCATGGGGTTGTGCGCTGGCGGCTGATTGATCTGGCGCGTTGGCTTCATGACGAATTTGGGGTGTCTCTGACGGAAACGACCGTAGGGCGAGAGTTGAAAAAGCTGGGCTATGTCAAATTGACGGCACGCCCACGTCGGCAATATCGATGTGGAAGAAGCCGATCGGATAGCGTTTGAAGCGTTGTCGCTTTGGCTTGTCACCTTCGATGTCGGGCAGGCGAGAGATGCCGTGTCGCTGCAGGCACCGATGCAGCGCCGATCGTGTCAGGTGCGGGATCGATGGTTGCAGGGCATAAAGACAGTCATCGAGCGGCAGCAACGTGTGTCGACGGAACGCCACAACCATTGCCTCCTCGGCCTCGGACAGGGTGGTGGAATGAGGGGCCTTCGGCCCGGTCTTCAAATCCTCGACCGTCGCCCGCTTGCGCCACTTCGCCACCGTCTTCGGGTTGATCCCCAAATCCCGGCTCAGCGTCGCGAGCGAAGCTTGCGATCGCTGTATTGCTGCTCGGACGGCGTGCGTGGTCGTGGCGCTCCCGTGACGTACCTGTCCCATAAGGCTTCCTTCCATTCCAACGAAAGGATCGCACCATCAAACCGTGGGATCAAACAACTAGGGCGCCCTCCCGTAGGGGTCACCAAAATCCTCTCCCGGAGGGTTCCAGCCGTAAGGACATTTCGGCAAAATTTCGCGGCATGGGGCAGTGCAACCGGCGGAAAGCCGCCGATCTGCCGGCGCGGCTTGCCATCGACGCCCATTGCAATCAGCCCGTAAGAAAGAGCGCCGGGCGCGCGCGATAAACCAAAAGATCATAGTTTGGATGTATTTCCATGCGGATAACCGCCTGGGTGGGCTGATTCAATCGCGGCCCCCGGATTGTCGTGTGGGAGATTTGGTGTGTGGCCGGAAGTTCGTTGGCGTATCAAGCGCGGGATATATAATCATCTCTGCGGGGCCATCTTCCAGACGGCGCCTGTCCGCCCGCGCCATGACGGGGTGATCATATTCTCGATGGTGGGCACCTCCGTGATGACCTCCTATCTGATCGCGGCCAAATCGCTGCATCACCATTTGCGGCGCGGGCGCATGGTCGTGATGGACGACGGCACGTTGACCGAACAGGACCGCGCGCTGCTGCGCCACCATCTGGGCGATCCGCAGATCCTCTCGCTGGCGGACGTGGATGTCGGGCCCTGTCCGCGCGGCGGAACCTGGGAACGGCTGCTGACGATATTGGATATCGCGGCGGACGATTATGTGATCCAGCTCGATTCCGATACGGTGACGATCGGCCCGGTGCCCCATATCGAGGAAGCGATCGACGCCAATCGATGCTTTACCCTGCTCGGCGCGGAAACCCCGGCCCGGACGATCATGGACGTCCATGAATTCCAGGCCTGCTCTTTTCCGGACGGCGAACCGACGGCCGAGGATCGCGAAGGGCATATCCAGGGCGCGACGGAGTCCGTCCTGACCCGCCTTGCCATCGAGGGGCTGGACCGGCCGCGCTATGTCCGGGGCTGTTCGGGTTTCGCCGGCTTCGCGCGCGGCAGCAACCGCCGGCTCGCCATGTCCTTTTCGCAGGCGGCGGGCGCCATTCTCGGCGCCGACCGATGGAAGGAATGGGGCACCGAGCAGATCACGTCCAATTTCGTCATAGCGAACAGCGACGATGCCGTGGTCCTGCCCCCTTCATCCTATGAAAATTATTGGGGGACGCCTTCTTCCGACGATGTCCGCTTTCTGCATTTCATCGGCACCTACAGATGGCATGCATGGGAATATCAGCGCCGCTCGCTCGCCGCGATCAAGGCCCTGGACAGGGCCGCCGGCGAGGAGGCCAGGGCGGCATAAGGGGTCAGGTCGCGGACGCGGCCTCGATCGGGCGGCCGCGCACCATGGCCAGCAGTTCCACGAGCAGCGGGCGGTAACCGATGGCAAGGGCCGTCCCATAGGCGGCGATCCCCATCGCGACCAGCACCGCCAGGCGCGCCGCGACAGGCATGGCGGGCAGCGTCAGGCCCAGCGCCAGCACGAGAGCCGCCATCGGGATAGAGGCGCATAGGGATGGCAGGATCGCGTGCAGCAGGTCCGCGATCCGCAATCCCATGGCCCGCCCGGCGATGCGGATCGTCGCCATCGTGAGCAAGGCGATGCCCCCCGCCCAGGCGCAGGCGAGGCCGGTCGTCCCGAACTGCGCGCCGATGAGGAAAGCCGGCGGCATGATCGTCGCCCCCACGGCGGCGATGCGCATCGTCAGGCGCGGCAGTCCGATGGCGTTGAGGGCGGGGCTGAACAGCACCTGCAAGGCGTAGAGCGGCATCGATGCCGCCAGGATCGACACCAGCGGGGCCATTTCCAGCCACTTCCGCCCGAACAGCAACTCGACCAGGGGCGATGCCACCACGGCCATGCCCAGATAAAGCGGGCAGGCGATGAGCAGGATGAGCCTGACGGCCTTGCAGAAGGACCGTGCCAGCAGCGCCTTGTCCGCCTGCATCCGCGCATAGGCGGGAAAGGCCACGTCGTTGAGCGGCGGAATGAAGCGGGCCACGAAAATCTGGGTCAGGAACAGGGCTTCGGCATAGAGGCCCAGGTCGTGCGCCGACAGAAGGCGGCCTCCGATCAATATGTCGGTCTGGCTCTGCACCATGATGAGCAGTTGCGATCCGAGCAGCGAGGCGCCGAACGCGATCATGCTTCCCGTCCCCCGGAAATCGAAGGAAGGGATGACGAAGAAGCGGGTGGCGACCATATTGCCGACGCCCTTCACCCAGAAGCCGACGAGGGGCGCGACGACCAGCGTCCATATCCCCCATCCCGACAGCGCGCCTGCCAGCGCCGTGATCGCGGAGATCATGGCCGTCAGGATATTGACGAAGGCCGACCGCTTGAAATCGAGGCTTCGGCCGATCAGGACTTCGGGCAGCGCGATGAAGGGGGTGGCCAGATAGATGAGCGCCTGCACCCGCAACAGGTTCGCCACCATGGGCTGCCCGTAATAGTCGGCGGCATAGCCCGCCAGCGCGAACTGGGCGACGGCCAGGCCGGCGTTGAGCACCAGCATCAGCCCGAAAGCCTGCCGAAGGCGTTGGTTGTCCAGCGTCGGCGACTGCACCAGCGCGCTGACAAGGCCATAGCCGTTCATGAAACTCATGAAGTTCATGAAAACCGCGGTCATCGCGAACAGCCCGTAATCGGCCGGTTCGAGCAGGCGGATGACGATGAGCGTGCTGGCCCAGGAAACGATCTGGCTGGCGATCTGGCTACCCGATCGCCAGACGATCGCGCGCCTTATCCGGGTTCCGAAATGCTTGTCCTGCGCGTCGGCGTCGCTGAAATGCGGCATCCCCTTATGTCCCTCAGAGCGGCAGGGCGCAGGGTGGCGCGGCGACGGCCAGAGGAATGGACGGAGCCCGATGAAGCGAAGAGCACGGAAACGGCATGCCCCCCTCTAGCCGACAAAAATGAGACATTGGTTAATAGCCGCGCTCGCCCCCGGCGGACCGGCCGGGGCGATCCCCGAGGCAAGGATTGGTAAAGACATTTGCCATAGGAGGAACCGTCATTTGTGGACCGGCCGATGGCGGCGATATTCTGGAAAGCGAACCGGCATCGATGGACCCGACCCCTTCCGATCTGCGAAAAGCACCGCTGTTCGGCCTGTTGATCGCGGCCGCCGCGCTTCCCGTGCTGCTTTCCACGGTGCCGGGGCTGGCCGATCTGCCCAACCATGTCGCGCGGCATCACATCTTCCATCATTTCGGGGAGGGCGGGCCGCTCGACCGTTTCTTCGACGTGCAATGGCGCTGGATCGGCAATCTGGGCGTGGACCTGCCCGTCATGGGATTGATGCGATGGCTGGACGCGGAAACGGCGACCCGGCTGGTGGTCGCCTGCATCGCGCCGCTGACGGTGGCCGCCATGCTGCTGCTGTCGCATGTCGCCCATGGCCGGGTGAGCGCGAGCGCCATGCTGGCCCTGCCGTTCGCCTTTCATCAGGCCTATCTCTATGGTTTCGTGAACTATTGCCTGGGCGTGGCGCTGGCGATGCTGGTGCTGGCGGCCTTTCTCCGCCGTCCGCCGCGCACGGGGATGGCCTGCCTGCTGTTCGCCGCCGCATCCATTCTGGTGTGGACGGCCCATCTGGGCGGATGGTTCATACTGGTCGTCGCCGCGGGGTGCGCGGAACTGACCGCCATCCGTTCCTGGCGCGGCGTCGCCGCGAGCGTCCCCAAACTGCTGCCGCTCGCCGCGCCGGTCATTCCACTGCTCCTGTGGCGCGGCGCGTCTTTCGGGCCGCCATTCGCCTATGTCGAGGACGGCCTGCTGTGGGCGAAGGTCATGAACTTCGTGACGGTCCTCAAGGGATGGTCCCGCTATCCGGACCTGATCATGACCGGATCGATCGGGCTGCTCGCGCTGCTGGCCATCTGCTGGGCTGGCGGACGCCGCTTCGATCCGCGTCTGCTGGCCGCCGGCGTGGCGCTTTGCTTGGGGACCGTCATCATGCCGACCACGGTTCTGGGGAGCTGGGGCGCGGATTTCCGGCTGGCGCCGGTCGCCGGCATGTTCCTGCTCCTGTCCATTGGGCCCGCCGCCGATCCGAAGCGGGAAAGGATGCTGTTCATCGCGGGGGCGCTGATATTCGCGGTCCGCGTCGCCGGCATCGCCCTGAGCTGGAATCGCGCCAGTGCGATTCTGGAGCAGCGCCTGATCTTTTTGGACGACGTGCCGCGCGGGAGCCGCATGGGGTTCCTCGCCGTCCGTTCCGATTGCCGGCATCCCTGGGCGCTCACGCCCGATCACAAGGTTCCCGGCCTTGCTATCGCGCGCAGGGACGCTTTCACCAACACCATGTTCAAGGTGGAAGGGGCCGATCTGATGACCATCCGCGATCCCCGCGATCGCGCGCGGTGGTTCGATCTGTCGGAAAATGTGGAGGCGCTATGCCCTGCCGGAAAGGTCGACCGGACGGCATTGGCCGCGCGGCTCGGGGAAATGGCGCGGGATCGCTTCGACCGCATCTGGCTTTGGGGCGCCTCTCCCCGCGACTTCACGGTGCCCGCCGGTTATGAGATCCGCCGGATCCGGGGCGAGGATGTGCTGCTCGGCCGGACGGGGGTTTAGTCGATGCGCCGCCGGGGCGATGTCAGGGCGCGGACACCGGGCCATGAAGAGCCGCCGCGAAGATGCAGGCCATGGCGGCGCCGACCAGGATGCTGCGCCGGTCCCTGATCGCGAAGGCGACCGGATCGCCCTCGACCTCGCCGCGCCGCGCCATCATCCAGATGCGGTTCATCCAGTAGATGAGCGGCAGGCACAGCAGCCACAGCAGTTCGGGGACGGCGTAATGCGCGGCGGTCGCCGGGTCATGGGCGAAGAGCGCCAGCACCAGCACGGCGACCATGCCCGCTGAAATGCCCGACATCATCACCACATCGAGGTCGCCGCCCACATAGCCGCGCCCACGCAGCAGGCGATGGGGCTCGGTGGCGTCGCGCATCTCGATATAGCGTTTGAGATAGGCGAGGCTCAGGAACAGGAAGACCGAAAACAGGAGCAGCCAGAAGCTCAAGGGCACGCCGATCGCGATGGCGCCGATCCAGATGCGGATCGTGTAGAGCGAGGCGAGGACGATCGCATCGCCGACCATCACCGCCTTCAGCCGGAACGAATAGGCGGTGGTGATCGCCATATAGGCGAGCAGCCAGAAGGCGAGCGAAGGCCCGCCCAGCAGCCAGCCTCCGGCGAGCCCCATGACCGCCAGCGCGAGCGAGGCGGCCAGCGCGGCAGGAATGGAGAGGTCGCCATGGGCGAGGGGCCGTTGCCATTTGGTGCGGTGCGCGCGGTCGGAATCGATATCGAGCAGATCGTTGAGCAGATAGATGGACGAGGCGATCAGCGACATGAGCAGGGCGGCCGCCATGGCGGTCAGCAGCGCGGCCGGCATGGTGAAGCTGCCCGATGTGAAGACGGGAACGAGCACCAGCGCATTCTTGGCCCATTGATGCGGTCGCATCGCCTTGACCAGCGTCCGGATGAGGCCGGGTCGCGGGCCGCCGAGCCGTTCCACGGCCGAGCGCGGGGGGACATGGCCCACCGACCAGCCTTGCCGCGCCTCGCGCCAGAGGCACCGGTCGGCGCGGCTGTCGCCCACATAGTCGAACGGCGCGTCGGGGCCGATGCGCGCGCGGATCGCCGCGAGCTTGGCGCTGCCCTTCAGGTTGACGCGGCCCTGCGTCGCGATGACCGGGCCCGGCAGGTCCAGATGATCGGCGATATGGCGGATATGCCGCCAATGGCTCGCGCTCGCGAGGATGACGGGACGGCCCTGGGCCTTCGCTTCCCCGATCAGGTCCAGCACGTCCTGCCGGTAAGGGAGCCGCGCGGCGTCGATCCGGTCCCGCCGCGCCGCCATCGTCTTGGCGACGGCGCGCCCCGCGATCAGCCATAGCAGGACGGCCATCATCGCGGCGATGCCGGATCGCGCGATCCGCACGAAGCTTTCCAGCGAAATGTCCGCGCGCGTCAGCGTGCCGTCCACGTCCACGAACAGCGGGACCGCTTCGCCGGCGGCGACGGGGCGTTCATGCAGCATGGGGGACGCTCCTTCGCGCCGCGCGTTGCGGGAGCCGGGCGGGGGACTGGTCTTTCATGCGATCCTCTCCTGCGCCAGGCTCGTCAGGCCGATCGGGCGACCAGCACGCAGCCGGCGGCGATGAGCAGCGTGCCGCCGATGCGCGTCGCGCTCAGGCTCTCGCCGAGGCACAGGGCCCCGGCCAGCATCGTCAGGATGAAGCCCATCCCGACGAAGGGATAGGCGAGCGAAAGCGGCGCGCGGCCCAGGACGAACAGCCAGAGCAGCGCGCCCACCCCGTAGAGGCCAAGGCCGACCAGCACCATGGGCGATTGGACAAGGCCGCCCACTTCGCCGCCGACGCCTGCCGTCCGCGCGCTGGCGGCGGCGGTCGTCCCCATCTTGAGCGCCAGCTGCGCCAGCGCCGACAGGCTGACGCTCATGAGGATGAGCAGAAAGAGGCGCAGGGTCACGTGGCAAGCTTCCAGATTATCGGAAGCTTGTCTCTATCCACCGCGCTTCAATATAAGGTTAAGGACGCCGGGCCGGATGCCCGGTTCCTTGTCCCGTTCAGGCCGTGCCCGTCCTGGGCAGCGACGCGCGGCTCGTCGTCAGGAAGGGCGCGACTTCCTCCATCGGCATGGCCCTGGAATAGAGGAAGCCCTGTCCCGTGTCGCAACCCATGGCGACCAGGTGCCTTTCCTGCTCGGCCGTTTCGACGCCTTCGGCGACGACTTCCATGCCCAGGCAATGGCCCAGGTTGATGACCGTCGCGGAAATCGCCTCGGCATCCGGGTCCGATCCGATCCGGGCGACGAAGGAACGGTCGATCTTGAGCAGGTTGACGGGGAACTGGTTCAGGTGGGACAGAGAGGCATAGCCCGTCCCGAAATCGTCGAGCGCGATGCGGATGCCATGGCCGCTCAGCCGTCGCAGCGCGTCCTTCACATCGTCCGCGCTCTGGCTCAGGAAGACGGTTTCCGTCACCTCGATCTGGATGCAGGCGGGCGGAATGGCCCTTGCGTCCAGCCGCCCCGGGATCGTCTCGACGATGCCGCCCCGGCGGAAATCCCCGGCGGTGACGTTGATCGCGACATGGCCGAAGGGGATGTCGGCCCGGACCCAATGCTCCACATCGTCCAGGATCTTCTCCAGCATCCGTTCGCTCAGCGGGGCGCTCAGCACGGGATCGTCGAACGCCGCCATGATGAGGCCGGGCCCTTGCAACGCGCCGTCCCGGTCCCGCCAGCGCAACAGCGCCTCGAATCCCGCCGCCTGCGCCGTGCGGAGCGACATTTTGGGCTGATAATGGGGCATGACGGTTTCGTGCTGAAGGGCATAGCGCGCCGATGCGATCATGGCCTGGTGCCGTTCGACCTCGACCATCATCGCCGCCTCGAAGACGCGGAGCTGCGTCCGGCCCCCGGCCTTCGCGGCATAGAGGGCGATGTCGGCGGCCTTCATGATTTCCGAACGCAGCTTGCCGTCCCGCGGAATGAAGCTCGCGCCGATGCTGGCGCCGCAATCGATCAGGCGGCCGCCATGGGAAAAGGGTTCGCGCAGCCGGTCGAATATCCGCTCCGCCGTGCGCTCGACCTCCGCTTCCGATCCGGTGGCCAGGATCAGCGCGAACTCGTCCCCGCCGGTCCGCGCCACCAGGTCGTCCGCGCCGACCGCCGCGCGCAGGTGATCGGCGAAGGCGCAGAGCAGCGCGTCGCCCGCGTCATGGCCGAACATGTCGTTGATCGACTTGAAATTGTCGACGTCGATGATGAGGAGGGCGCCGGTCATCGCATGGTCCGCGCCGTCGAGCATCGCGTCCAGACGGTCCTGCAACACCGCCCGGTTCGGCAATCCCGTCAGCGCGTCATGCTGCGCCATCCAGATCGCCTGCTCTTCGGATTTCTTCTGGTGGGTGATGTCCCGCGCCACCACGATCAGGCGTCCCGATCCGTCGGAAATCTGCTTGACGATGACGTCGGTCCACCGCTTCTGCCCGCTGGCGTCGAAATGATGGGTCGCCAGATTGGCAGAGCGGCCTGCCTTCGCGTCCTCCAGCGCCTGCCGGCCTATGGTCTGGTCCTCCTCGGGCAGCACGCTCAGCCACGACCGCCCGATCAGCGCGTGCTGATCGGCCTCGACCGTCATGGGCTGGTTGTAGAAGACCACCATATCGGCGGCGTCGAGGATCAGCGTATAGTCCGGGCTGGCCTGGAGGATCGTCCGGTTCAGCGATTCGCTGCGCTCCAGGTCGTTGAGCGCCGTCATCCGCGACACCATCATCCGGTGCAGCGAAAAGGATGCGGAGAAGATCGTCAGGAAGAAGACCGGCAATTGCAGGCTGATGATCGGCATGATCGGCTCGGTGGTCATCAGCCCGGCGGCGGCGCACGGCAGCAGCGCCAGCAAGACCATGATCGCGGCCAGCCGGGGCGTGCCGAAATTGCGCAGGCATATGCCGCACACCATGGCCGCGGCCGACAGGCAGGCGATGGCCGCCAGCACCCAGTCGCTGCTGGTGAGGCAGAGGAAGGCGCCGAAACCCACCGACCCGGCCCATGCGCAGGACAGCAGCGCCGCCAGCAGCCGGGGCGGCGTCCGTCCCGACCGGATCGCCCGCCGTCCATGGACCAGCACGCCCAGCCGAATCGCGCCGAACAGGATCTCGAGCGACAGCCATCCCAGGAACGCGGCCGACGGATGGCGCATCGCCGCGACGGCGGCGACCAGCGTGATGTTCAATATGCCGCCCAGAAAGATCGGAATCGACGCGAACAGGCCGTTCATCAACTGGGACGCGATGGCGTCCGGGACGGCCAGGCGCGACCCCAGAAGCCATATCGTCAATCTGTCGATGGGCGATCGTTGCGAAGGCATTTCAATCCGGTTCATGGCTATTGCTTTGAAAACCCTAGCGGCCATTAGTTAACAATCGCGATAAAAAGTTAACGGCCGTGAAAAAAGCCGGACGCCGATCATGCCCGACCGGCAGGGACGGCGCGCCGCTGGCAGGCGCCTCTACCCGGCTTGTCCCCTTGGCGGAAGGGGGCGTTCTCGTCGGACCGGGGCGAAGCGATGGCGGATGGACAAGAGCGGCGGCGCGGGCTTTAAGGGCAGGCGATGAAGACCATCGTCGACGCCAGCCATGCCCTGGGCGAAGGGCTCGCCGCCATCCGGACCGAATTTCAGGTCGATGCGGCCTTTCCGCCCGAAGTGCTGGCCGCCGCGGAGCAAGCCGCCGCCCGCGCCCCGAACCCCCATGTGGACCGCACCGCCGTGCCCTTCGTCACGCTCGATCCGGCGGCCTCCACCGATCTCGATCAGGCTTTCTGGATCGAACCGGCCGGCCACGACCTGCTGCTCCATTACGCCATCGCCGACGTCGCCTGGTTCGTCGAGGATGGCGGCGCCATCGATGCCGAGGCGTGGCGGCGGGGCGAGACGCTCTATCTGCCCGACGGCAGGGCCGGCCTCTATCCCCCGCTGCTGAGCGAAAAGGCGGCGAGCCTGCTGCCCGACGGCCCCCGTCCCGCCATCATCCTCACCGTCCGCGTCGATCCGGCGGGCGCGGGCCGTCTGGACGGGGCCGAGCGCGCCGTCATCCGCAGCCGCGCCAAGCTCGCCTATGACAGCGTGCGCCCCTCCGACCTGCCGTCCGCCTTCGGGAAACTGGCCCGCCGCGTTCAGGCCGCCGAGGCGCAAAGGGGCGCGGCTCGCGTCGACCCGCCCGAACAGGAAGTCGACGCTCTGCCCGATGGCCGCTTCGCGCTCTCCTTCCGTCCGCGCCTTCGATCCGAAGCCGACAATGCGACCCTGTCGCTCGTCGCGAACCTCGCCGTCGCCGACATGCTTCAGGCGCACGGCACGGGCCTGTTCCGCGTCATGGCGGAGCCGGACGAAAAGGCCGTCCAGCGCCTACGCCTCAGCGCCAAAGCCCTGGGCGTGGCATGGCCCGACGCCCTGCCGCTTCCGGATTTCGAGCGCACCCTGATCCCCGGCGATCCCCGGCAGGCCGCCCTCATGACGGCGATCCGGCGCGCGGGGACCGGCGCATCCTACGCCCCTTGGCGCGCGGGCGAAAAGCCCTGGCATGCCGCGATGGCCGCGACCTACGCCCATGCGACCGCGCCGCTGCGCCGTCTGGCCGACCGCTATGTGCTGCGCGCCGTGCTGGAAATCGCCAGCGGCCGCCCGGTGCCGGATGCCGTCACCCAGGCGTTCGAGGCGCTCCCCGCCGTCATGGACCGCGCCGACGCCCGCGCGGGCCGGATCGAGCGCGCCGTGATCGACCTCGCCGAAACCGTGCTGCTGGGCGGGCGGGAAGGCGATCTGTTCCGCGCCGTCGTCATCGAAGCCGACGAGCGCGGCGCGAAGGTCCAGCTCCGCGACTATCCCGTGATCGCGCGCCTGCCCGGCAACGGCATGACGCCCGGCGTCCTCGTCGACATGCGGCTGGTGGCCGCAGACTCCACCCGCCGCACCCTCACCTTCGAACGCGCCAAGCCGGTGGCGGCATGAGGGGCGCTGTTCCGATGCGATGACCGATTTGTCTGCTGCTTGGTGGTGCACTTCATTCCAGGCACCCATTCCCATTCGCCCTGGGCGCAGTCGAAGGGCCCGCCTGAGCTTGGCGAAGGCTCTGCACCTCACTTCGTCCGGTGGAAGGCTTTGACTTCACTCAATCCGAACGGATGAAGGAACGCCCGCTTCTGGCCAGATGCCGCCCGTCCTCGGCCGCTTCCTGATAACCATAGCCTTCGACCGAGAAGCACCGCCTCCCGTTGCTCATCGGGAAGCTGCGCCAGCACGCGATCCACAAGGCAAGCTCTGTTCGCGCTTCCTGTCCGGCAACGGTGCCGACGTGAAGGCCGGCTTCCTCATCCGCGAAGGTCTGCCGCCGCCGTTTGGCAGCGCGGATTTCAATCCATAATTTGATCGCGCGCGAGCCTGATGCCGCTGAAGGCCCATCTTGCCGCCGGGGGGAAGAAATTGCGGTAAGTCGCGCGGGCATGTCCCGGCGGGGTGGCGAAAGATCCGCCGCGCAGCACCATCTGATTGCTCATGAACTTGCCGTTATACTCGCCGACCGCGCCAACGGGCGGGACGAAGCCTGGATAGGCGACATAGGGCGAGGCCGTCCATTGCCACGCTTCATCATAAAGTTCGCCCAGATCGGCGCGGCAGGCCGCCACCTCCCATTCGGCCTCGGTCGGCAACCGGCATCCCGCCCAGCGCGCATAGGCGTCCGCTTCATAATAGCTGACATGCAGGACCGGTTCGGCGGGATCGATGCCGCGCCGCCCGGCCAGGGAGAAGCGGGTCCATCGGCCCGACGCCTGTTCCCAATAGAGGGGCGCCTGCCAGCCCTGGGTTTCGACGACATTCCACCCGTCCGAAAGCCACAATTCGGGCCGGCGATAGCCGCGGTCCTCGATGAACCGCAGATAGTCACCAGCGGTGACGAGGCCCTCGGCGATGTCGAACGGTTCGAGCCAGACCCGATGGCGCGGCCCCTCATTATCAAAGGCGAAGCCCGCGCCCGCAGTCCCGATCTCATGGAGGCCGCCCGGCATGCGGCGCCATCGGGGCGGAGAGACCGTTCGCGAACGCGGCGGCGCGGACCGATAGGCCGGTTGCAGCGGATTGCAGGAAAGGACATGCTGGATGTCCATCAGGATGAGTTCCTGATGCTGCTGCTCATGCTGGCAGCCCAGTTCGACCAGCGCGGCCCAGCGCGGCTCCGGAAGCTGCTGCATGAGCCGGAGCATCGCGGCGTCGACATGCCGCCGATAGGCATGGACGCGATCGAGCGAAGGCCGGGTGAGGAGGCCCCGCTCCGCGCGCGGATGGCGCGCGCCGATGCCGACATAATAGGAATTGAACAATATGGCGAAGGCGGGATCGAACGGAACATGGTCCGGCAGCAAGGGCTGCAACAGGAATGTCTCGAAGAACCAGCTGCTATGCGCCAGATGCCATTTCGCCGGGCTGACGTCCGGCATGGACTGGACCTGGCAATCCTCGGGGGAAAGCGGGGCGGTCAAGGCTTCGGTCGCGCCGCGGACCGCGCCATAGCGTTCGATCATCCCGGCGGGCGCCGGTCCGCTCCTGGCCGGGGCCGGGTTCATGACCGTTCCCCTTCGCCGGCCGCGGCCCACACATGCAGCCCGAACATGTCGTCGGCATCGCTCCAGAAGGCGATGGGCTCCCAACCCGATGCGCGAGCCAGAAGGCGCGCCTCGGCCAGGCTGTATTTATAGCTGTTCTCGCTATGGATCGTCTCGCCCGGATGCATCGAAAAGCGCCGGCCAGCCGCGCTGAAGCTGACCGCGCGGGTGGCGGCAAGATGCATTTCGACCCGCCCCTGGCCGTCGTTCCAGACGGCGCGATGCTCGAAGGCGTCGACCGGTATCGTCCCGTCCAGTTCCCGGTTGATCCGTTCGAGGAGATTGAGGTTGAACGCCGCCGTCACGCCCGCCGCGTCATCATAGGCCGCTTCGAGCAGGCGCGCGTTCTTCCGGGTGTCGATGCCGATCACCAGCCGCGCCCCTTCGCCCAGCGTCTCCCGGAACGAGCGGAGCAGGTCCACGGCCGCGCGAGGATCGAAATTGCCGATGGTGGAGCCGGGGAAGAAGCCCGTCAGCGGCCGTGGCAGCGCGGGCAGGTCCATCGGCCGGGAGAAGTCGCCCGCCACCGGCACGATGCGAAGCCCCGGATGCGACCGCGCGAGAGCGGCCACCGATTGCGCCAGGAAGTCACCGGAAATGTCCACCGGCACATAAGTGGCGGCCTCCGTCGCCGCGAGCAGCAGCGGCGTCTTGGTCGCGGAGCCCGCGCCGAATTCGATGACCGCGCGTCCCCGCCCCGCCAGCCGCCCGAGATCGCCGGCATGGTGCCGCAGGAGCGCGGTTTCGGTACGCGTGGGATAATATTCGGGGAGCGCGGTAATCTCCTCGAACAGTTCCGAGCCGCGCAGATCGTAGAAATAGCGCGCAGGAATGGACTTGCGCGCCTGGCTCAATCCATCGCGCACGGCGCGGCCAAAATCGCCCAGCGCCTCGGCCGTTGCTTGGGTCATCGCTTTCCTCCCGTCAGCATGGGTCGGTGGAGATGTGCGGCATTCAATGGCCGGTGCCGGGATAGGGCTCGCCTTGCAGCAGGCGGGCCAGATGCGCGGCATTGGACGCCGCCATCGCCGCCGCCTGCGCCACCTTCTCCGGCACCTGCCGCAGGTCCCGGAAGTCGGTCTTGCCCATCGCCTCTCCCACCCAATAGGCGACGGCGCCGGCGGGGATGGTCCAGCCGGTATCGTTCAGGGCCTGGAACGCATCGGCGCTGATGCCGTGCGCGCCGTCTTCATTGCCGACCACCGCCACCAGCGCGACCCTGGAGAAGCTCGGCATGCGGCCCCGGTCGTCGGTTTCCTCCAGGAACGCATCCATGCGTTCCAGCACGCGCTTGGCGATGCTCGACATCTGCCCGAGCCAGACCGGAGTGCCGAAAATCAGCATGTCATGGTCGAGGATGCGGCGGCGGATGCCGGGCCAATCGTCCTCCTCGCCCTCGTAGGACGTGACACCCGGCTTCACGTCCTGATCGGCGATGCGGATGGTTTCGCTGAAGGCGACATGGCGTTTCTCCAGCTCCGAAACGAGCAGCCCGATCATCCTGTCCGTCGAGGACGGTTCCCCGGCGGAAGGCTTCAGGCTGCAATTGAGGGCGATCGCGCGAAGCGGCATGGGGAATCCTCGGGGGCTGGATGCTTCCTCAACATGTGATAACCAGCGATGGTTCCCCGAAAATCAGGAGGCTTCGATCACGGACGGCAGCGAACCCCCGGCCATTTCGCGCACATCGCTGGCGATCGCGGCCTTTTCGACGGTCGTGGAATGGTATGATTTCACCCTGTATCTCTATCTCGTGACCGTCCTGTCGCGGGTGTTCTTCGCGAGCAGCGGCCTTTCGGTCCTGACGACGCTCGCCGGTTTTGCCGTGGCCTATCTCATGCGGCCGATCGGGGCGATCGTGTTCGGGCATATCGGCGACCGCTACGGGCGGCGCAGGACGATGCTGGCGTCGATGTCGATCATGACCGCCGCCATGCTGGCAACCGCCTTCCTGCCGACGGAAGCGCAAGCCGGTTCGCTGGCTGGCGCGGCGCTGCTGCTCATCCGCTGCGTGATGGGATTTTCCGTCGGCGGCGAATATACCGGCGTCGTGGCCTATCTGCTGGAGGGCGCCCGGGAGGATCGTCGCGGCCTCGTCACCTCGCTCGCCGCGGCGGCGAGCGAGGTGGGCGCCTTGCTGGCCGCCGCCGTGTCCGCGCTGGTCGTCAGCCTGTTGAGCGATGCGGACCTGCTGGCCTGGGGATGGCGCATTCCCTTCCTGATCGGCGGGGCGCTGGCGGGCAGCGTGCTGATCGCCCGCGCCCGGATGCAGGAATCGCCCGAGTTCGAGCGGCAGCGGGCGCGCGATTCCGTTCCGGCCCGCCCGCTGCGCCATGCCCTGCGCCATCATCGCATGGGGATCGTGCGCGGCTTCGCGATCTCCGCGCTGGGGTCGATCACCTATTATGTCGGGATCACCTATGTGCCCGTCTACATGACTTCGGCCGGAACGCTGGGCGAGGCGGACGCGCTGTGGCTGGCGACCCTCGCCGCGTTCACGGTGATCGTCGTGACGCCGCTGGCCGGGGCGCTGGCCGACCGCATCGGCCGCAAGCCCGTCCTGCTGGGCCTTGCGATCGCGGGCGCCGTTCTGCCGACAGCCTTGTTCGCGCTGCTCGCGGGCGCATCCTATTTCGGGGCCTTCATCGGCGCCATCATCCTCGCCATGGTGGCTGGAGGCATCAGCGCGGTCGGGGCGGTCGCCACGGCGGAGCAGTTTCCCGGCGAAGGCCGCCTGAGCGGCCTCGCCTTCGGCGCGACGACCGCGACGGTCCTGTTTGGCGGGTTCGCGCCCTATGTGGCGCAATTGCTGTTGCAGCAGACCGGCTGGTCGCCCGTTCCCGGCTTCATGATCGCGATCGTGGCTGCCGGCGTGCTCCCGTTGCTGCTGGGAATGCCCGAAACGCGACCGGCGAGGTCCGCACCGCCGGCGGGCTGAAAGGCGCGCGCCTGTTGGCCGGCCGCGACTCCGCAGACTCGCCGGCCGCAGACAGGAAGAGAGCATGAAAATGCATGATTAGAATGACATGGGAAGCGCATTTCAAATCATGCCCGGCAGTTCAACGCACCCCTTGCAATATAAAAGGCGGTCGATGGAGACGATGCCCCCTAGGGTCAGGACCCCTTGATCACAGCCAGAAGATGACGGTTTCGGCGAGAGCGATGGCGGAGGAGAAGACGGAGGGGCAACGATCGTAGCGCAGTGCGACGCGGCGCCAGTCCTTGAGGCGGCCGAACATGATCTCGATGCGATTGCGACGTTTGTACCGGCGCTTGTCGTATTTGACGGGTTGAAGCCGGGATTTTCGGCCAGGAATGCAGGGCCTGATACCCTTCGCCTGCAAAGCTTCCCTGAACCAGTCAGCGTCATAGCCGCGGTTGCCCAGTATAGGCATCGCGCTTCTTGCCGCGATGATCCTCCTTCAATCCGGCCGCCTCCAGCAGCGCGTTCAGACTCTTGTTTATCGAGGTGAGGCGGCGACCATCCGGCGCGGCGAACACCGGATCAGTGTCAGCGGGCTCCTTGTCATCATGATTGGCCTTCCACATGCGCCAGAGCCGGTCGAACTCCGATAGGCCATATTCCAGAGGAATGAATTCACGGGATTTGCCCTTGCCTCTTGCCCTGATCCGAATGTCCCGGTCGCCAAGGCGTTTGCTCAGTCCTTCGCGATAACCAAGGAGATCGCCCCAGTTGAGGTTCCGCAGTTCGGTCGGGCGCATCCCGGTACAGCAGGCAACGGTGACATAGGCATAGAGGATCGTCCGGTCGCGCCGGACTTCCTCATTAACCTTGCGATCCTCCATCCGCTTTTGGGCCAGCTTGAGAAGCTTGGTCATCTCGCCAGGCGAATAGCTGGGCCGGGGTGATGGCGGAACGCGGGGCGTATCGACGTCCGGTATCTGGCTCTGGTTGATATAGCCCCATTTCGCCGCTTGCCGGAAAAGCTGCCGCAGGACGCTTATGTCCGCCGACGTTCTGGCGGGTGCGAAGGTGAATCTATGGTTGCCAACGGATTTGTCGGACGCAAAGGGGCGGAAACGGTCGGATACTACTCGGCGGTCTGATACTTTAACCAAAGCACGCGAGCACGATCCCGGATCGCTGTCTCGCCTATTTCAAAATTATTGGCGGCAAACCAATCTTTCATAGCCCGCTCTATGTCGGCTTGAGTTTTCGGCTGGAGATTACCCACATATAGCTGCACGGCGATCGCCGCCCACATAGCGTCCCAATGTTTGCCAAGCGGTTTGCCGCCCTTGTTGCTCCTCGCGCTGACCGCTTGGATTACGTCCCCACCCACAGAAAACCGCGTCGGTTCTCCGAACGAAAACCGTTGAATTTCGATCTGGGTTATCAGGTTGGAGCGCACTCGCCCGAATTTCAAGTTCGCTTCCTTCGCAGCAGCGGACATGATGATGCCCTCCTTATGTGCGCCGCTCATCCGCAACACATCGTTCAACTGCAATTCAAGAAATGTAATATGGTTTTCGAGACTGCCTCTAAGCACCGCAAAGGCCTCGGCGTCCTTAGCGACCTTCCCGATCTGATCCATGCCTCGATTGAGCAAAACTTCGCCGGATTCTTCCATTGCGCTTAGTGCGGCCTCTACCGTGGCTCCCGAACGCAAGCGACCATTTGCTGAATGATCAGCGTATATTTGTTGAACCTTCTTCAGAAATTCCGCGCGACATTCGTCCGCCGTAAAATCTAAAATCTGCCGAATCTGTTTGCGTGCATTCGTAACCACCTGCCGATATTCGCAAGGCTATACCAAATAGTCCACCTATGCCGTGGAAACAGCTTCAAATTTCAGCACATTGCCGCCTTCCCGCAACATATCCAAATGATCGCTCCACCATTGCGCCATCTGCACCCGTTCGGGCCAATAGATCGACCGATGATAGGCCGCTCGCACCTGATTAGCTTCGCGGTGCGACAAGGCGCGCTCGATAGCGTCCGGGTTCCACTTGCCGCTTTCATTCAACAATGAGCTGGCTGTCGAGCGAAAGCCGTGGGCGGTCATTTCATCGCCGCTATAGCCAAGCCGCCGCAGCGCCCCATTGATCGTATTCTCCGACATAGGCCGGGAAGCGGACCGGATGGACGGGAAAACATAGGTGCCGCGTCCGGTCAAAGTTTGCATATCGCGCAGGATCGCAATCGCTTGCTCAGACAAAGGAACATGGTGCGGCTCGCGCATTTTCATGCGGCTGGCCGGGATCGTCCAAACCGCCCTGTCGAAGTCGATTTCCGACCATTCCATCCGCCGCACTTCACCCGGCCGCTGAAAGATATGCGGGGTCAATCACAAGGCATAGAGCGTGGCGGGCTGGCCCTGATAGCTATCCATCGCTCGTAACAGTTCCCCTAATGCCTTGGGATCGGTGATGGCGGCGTGATGCTTCACCTTCGGCGGCACCAGCGCACCCAGCAGCATATGAGCCGGGTCATTGCTGGCCCGCGCCGTTGCGACCGCGTAGCGAAAGACGCGGCTTGCGAAAGAGCGCATCCGGCCAGCCGTCTCTCGCTTGCCGGATTGCTCCACCTTCTTCAGCACAGCCAGCAATTCATGCGGAGTCACTTCGGCAACCGGACGCGCGCCGATGGCTGGGATCAACAGTGTCGATAGCCAACGCACCTTGTCCATCGTGAGGATCAGCGTGCAATAGGCACCCCCTTCGTGGGGTGATCGGCGTGCAAAAAGGACCCCTTCATCCCGGGGATTTAGTCGGCCGACTGGTTTTGATCAGTTGGCGAGAACGGGATGTTGATCGTGGAGACAGTGGTTCGGATTCGGCGTGAGCATGCAGGGGGGAAGGCGATCAAGGCGATCGCGCGCGACCTTCGTTTGTCGCGGAAGGTAGTCCGCAAGGCGATCCGGTCGCCGGAGGCGGCGTTCAACTATCAGCGCAAAGTCCAGCCGCTGCCGCGGATCGGTCCTTATCAGGATCGTCTCGATGCGCTGCTTGAGGAGAACGAGGGGCGCGGCCGCCGCGATCGGCTACGGATGACGCGTATCCATGACCTGCTGGTGCGCGAGGGGTTCGATGGATCCTATGATGCGGTGCGCCGCTATGCGGCGCGCTGGCGTGCTGCGCGGCGGAAGGATGCTGGCGAAGGCGCACCGGCGTTCATCCCGATGACCTTCCAGCCGGGTGAGGCCTACCAGTTCGACTGGAGCCACGAGGATGTGGAGATCGCCGGCAAGCCGATGCGGGTGAAGGTGGCGCATATGCGTCTCTGCGACTCGCGCGCACCCTATGTCCGGGCCTATCCGCGCGAGGGCCAGGAGATGCTGTTCGATGCCCATGCCCGGGCGTTCGCGTTCTTCGGCGGTGTGCCGCGACGCGGTATCTACGATAATATGAAGACGGCGGTGACGGCCGTGTTCACCGGCAAGGAGCGTGTGTTCAACCGCCGCTTCCTGATCATGACCGATCATTACATGGTCGAGCCGACCGCCTGCTCGCCGGCGGCGGGATGGGAGAAGGGCCAGGTCGAGCAGCAGGTCCAGACGATCCGAGGCCGCTTCTTCCAGCCGCGACTCCGGTTCGCCAGCCTGGCCGAGCTCAACGGGTGGCTGGAGGCCGAGTGCCGGCGCTGGGCCGAGCATCATGCCCATCCCGAACGCGGGGATATTACCGTCGCCGAGGCGCTGGATATGGAGCGACCGGCCCTGCAGCCGATCCTGGCACCGTTCGACGGCTTCCATGAGAGCGAGCATGCCGTCACCGGCACCTGCCTCATCAGCTTCGATCGCAACCGCTACTCGGTCATGTCGACGGCCGCACGCCGGACCGTTCAGGTGCGCTCCTATGCCGATCGCATCGTCATACGCTGCGGCGATGCGATCGTCGGGGAGCATGAGCGCCACTTCGGTCGGAACCGCACGATATACGATCCCTGGCATTATCTGCCGGTCCTCGCGCACAAGCCCGGCGCGCTGCGTAACGGCGCACCGTTCCAGGACTGGGATCTGCCGCCCGCCCTGCACCGATTACGGCGAAGGCTCGGCACCGGGGACGAGGCCGATCGCAGGTTCGTGCGGGTCCTCTCGGCGGTGCTCACCGATGGCCTGGAGCCGGTAGAGGCTGCCGTGCGCGAAGCGTTGGCGAACGGAACGGCCAGCGACGAGCTGATCCTCAACATCCTCTCCCGGCGCCGCGAGCCGGCGACACCCCACAGCATCGTCACTTCGGAAGACCGGATGCTGCAGCATCCTCCGCTCGCCGACTGTGCCCGCTATGATCTGCTGCGAGGCTATGATGCAGCGGCATGATATGATCGACACGATGCGCGGCCTCGGACTCAAGGGCATGGCGGCGGCGTTCGACGAGGCGGTCACCACCGGCCTCCAGCGCAAGCGCACCACCATGGAGATACTGACCGACCTGCTCCGTGCTGAGGCGACCCACCGGGATGCAGCCTCCATCCGCTATCGGATGACGGCTGCGAGGCTGCCCGTGGTGAAGGACCTGGAGCGGTTCAGCTTCGAGGGCACACCGATCAATGAGGAGATGATCCGCTCCCTTCACGATGGCTCCTTCCTCCCGCCTCGCCGCAATATCGTGCTGGTCGGCGGCACGGGGACAGGCAAGACCCACCTCGCCATCGCGATCACCGCCAATGTCGTGCGAAGGGGCGCTCGCGCCCGCTACTTCAACACCGTCGATCTGGTGACACGCCTCGAAGAGGAGACCCGGATCGGCAAAGGCGGGACCCTGGCGGCGCAGCTGTCGCGGCTCGATCTGATCGTGCTCGACGAGCTTGGATATCTGCCGTTCGCACGCTCGGGAGGGCAGTTGCTGTTCCACCTCATCAGCAAGCTTTATGAGCGCACCAGCGTCATCATCACCACCAACCTTGCCTTCGGCGAGTGGCCTACCGTCTTCGGGGATCCCAAGATGACTACGGCGCTGCTCGACCGCGTCACCCACCACTGCGATATCATCGAGACGGGCAACGACAGCTGGCGCTTCAAAAACCGCAGCTGACCGCTACCTTCGGCGCCTTCAAAAATCTATCTTGCGCTGCGCGCGCCTCCGGTCGGGCTACGCCCGCCCTCCGCCGCACGCAGCGCAAGGCCATCTTCAACAAACCAACATCATATCCGAAAAAGGGGGTCCCTCTTCGACGCCGATCGGGGGTCCCTTTTGAACGCCGTTTGACATCCATCGTCGCTTGCGCCCGGCCTTCCTGCTCCATGCTGGCGATATATTCCTCCGCAACCGCCGCGAAGCTGTTGGCCGCGCCCAGCATGGTCGCAATCTTGGCTTCCTTCTTCGTCTGGCCGGGATCGATGCCTTCGGCCAACTGCTTGCGGGCGTCATCACGTAGCGCCCGCGCGCCCTTCAAACTAATTTCGGGGTAACTGCCGAATGACAGCAGCTTTTCGACTCGCTTGGGCTGGCCGTCGTTGCCCGCGCTGTCCACCCGGTATTTCATACGCCACAGCAGACCACCCGAAGGATGCACCAGCAGATGCAGTCCTTTTTCGTCGGCCAGCTTGTAGGCCTTATCCTTCGGCTTGGCATTTTTGATCGCGGTATCTGTCAGCGCCATTTCGGCCACTCCCAAATCCTCGCCGCAATCTGGGGGTATTTCGATCAGCCCTTTTGCAGACCACCCCCAGCCATACCCCCAACGGAGCGTGATTGCTGGCGAACATAGCCGAACAAGCCCGGCCATTTCGCAAGCCTTTTTAGCAGTTTTCTGGGGTTTTCTCAATCATTCGCGGGACTTGGCGAACATGGAAATGGTGCCCGGGGACGGAGTCGAACCGCCGACACTGCGATTTTCAGCGAGGCCGGGAGTCTTTTCAAGCTGTTGTATTTAGGTGCATTTTCTCCGTCCGGGTTGTGATTTCAGGGATCTTCGGGGAAGCACAATGTTGCAGATCGTTGCAAGATCTTTCACTCAATTCGATGCGTCTGTTTCCCCATTGATGCCCCAATGAGGTAGATGCTCATCTTGGCGTAACAGACTGCCAATGTAGCAGGAAAGTTTGTTGATATGCCATTACACATATATAATGATATGAGATATGCCTTAACATATATTGCAATGGGATTGGCTTATTGATATGTCACTACATATGAAAATGGATAGGCATATGTGATGACAGATACCCATCTTCCAGTTTCCGATATTGCTGCAAGCGTGAAGGCAGCGCGTCAGACAAAGGCGCTGACACAGCGGGAATTGGGGCGACGGGTGGGATTGCCGCAGAGCCATATCTCGAAGATCGAGTCAGGCGGGGTCGATCTTCAGCTTTCCAGCCTGATCCAGATTGCCCGGGCGCTCGATCTCGAAATCAGACTTATTCCTCGCAAAGCCCTGCCTGCCGTGGAAGGGGTGCTTCGTAGTCAGGAGGCAGGGGATGGGAAAGCTGCCGATCAACACCCTGCCTATCGGCTGGAAGAGAATGAAGAATGATGGATGCTCCTGCGCTCGACATTCTCCTCCATGGCCGTCGTATTGGAACGATCGCCCGCCTTGATGGTGACAGGAGCATCTTCACCTTCGATGACGTCTATATCGCGGATGCCGACCGCCCGACGCTCTCACTTGCCTATAAGGACCAACATGGGGCGGTGCTGAACCAACCGCGCGCCTACCAGACGAAGATCGAACCTTTCTTCTCGAATCTCCTGCCCGAAGGAGCATTGCGGGAATATCTGGCGCGCAGGGTCGGAGTGAAGGCGGCGCGCGAATATCCCCTCCTTGCGCAATTGGGTGGTGACTTGCCTGGGGCGGTAACCGCCATGCCCGTCCAAGATGCCTATCAATCCTCTCATGCCTCCGGGCCGGAAGCAGCGGCCGGGAGGGACAGCGCAAGATTGCGTTTCTCGCTGGCGGGCGTCCAACTCAAATTCTCTGCCATCAGGAACGGAGGGAAAGCTGGCGGCTTGACCATCCCTGCAACCGGGGCTGGCGGCGACTGGATCATTAAACTGCCTTCCGCTCAGCATCCCGACCTGCCGGAGAATGAGTATGCGGCGATGCACCTTGCCGAGCAGGTGGGGATCGACATACCGGAAATCGATCTTCTGCCCTTGCAAGCCATTGATGGCCTGCCGGACGGGATCAGCCGTTATGGCGCATCGGCCTATGCGACCCGCCGCTTCGACCGCAGCATGGACGGTCCCATCCATATCGAGGATTTCGCGCAGATTTTCGGGGTCTTTCCCGACGACAAATATAAGGGCAGCTACCGGGAAATCCTGCGGGTTCTCGCGATTGAAACGGATGAACGGAGCATTGTGCAGTTCATCCGCCGCCTGACCTATTCGGTGCTGATCGGCAATGGCGACATGCACCTTAAAAACTGGTCGCTATTCTATCCCGACCAGCGCAGGCCGAGTCTTGCGCCAGCTTATGATCTGCTGTCGACCCTCGCCTATCTTCCCGATGATGACGCCGCGTTGAAATTCCATCAGTCGCGTGCATGGTCCTCCTTCACCTATGATGCGTTGACGATGATGGCGGACAAGGCGCATCTTCCTTCACACCTTGTCACCGCGACAGCCAAAGAGACGGTGGAACGGTTCGATGCGCTATGGGTGCAAGAAAAAACGCATCTTCCTTTCTCGCGGGAAGTGGTCAGGGCCATTGAAGAACATCGCAAGCATTTGTCGATATGATTGCCGATTCCCTTGGTGGTTCATGTAATATCGTGAAAGCCAAAAGACCGAAAACTGGATAACCGGACCTGATGTGACCCTATGAGTGATTCGCCCGTCTAAAAGACCCCCGGGTCGTTATGTTCAGATATGCTAATCGTTTCAGGATGACTTTTTCTTTTGCATTCTGTCCAGATTCAGTGATTTCTTTGAGATTGCGCGATTTCTGTGATTATTGGGATGTCATCGAAAGGATGACATCATGCGTAAGGCACTTTCAGACAAGACTGTTTCGGCGCTGAAGCCCGCGCCGAAACGATATGAAGTTCGCGATCTCCATCTTCCCGGTTTTGGGGTGAGAGTTTCGCCGTCGGGCTATAAATCCTTCTTCGTCACCTATCGTTATGGCACATATCAGCGCCGTATCGATATTGGCCGAGACTGTTGAAAAAGTCGCTTGAGTTGCGGCTGGGGGAGTGATTCCATCGCGAGTGTAGTCGGGAGATGCGGCGATGATGGGTAAGCTGGATGGGCAGGATCGGCTGTTTTACGAGTTTCGGCTGAACGATCATGTGCCAGCGGATCATCTGCTGCGGCGGATTGACTCCGCAGCGTTGGGACGATGCGGCGACTGGGAGTCAGCAACCCTTGGGGGATGATCAGGGGGCATCGGTTTCCCAACCCCCTCCCAGCGCAAGAAATATCCGCACGCGGTCCGCCGCGAGTTTGCTGTTCGACGCAGCGAGCGCCGCTTCCGCGCCGGCCAGCGTGCGCTCGACATCGAGCGCCTCCAGGCTCGACACCGCGCCGCCTCGCGCGAGCCTCGTCTGCATCGCCGCGGCCTCCCGGCTCCGGTCCCGCGCAGTCCGCAGCCGCACATTCTCGTCGAGGTCATGCGAATATTGGGTGAGTGCGCTTTCCGCCTCCTGAAGCGCCCGCAACAGCGTGCCGTCGAACGCGGCGAGCGCCGCCCTGGCGGTCGCGCTCGCCTGGTCGATCCGCGCCCGCGCGATACTGCGGTTGGGAAAGCTCCAGGAAATCAGCGGACCGATACTGAACTGCAGCGCCGAGTCGCTCACCAGGCCTTCGATGGTGCGGGATGTCGTGCCCGCCGACGCGCCGAGGCTGACGGTGGGGTAAAGGGCCGCGGTCTCGACGCCAATGCGGGCGGTCGCGGTCGCGAGCTGCCGCTCGGCCTGCCGGATATCAGGCCGGCGGCGGATCAGCGCGGCACCATCGCCGACCGGGATCGGCTTGTCGAGCGAGGGGATCGACGCACAATCGGTGAGCTTCGCCGGATAGTTCTGCGGTGCCTGCCCCAGCAGCACCGCGAGCCGATAGAGCGCGAGACGCCGCGCGGCGACATAGCCGGGCAACGCGGCTTCAAGCTGGGCGAGAAGCGCGCGCGAACGGGTCGCGTCGATGGGCGGGAACAGGCCGCCTCGCACGCCGCGCTCGGTCAGCTCCAGCGATTGGCGCTGCAACGCCACCGAACGGTCGGCCACAACAAGCGAAGCGCCCGCTGCGCAGGCATCGGTATAAGCGCCGACCACGGCGGCAGCGACGGTCGTGCGGGCAAGGTCGAGCGCGGCCGCCTGCGCCTGCTCGTCGGCGGTGGCGGCCTCGACGGCGCGGCGAATGCGGCCGACGACATCGACTTCGTAGGAAATGCTGCCGCCAAGGCTGAACAGGTCGTGGACGCCGGCCGGATGGCCCATCCCGAGGTTGGAAGCCTCGCCGACGCTCGCCGAGCCGTCGAGCGAGGTCTGGACGCCCGATGCGGCGCGCACTTCGCGCGTCAGCGCCTGGGCGCGTTCGAGATTGGCGGCGGCGGCGCGAAGGTCGGTGTTGGCGGCAAACGCCTGTTCGACCAGATTGTCGAGGTCCGGATCGTCATAGAGCCGCCACCAGCGCGCAGGCAGCGGCGCGCGCGAGATCGCCGGCGAGGCGCTGGCCTCGAAGTCGCCCGTCGATCCTGTGGCGACGCCTGCCGGCAGGCCAGGCGGCGCATAATCGGGACCGACCGTCGTGCAGGCCGATGCAGCGACGAGGAGCGCCGGCGCGAAGCGTTTTGCCCACATCGTCGTGCTCATAGAACATTCTTCGGGTGGAGATGATCGTCAGCGCCGTCGAGCGTGACCGTCGCGGTGCGCCCGGCGACCAGCGTCACGCCCCTGGGCACACGGTCGATGGCGATCCGCACCGGGACGCGCTGGGCGAGGCGCACCCAGCTGAAGGTCGGCTTGACATCAGCGAGCAGCGTTCCGGCGGCAGTGGATCGCTCGCTGTCGCTGATGGCGGCGGACACGCCGACGACATGGCCTTCCAGCACCTGCTCCTCGCCCATCAGCCGGATCGTCGCATGCACGCCGTCATGGATATGGGCGAGCTTGGTTTCCTCGAAATAGCCGGCCACGTAGAAGCTGTCGCTGTCGATCAGCGCCATCACCGGCTGTCCGGCATTGGCATAGATCCCGGGCCGGAGCTGGAAATTGGTGACGATGCCGTTGACCGGCGAACGCACCTCGGCGCGTTCGAGGTTGATCCGGGCAAGACCCCGGTCGGCGATCGCCTGCGACAGCCGGGCGCGCGCCTCTTCCGCCGCGGCCCGGCGGGTGTCGCGATCCTGCGCTGACACGACCCCTTCGAGCGCGGCGTAGCGGTTTGCCTCGCGTTCGGCGGAGCGCAGGGTGGCCTGCGCCGTGGCGATGGCCGCCTCAGCCTGCGCCAGCGCATTGCGCAGCCGCACCTTGTCGATGGTGAAGAGCAGTTGTCCCTTCTTCACGATCTGGCCATCGCGCACGACGACCGAATCCACGCGCCCCGAGACGTCGGCGGCCAGCGGGACGGCATCGGCGCGTAGCTTTCCGTCCCGCGTCTGCGGCGCGTAGGTGTAGTAATTGTAGAGATGCCACAGGATCAGGGCCGCGATGACCGCCAGGGCAAGCGTCAGCACGATCTTGAGGCCGCGAACGAGCGTTTCTCGGGTCATCAGGGTCATAGGTCAGGTCGTCATCATGCGCAGGCCCGCAAAGGCGAGCCAGAGAAGGAGAAAGAACAGCGAGAGATCGAACAGGGGACGCTGCCAGACGATACGGTAGAAACCGGCCGCATCGAGCAGCCGCGAAATGAGCAGCCGAACGAGGAAGGCCACGAGCAGGCACAGGAGCAGCGGCGAGATGAAGACGCCCGCTATGTCGATCTCGCCGATCATCCCGCCGGGCTCCATGGCGGGCTTTGCCGGAACAGGGCCAGACGCAGGCCGATCAGCCCGCGCACCAGCGGATTGTCATCCCCGGCCGCGCTGCGCAGCGCCATTGACAGCGCCCCGTCGATATGGGCCAGCAGGCGCGCGGAAGGCGCGCCACGCCCGATGTCGGCACGTACCGTCTCCAGCAAGTGATCGACCGCCTGTCTCGTCTCTCCGGTGAGGCCGTCGGCGGCATGACGCAGATCCGCGATGTTGGCGCCCGCGCGCAAGCGGCGAAGCAGCCGCACGCTTTCATCGGGTTCGCCGGCGGCCTGCAGCCGCGCCGTCAATGCGCCGATGCGATCGAGCGCGCGGGCGACATAGAGATCCCGATCCCGCGCGGTCGCCTTGCGGGTCAGGGCGCGCACATCCGCGCGCGCCATTTTCGTGAACCGCTCCACCGCATGGCTGGCGCCCATCCGCCGCGCCATGTGCAGCCAGAAGAAGCCGACATAGATGCCGAGCAACGATGCGAAGCTCGCCTCCAGAAACGTGCCGAATTCCAGCGGCTGATATTCGCCCTGGAGATTGATCGTGCTGAGCGCGAAGGCCAGGAGCAGGAGAGCCAGCGGATTGCTGACCGACCAGGCCGCGATCGGCATCATGAACAGCGCCATGACGATCAGGAACGACCCATAGTCGCTCGCCAGCGGCAAGAGGATATAGCACAGCACGGTCGCCGCCCCCGTGGCGATCGCCGCGAAGCGCGCGAACTGCGCGACTGCCGCGCCGGCCTCGTCCGCCCCACCGAAAAAGGCGAGCGCCACCGATCCGATCAGCAATGCGCCGGGCGCCTGCTGCCAGCCGGTCAGATACCAGAGCGCGGCCAGCGACCCATAGGTGAGCAGGATCGCGGCGGAGACGCGCCAGACGATGGGATAGTCCGGCCGCAGGGGAAAGGCCCGCACACGCCGGGCCGACGCCTCGAGCGCGGGGGGCAGGGGTGTGCCGGCGGCGAGCGCTGCATCAAGGTTGCGGATTTCGGCCCATAGGGCAAGCGCATCCGCGATCAGGACAGCCAGATCGCGCTGTACCAGACGCCGCCAGCTTCCGGGCGCCCCGTCGTCGGCGGCGTTCATGCGCGCCGTGAAATCGCCGGGCGGCGCCTCGCCGTCGCGCACCAGCCCGGCAGCTTCTGCGAAGGACTGCGAAAGTGCTTCGCGCTGCGCGGCGTCGCCGCCCGAGATGCGCGCCTCGATCCCGGAGATCAACGGTATCAGCCGCAGCATGCGCTGCTGGATCGCGAAGGCGAGCCGGCGCTCGCGGCGCGGCACCATCGGATCGTAGCGCAGCTGCCCGGCGAGAACAGAGAGGGCGGTGACATCGCCGATCATGCGGAGCCGATCGGCGGTCGCTTCGGGATCGGCTTCGCGGCCTTGCAGCGCTTCCTCGAACCAGCGCTGGACATCGGGTAGCCAGGCATGCAGCCGCTCGCGCATCTGCGGGCCGAGCGAGCGCGGCATGATGAGGCTGTCGATCATCGTGCAGCAGATTATTCCCAGGCCGATTTCCGTGATCCGCGCGACCGCTGTCCCGAACATATTGCCGGGCTTGTCGATCTCGGGCACCGCGACCAGCATCATCGTTACTCCGAACAGCAGGAATCCATAGCTGCGCGGCGTGCGGTCGATTAGGGAAACCGCGAGGGTGGCGGTCGCGGCGAGTCCCATGACGCCGACCAGAAGAAGTGGCGTGTTCACGAAAACCGCCGCCAGGATGAGCGACACCACGCCCGCGCCCAGCGTTCCCATGAAACGATAGATGGCCTTCGAGCGGATCGCGCCGGTGATGGGGTTCATCACCACGCAGCAGGTCACAAGCGCCCAATAGGGCTGGGGAAGGCCGATGTGCACGGCGATGGCAAACGCTATCATCCCGGCCAGAAACAGCTTCACCGCGAACAGCCAGCGGGGAAACGAGAAATAGGGCGGGATCACACCTGCCCCCGTCGCACATAGGCCTGCGCGCGCTCCTCCAGCGCGCGCAAGATGCGTGCCGCGGTCTGGATCTCTTCCACGGGAAGATCGCCGAGCAAGTCCCGGCGCAGCTTCGCCAGCTTTTGTTCCATCGCCTTCGCGAGTTCCGTACCCCTGGGAAACAGGCTCACCACATTGCTGCGCCGGTCCCCGGCGACAACCTTGCGTTCGAGCAGGCCAGCCGCCTCTCCCTGATCGAGCGTGCGGACCAGGGCGGCCGGATTGACGCCCACTTCGAGCGCGAGGTCCTTCTGGTGAACAGCCGGACCGAGCCGCGAGGTCAGGATCACGACCGTTCCCAGCGACGGGGACAGACCGAACTCCGTGATGACGGTGTTCGCGGCCTGTCCCCATACGCGGCGCACCGGTTGCACCGCGTTGGTCAGGTCGAAGAGTGATGAGTCGACTGGCATACGCCCTTCATTGCTAAGGCAATGATTGCGTTGTCAATGATTTCCTGTGTCTTGCGAGTTCTGCCACGCCCAGAACAAGAGATATCGATGACCAGTGAAACCATGAGCGTCATGGACGGCTTTATCGGCGTCCGTGTTGCCTCAAACGCCCATAGAAACCTGTTCCGATCGAGCGCTCCTTCAATCAGCGTCGGACCCAGCAGGGAGGTGGGGGGCTGGGCGGCCACTCGCTATGATCGGCATACAAAGACATCGGCAGGACATTTGATTGAAGCCTCGATCCCGCAATTTCCACGAAACGAGGTTACGCCAGCCGCCTGCGTTCAAACCAGTGTTGCAGGTGATCACCGTCCAAACGACTGAGTCCTCCTACGGAGAGGAGCGAACGAAAAAATTTCGAAAACGCATTCGGTGGTAGACGAAGTCAAAAATGCGAAAAAGCGACTCCCGTCGCTTCCGGTAAGTTGCTAATTTTATTAGGAAATCTGGAGAGGGCGAAGGGATTCGAACCCTCGCCCCAACCTTGGCAAGATTCCGAAAATCCTTTCCTATCCTTGGATATTCTTAGCTTTTCTACGAATTTTCATCATCTTATTGTTAAACCTCCTAGGTTGGGGACTCATTTGCTCCACTCTGCGACGACGGCGACGAGAGCGATAGCGGCGAGATAGTTTTGGGCGTGTCGGTCATATCTGGTGGCGATGCGCCGCCAGTTTTTGAGGCGTCCGAAGAGCCTCTCGATGACGTTTCTCCTTCGATAGATACGCCGGTCGAGGGATATGGTGTTCGGCGCGAAGCAGTTGAAGGGATCACGGCTTTGACGTTTCGGGCGGTCAGCCAGTTGCGCAAGCTGTCGGCGTCATAGGCTTTGTCGGCGAGGAGACGCCTTGGTGGAGCGACCGTACCGAGTAGCGGAATGGCGATGCTGATGTCTGCGATGTTGCCGGGTGTCAGGGTGATGGCGACCGGTCGGCCGCGATCGTCGGCCAGGCAGTGGATCTTGCACGTCCTGCCGCCCCGTGAGCGACCGACCGCTTCTTCATACTCCCCCTTTTTGAGCCTGCCGCCGAACGGTGGGCTTTGACGTGGCTGCTATCTATCGACAGTTCTTTCGGCACAGGCCCCGATGCCGCGACCTTCTCGAAAAGGCGCTGCCAGATGCGCCGCTGAGACCAGCGGTTGTAGCGGTTATAGATCGTTGTGGGCGGCCCATAAGCGGCGGGTACGTCGCGCCAGCGGCAGCCTGTCTTGAGCACGTGCAGGATGCCCGAAATCACCGTTCGATCGTCAACTCTCGGCTTGCCAGCTTTGCCATGCGGCAGATGTGGCTCAATCGCTAACCATGCCTCATCCGACAGCCAAAACAGATGGCGTGACATACTCTCTCCTGCACAAACTCACAGAGACAGGATATTTATCTCATAATATCAAACAGGTGTATAGGTTCTCAACGTAAGATCAGGACTCATTGATTGATCCAGAAGATGACGGTTGCGGCGATGCAGATGGCGGACATGAAGGTGTGGGCGCATCGGTCATAGCGAGTGTGGATGCGCCGCCAGTCCTTGAGCCTGCCGAACATATTTTCGATCTTGTGGCGCTGGCGATATAGCACAGCATCGTGCGGGATCGGGGCCTTCCTATTTCTCTTTGACGGGATGCAGGCCGCGATGTTGCGTTCGGCGAGCGCCTTGCGGAACCAGTCGGCGTCATAGCCTCGATCGCCGAGCAGGGCTTTGGTATGGGGCAAAGCGTCGAGCATCAAGGCTGCTCCTTTGTAGTCGCTCATCTGGCCCTCACTCAGCAGCATGACCAGTGGCCTACCCTGGCCGTCGCACACGGCGTGGAGCTTCGAGTTCAGGCCGCCTCTGGTGCGTCCGATACGTCTGGGAACAGCCCCTTTTTTAACAGACTGGCGGCTGTCCGATGTGCCTTGAGATGGGTCGCATCGATCATCAACTGGTCTGGCTTGCCGCCCTGCGCCGAAAGGGCGGAGAAAATCTTGTTGAACACCCCGAGCCGGCTCCACCGGATGAAACGATTATAGATCGTCTTGGGCGGACCATAGTCGGCGGGCGCATCGCGCCATCGCAAGCCGTTCCTGATGACGAAGATGATGCCGCTGATGATCCGGCGATCATCCACCCGCGGAACACCGTGAGACAGCGGAAAATATGGTTCGATCCGGCGCATCTGCGCCTCCGACAGCCAGATCAAATCACTCATGACGACGCCTCCTCACGCCAACATTGAATCAACCAATCGCCTGCTCGGCAAGAGATTTAATAAGTCCTGACCCTAGAATACGATGCAAACTCCAGCCAGCAGGTCAGCCTCACCAAGAGCCTGCGCATCGATTTTCCCGCCGACAGAATCAGGAAATGCGGCAGATCTGATTTTGATCGGTTAGTCATGAGGCGACATGCTACCATACGCTCGCCCCATCGAGTGGAGCAGGTGTCGGTTACGTCAAACCACGATCCTCAAACCACGATCCGTCGCCACTTTGGCCGTGATACTGCCCCATGCAAGAGCATTGGCACTCATGACCTTTCGCATGTCGACACTGATGAGCGCACATTTCCTGCTCGCGATAGAGCTGTACGACATACAGCCTGCCACATCTCGTTCGGCCGCGTCGTCTTGGGGGCGGGGAAATAATATACCTAAGTATACGCCGTCGGCACCATTGGCATGTCTTGCCGCCCTCTCGCATGCTTGCTCCGGCACGTGCGAAAGCCTAGGTAATCGCCACGCCCGGCGGGGAGCTTTCCGCACACGGGCGGAACTGAAGGACCCTTTTGTGATGCCCAGCGACAGTAGTCGATCAAACGCGCCGCAAGGGACGCCCACTCGGGCCTAGGCTTCCTGGGTCTCACCGGCGCGCCCTTTGTGGCGACTGCGAGGTGAGACATGATGAATATTCTCCACAAGACCGCCCAAGTGGCGGATTTCCGTCCCGGCTTCGTGCCGAAAGTGCAGCTTCGTGCTCCGCGCGTGGCTCGTCCTCGCCTCATCATGGCCTGGTCAGTTGATCTGGCCGGGCGGCTGGCGGCGCGCTGGCACTGCGAGGATGAGCCGGGAGTTGCGGCGAGCGATCCGCTCGGAGCTTTGCCGCGCTGTCGGCGGCCGATAAACCGCACATCCGGGCGGCGTCCCCTCAAAATGGAGGGCCGCCATGGACGATGGGCCTAGGTGCGGCATCGCCCCGGAAATTGGCCGGGGTCGGTGTCGCCGCTCCATCACCTCAATAAAAACCCGCGCTCAGGCGCGTTCAGACTGCCCGGCGCCGATCAAAGCATAGCCGGTGCTTCTGGCGCGCACGATCGCGGAGCGCGCCAGGAAAGCCGAAGTCATGACCTTGAACAGCAACCTGCGGGAACGGACCGCACACACCCATCGTAACGGCGCCGGCATCGAACCGAGCGCACACAGCCTCTCCATGACGGCGGTGCGCGAGGCGCGCAACGATCTCAAGACGACGCTGAGCGTCCTCAAGGCCGACGCCAATGGCCTCACCGAGATCGAGGTGCGGTTTCGGCTCGAAGAGAATGGGCCGAACGAGACCGCGCACGAGCGGGCGCCGCACTGGTCGCGCCAGCTTCTGGGCGCGTTTCGCAATCCCTTCATCATCGTGCTGGCGGTCCTTGCCGCCATCTCGCTGACGCTCGATCCCAGCGATCTCATGGCGCCGATCATCATCGGGACAATGATCACGCTCAGCGTCATCCTGCGCTTCTGGCAGGAATATCGGTCGAGCCGCGCCGCCGAGGCGCTTCAGGCGATGGTGACGACGACGGCGACCGTGCTGCGCCGCGCGCCGAGCGATGGCGAGCCGACGCCGCGCGAGGTGCCGGTGCGCGACTTGGTGGTGGGCGACATCGTGCAGCTTGGCGCGGGCGACATGATCCCGGCCGACGTGCGGCTGCTCGAATCGAAGGACCTGTTCGTCAGCCAAGCGGTGCTGACCGGCGAATCCCTGCCGGTCGAGAAATATGACACGCTGGGCGCCGTGGCCGAGAAGTCGGCGAGCGCCGCGACCGGCCCGGACACCGGACCGCTCGACGTCGCCAACATCTGTTTCATGGGAACGAACGTGGTGAGCGGCCAGGGCCGCGCGGTCGTGGTCGCGACCGGCCGGCACACCTATTTCGGCTCGCTGTCGAAGGCGATCGTCGGCCAGCGCGCGGAGACGTCGTTCGACAAGGGCGTCAAGAGCGTCAGCTTCCTGCTCATCCGTTTCATGCTGGTGATGGTGCCGATCGTGCTCGTCATCAACGGGGTCGTGAAGGGCGACTGGCTCGAAGCGCTGCTGTTCTCACTGTCGGTCGCGGTCGGGCTGACGCCTGAGATGCTGCCGCTGGTCGTGACCGCCAACCTCGCCAAGGGCGCGGTGGCGATGTCGAAGCGCAAGGTCATCGTGAAGCGCCTTAACGCCATCCAGAACTTCGGCGCGATGGATGTGCTCTGCACCGACAAGACAGGCACGCTGACGCAGGACAAGGTGATCCTGGAAAACCATCTCGACATCGAGGGCCAGCGCGACGACCGCGTTCTCCAGCTCGCCTGGCTCAACAGCGCCCACCAGACCGGCGTGCGGAACCTGCTCGACGTGGCGGTGATGGACTATGCCGAGACGCACGAAAAGAGCGCCCGGATCGAGCGGCCGACTCACTATCGCAAGATCGACGAGATGCCGTTCGACTTCGTGCGGCGGCGCCTGTCGGTTGTGGTCGGCGATGGCGATGGCGGCCATCTGCTCTTTTGCAAGGGCGCGGTCGAGGAGATGCTGGCGATCTCGACCCATGTCATGACCGCGAACGGGGTCGTGCCGCTCGACAAGGGGCATCGCGACGATGTCATCGTGCGGGCGAACGGCCTCAATCAGGACGGCTTCCGGGTCGTGCTGGTGGCGACGCGTACCTTCGACGCCGCCGACACCAAGGCCGCCTACAGCGTCGCCGACGAGGCGGGGCTGACCCTGCACGGCTATCTGGCGTTCCTCGATCCGCCCAAGGAAAGCGCCGCCGTCGCCATCGCGGCCCTGCGCCAGCATGGCGTGGCCGTGAAGGTGCTGACCGGCGACAATGCGGTCGTCACCGCCAAAATCTGCCGCGAGGTCGGACTGGAAATCGGCGAACCCCTTCTCGGGCGCGACATCGCGAAGCTGGACGATGAGGCGCTCAAGGCAATCGTCAGCGAGACGGTGGTCTTCGCCAAGATGTCGCCGCTCGACAAGGCGCGGGTCATCCGGGCGCTCAAGGCGCTCGGCCACACAGTCGGATTCCTAGGTGACGGCATCAACGACGCACCCGCCCTGCGCGACGCGGATGTCGGCGTCTCGGTCGACAGCGCGGCGGACATCGCCAAGGAGTCGGCGGACATCATCCTGCTTGAAAAGAGCCTGATGGTGTTGGAGGACGGCGTGCTGCGCGGGCGCGAGACGTTCGGCAACATCATCAAATATATCAAGATGACGGCCAGCTCTAACTTCGGCAACGTGTTCAGCGTGCTCGTCGCCTCGGCCTTCCTGCCGTTCCTGCCGATGCTGCCGATCCATCTGCTGATCCAGAACCTCTGCTACGACATCTCGCAGCTCTCGCTGCCGTGGGACCGGATGGACGAGGAGTATCTGGAGAAGCCCCGCAAATGGTATGCGGGGGACATCGCCCGCTTCATGGTCACGATCGGGCCGATCAGCTCGATCTTCGATATCACGACCTTCGCGCTGATGTGGTTCGTGTTCAGTGCGAACACCGTGGGCGCGCAGTCGCTGTTCCAGTCGGGCTGGTTCATCGAAGGGCTGCTGTCGCAGACGCTCGTCGTGCATATGATCCGCACGCGGAAGATCCCGTTCATCCAGAGCACGGCGGCCCTGCCGGTGATGCTGCTGACCGGCGCGGTGATGGCGTTCGGCATCTATGTGCCATTCTCGCCGCTCGGCGCGGCGGTCGGTCTCCAGCCCCTGCCGTGGGCCTACTTCCCGTGGCTCGTGGGGACGTTGCTCGGCTACTGCGTGCTGACCCAGCTCCTCAAGATGCTCTACATCCGCCGGTTCAAAGCCTGGCTCTGATCATGGCGTTCGTGGACCTTCGGACAGGGCCGTGTCCCCGTTGGCCTGTCCCGGCGCCGGAGCCGGGATGGGCCGTGCGGACAGGCCTCATTCTTCATCTGCGCGAGCACCGCGCCGATCCCTTCGCGTCAGGCTGGGCCTTTCTCCTGACGGTCGCAGGCACGCAACCCGATGCGAGGGAGGCCCGGCATGGATGATCCGTCTAGTCGCCGATCCGGCGCGCAATCCGGGCCAACCAGCTCAACGAACAGCGATCGGCTCGCGAGGAAGGCGGGCGTTCGCGCCTGCTTTCCTGGAGTCGAAAATGCTTCTTCGTCGCCGCCTTGCCCGAACCCTGTTTCTTGCCAGCGGTCTGCTGATCGCCACGCCGGCCTGGGCGGACGGCGGCGCGCATGTCGTGGACAGCGCCAACGTCGAGACCCCTGGCGTCTGCCACATGGAAAGCTGGGTCACGCGCTTCAGTGCCGAGAGGGGTCTGCTGAACCTGACGCCGGCCTGCACGCGCACGGATTTGCCGGAACTGGAGATCGGCGCGTCGTTTCAGCACATTTGGGACCAGCATGATGTCGCGGTCGCGGGCCCGGCGCTCAAACTCAACCTGCGCCCCACCGATAAGGGCTTGGGCGTCGGCGTGATCGCCAACGCCGCCCTCGACCTGCGAACCGGCAATCTCGAGACGGCGGCGCTGATCGTGCCGGTCAGCCTGCCAGTCGCCAAGCGGCTGCTGATCAATGTCAATGCCGGCTGGACATACAGCGCGGCTCCCGCGCAGCAAAGCCAGGGCTTCTATGGCGCTCAGGCGGTGCTCGGCGTTTCACACGATCTGAGCCTGATGGCGGAGGTCTTCAAGCACACGCGCGAGCGAGCCGGCACCCAGGCCGGCGTGCGCTGGAATCCGGGTGGCGGCCGGTGCGTGGATGGCAGCGACGCACGCGCCGTCACGCTCGGCATCACGGTGCGCAGATGAGCGTGCGCGCGATCGTCGCGCTGACAACGGTGCGTGGTGCCGAGCTGTTTGCAAGGCTCGCCGCGCGCCTTTTCTGGCGCGGCCTTCTGGATGCTCGCCAGACGAGAACGGCCTTGCGTCTTGCGAGACAGCTCCGCAAGTGCGGGCTCAGGCTCGCTTTGTCGAAAAGATCCGACGGGACGAACCGCCATGACTTTTGAAGCCCTTCTCCAAACTATCCTCAATCTTGGCGCCGCCTTCCTGTTTGGCGGCGTCATCGGCTTCGAGCGGCAGTGGCGTCAGAGGCTCGCGGGACTGCGGACCAACACGCTTGTCGCGCTCGGTGCCGCGACCTTCGTCCTCTTCGCAGGACTGTTTCCGACCGAAGGCAGTCCTACGCGGGTCGCTGCCCAGGTCGTCTCTGGTATCGGCTTCCTTGGTGCAGGCATTATATTCAAGGAGGGGCTCAACGTCCGGGGCCTGAACACGGCCGCGACGCTCTGGTGCTCGGCGGCGGTCGGCGTGCTGTGCGGCGCAGGCTTCTTCCTTCAGGCGGCCGCCGCGACCGGGTTCGTCATCAGTGTGAACCTTGTATTGCGACCCTTCGTGCAACTGATCGGCAGGCAGCCGGAGGCGAGTGATGAGCCGAGCTATGCGATCTGGATCGTCTGTCATGGCGAGGCAGAAGCTCATGTGCGTGCGCTCCTACTGCGCGACTTGGGTTTGCTGCTGCATGTTCGCGAGCTGGAAAGCAGCAACATCGAAGGCAGCAATCGGGTCGAGGTGACGGCGCTGGTGCGGGCCGAAAGCCGACAGGATCGCATGCTGGAGCAGATCGTTGGCCGGCTCAGCCTAGAACCGATGGTGACGGGCGCGCGCTGGCGTTTGGCCTCCGAGATGGAATAGCCTCGCGGCGACCGGCTGCTAGATGATCAACCCCCAGGCAGCGAAGCGCGACTGCGGCGCCTACAGCGCGACCTGAGTTGCACCCTGCAATGCAGAACAAAATGAGTAATCGGCAGCACCGCATGCTATAGGTTGGATGCGAGAAAGCGAGTGGCAGAGATGGCCGAGGCCGTGTTCATGATGAACCCCCAGCAACCGAAGCGTCGCATGGCGATGGCGGTGCGCTGGACCTTGCTGCTCGTCGCGCTCGCTGTGATCTTCGTGGCGGACACGTTGACCAACTACGAAATCGCGGTCGCGGTCTTCTACGTCGCTGCCGTGCTGATCGCGGCAGGCTTCCTGCCCACCTTTGGCGTCCTGACCGTGTCGTCGGTTTGCATGGTACTGACGCTGGTCAGCGTCGTGTTGACGCAGGCCGGCCATTATCAGGCGGGCGTCGTCAATTGCGTCCTCAGCATCTGCGCGATCGGTGTCACCACCTATCTGGCCCTCCAACGCTCGTCTGCGCTCGTAGCCGAGTGTCATCGGTCGTGCAATTCTCCGCAAAAGTGGGCTTTGAAAATTCCCTAGTTGGTGGCCCCTTCATCTCATTCTGCCGGGGCTAGCCCCGGCAGAATGAGATGAGCCGACATTGTCCTCATCTCCTTTGCAGACGCGGAGACGGGGCCGATGATCCGACTTGGAGAATTGATGATGATCCTCGAACTACATCGGCAGGGCGTATCGATATCCGCCATTGCCCGACGCACTGGTCGCGATCCCAAGACCATCCGAAAATATATCGAACGGGGCATCGAGGCCCCGGTTTACGGCCCTCGCATGCTGGGTCGACCGAACAAACTGGCACCCTATCTGGAATTTTTGCGTGAGCGAGTGACGGCCTTTCCCGATCTGACTGCGGCGCGCCTGACGCGGGAAATCCGTGAGCTGGGATATATGGGCGCCTATACCGCGGTAAAGCGGTTCCTGGCAGCGATCCGGCCGGAAAACGGCCCCAAGCCCTTTGAGGTTCGGTTCGAGACGCCGCCTGGCGTGCAGGCACAGGTCGACTTTGCCCGGTTCGTCGTCGAATTTACCGATGAGCCCGGCGTCAGCCGGATCGTCTGGCTGTTCAGCCTGGTGCTGGGACATTCGCGCTTCCTGTTTGCGCGCTACGTCATGCATCAGGATCTCCAAAGCCTGTTGCGCTGTCATATGCAGGCCTTTGAAGCGCTCGGCGGCGTCCCGATCGAGATCCTCTACGATCGCATGAAAACCGCTGTGACCGGGGAAGATGATCAGGGCCACATCATCTACAATCGATCATTGCTGGCTCTGGCCGGGCATTATCGCTTCGTGCCGCGCGCCTGCCGTCCCTATCGGGCCAAGACCAAGGGAAAGGTCGAGCGGCCATTCAGCTATATCCGCAAGGACTTCTTCCTGGGCCGGAGCTTCCGCAATCTGGACGATCTCAATGTCCAGCTGATCGACTGGCTCGATACCGTCGCCAACGTCCGTGTCCACGGCACGACGCAGCGGATTATTGCTGAAGCCTTCGCCGCCGAGCAGCCTGAGTTGCAGCTGCTCCCGGCGGGCCGCTTTGACGCTGTTCTGAAGCTGGAGCGCCGCGTCAGCCACGATGGGATGGTCTCGGTCGGCGGCAATTACTACAGCGTTCCCGATCGCACCCGGCGCGTCGTCGAAATCCAGCAGTTACCCGACAAGATCCGGATCGTAGACCTGGGCCAGGTCATTGCCGAGCACCCGGTTCTTGAGGGGCGTCGGCAGTACAGGATCGATCCTGCGCATCGGACAGGCAGCAGCGGCGCCAAGCGCCGTATCCATGGCAAAGAGGTAATCGCCATCGGTCGTGTAGGCGAGCATGTCGCCGTGCGCTCCCTGGCCATCTATCAGGCGATCGGCAGCCAACTGGCGCGGGGAGACCGGCCATGAACCATGGGGGTGCCGCATCCCGCGTCGATAATATCCGCCGCAGCCTCGTCCATCTCAAAATGCCACGCGCCCTGGAGATGCTCGACGCCACCCTGCGCGGCATAGAGCAGGGCAAAATCGATGGCATCGAGGCCATCGACATATTGCTGAACGAAGAACTGTCGCTCCGGGAGAACCGCAGGATCAAGGCAGCCCTGCGCATGGCAAGGCTGCCGATCATCAAGACGCTGGACGGATATGACTTCTCCTTCCAGCCATCGCTCGACAGGAACCGCATCCTGGCGCTCGCTGGCCTGGACTTCATCAACCGGGCCGAGGTGGTGCATCTGCTGGGCCCGCCCGGTACCGGGAAAAGCCATATCGCCACGGCCCTTGCCGTCGAGGCCGTGAAGGCGGGCAAGAGCGTCTACTTCATCCCGCTCGCCGATCTGATCGCTTCACTGACCAAGGCTGAACGCGAGGGCACGTTGCGCGAGAAGATCCGCTTCCTATGCCGATCCTCCCTGCTCGTCGTCGACGAGATCGGGTATCTTCCCGTCACGCCCGGCGGCGGCAATCTCTTCTTCCAGCTCGTCAACGCCCGATACGAAAAGGGTGCCATGATCCTGACATCCAACCGCGGCTTCGCCGAATGGGGTGATGTCTTTGGCGATCCGGTGGTGGCCACCGCGCTGCTCGACCGCCTTCTTCACCACGCTGTGGTCATCCAGATCGAGGGCTCCAGCTATCGCATGCGACAGCACGCCGACCTCCTGCCCGAGCATGCGCGCATGGCACCGTCCATCAACCCGCCGCCCTTGCCGAAACGGCGCGGCCGCCCGCCAGCAAAGGAAAAGCCCGATCTCCATCACGGCTGATCACCGACACAAACCCTCCCGCCAAACTAGGGAATTTTAGATGCCCACTTTTGCGGAATCTTCGGTGCCCGTTGACACCGAGCACGAGGCGCGCGCGCAGCTCGCCAGGCTGGCGCGCGTGAACGCGCTGGGCGAGATGGCGGCCTCGATCGCTCATGAAGTCAATCAGCCGCTCACCGGCATTGTCACCAGCGGCGGCGCCTGCCGCAACTGGCTGGCGAGCAAGCCGCCCAATCTCGACAAGGCGCAGCAGGCGGTCGAACGCATGATCGCGGACGCCAATCGTGCGAGCGACATCGTGGCGCGGGTTCGCAACCTCTCGAAGCGCGCCGAGCCCAGCGCCGAGTGGATCGACGCGGAAGTGTTGGTAAGTGAAGTGCTTGCCCTGTGCCGGATGGAGATAGACAAGACGGGCGTTGTCGTAGCCTTTCGCAAACCAGCCGAGGCGCTGCCATTGGTTTTCGCCGACGAGGTGCAGATTCAGCAGGTGCTGATCAATCTGGTCCTGAACGCACTCGAAGCGATGAATGGCTCTCATGCGGGAAAGCGGGAACTGACCATCGAGCTGGCTTACCTGCCAACGAAGATTGTGGAGTTCACCGTCACCGATACGGGACGTGGGTGTGATCCCGAGCGCATCGACCAGATCTTCGACGCCTTCTACAGCACCAAGGCCGACGGCATCGGAATGGGGCTCGCGATCAGCCGCTCGATCGTCGAGGCGCATGGCGGTCGCATCAGCGCACGTCCGAACGCCGCTAGCGGCACGCAATTCTATTTCAGCTTGCCCGGCCGGGCTTTGGGGACCGTATGAGCGTATTCATCGAAACCGAGGAGCAGACGACGCCGATCGTTTATATCGTCGACGACGATCAATCCGTGCGGGACTCGCTGGAGGACCTGCTTTCATCGGTCGGCCTGCGCGCGATCAGCTGCCCTTCCGCGCAACATTTCATGGCGGCGGCGCGGCCGGACGTGACCTCCTGCCTCGTCCTCGACGTGCGGATGCCGGGTCTGAGCGGACTTGATTTTCAAGATAAGCTGGCGAAGTCTGGAATCGAAATCCCCGTCATCTTCATCACCGCGCATGGCGATATACCCATGTCCGTACGCGCGATGAAGGCCGGCGCGGTCGAGTTTCTAGCCAAGCCGTTTCGGGAACAGGATTTGCTTGACGCGATTCAGCAAAGCCTGGCGCGAGATCACGAGCGCCGGCAAGGCGCCGAGGTTCGGACCGAGCTGTGCCGGCGCTACGCGACGCTGAGCGATGGCGAAAAAGAAGTCATGAACCTCGTTGTTATCGGCCTGCTGAACAAGCAGATCGCGGCGCAGCTCGATCTGAGCGAAGTGACGGTTAAGGTGCGGCGTGGTCAGGTGATGCGCAAAATGGGCGCTCAGTCGCTAGCCGATCTCGTCCGCTATGCAGAACGCATTCATGGGACCGAGCAGCAGGTGCTTAATCTTTAGGGCTGGGATACGCTCTGGTTATCCGAGCGTCCACTTTCCGCAACAATCCCACCACTGCGCGTGCACCGGGCGCCCCTGATATCTGCCGTTCCCCACCCTGTGCTGCTTCGTGAACGAACTGCCGGTTTCGACAACGCAATGAGGGCGGATGAACGACGGCTATGTCGGCGGCTGCCGACCAACTCACGCCGCTCCTGGCCGAACGATTGAAAGTCCACTTGTGACGGAAGCGGTCGTTGCAGGCTAACTGCCGCCCGGCGCGTGCCGGTCCGGATCTCGGCTCTGCGCTCCACCACCAGACCGTACGGCGATACGGAACAGCTACTCGTCGACCGGGATCGCCAAGCGCGCCGTCGACAATCCTATAGGCGCGACCGACATTCCGCGAGGCCCATCCCGGCACTCACTGGCCGCATTCCGAAGATTCAAAACGACGTTTACCGATTCGATCCGGCACTCCGCCGATTCGTTCATCCATATCAGCGATTTCGTCAACCGAATATCCTTGCCAAATTGCCATTTTCCAGATATCCATCGAGGATAACGCTTATCTATCGGAAAATCGGCTTATGGAACACTTCGCGGTCATACAGAGCATCGTGCGCGCGGCGCGTAGCGGTGATCGCGAGGGACTTGAGCGTCAGGTTTCGCGGCTGCGGGATCGTCTGGAAAAAGGCGGCGCGCTCAAAGAGGCGGCGGCGCTTCGCCGTCTCGAAGGCGCGGACGCCGAAGCGCAGGATTTGGCGCCAAGCCAAGTCGAGATATCAAGGGCGATGGTGTCAGGCGAGGTGCTGACCCGCGACGTCAATCCGCCTATGGATAGAGAGACTGGCGCGCAGCTCTGCACGATTGATTTTGACAGCGCCGACCTCGCTATCCCGATCTATGGCAAAGCGATTGGCGCAACAGTCGAAGGCCTTCTGCAGGAATGGAGTGATGAGGCCGCGCTTCAGCAAGTGGGCGTGGAGCCAACGCGATCGCTTCTCATTTATGGCCCTCCGGGGTCCGGCAAGACAGTCACAGCCCACTATATCGCTATGCGGTTGCGTCTGCCGTTGGTGACGGCCCGGATCGACGGTCTGATCTCGTCGTTCCTCGGCACAACCGCGCGCAACATCGCTAATCTCTTCGATTTCGCCAATCGCTATGCGTGCATCTTGCTGCTCGACGAGTTCGATGCGCTCGCGAAATTGCGCGATGACGCGCAGGAAATCGGCGAGATCAAGCGCGTAGTGAATTCGCTGCTGCAGAATCTGGACCGTCGCCGCGATCGCGGGATCACGATTGCGATCACCAACCATGATCGGTTGCTGGACCCGGCGGTGTGGAGGCGATTCGAGGCGCAGGTCCATGTCGGCGAACCGGATGCTGTCGCGCGGGAGCAGATGATCGCGCGCTTCCTGCTGCCGATCCAGGCCGAGCCGTCGACGATCCGGATTTTCTCCTATTGCCTCGCGGGCCGGTCAGGTGCGGACATCGAACGGCTGTGCGCGACCGTGAAGCGGCATGTAGCGCTGAACCGTGAAGATCAGGATGGACCCGGCCTTTTCCGCGCGCTTGGCGCGGTGCTGGCCCGCGCGCCCGCGCATGCCGGCCCGTCGGCCCGTATCCTGGCGGCGGACCCTGAAGCCTTTGTCAGCTTGATCGCCAATGACAGTGATCTCGGGCTCAAGCAGACCGAGATCGGCGAAGCGACCGGCTATGGCCAGTCGCGGATCAGCGACCTGAAGCGATCGCGCAAGCATGTTGCCCTGATGGAGCAGCAGCATGGCTAACAACCCAGTCCAGATCATCCTGAACGACCGGGACTTTCATCAGGCCCCGGATCCAGGACAGCCGCCGCGCAACAAAGATTTCTTCGACAAGGCGGATGCGGCCTTTGCTGCCCACAAGGCGGCGTTGCTCGCGTCGATCGATGCGATCATGGCGCATCTCGCCGCGAGCCCCTTCGGACCACTCGCATATCTCAAGATCCAGATGCGCAGCGAGGCGCTGGCCAAATCATATCGGCCGGTCTGGTGGCTGTTCAAGCGCGACCAGTTTCCGTGCGTTGGGGCCGACGCCGTCGGAACGCTCTTTTTCGAGGCGCCGCTGATTTATCTGCCCGGCCTGCGCAGTCGCATCGATGCCGCCGAGCTGACCGTCGAAACCAAATATCGTCAGGCCGACGGCGCGCCCTATCTGGCACCAACGTCCGCGCGCGCTGAAGTCGGCGCAATCGAGACGATCGAGATCGCCCCGCCAGAGCGGAAAAGGAATTTCTCAGTCTCGGCGGCGCTTGCCGCTTTCGAAGACCCCCGCGCCGTCTCGGGCTACCAGATCGAATTGTTTCACGCGCCGACCGATCCGGTGATCGCTGACGATCCGATCGGGCGCGGGGCCTTGCTGCGTAGTTTCGACAAACTGGTGATCGGACTAGGATCGGGTGTGCGCGCTTTCGTCCATCGCTCTATCGGCCGCACGCCCGTCCTCGAGCTGCAGCTGACCCAGGACGCGCAGCCGGCGTTGATCGACAACCGATCTGCGCCGGTCGGCGGCGAGATCGCCGCAGCGCTGCCGGCGACGACCGTGGACAAAAGCCCCGACCGGCACGAGGCGGCGCTGAACGCGCTTCAGGCCCATCCGTTGGTGCGCGCCATTCTGCCGCCGATCTTGCTGCAGATCGAGGATGAACAGACGCCGCCGCCGTTCGGTCTTGGCCTCGATTTGCCGTCGCTGCCGCTCGCCATTCCGGCCCCGGTCGCCGACGCTACCTACCCCATAGTTGGCATCATCGATTCCGGGGTGGCAGCCCCGCTCGACGCTTGGGTGGTGGGGCGTTTCGACTATCTGAGCTCAGGCGAATTCAATGCCGTTCACGGTACGGGGGTAGCCGGTCTGGTGAGCGTGCCGCACCTCACCAATCCTGCTTCGGTGGTGCCGCTGGGTGATGGCTGCCGCATCTATGATGCGCCTTTGTTTCCCTCGAAGCCGTTCTCGACCCATTATCGCGGGTTCATCGACTTTCTGGAGGAAGTCGAGCAAGCGGTTGCCGAGGGTCAGCGCAACCATGGCGTGCGCATCTTCAATCTCTCGATCAACGCAGTTTCCGACGTCGAGCGCTACCGGTACAGTATCTACGCCTCCAGGCTTGACCAGATCGCCGACGCTTATGGCGTGATCTTCGTCAATACGGTCGGCAATCTGCCCCGTGCCCAAGCCCGCGCACCTTGGCCCAAAAAGCCCGGCGAGACTGTCCGTTATTTCGCGTCCCGGACGACATCCGACACGATCTTCAAGCCGTCGGAGAGCGTGCGAGCCATCTCGGTGGGGGCGATCAACCCGCCCCGGACAGAGCATGTCGAAGGGGCACCCACCGTCTATACGACACGCGGACCGGGATTGCAGGTCGGCGTTAAGCCAGATGTCGTCGCTTATGGGGGCGCGGGCGTAACCGCACCAGGTGCCTCGACGGGGCTTTGCTCGATCGATGTCGAAGGGCGACGGCAGGATGTGGTCGGGACGAGTTTTGCCGCGCCGCTAGTGGCCCGCACCCTCGCCGGCCTCGATGCTGCGACCAACGGGGGCCTGCACGTCGAGGCGTTGCGCGCGATGCTGCTGCATCATGCGGTGCTGCCGGAAACCCTAAAGCGACGCAGCTTGAAGGACCTCGCGAGACAATTTGCAGGTTTCGGCCAGCCCGCGCCGGTCGTCGATATGCTCGAAACTGGAAATCATCAGATCACTTTGCTGTTCCAGAGCCGGCTCAGCATCGGCGAGCGTAAGCCGGTTATCCTGCGCTTTCCGTTCGTCTGGCCTGAAAGCCTCGCCGGCAGCGACGGCAAATGCTCCGGCCGGGCGCGCATCACGTTGGTCTACGCGCCCCCTCTCGATCCCGCCTTCGGCGCCGAGTTCGTGAGAGTGAACCTCGAGGCTTCCTTGAAGCAGCTTCAGGCGGTGCCCAACAAGGATGGGAGCCCGCGCTTCCTCAACCAGATCGATCCGCTCTATTATCCCAAATCGGCCCATCTGGCCGTGCCTGAGAAAGCATTGATTGATCACGGGCTCAAATGGTGGCCATCGAAGCAATATTGCTCGACCTTTAACGAGATTGGCGCATCCTCTCAATGGCGTCTCGAGGTCACCAGCCTCGTCCGCGCCGAGACACGCTTCCCGGCCGAGGGCGTGCCGTTCGCCGCCCTGCTGACGATCGAGGATCCCGACGGGAAGGCACCGGTGTTCCGAGAATTGCGCCAGTATCTTCAGACAAGTCAGGCAAATGCCCAGGACGTTCGGACGGCTGTGCGTCTGCGCGCCTGATGTCGGAGATCTCATGCTCATTCCGGCGCGACTGGCTACATGCTCTAGGCTGCCGGTCGGCTAAGATTCCCCCAATCAAGGGTCGACGCAGGCCATCAGGCGGTAAACAGCAAAGGGCACTGAACGTATGAGCGATCCAGATGATTGAGCAATTTCGTGAAGTTAAACTCGACGCAAGGCGCGAAGACTTCCTGGCCTTGCGAGAGGCGATGATCGCCGTCGATACCGCGAGCTGGTCGTATTTGAAGGATCGAGAGCTCGATTTCTCGCCGGGTGGGACATCGGTGCTATTTGCCCATCGCGATGGGGTTCTGCCGAACGCTGACCTCTCAGTGGCCTGGTATGGCGGCCAGGTGACCATCGGGAACATCGTGCCCGAGAATTTCGGGCAGCTTTCGATGGCCGAGTATAATGATCTGCTTGTGGACTTCTATCGGTCTCGCTTGGCGCCGGCGGCCGCCAAGCTCGGATTGCAGCCCGAATTGACAGAGGCTCGTCGCGACCTGAGCGAATGGATCAGCGTCGGCGCGGTTCGTCAACTGGTAGCCTTCTCCAACCTCGCGAACAAAGGGACCGGCGCGTCCCACCCAAACGATCGGCAGCGCTGGCTCGATTTCATCATTCGCGTTCATGACGAGGGCAGGCGCTTGCCGCCAGAGATCCTCGAGAAGTGGTTGATCGACGAACTTCATTGGCCCGAAAGCATTGCCTCCGACCTCTCGACTGAATTCGGCGGCGCCGCGGAGCTTCTGAAGCGCTACGACGAAACCCGATGAGCGCGGTCGCCGACGTCGCGGCTTCCATCGTTGCTGCAGGCGCACCACTCCTTTTCATCGACACATGCTCGCTCCTCGATATTGTCCGGGGGCAGCGGGATGCCTTCACGCGTGATCAGGCAACGGCGGCGGTGGCGATCATCGATCTCATTGAAGCGGGGAAGCTATCGCTCGTGCTTCCCGAGCAGATCACCAACGAGATGGCCGACAATTTCCAGGGCGTGCAAAAGGATGGCACGAAGTCGATCCAGGCGCTCAATGACCGGGTGCGCCAGATGCACGAAATCATGACGGCGTTCGGCGGAACTGGGCCGGCGATCGTCCTCCCGGCGCCCGCTGACTATGAAAATCTCGCCGATGCGATCGTGGCACGATATCTCGCGAAATCGAGCATCGCGGACACAACCAAATCGGCGACGCATAAGGCTGCCCAGCGCGTCATCACGGCGACGGCGCCTGCGGCAAGCGGCAAACAATCGTACAAGGACTGCCTGGTCCTTGAATCGTGCCTCGAAGCCCTTTCCGCAGCGCGGTCTCTCGGATTCCGTGCGGGCGCGTATTTCTTGTCGTCGAACATCGCGGAATATGGAGATGCCGCGAAGAAGACGCTTCATCCGCAATTGGTGACTGATTTTGCGGCACACGGGCTCGATTTCGCCAAGAGCTTCCTAGAGCTTCGTTACACGCCGGCGATAGCGGCTCTATAGGCGCGATCAGACCACAACGCACATGGAGAAGGCGCGGAGACGTCAATGCCGCAATTTGTACGAAACGGGCCTATCATACCGGACAAGCTGGTCCAGGAGCTCGAGGATGATCGTGTCGTCATCTTTTGCGGCGCGGGCGTTTCGATGGGTGCTGGGTTGCCGAGCTATAACGGTCTCGTCGCTCACTGCTACAAAACCCTGACCCATCCGACCCCGACCGACGATAAAGAATGGCTCTGGCCCGATCGCATGCTCGGCGCTTTGGAGAGCCGATATACGCCGGCGAATGTTCGCCAGATTGTCGCCGCGCGCTTAAACCGACGTCCGACAAACCTAGCGCTGCATCGTGCCATTCTTCGCCTCTCGCGGCTGCGGCGCAGCGAGGGCATGCGTCTGGTTACCACGAATTTCGACACCTTCTTCGAGAAGGCACGCCGGGGCTTGGACTTCGGCCGCGACTTCCAGTTCCATGCAGGGCCGATCCTGCCCATCCCGCGCGACGATCGCGCCGCCAGTTGGCGAAGCCTGGTCTATCTCCACGGGCGTCTTGGAGGATCAGATCAACACCTCGTATTGACCAGTTCCGACTTCGGGAGAGCTTATCTAACCGAGGGCTGGGCCGCGCGATTTATCGTCCGGCTCTTTGCGGATTTCACCGTGCTCTTTCTAGGGTACAGCCTGAACGATCCGGTGCTGCGCTACATGACCGATGCGTTCGCTGCGGAAAATATCGAGATGCGATCGGGGCAACCGCGAGGGCCGGCGTACATATTCTCGCCCTATGAGGGTGCTGAGCCGCCGGAAAGCCAGCCGTTCCGCGATCGCAACCTCGAGCCGATTTTCTATTCGGACGCAGCGAATCACGCGGCGCTGCGTGAGACGATTGTCCAATGGGCCGATTGGCGTGACGACTATTTCTCGAGCGTCGGCCGCGTCATCAACGATATCGCGCCCCGCCGCCCAGACGCGATCGACCCGACCGACACCGCGAATCTGATCTGGGCCGTCGCCGGTCGGGCGGACGATCAGGGATACGGAGCACGAACCTTCGCCGCGGTCGAACCATGCCCGCCGATCGAATGGCTGTCGCTCTTCGAAGCGACCGATCTTGCGCGCTCGGAGGCTCATCAGGAAGCGGTGAGGGAAGCCGCAAAGGCCGCACGGATCGCCCCGCCGGCGCCAGAGCTCGATTTCCTCCCGCTTTTTCCGCTACAGTCGGACAGTCGGCACATGGCGCTGACATCGACCGGCTACGCGCTGCTGGCGTGGTTTTGCCGACACCTCGGGACCGAGGGGTTCGTAGATCACGTCATCGAAAAGCTCGGGCAAGGACGGATGCTCCATCCGAGTTTGCGCCAGGCGATCCGGCGACAGCTCCCGCAAGAACTGGGGTTGCGCGAAGGCTTCAAGCGCTTTTGGTGGATCGTCTCGTCCGAAGGAGGCTGGGTCGGCGCGCGCCGGCGAGACGATCCCGGTTCGCTTTGGACTGCGCAGGGTGGCTATACGTCAGGCGCTGATCGTGAGTGGCTACGTCAGGAAGTTCTGGCAGGCCTGCGACCGCTGCTCGATTTCTCTGCGTCCAGCTATCGCAGCTATCGCGACGCGACCCATCCAGAGCAAGCGGCGGATCCCGTCGGCGACCGGATTTCGGAGATTGCCGATGCGGAGGTGGAACTTGCAGATCGCAACCACGTCAGGGGGTTCATCGATACAGTCAACGGTCGCCCGGGTGCCACGGAATTCTGGGCATGGCTGAACGATGATCTGACCGGCCTACTCGCCCAAGCCTTGCACCTGTTCGCGGCGGCAGATGAGGCGAATGCCAATAATGATCCGAGCGCTCTGCAGCGCCCGTCGGTTGAGCCGCACCAGCAGAATTATCAGCACCGCCAATGGACCCTGTTGTTCGATCTGATCTGGATGGGCTGGGAGCATATCGACGGCAATGATGCCACAGCGAGCCGTGCGATCGTGGCACGGTGGCGTACGCTGCCGTTCCTGTCCTTCCGACGGCTCGTAGCCGCCGCTGTAACCCACAGTGGTCATTTCAGCGACACCGAGAAAGCGGAGGTGCTCCTAAATGGCTGAGACTCCGATGATCTGGGCGTCGGGCGCCCGGAAGGAGGCCATGGCCTTGCTCGGCTCGTTGTGGGCAAACGGGTCGACGGCCTCGCGCGAGCGGATTGTCGAAACCCTGCTCGCCGGACCCCCAGAAGATCTTCTCGCGCGCGTCTCCGAAGAAGACCGCGAACGATCGCGCGACCGGCGGATCTTCGACCGTCTGACCGTGGTCGCCCGGGTCGGCGATCCGCCCCTGGATCCGCGTCTTCGATCCGAACTGGATCGCATCGAAGCGGCCTATCCTGAGTGGGCGGCCCCCGAGGGCGAACGCGCGATGTTTTCAACCTGGTCCGAATTCCGACTTGGCCCCGACACAGATTTCGGCGTCGATGATCTGGCGCAGCTCCCCCAGGGCGAGCTGGTCTCGACGCTACAAGGGACGACGGACCTTCGCGAGGGTCTTCTCGACGCTTGGAAACAGTTCGCCGATACGGAGCCCGAGGGCGCGATCGCCGTCCTCGAGCTGATCGCGCACAGCGCGAATCCCGGTCCCGGGGATATTTGGGAATATGGTTTGTGGGGCTTGCGGGAGAGCGCGAAGCGGCCGGAGCGCCGATCACGAATCCTGGCCGCGCTCGAGCTGGTCCCCGACACATTGATCAATGAGCCGGATCTGGCGCGGGCCTGTGCGGATTTTCTGGAGGCAGTCGCGGGAAGTCGCCCGTCGCCGACCGGCGAGGATGCGGTGTGGCGGCTGTTCGATCGCACGCTGGCCGCCGTTGCGGACGATCCCTACAATGTCCAGGCGGCCGACGAGCACGATGCCGTCAGTCATGCAATCAACAACGCTCTGGGACGCCTGTCACAGGCCTTTTTCGCCCTTCTCTTCGGCCGCTCGCTTAAGGTTTCGTCCCGCATTCCCGACGACCTCCGGCAGCGGGCGGATGCTCTCGTGTCACCCGGCGTGCCATCGCATCGGCCGGCGCGCGTCATTGCAGCATCGCGACTGTCCTACCTCTTCGCGGTCGATCCGGACTGGACGCAGGTGTCGCTGATCCCGAGCTTCGATTGGGCCCAAGATGACACCGAGGCGGCTGCCGTCTGGCAGGGCTATGCCTGGCAGCCAAGGGTCGACGAGAAGCTGTGGCCTGACCTGAGGCCCTTCTTCCTCGCTACCTTCGAGCCTGACCACCTCGCCCGGATTGGGGAGATGGCGAAATCGCTGGCGCAGTTGCTGATGCTCGTTGGTATCGACCTCGATCGCGACCAGCTTCCGGCGGTTGCGGTGCGAAACGCCCTTCGGTCCATGACCGATCGCCTGCGGGCATCAGCCCTGTCGTGGATCGAGACCTTCCTTGCGCAGCCCGACGAGCCGGAAGATGAGTTGCCCGGAAAGCCGCCGTCGCGGTCAGCAGATTCGCTCTGGAACGAACGGGTCGCGCCCTGGCTGCAACAGGTTTGGCCAGTCGAAGTGGAGCTCCGTTCAACATCGACGTCTGAGCAGTTTGCGCGGATCGCGATCGCGACGAACGCACGCTTTTCCGACGCGGTCGATCTCCTCACGCCGTTCATGGTCCGCACGAACGCTTTCTATGAACTGCATCTCCTGGCGGGGTCTGCGCACCCGGATTTGCATCCGCGCGCGACGGTACGGCTGATCGATGCCCTCGCCGACCGCCCATCGCTCCAGATGGGCACTGGTGATCTCGGCCCGATCCTGGAGCGCGTTCGCGCCGCCGATGCCAGTATCGTCAACCTCGCGGCCTTCAACGAACTCCGAAACCTGGTGCAGGCAAATCCGCAATGACCAGTAAGATCGAATCTCCCCTGACTTCCGTTGTCGTGCCCGATGAGGGGGGCAAGCCCGCCCTCGAGATCGAGGCGGGGCCGCGCTGGTCGATCTGGATCGATATCGAGGGATTCAGCGTCCTGTGGGGGAAGGGCGGCCTCGCAATCGCCGGCCTTCGCGCATTGATGAGCGGGATCTTCGCGATCGGAACCCGCGCCTATGCCGGCGACGGAGAACGCCTGTTTGCCCACCAGTTCGGAGACGGGTTTGTCATCGTCGGCGACTTCCATGAGGCTGCGCTCGATCGTTGCGCTGCGATCGCCGTCGCGCTGATGCGACATGTCACGACCGCAGGATGTCTGGCGCGCGCAGCGATCGCAGAAGGCGAATTCTCCGACTATTCCGGCTGCTGGCCGAAGGAAATCCGGCAGAAGATCGAGCGGGATCAGTCCGATGACGTCGTCGAACTTGGCAGCGGCCTGATGACACTCTTGCCGGTCATGGGCACAGCGCTGATCAACGCGAACAAGCTCGATAGCGGCAACAAGATCAAGGGTGCCGTGCTAACAATTCGCACCGCCGACGCACTGCGTGTCTCTTCGTCATTCCCACGGCGCGAAGCGCGCGACGCCGCCCATCTGACGATGATCGATTGGGTTCACGCGACCTCTCCCTATATCGACGAGATCATCGAACGCGCCAGGATCGCGACAGTGAGCTCAAACCAGCTGCGGGCCTCAGTTCGCGCCTATATCGCAAATCAGCCCGATCTATCTCCTGCGTGGCTCGCCGGCACGACACAATATGCCAGTCTCACCGAGACAGACGACAAGGTTGGCGCATGATCATAGCGTGGAAGAAGACGTTCTTGATGATCCAGATAGGGCGATCGGCCTTTCGGTCGCGGAGGTAGTCCATACGGCTCGCATTATACGATAGAGCTAGGCAGTACTCGCACGAAGGTCCCGCTCGACCGCTCCCTTCAGCGGCCAACGGCTTCTCTTGGTAGAAGCCGCCATTCCCGGTGGTAAATTTGAACGGCAACTTTGTCCCAGGCGAAGTCACTCAGGCCCACCCATTAATCGATGAACGAACAGCAAGTTTTGATGGCACGATCCGCCCCTCGGAACGACAGCTTTGTCAGCGGCTCTGGGCGAGATGTAGCACGGTGCCTGAACAGGCAGCAGTCGACCACCTCAAGACATTCTACATTAGGCTGCGGTACGTCGGCTCATGCCGAGACCTGTCCTTAGCACGTCTCCAAGCGTCCATACTGAACGCCGGGGGCTCCGACGTTCAGTTCGACAGGCGTCCCGTCGGACGTGGCCATAAGATCATTCGATCATCAAAGAGTGCGGCCCCCCGGCAACGGCCCTTGTCTTCTTGTTTTTGACAATTAATATGTTAAAAGGACTGAATGAAGCTCGAAGAACTCTCGACGATTACCGGAGCGACAATCCGGCAGATCCGTTTCCTGATCTCCGAAGACTTCGTCCCTCCGCCGGAAGGTGGCCGCACCTATGCCCGTTATGGCGACGACCATGTCCGCGCGATCCGCCGCTTTCAGCGCCTCAAGTCTCTGGGCTTTCCCAACGCCGCGATCCGGTTGCTGCTCGACGCGCGCGAGGGCGTGCCGGTGCCCGTGACGGATGGCCTGACGCTGGTGATCGCACCTGAACTGATCGGCAGGGATGCCGACCTGGACGAGATTATCACGCAGACAGAAGCGAGACTGCGGCAGGCATTTTCAGGCGATGTGCCCAAGGCGCGCAAGCGGGCGGGTGGCTGATCGTCCGCAGGGTCAAGGGGAAGCACGACGATGGATAAGCTGATCGATCCGCTGATGCCCTTGTTCCGGCCCTCGGCCGCCCCAAGACCACCTTTGCTGCTCGACAGAACCGACATACGGCTGCGTCTGGTTCCACCGATTGCCCGTCTGATCGTCACGCGCACGTCCACCAATCGCGAAACGGTGCCGATCGAGGCCGTGCTGACCATGCCGCCCGCGCTGAGCGACGAAGTGGTCCACGGCGTGGAAGTTCGGATCGGCGAGCAAAGATGGACCGCGCAGGCACGGCCGAGGCGTCGAGCCGAAACCGACTATGATGGCGCGGCGGTCGACGGCAACCGCGCCATCCTGCTAGAAGATCTCAAGCGCGGCTGGCGCACCTTGTCGGTGGCGGGCGTGCAGCCAGGCGAGGAGGTCTCCTTGGTATGCGAAAGCGTGATCGCGCTTGGCCTAACCGGAGCGACAGTACGCCTCTGTCCGGGCGTCGATCCCGATCTGACCGCTCCTGCCGTGCCCGATCATTTATCTCCGCGCCAGACCAGCGAGCCGCATCCGATCACGCTGGCAATTGAGGGCGCAGACGAAATCATCGTGCGGTCTGGCGGGACTGATCTGCCGCCCAGGCAGCAGATCGGCAATGCGCCAATGATGCTGGATATCGTCGTCCCGTCAGGCTTTGAGGGCCGAGTGACCGACTGGTCCGCCGACGATGTGCGTGCGGAAATGGGCCTGCGCATGGCAGAACAGATCGCGATGCTGCTGGGCGGTGATGGACCGGTAGATCGCCAGCGCGTTCGCGATCTTGCGCTCAAGGGCAATTTGCTGACCAGCGAAACGAGCCTTGTGTTCGTAGGCGCTGAAGGAGACGCCACCGGGGTGCTGCCGGCCATGCGCAAGCTGGCGCTGGTCGATGCGCTCTCCTCCGATGTTCAGGCGATTCCGCCCGACGCCCCGGCAATCGAACCAGCCGCGTCTCCGGCCGCGCTGGATGGCGACTTTCCCGTCCCCGGCCGCGCGCGTGGGTTTGCCGTGCAGTGGCCGACCGTTGGCGCGCGTCCGCCATGGCACGTTCGGCTTGGCAACTGGTGGCGCAACAGGATACCGAGCCGGGAGGTATCTTCCGATAGGCCGCGCCTCGGCGCGCAACTTCGCTCTGCAGCTACGCAGGTGCTGTGGACTCAGGACGGGGTGCTGGCCTTGCGGTCGGGCGATGCGGGCCATCTGCCCAGCGAGGTCGCAGTAATTGTCCGGGACATCGCCGCGGTTGAGATCGTGCGTCAGACCGCGTCGGTCATGAACCTCACGGCCGAGCATCTTGCCATAGCACTGCTCGCACGAGCCGCTGTTTCCCGTGGGGCGGCTTCGCCGGATCTGCTCGATCAGTTGTTCCCGGATCGGCTGCCGCTCCCCTTTGAGCGGCTGGCCCGGCAACTGGGATTGAGCGCATGAGATCTACGGTGTTAGCCGGAGCGCTGTTGCTCGCTGCGCCGACCGCCAATGCGGAGCCTTCGCTCGCGCCATGGGGCGCACGAAGCGGCGAGACACTGGCGATAGACAGCGCTCGCGGCCCCTGGGCGCGGCGCTGGGTAGGACGGAACGATGTCGGCGCTGTCATGCTCACTGTCTATCGGTCGGCGCAAGACGCGCAAAAGGTCGCGATGTTCTCGCGCGGACTGAGCGACGGGCCGGAGCATGATAACGACCTGGCATTTCTCAGGGGCTATCTTCCCCACACATGGCAGACGCGGGTTCTCGCGATTGAGGCGACCGCGTACAATTCAGAAGCACGCGGTCTGTGCGCGATTGTCGGAACAGGTGAGAAGCCGCTCAGGCTCTGCATGGCCAGTCGACCCGACAGCGCGGCGGTCGCAACGATGATGACCCCTCTGGACCGGGATACGGCCACGGAAGCAGCAATGCTGCTGGCGCGTTATGCCGCTCGCCATCCCTTGCACGTGGCCGGGTGACAGCGGACCTACTGTTCTTCCTTCAACCGCTTTGCGAGCAGCGCTCGTGCCTCCGGCGTGAGGCCCTGATCGGCACCAGCATTACCGGCCGGTGACGGCGTGCCTTGCGTGCTCGACGGGTTGCCCGAGTGCTCGACCATATAGCGATCGAGGTTGCGATGGCCGATCGAAGGATCGCTGCCCGGCAATGATCCGGTCAGTTCGCCTGAATTGATCCGCCCGTCGTTCTCACGCAAAATCTCCCCGACCATCCCTTTGCCTGGGATCGGGGCCACTCCCTGGCCGAGCCCGATGACACCGGGCTTACAAGGGATGGGCGTTGCGCTCGTGCCTCGGAGCCAATGGATCGGCCAGTCCCACCCCGTCGCGATGTAATCTATCCATCCGAAAGCTTCACGTTCGCTCGCCTTGGCAGGATAGCAATGTCTTTGAACAGCTTGGTTTTCCGCGCCGAGGAACCAGCCCAGGACCAAGAGAACGAAAAAGACGCCGGCCAGCTTGCTAACGACATCCGAAGATTTCCCCATCATCACGTCTCCTTATCAGGAGGCACGGCACGGTTATGCCGGCTCCCCACATTTCATGTGTCATCTTACGATTTTATCGGTGCCGAAGTCGTTGCAGACGTCACCCGGTTCCAGCCACGTCGCGCTGCACGGGGGCCGGAGGACGAACGGGGCAGAATCGCTGCCACGCCTTGGGGCAGTCTGTCTATTACGTCGCACTGCCGCCGCGCGCTGCTCATAATCGGCGACATCATCGCCGAACAGCGCGCGACAATCACGCACACCGCTCTGCGCCACATCATAGCAGACGTCGCCCCGACGATTGCCCGCCATCGGACGCTTAAACACCCACCAGAGGTGTGCGGCATCTCCATCACCCCACCAGCGCAGAACGGCCGGACCATCCTCCCGTCCACCGCCGGCAAGCGATGGCAAGGCCATGGCGTCGGCCGGGATCGCCTTCGTCGTTCCGGTCACATCGCCCGCATAGGTCTTGCCTGTGGGCAATTGCCCGGCCGCCGCGTCGAACAGCATCACCATCGTGACGTTCTTCGTGCGCGAGTAGAAGCTCGGCACCACCACCGGACTGGCGAAGTCCCCGTCATGCGGCCGCAGTTCCAGCGCGCGCAGTTCCGCGTCCGGCGACCAGGCCTTGCCGATGGCCATGGCGAGTGCGACGTTGGAGGCTGCATCCTTGCCGGTACCGTTCGCCGCGTTTGCCATCGCATCGACCTGCCTCCTGGCATTGGGTCCGATGGGTCGGAACCACAGGATCTTCTGCTGCATCATTGCGACCATGCCGCCGCCCGTCACCGGTAGCCACTGACCCTCATCGTTCCATCCCTGACCGGAGGCGAAGCGTAGGCCCGCGCCACTCGCCGAGATCTGTCCGCGGTCGATATGAAAGGCATAATCATCATCGGCGACACCATCGCGTACGATCGCGACATAGCTGCCGTCCGGGGCCACTCGGAGCCCGATCACGCCGGCCGGCTTTTCCACATTGGGCTGGAAGATCGCGACCGACCAGGTGCCGCAGAAATGGCCGATGCCCGAGCGGTCACCGGCATCCGCCGGGCGCGCCACGCCACGGCGCATGCGATCGACCCAGAAATCGAAGCTGCGCCAGCGCGGATCATCGCTGGCGATCGTCCCTCCGGTCGCCGGAGGGGCAACGCAATCGCCTGTCTGCTCCAGCTTTTCATCAGATTGTGAGAGCTGCTGCGCCACAGCTGACGTGGCGGCATTGGCGGTTTCATGTCCGTTCCTTGCGGCATCGCAGGCGCTGACCATGAACGCGAGAAGCAGCGTCGCCGTCATCGAAACCCCGAATCGCGCCATGATCGATCCCCTTCAGATGACAACGATTTATCAGCGCATATTTCTTTTGACAATATATATGGTATAAGGGTGTCGAGCTTCGCCGAACCGCTGTATTGAATAGAAGGACATGCGTCGTGAAGGATGACGAAGAACTGCCGATCGATCCGACCAAGCTCTATTTCGTTCGGATCATCGAGACCCGCGCGGCCGTGGGTCTGTTCTGGTCGGGGTGGCACGGGTTGCAACTGCTGATCCCACCTCACATCGATCAAAGGCGCTGCGAAGTCGCAGAAATCGAGCCGCTGGCTGGCATCCTGTTCGTCGCTGGCCCGGATTTTCGGCAGCAGGCCGTTGCGGAAGGCTATGAGCACCGTTGCGCATTGACGGACGGTTTGGCTCAGCAACTCTTCGACGACGATGGCAGAGTGTTCGGATTGTCACTGACGTTCGAGCCGCTCTGTAGGGCGCTCGGCCTTGGGGCTGAAATCGCCACCTGAAACAACGGCACGCTTCTTGCCGCTCGACTGAGGCATACAGACCCAAAGTCTGGTGAGGTCGCGGGAGATCGCGTAGTCAGCCTCGCGGCGATGGGGCAAGCACCGCGCGACATAAGGCAGACTTTACATGCAACTGTCTTTGCCAGGACTGAAAACAGGCCTCATCGCTATCCATCCATTGCGTAGCCCATTCGCAAAACGCGGGGAACGCGCCTGCAGGCTTAAGCGCCCGTTCTCGTGCCGTCCTCTTTGGAAACCGGCTTGCAATTCCAGATGATCGTCTCGGTAGGTGTTTTGGGCAAAAGCGTCCGCACATCGCTCACCCGTCTGGCGGCTAGCGTCATATCTCCCCCTTTGCCATTCGCGTCGCAAACCTGACCCGGCGTTTTGTCTAGAGCGGCCTTCGCGGCCGTGAAAAGCTCCCGTTCCAGCAGATAGTTGCGATACTCGAAACGACCTGATGCCTTGTCGATCGTCGACACCGAGACGCTTTCATCTGCGGGATCGATATTGACGTTTGTCAGCAGTTCGCCATTGCGCGCGAAAAGCCTCCGATTGGACCCATAACACTGCCCGGCAAGCAAGGAGATTTGTGTTTTGCGGCTGTTGTCGTCGGTGTCGAAGACGATGCGGCTCGCCTGATCATCCAATGTGCAGGTCGCATCGCCGGTATCCGCAAGGACGTTCGGTGCAGGGGCGTATGTCGGTGAGCGCTGGACGATGACAAAGCTGACCAGCGCTACGGTCGCAAATGTACCAAACACGGCGGTTCCACGCCGATCGTGTTTGCGCCAACGCCATGTCGCGAGTGTTGCCATAAGGAGGAGAGCCAAGCCGCAGAGGATCGTCTTGCCGCGCTTTATGCTCTCTGCTGCCTTGTCCGCCGCCTCGGCTTCCTGCAGCTTGGCCATGGCGGCACTCGTGGCAGCGAACATCGTATCGACCTGACGTTCCGCCGCCTGTCGATCCGTCAGACACGGCTGTGTGGTGCTCGCATAGGGAATGTCATTCTCGCTCAGGAACGCCCGCAGATCGGCGCCGGTGATCGCGAAACCGAAATTGGCACCGGATTCTCCCGTCTTCGTACCTGACTCATTGACGCCGAGCACGCGACCGCAAAGATCCGAGATCGGCCCCCCGGAATCCCCAGGCGCCGTGGCGAGATCGTGGACGAGGACGCCCTTGTCCCCATTCCACGGCGCGCCACTTTCACGAACCGATGTAATCTGCGCGCGTCGTACCTCAGGGGCGCTCGGACTGACGGTGCCGTTCGCGCTGACGCCTCGTGCGCGGTCGACATTTCCAGGATAGCCGAGCGCGGCGGCCTCGACATCGCCTTTGACCGCCCCACCATAAAGGGTAGCGCGTGGAATTGTGGCCTCGCCTATATCCACGACTGCCAGATCATTGCTCTCGCGGTCGAAGACTTTAACCGTAGCGTCGAGCGGCTTCTCACCGTTCGCCGGGATGACCCACACCGCGACCGTGGCGCCTTGCGCCTTGAAGCTGAGATAGTCCTCGACGACGTGAGCGTTGGTCACGATATCGGTTGGGCTGACCGCAAAGCCGGTGCCATGCCCAACAACGACGACACCATCGGTCGTCTCGACAAGCGTGACGACCCGTACGACGCTGCGCTTCAAATGATCGGTTTCGGCAAGGGCCGGGACCGCGATCAGCGAAAGCAATAGTGCCACGGAAATCTGGTTGAACCACCGCATTCTCAACCCCCCGGAAGTGTGCGATCCTGATGCCTTTCAATCTTGCGAGAAGTGCGCCGGCCCACAAGTCCTGGAATGCGCCCCGAAACTCTCCGCCGCATGCCGCGCAAACGACAACGCAGTCACCGAAGCGGTGACTCGTACCATCTTTTTTTATCAAATCTGTTGTCATTAGACAAGCGGTCTGCCTTCACAGAGGTACGAGAGGTCGCCCCACGCCCGGGCTACTCGTTCGCAATCCAGCTACTAAACCTCCGGCTCCGCAATGATGCTGTTCGTCATCGAAATGACGTCAGGTTCGCTCTTGCGAAGCAGTATGTTTTCTTATAACAAGAATATTGTCTAAAGAGGATTGAAGGCGAGTCACATGAAGGTATATCTGAGCTTGATGGCCATCGCTCTTCTGGGTGGCTGCAATAGCACTTCCGATGCCGATAATGGACATAGCAGCGGGAACGGAAGCAGCGCCGAGGCACAACCGAAGGATGTTCCGGCCAGCAACTCCCACCCGGAAATGTCGTTGCGTGATTTTAACTTGAGCAACGATATGGACAGTTACAATCGCACAGTCGAACTCGCCAAAGATGCGCTCGGCACTCTAGGCGGCTCCTCTGGAGGCGTACGCCAGGCAAATGTCCGAGCGTCGGATGAGGAGCGCACATTCACGGCACGGGCGCTCGCCAGCACCCTCCCGCCGGTAGGCAGCGGAAACGGAGCCGAACGTGTCACACGGCAAGAAGTGGAACTCGATCCCCCGGCCGAGGCCGACTGGATCGCCCGTTCGCGCATCGTTTATGCCGGTGCGCGTTCCATAGATGTCTACTTGTTCGATGCCCCGGTTGTTGCCGCCAATTCCAACCCTGATGATGCAGCAACAATGCTCGAGGTGAAGGCCGACAAGCTTGTCGATACTCCGGTCGGTGTCGTGGCGCGCACGGGCAGCAAGGGAGAAGGTCCCGCTTTTTGGTGCATGGCATTGCCGATCAGCATCTCGCGGGATGGCGTGTGTGCAATGACCGCCAATGGCACAAAGCGACTGCTCATGACGACCTATGCTCGCCGTAGTGACAATGAACCAGTCGTCAATCCCGAAGCCGTAAGCCGTTTGTTCGCCACGCTGCGGGTAATGTACGCAAAGCGGTAAAGGTGCAGCGAACTCCTTCAGGGCCAACGCACCTGACACCGAAAGAGTGGCAAGATGGAGCACGGCTGTGCCTCGCCCTCATAAGGCACCAATGTTATCTGAGCATCTTCGTTTATCGCCTCGGGCTTCGGCGAACCGTTGGGTTGCGAAATGCTATCGCGCAGGCGGATCGGCTCTGGCTGCTATGAGTGGGCGGCGCTCGGTTCCTAACGCCCGTTGCGCGTTGCTCAGGAGCCAGGGTCAATGATCATGACGCTGACGGAGACCAGCAGAAAGATCAGGATGATATTGGCGACGGCGATCGCCGAAGCGCTTCGCCTCGCGCCCCGCGCCCGAACGATGCCGGCAGCAGCAATGACGCAAAGCAGCGCCAGGGCCGCATACTGGCCGGCCATCATCCATGCCCGGACGTCCGGACCGACCGCATGATGGTCGATCACGAAAGGACCTGAGAGAATCGCGAGACCCCAGGGTACGAGCATGAACGACAGGGCATGCAGACGACGCCGTATCTCGGGCGTCTTCGGAAAGGAGCGGACAACGACCACAACGGATCCGATCCATACGAGAAACAGAACCCAAATGAGCATCGGACGCTGTCTCCTTCCTCTCCTAGGGGGGCACGCCATTCCCGTCTCGTGAAAGACTTTGGCGCACCGGAGAATCGCAAGGAATGCTCGGCTCTAAACCGGGACTCTACATGCCAAGGCGCTGAAATACCCTGATCATCCGGTCGATCGGCTCCTGATCGAACACCTGATCCGCATCGTTCCGCCGCTTATAGGTTGTCACCAGCAACAGAGGAATGTCGGCCACACTGGCAGAGCATGTCGCCTGACGGCTTTCAGCCACCGGCCGGGCCATGCAGAAGGCCAGGAGATTGTCCTGCCCGCCAAAGCTGGTTCTTGCTGACGATCCGGTCGGCAGGTCGACGATAGCCATTGTTTCCTTTAAAATCCTCTCTCCGCCCTCGTCGTCGGGCTTGCCGGGCCTCGCGATCGGCTTCTTGAGATAATAGACTGTCACTGGCGGGTCGCCAGCGAAGGATATGGTCGCTCGACCCACATAGCTGGCGCCAGCTGGCGGATCGATATTGACCTCATATTGCTCCACCCGGCTTGCGCCTTTTCCGCTTCCAATGGGTGGCAGGATACTGGCGAGCATGTTGGCAGCCTGCTGACGTGCCGGCGTAGGGGAGGGTGCCTGAGGGCTCGCAGAGTTCCCCGTAAGCTGCAGCGCTTCTTGTGCGACACCATTGACGCGCTCGCTGGTGGACACGTCTTTGTTCAGCTCAGCAATGGCGGCCCGCCAGCCTAGCAAACTTGTGTTGGATGAGCCCAACTTTAGCTCTGGCGACGCCATGTTCTCGCTCTTGGACGACTGCTGGCTCTGCTCCGACGCTCGGCCGCAGGCTCCCAATGCCATAATCGCGCAGATCGACATCACATGTTGTTTCATCCATGCCTCCCACTTCCAGATGACTCTTATTACACATATTTTGTCATAAGAAAAGTGTGAGCTGCTATGTTGGTTGCAACACCGAAAGGCATTGCTTCTGATGCCCTTGCACAATTTACCTGGACATGTTCGTAGCTGACTGTCGGCGCGATTTTGCAGAAAACGTCCGGTTTCAACGGGAGCCGTCGTTGGCGGATGCCACCGGGAATGACGGGATTGTCCCAGACCAAGTCACTCAGGTTCACCCATCGATCGATGAACGTAAGACAAGTTTTGAAGGCTCCAACTGGAGCCTCGAACGGCGGCAAAGGCGGCGGAAGCTGCAGCGGCCTCAGGAAGCGCAAGATCGCTACATAAACGCGTCTCGCGCTTCGCGAGGCGTTCTAGGTATGCGCAGAACATGTCGGCGAGGGCGTCGGCATAGCCCGCGATCTCGGCTTCGGTTCGCGGCGTGGAGGAAAAGCTGCCGCCCACTTCGCTGAGCGTCGTCTTGATGAGATCGCCGGTGCGCAGCCGCGTTTCCTCGGTCGCGTCCGGCAGCACTTCGCGCATGAAGTCCTCAACACTGTCGGCCGAGGCGGCGCGAAATTCGATCGCTTCTGGGCCGTCGCGGTAGAGCGGCGCCGCATCATGGAGCGCGCCGCGGATCGGCGCTTCCTCACACTCGGATAGCAGGAATGCGTAAACGAGCATGCGCACACGCACCATTGGGGGTTTGGTCGCGCCTGCCAGGATGCTGCGTAGCAGATCGGACGTCTGCCGCCACTCGTTGCTCTGCAAGCGAAAGAGGATCGACGCCTTGTTGGGGGAATATTTGTAGAGCGAAGGGTGGCTTCCGTTGCGCGCGTTGATGATCCATCGCGCCGATCTCTATGTGCAGCCTCGTTCCCTGCTGGCGGCAGACAAGAAGCTGACCCGCAGCTACAAGCGTGTGCTCAACCACTTTCGTGAGGGCGGCCGCGTGATGATGGCTCCCAGATTCCGAAAGGACTGACCAGGAGCGCCGTCTGCTTTTTATCGGACGTCGCGGTCGCGCAACAGTCTTGGAGCGGATTATCCTGAGCGAGGAGACATTGCGATGAAGCTCGCCGTCTATAATTTTGAAAATCTGTTCCCCCGTAAAAGGCCATCAATTTCGACGGTTGAGAAGAATTTAAGAGACGTTATTCCTACGTTCGAAGAGATCCGATTTGCAAACAATTTGGTGACCCCGATTTCTTGACAGGTTTTTTGACTAAATTAAGATCATCCGGGTTGTTCTGGTGTTGCAATTTTGGCCGAACGTCATTTCGTCATCGGGAGAAGGAAATTTCCGTTATCTAAGAAAGAACTCGACCGGCACTACCAGCTCCAGCGTATCGCCGGGTTTGTCGGCGGGCGGCTTGGGAAGTGGCGACGCGCGCTTGGGTAGGGCGACGGCCTCGCGGTCAAGATCGGAGAAGCCGGACGACCGTTCCAGCCGCGAGGATAGCACCTTACCTTCACGGTCGATGACGATGCGGACATAAGGTATACCCTGTTGCCGCCGCGCCATCGCCATGCGCGGATAGCGACGCACCTTGTTGAGGGCCGAAAGCACCCGTCCTTCCCATGTATCGGGGGCGTTGCTAGATGCTTCTGGGGCTGGCGGTGCGAGCGCCGTTTTGGGCGCGGCCGTCTCCGGTTCCTTCGGGCCGGAATCGGCGTGCTTGGGGGCAATAACGGGAATTGGCACGGTTACCGGCGAAATCTGAACCTCGCTGTGTTCGTTCGGCTGGACCTTCTTTTCCTTGACCGGCTCGGGCGCTTCCTTGTCTTCTGGCGGTGTTTCGGGCGGCGACGTGGGCGGGTTCACGTCGAACACGCTAAGCGCGGGCGGCGGCGCTTCCACCGGGGTGACATAGCCGATGGTAAGGAAGTAACCCGCCAGCATCAGAGCATAGACGCCCACGGTCCCGGCCAGTCCGGCGAGGCGGGTGCCGTGATCGGCCTGGTAGCTGTACCGTTCGAGCGATGTCGCAGTATCTTCTACGGGGTGCATAGGCAGGAGATCTCGACCTTTAACTCGCTCGGAATCACGATCGCGTATCTTATTCAGCAACATCGATCTGCCTCATTGGGAGTTGGCTCAATCGGTCGCGCCGCCTAAGGGAAGCTCGTGCGCTTCGCTTTTTCCACCAGATGATGATCCCCGTGATCGATAAACCGCTCACCAGAATGCCGAGCAGAGCAACAAGAATGCGATAAGGCAGACCGAAGACCTGAGCCATATGAAGGCCATACATCCACTGATTGAAGGCGTTGCCCGCGGCGCCGTCCTTCCGCGGCAGGGAAAGCGTCAGAAGCTCCCCGGTGCGCCCATCGATGAACAACCCGGTCGACCCATCATCATCGCGGATATCGCGGTCGCTCCGGACATAATAGATATAGAGATTGCGATTTAGGTCGCGGGCGAGCGCGCTTTCATATTCGATCGTCAAGCCGTATCGATGCGCCGTTTCGGGAAGATGACGCCGTCCCGCAGCGAGTGCATCACGCCAGTCGAGGCGCATGTCCCGCTGATCGGGAGGAAGAACCGGCAGATTCCGGCGCGGTTCGTCATATACGACGAAGCGCTCCATGATCGCCTGGTAGACCGGCCCGGCGCTGAGCATGACGCTCGACCACGCGAACAGGAGCAGCATACCCCATAGCCAGAGCCCGCCCGCACGGTGAAGATCGAGGATGCGGCGGGCCGGCGGCGCTCGGGGCTTGATCGTCCAGGAGATCTTCCACCGCGCCCAGAACGACTTGCGCGCGGTTCCTCCGGACGCCGGCAAGGTCAACGCGAAGCCAGCAAAACTGTCGATCGTCCAGAGGATTGCGACCAGGCCCAGGATCGTCCCGCCCCATACCGGCGGCAAGGCAAGCTGGCGGTGGAGCTTATATATGAAGCCGATCGTCGAGCGGCGATCGAACAGGCTTCGCCTAGAATCTCGCGTGCCAAGTAGCGTCCCGTCATAAGGATCGAAGAACGCCTGATCGTAGTCCAATGCCGCCATTACCCCGACACGAGGCCTCATCAGCAAGACAAGGCTCTCGCCGGGATGCCGGGCAAGGGGAATGAAGAGCGGCTCGGCTTGCGGCAGCGCCTCGCGCGCGTGATCGATCATTCGCTCGATCGGCAGCTCCTTCTGTCCCGGTTTCAGGCTGACCGTCAGGAGGTCTGCATTGAGCAGATGGTCCAACGGCGCCCGGAACGCGAGGATGCTCCCGGTGAGGCCGGTAATCACCAGAAATATGGCGATCCCCAGACCCATCCAGCGATGCAGTCGAACCAGCGCGGTCCGTAACCCCTTGGGCATGGGTCGGCGGCCTTACCAGTTGTAGCGGAGGCTTACATCGACCGAGCGGGGCCTGCCATACCAGCAGAAGGAATAGCAGGAATTGATATAGGTCTTGTCAAAGATGTTGGTGGCGTTGACCGCCAGCCGCCAGTGATCGACTTGATAGGCGATCAACGCATCGAAGAGGGTTCGGCCCTCTGTCTTGACGCGGTTGGGGATGTCGTATGTACCGCTGGTGTAACGTCCACCCAACCCGAAGCTCAACCCCGCCAGCGCGCCTTCGTGAACTGTATAGTCTCCCCAAAGGGACACCATTGTGGAGGGCGTATCCACCGGATGGATACCGACCTGTGCCGGGATGGTCGATTTGGTGACTTGAGCGTCAACCAAGGTGAAGGCGCCGCGAATGCGCAGGTTCTCCGTGACGTCGGACTGTGCCTCGATCTCGATCCCCTTGGACCGGATTTCGCCGGTCTGGACCTGCGCGCCCGGATGGTTGACCTGATCCGGGTCGGGAGTCGACACATTTTGTTGCTTCAGATGATAAGCGGCCACGGTGACGAGCGTGTCGCTGCCGTCGGGCTGGAACTTGATGCCCAGTTCATATTGACGGCCCGTTGTCGGTTTGAAGGGCGTGTCGTCCCAGGTGCTGCCGCTCGCGGGCTCAAAGGCCTCGGTATAGCTGAAATAGGGCGCGAACCCGCTCGGGTGCAGATAAGTGAGGCCACCGCGAAACGTGAAGGCATCGGCCTTCACCTTCGTTTTGTTGCCCGTGGACAGCGCGGTGGTGATCGTTTCGGCCCAATCCTGCCGGCCGTTCAGGGTTACGACGATCCGGTCTGCGAACTTGCTTTGCTGCTGGAAATAAATGCCGGTCTGCTGATAGCGGATCGGGTTGTCAGCCCGGGCAGCACCGAAGGCCAGCGTGCCGAGATTACCATAGACCGGATTATAGACGTCGATCGGGGGCGCGGCGGCGAACCAGCGCGTGCGCTGATAGTGGCTGCGGCCATAGTCGATCCCGACCATCGAGAGATGCTCGCCGCCCAGTGCATTCCAACGGACCTGGACATTGTTGTCGGCCGCGATCGTGTCGGAATCGTCGTGGCGCCTTATTACGGAACGGGATGCCGTCCGGTTGTCGGCTTGCAGGGCGGTGGGATAGACATAGCCATAATCAAGGGTGGATTCGCTATAGCGCAGGCCACTCTTGAACTTCACAGCGTCGCTGAAACTATGTTCGAACAGATAGCCGACATAGAAGGCGTCGGTGTTCCAATAATCGAAGTCGGAATCGCCAAGATAGCGGTCGCGGGCGATGGGTCCGTTGGGATTGGCAAGGACCGTGCCCGAATAAGGAAGACCGCTATAATAGCTCGATTTGCTGTTCTGGTAATAGCCGAGCACCGTCAAATTGGTTCTATCGTCGGGACGCCAGGAAATGGCGGGCGCAATATAGGTGCGATCATTGCGTCCATAGTCCAGCCAACCGCCGCTGTCCCGCACCAGAGCCGTCAGGCGATAGGAAAATGTCCCTTTCGTATCGATGGCGCCGCCATGATCAGTGGCGAGTTGGAAGCGGTTGAACGTGCCGCCCTGAACCTCGATCTCGTGCAGAGGCTCCGTCGTCGGCCGTTTCGAGACGAGATTGATGATCCCGGAGGGGCCGGATTGGCCGTAGAGCACCCCGGCGGGCCCCTTGAGCACTTCGATCCGCTCAAGGCCATAGGTCTCCGATGGCGCATCGAAGACATTGTAATTGAGGCGCATGCCGTCGCGAAGCAGGCCGCTATTGGTGTTGGCGAAGCCTCGGATGGTGAGGATGTCGTAACTGTCGCCGCTACCGTTCTGATAGGCAGCTGTACCGATACCCGAGGTATAGCGAAGGGCATCGGTCAGGTTGACGGCCCCCTGTGCGTCCAGAGCTTCGCGCGTCACGATCGAGATCGATTGCGGGGTTTCGATGATCGGGGTGTCGGTCTTCGTGCCGGCGGCGCTGCGCCGCGCCGCATAGCTGGGAACGTAGCTTGTGGCGGTCTCCGGCGGTGCATAACGGCCAAGAAACGGCTTCCCATCGGTATCGCCTTGCACCCGCACCGGGCCAAGCTGGATCGCGCCATCTGCTGATTGCGGAGCGGGTTCGAGCGTCACGCGGTTACCCGTCGCGCGGAAGGTCAAGCCTGTGCCAACAAGCAGTTGGGACAGCGCCTCCATTGGCGCATATCTGCCGCGCACAGCGCTGCTGCGCCTGCCCGCCACCTTGTCGAGATCGTAGAAAATCTGGAGTCCGGCGCGGTCGGTGAACGCGAGCAGCGCTTTGTTCAAATCCTGCGCGGGAATATCGAATTCGACCTGACCGGCTGGCGCAGCCTGCGCCATTGCCGCCTGCGGGATGGCCGTGCCTGCAATCGTCAGCGCCAACGCGCTTGCCTTAACCGCCCAGATGCAGCGCCCACGTCTGGCCCCACCCACAATGTTAACCCCCATTCGATCGTTCCTTTCCTGACACGCGAACGACCCGCAAATGATATTCAATAGCGGGTCTAAAGGTTAGGACGCTTAAGGCAGGGGGAGGCGGTAAAAATAATTTCGCGTTCGCCGAAGCGCGTGTGGATGCGCCCGTTAGCGAATAATGGTGGCGAAGGGGCCGATGCTGACCGTGCTTGCGCCCAGTTCCGTCGCGATGGTGGCAATCGCGCCGTCAACATCCTTGGCGTCGAACAGTCCGCTGACCTGTCGGCGCGCAAGCGCCGGGTTGGCGACAATGATCTGCCCGCGCCGATAGCGGTTGAGTTCGGCGACAACATCGCCCAACGGGCTGGCATCGAACAACAGACGACCGCGCCGCCATGCTTCGGCTTGTTCCACCTCAACGCCAGCGACGGAACCAAGGCCATTCGCATCATAGCGAACCTGCCGACCCGGCGAGAGGACCGCATGCGCCGTTTCCCCACTGGCCGCATGGGCCGCTACGTCAACGTCATGCTGCGCAACCGCGACGCGCACGGCATCGGGCAGGCGATCGACGCTGAAGCGGGTTCCCAGCGCGCGGGCTTCCCCGTTCGCCGCCTCCACCACGAAGGGACGGCCGCCCGCCATCGCCTTGGGCGTAGGCGCAAACAACGCCACGCCGGACAGGAGTTCGACGCGGCGTTCGCGCCCATCGAAATGCACGGCGATGGCGGTCGCCGGACCAAGATTGACCCGCGATCCATCTTCAAGCGCGACGGTTCTAACCTCGCCAATATCGGTGCGATGATCGGCGCGAAGTATCGTCAGCGGATCACCAAACCAGAAGGAGACGAAACCGAACGCACCAACTGCGCCCGCCACAGCCGCTCCAACCCGGCCCCATCGCCTGCGCGGGACTGGCTGGGCAATGGGCATGGGCGAAACAGCGGTCGTCATGTCAGCACGCAACGGCCCCGGATCGGCCTTCAGCAAATCGAGGTTCGCCCATGTCGATCGGGCATGATCGAAGGCGGCACGATGAGCGGGACTTGCAGCCAGCCAGACGTCAAGTTTTGCCCGCTCGCCGGACGTGAGCGGCGCACCGCCGAGCCGGACGGTCCAGTCCGCAGCCGCCTGCTCCACCTGATCCCTATTCTCGCGATTGTCAGCCATTCATCGTCCCCGCCGCGTACCGATCTGTCCGCCGGTCGCCTTGCACCGGCATCGGATCAGTCATCGATAAGACGCGCGGGATGCAAGGAGTCAGTAAAAAGCGGTGCAACGAACGACCCTATTGCGGTTTCATGCGGTGCATGATGTGGGCAAGCGCAATGCTCAGATGTTTCTGCACCGAGCTTTCGGAAATGCCGAGCTGGTCGGCAACCTCCGCATAAGTCAGCCCCTCGACCTTCGCCAGCACGAAGATACGGCGCGTCCGATCGGGGAGGTCTGCAACGACATCATGCAGGCGGGCGAGCATCTGGCGCGCGGCGACCGCTTCATCAAGCGGCGGGGCATCGTCGTGAATTTCGGCAAGCCGTTCGTCATCGGTCGGATCGGTGCGGCGGCGTTCCACCCTGCGGATATGATCGACCGCCAGATTATGCGCGGTGCGGAACAGATAGGAGCGATCATTGGAAAGGGCGGCGGCGTTGCCGCGTTCGGCGATACGCACGAAGGCATCGTGCGCCAGATCGGCGGCGGCAGCGGGATCGCGCAGCTTGTGAGTCAGATAGTCCTGCAATGCGCGTCCATGCGCCAGATACAGGCGCTTCAACGCCTTGCCCGCCAACTCGTAACTCCCGAACTCCGCTTGCCCGATACCCTGCCGGGATAGACCAAGTGAGAACCACTCGCAACTTCCGAACGCGGACGTCCTTCGATGAGTAGCCGTCCCAGGAGCAAGACGTTGGGAGAGAGATGGCCGGCAGCGGGCAGCAACTGATCAGTCGGGCCAGAAGCCGACGCTCCGAGAGCGTCGCTGCTGTGCAAAAATTCTGCGGCAGACTTTCCTGAGCAAGGAGGCATCCGTTCTGAGACCGGCCGCTCGCCTAGCCTTGCGGTCAGGCAAGCAGAATGAACCTGACGAACGCGGATGCCCGCGCGCGGAAATATGGCGGCTGCGGCATCCTTGGATTCCAGTCCTATCCGCAATTGCGCGCGACCTACGGGCAGGAGGATGCCGCCGCGATCACCGGCTACTGTTCGACCTGGGTGGCGCTCCGCGCGAACGACACCGACACGGCGGAACATGTCTCCAAGAATCTCGGCCGCGTCGAGCAGGTCGAGGCCAATGAGGGCATGTCCTATGGGGTGAACGACATGCGCGACGGGGTGAACCTCTCGCGCATGCAAGTGACCCGGCCGCTACGTTGAGAACCTATACACCTGTTTGATATTATGAGATAAATATCCTGTCTCTGTGAGTTTGTGCAGGAGAGAGTATGTCACGCCATCTGTTTTGGCTGTCGGATGAGGCAGGGTTAGCGATTGAGCCACATCTGCCGCATGGCAAAGCTGGCAAGCCGAGAGTTGACGATCGAACGGTGATTTCGGGCATCCTGCACGTGCTCAAGACAGGCTGCCGCTGGCGCGACGTACCCGCCGCTTATGGGCCGCCCACAACGATCTATAACCGCTACAACCGCTGGTCTCAGCGGCGCATCTGGCAGCGCCTTTTCGAGAAGGTCGCGGCATCGGGGCCTGTGCCGAAAGAACTGTCGATAGATAGCAGCCACGTCAAAGCCCACCGTTCGGCGGCAGGCTCAAAAAGGGGGAGTATGAAGAAGCGGTCGGTCGCTCACGGGGCGGCAGGACGTGCAAGATCCACTGCCTGGCCGACGATCGCGGCCGACCGGTCGCCATCACCCTGACACCCGGCAACATCGCAGACATCAGCATCGCCATTCCGCTACTCGGTACGGTCGCTCCACCAAGGCGTCTCCTCGCCGACAAAGCCTATGACGCCGACAGCTTGCGCAACTGGCTGACCGCCCGAAACGTCAAAGCCGTGATCCCTTCAACTGCTTCGCGCCGAACACCATATCCTCTCGACCGGCGTATCTATCGAAGGAGAAACGTCATCGAGAGGCTCTTCGGACGCCTCAAAAACTGGCGGCGCATCGCCACCAGATATGACCGACACGCCCAAAACTATCTCGCCGCTATCGCTCTCGTCGCCGTCGTCGCAGAGTGGAGCAAATGAGTCCCCAACCTAGTGATGGACACCGAGGTCACCAACCTGCCGAACTTCTCCGGCTTTCTCCGTTTCGGCCGCAATCTCCCGGTCCTGCGCTTCTCGGACACGTTCAACGAGATCCGGACATTGTGTGCCGCCTTCATCGAGCGCACCGATCCCCCGAAACGGCTCCCGGCGGGCAAGGACATCATCACCCATGTTCGCGCCGCCGCCCAGGCGCGGGCCGCTGCGCAATCGGGTGCGGCCAACCCGCCGCCACCTGAGAAGCCACGGCCAACCAATCAGCCCGACCTGTTCGAGCCTGGCAATCCCCTACCGGAACCGGCCGAACAGCCGCCGCCGGCGAGCCCCGATCCGTTCGAGCCTAAAGAAGGCGGCGTGCTGTCCGGGGGTGAAGGCTCCGATACCCCGGTCGAAGCCAGCGCGCCGGTGCCGTTCCTGGGAGCGGCGCGCGGGCGGATGTCGGGTTTATCTCCGAATGATGGGAAGATGAGATGAGATCCCGCGCGATTGTCGCGGGGGCGCTGGCGTGCCTTCTCGCCTTTAGCCCGGCGATCGCGTCCGCCAAAGGGACAGCCGCCGCGGAAAACGAGATCGGCCACTGTATTCGTCAGGCTGCCAAGGGTCGGGTTTGGCTTGAGAAGACCTTGTGGGGCCTGCGCAGACAGGAGGCCGGATGGCTCGGAGCGGAAGTCGCCAACACCAACGGGACTCACGATCTCGGGCCGCTTCAGATCAATAGCTGGTGGGTGCCCCGGATCGCACGCCTGGTCGAACGTCCCGAACATCAGGTCCGGCACTGGCTTCGCTATGATGCCTGTTTCAATGCCGAAGCGGCGCGCTGGATATTCCTGTCGGGGTTGCAGGCGACCGGCGACTATTGGAAGGCCGTCGGCGTCTATCATAGTCCAACGGGCTGGCGGCAGCGCGCCTATGCGGCGAAGGTGGCAAACCACATGCGTCGGCAGTTTGGGGCCGCCGCTTTCTCCCAGTATAGCCGAAGCGACAATCGATGACCGGGCCGCGCGTTCGATGTAGTGAAGTCGCGCCTTGATGGCGTGAATCACTATGTTGAAAGGCGGTGCGCGTGTTCGAACCTGCGCCAATAGTGCTGCGGCGGGATCCGAACGGCCTGCTTCGCCCAGATTTGCGCGAGATGCTGCACGCCCTCTTGGATGCGGCTGGCAGCAATGTTATCGAGCCGGTCGCGGAAATGCCGGACCCTTCGCCCGCTGATGCGTTCGGGGATTTGATGGCCGGGGCGCGATCGTTCGAGCTGGCGCCAGGCGTCCTGCTGGCGGATCACCTCTGGGATCATGCCGGTGACTATCGGCGCGGCGCCCTGGCCGAACGCCTTCGGGCGACGGCCGAACAGCGAGGCAAGCATCTTCCGGGCTTCCTGGCGGTCTATGCCACCAGTATTCGAACGCCCTTGGCCTATGGACCGCACCGCATGCCGCTTCGTGTGGCCGAGGACATTGCTGTGCCGGCGGGGATCGGCGGACCCTATCTGGTTCTCGTGTCCTGTCGGCTTTTGCCGAACCACAGGGCTGAAGCGGTTTGCGGCTTTGCCCAACCCATCCTGAGCGGTCGCGGGTTCGTGCCGGTATTCTCCGACCTGGAACGGGATATATTCGAAGGCCTGATCGGGCTTCAGGTCGCCCTCGATGCACATGGCCTGGACTGCACGATCACGCGCGTCCTGCCTCCTGCCTCGTCCATGGCCGAGCACGACATTCATGTCGCAATCGGCCGGGGTGACGTAGTCGTCCGTGAGTTACGGCTTGCGGTCAGGGCTGACTGTGCGGCCAGTGATGACGCTGCCGATAGCCACGGGTCCGTTTATGTCATCAAGTCAGACAACTGGGTGAGCGGCGACTTCCTCAGATGGCTGGAACAAGCAATTCTCGGGAAAAAAATGGCCGATTTCCCGTTAGGTTAGTCGACTGGCTGCGAACGCGCGACTACATCCTTAACACGCCGGGCGTTGCGGCAAGGACATGACTCGTTTAGGTTGTTAAGAATGGATCGCAATAACTCCAGCGAATCGACGATGCGGAGGTGCGGCATCGAAGAAGGCAGGGCATGCTGGATCAGGGCAAAGCATTGCGGGTTTATCAGGAGCAGCACGCGCGGCTTCTGAACTGCGCATCGCGAATCCTGGGCGATGCCGTCCGCGCCGAAGATATCGTCCATGATGCATGGATCGCGGTTACCGCGCGTATCGGCGACGAAGATGTACGCGAATTTGGCGGCTATCTTTACTCGACCGTCCGGAATCTCGCGATCGACGCCCTGCGGCGGGAGCGCAAATATGACGAGATCGCGGGCGGCAATTTCGAGGCGGCGGCCGTCAACGTGCCCGACGCTAGCCCGCCGGTCGATGTGTGGATCGCCGACGCGCAGGAACTGGATCGCTTCAGGCAGGCCTTGGCGCGGCTGCCCGAGCGACAACGCATCGCGGTCGAGATGCACCGCGTCGGCAATTTCAAGCTGCGCGATATCGCAGGCCGGCTTGGCGTTTCGGTCGGTTACGCGCAGGAACTGGTGATGAAGGGTATCGCGTTCTGCGCGGAATATCTGGAAGAGGGGCATTAAAGGCGGTGCAGTGCGCTGAAACGAAGACGATAGCTGAAAAATCGAGTGCCCATCCGTCTTCCTTGTATGAGGGATTTGAAACCAACGGCGCCGATAGGACCGACCTGGTGGCGGTTGCGGCCGGGACGGCCTTCGATGGCGTCTGACCGCAAGCGGGCACTGCTCGAGGCCGCCGACTGGTATACGCGCATCATCGAAGGCGACGATCCGGACCTCGATGGCCGTTTCCACGATTGGCTCGATGCCGATCCTCTCCATGCCGAGTCCTGGAGAGACATCCTGCGAACAGGCAGGAGCCTTGCCCGGCTCGAACCGACGACAAGCGCGCAGTGGGTGCAGGGTAGGGCGGCGCCGGCCGGCGAGGCTCGCGCGGCCCCGCCGCCGCGCCGGCGGGCGGGGCGCCGTTTCTCGCTGAGCCCGTCGCGTCTGCCGTTCAACGGGAAACGCCTGCTGGCCGGCGCGGCGGCGGCTTGCGCGGTCTTCGCGTTCGCACCCGACGCGATCATCTGGTGGCAGGCCGATCAGACCAGCAGGGCCGGCGAGGTCCGCGCGCTCGCCCTGGCCGACGGCACCAAGGTCGATCTCGGACCGGCCAGCGCGATCGCCATCGACTATGAGGGCGGTCGCCGCAATGTGCGCCTGCTCGCGGGGCAGGCCTGGTTCGAGGTCGCGCATGATCCGGCCAGACCCTTTCGCGTCGAGTCCGACAATGCCCGCGTGACCGTACTGGGCACCGGCTTCGATGTCCGCATGACCGGCGGCGCCACCGATGTGAGCGTTGCGCATGGTCGTGTGCGCCTGGAAAGCCTGCCGGACACGAAACAGACGCGCGAGCTGACCGCCGGAGAATGGGCCAGCATCGCCCCCGACGTCCGTGAGCGTCACGGCGCCGCTTCGGTCCCTTTGCTCGGCTTGTGGCGCCGTGGCGAGCTGGTCGCGCGCGGCGAGACTCTGGGCAATGTGATCGAGCAGATCCGCCCTTGGTATCGCGGGCGCATCCTTGTTCTCGACTCCAGCCTCGCGGCCGTGCCGGTTACCGGCATCTTCAAGGCAAGCGATCCTCTGCGCGCCATCTGCAACCTGGTCGAGCCGCATGGCGGCCGCGTCGCCACAGTGACGCCCTGGCTGATCGTCGTCACCAAGGGCTGATTTCCGCGTCGCGAGAAAAATTTCTTCCGATCGCCTGAATCTCCGAAGCGCCACCCGTCTCTTTTTATGAGGGGTGTAGTTCTTGCAACGCATTAGCAAGAATGTCCCCTTTCGTGCAAAGGAGACTGACTTGAATCTCGGGGGACATCACACGCGCGGCCGTCGCCGCCACGCAGCTTATATAGGGGCCTTGTTGATCACGAGCGCGCTTGCCGGCTTCGCGCCGCAGCCGGTCCTGGCGCAGACATCTTCCGCGACGCAGCGCAGCTATGCGATCCCGGCACAACCGCTCGCAGATGCCCTGGCAGCGTTCGGGCATCAGTCCGGCCTCGATGTCTCGGCCAGTCCCTCGGTCACCAATGGCAAGACCTCCACGGCTGTGGCCGGCGATCTGTCGTCGAGCGAGGCGCTCGGCCAGCTGCTGGCCGGCACCGGCCTGACCTTCCGCTTCGTCAGCGCGACCGGCGTGACGATCGAGCCCGCGCCGCAGGCAGCCGAGGGTTCGGTCACGCTCGGCCCTGTCCGGGTGCAGGGCGAAGGATCGGGTCGCGGAGGCGGCACGGTACGGCAGCCGGCCGACACGCGCGGCACCTACACCGTTCCCGTTACCAGCAGCGCCACCAAGCTGGATCTGGCCATCAAGGACACGCCGCAGGTGGTCAACGTCATAACCCGCCAGCGGATCGAGGATCAGAACCTTACCCAGGTTGCGGATGTGATCGCGCAGGCGCCAGGCATCTCCGTCATGCAGCAGGGCGTGCCCGGCGCGGGGCGCATCCAATATTACTCGCGCGGCTTTCCCGTCACAAACGTCATGCTTGACGGTGTCGTCACGACGGGTGCGGGCAACCGCGACTTCGACCTTTGGAGCGTTCTCGACACGGCGATCTATGACCGGGTGGAATTCGTGCAGGGCTCGACCGGTTTGGCCACGGGTGCCGGCGATCCTAGCGCCAGCGTTAACTTCGTACGCAAGCGGCCGACAGAGGAACTGCTTGCGGAAGCTAAACTGCACTATGGCAGTTGGGAGCGCATTCGGGGCGAGGTCGACCTTTCTTCTCCGCTCAACGGCGCCGGCACGCTGCGGGGACGTGTCGTCGGTGCCTATCAGCAAGGCGATACCTGGCAGGACCGCGTGAAGTCGAAGACGGGTACGCTTTACGGAATCGTGGAAGCCGATCCGACCGAGAATCTGATGCTCACCGCTGGCCTGCTGTGGACCAAGATTCGGGTCGATGATGCGGTGCCGTTCGGCATGAATCCGGCAGGAAACCTCGGACCGGGAGGCAATCCGTTCCCGATCATCAGTCTCGGACGCAGCTTCAATCCCGCGACGCAATGGACGTACGCCGAGATCGAAATGCTGAATCCCTTTGCTAAAGCGGAGTGGCGTTTCGCCGAAGATTGGCGGCTCAATGTGGGCTACATGTTCAGCAAGATCAGCCAGGACCGCATGTATGGCGGCATCGGGCAATATTTCTACGACCCGACAGCCAATACGGCCAGCTACTCCTACGGTCGGGTCAACGTTGATGGACGTATCCATAACGTCGATGCTTCGATCACCGGAAAATTCCATTTGTTCGGCCGCGAGCATGACGTTGTGGCCGGTTTCAGCGGATACTGGGGCACGATGAACAACCCGATGTATATGGCCATCGGAACAGGCGCTGCCCCGTCAACCATCGCGATTAGCGGGTGGAACAATGGCAATCAGCCGCTTCCCACCATGGGATCACCCGAACTGATCCCAGGCACCGGCATTCCCAATCCGTTCGACGATCTGATGAATGACGTCGGCGCGATCAGCCAGCTGAAGGAAAAGCAATATGCTGGCTATTTCGGTGCAAGGCTTCGGCCTGTCGACCATGTGTCGCTGGTTTTCGGCGGACGTCTGAACCGCTGGGAGCGCAGCGGACGCATGTGGGTGCCGGATCTTGAGTCGGTGATCACGCCACCTTTCGAACTGAAATTGGTGCCTCAAGACCTCAACACCTATTCCTCGAAAGTGAGCGGAAAGTTCACGCCTTATGCCGGTGTTGTTTTCGCCGCGACACCGAACATCACGGCCTATGTCAGCTATGCAGGTATCGAGCGCGCCAATATCGATTGGGAAACCGGAACGTGGTTCGAAGACTTCGAAGGAAATCCGCTGCCGCCCGTCAGAGGCAACACTATTGAGATCGGAGCCAAAGCTGCGGTATTCGACGGACGCCTCAACATTCAGCTTGCGGCATATCGCATGAAACAGAGAAACCTTGCGGACACCTTCAGTGAAGAGGCCCGTCAGGCGGCCATCGCTGCGGGAGGGTGTCCACCCGGGCCGAATCCCCTCAACATTGCAGGTATCGGGCGATACTGCGCCATTCCTGGCAAGGGCTACGTATCCAAAGGTATCGACTTCAGCCTCTCAGGCCAACTCACGCCGAGAGTCAATCTGAGCGCAAGCTACAGCTACCTTCATTCCAAGCGCGCAGAAACCGGATATCAGAGTTGCTCCGGCTTTGGTGCCAGCGGCGGCGGCGACGCCAGTACAGGCAGCTACGGAGGCGGGGCGGGCTTTCCATGTCCCGAACACACGGTGAAGCTGTTCGGAACGTATCAGGCAACTGACGATCTCACGCTGGGCGGCGGGGCGATCTGGAAGAGCGCGACCAAGAGTTCTTATCCCAACGGCGTTGGGGGGCTGCATCCTGACGCTATACGCGACCAAGGCAGCTACGCAGTGGTCGACCTAATGGCACGCTATCGCCTCAACCGCCGGATTACGATCAGCGCCAATATCTACAACCTGTTCGATGAAACATATCTGAGCAGTTCCGATGGCCTTGGTGGCTTTTGGGGCGCGCCCCGCAATGTGATGTTTTCCCTAGGATTTCGATACTGATTATTTAGAAAGAAGGAGAAGTCAGCAATTGTCAAACGAAGCACAACCAAATTCATAACTTGGCAACTGAAAGGATCATTCAATGCGTTCGATTCTCTTTGCGACAATTTCCGCTGCGGCGATTCTCATTCCGTCAGCCGTGCAAGCGCAAACCTTTTCCGGCTCTACTACGAGCTTCCCCGCGACCTTCACTTTTAACGGGAGCGTCTATCAAGGCACGACCGACGGATTGCTCGGTGGTCCAGCAGGCTGGGGGCCGAATAATACTGTGAATCTGACTGTCCTGCCTCTCAACACGCACGTCTATGATAAGCCCCCTGTTGACACGCGGTATACCTTTTACCGTCAGCCGTATTCAGTCGTCATCGGCAATATGAAGCAGACGACGGGCGGCAATTATTACTACATCCGCGATATCGTCGGCCACATCACGCCGACGAGCGGTGTTCCCACGAGCGGCACTGTCACCTACACCGGTCGCACGGTATGGCATGATCTCGACCTGGCAGCCTCCAACCGTGAAGGTGATTTCAGCTATACCATCAACTTCAGCGGAACGCCGACCGGCTCCGGATCGATCAGCAACCTGCGCGGCGGAAGCGGCTTCCTCGCCTGGACCGGGAGCGGCACGCTCGCGTCCCACGCGATCCAATATGATGCTGCCGACGGCACCTGGGGCGTGAAAGGCGGCACCGGCACGTTCAGCATCAGCAATCCGATCGTCGCAGCCGGATACGGGCTGTCGTCAGCCACGCCGACTTACGACCTCGCGCTGTTTGGTCCCAATGCGCAGGAAGTTGCGGGCGTCATCAAGATCAATGCCCAGGTCGGCAGCCTCGGCATCGCCGGCAAGCAGTAAGCAAGTCTCTGGCCATTCCCCGAGAGCCGGGGAATGGCCTTTTGCTGGATATCATCTGGATGCATAAGTTCTTTGTTGGGCATCATTGGCTGCTGCTTGCCATTTTCTTTCATATCCCGGCCGAAGGACTGGCTCAAACCGTGATCCGGCCCCCTGACGATGGTGTCCTGCAGGTGCCGGATGTGCCCATCGACGTTCCGAAAATAGGGAATCCAGCGGAAGCTTTGAAGCAAGGCCAACCAGCAACACGGGCGGACGAGCCCGTCCAACTGGAAGATGAGGATTTGAAAGCCAACTCCGAACTCGCCAGTTTTATACTCGGCAAGAGCGTCCAGGCTGCGGACTGGGCGACCGTTCGGCGTGTGCTTGCCTATTACACCGGCATTCCAGGCCATGACCCGCTGCTGGCGCTTTACGCCCGCGGAGCGCTGGATCGCCACGATGGACGCCACGGCCGCGCGATCACCGCCTATCGACAGATGCTCAGAGCGGATGGGAGCCTGAACTATGTCCAACTCGATCTGGCGGCGATGTTGTTCGAGGACAAACAATTGACGGAAGCCAGGACCCTTTTCGAGCTATTGAGGCGCGACTCCGACCTTGTCCCGACCGCCCAGCAGGCCATCGATCAATATCTCGCGGCGATCAGGAAACAGAATAAATGGAATGGAACAGTCCGCCTGGGGTACAAATACAACGACAATGTCAACAACGCTTCGGCCGACCGCTACATTTATCTTTTCGGTCTTCGTTTCGACAAAGATCCCGCAAGCCTGCCCCGCTCGGCCAACGCAATCAGTTATTTGGCGAACCTGAACCGCGATTTCAATCTTTCCGGCAACCACTATCTAAGCGTGGACGGCACAATCGAAGGTGACCGTTATTGGGATGACCATGCATGGAGCGAGACGAACGCGACGCTTCGGCTCGGGTATCAGTATCGCAATCTCAAATCCTGGTTCTCGGTTATGCCGAGTTTCGGTGAAACATGGCTTGGCGGTGATCCTTTTCGCAGAACGGTTGGAGCGAGCATCGAATATGGCCGATGGGTTACGCCCAAGTGGCAGGTGATCGGCAATTATTCCTACTTCAACAAGCGGTATAGCGGCCTCTACACCATCTATGACGGCGATCTCCATGCCCTCTCAGCAACCGCCGTCTATTTTGCATCGCCCCAAACGATCCTCTATGGTGGAGTCACCGTTCAGCGCGACATGCTGGAGACGAAATATGAAGCCTCCGCGCGCGACGGCGCAAGCCTGGGCTTCATCAAGCAGTGGAACGGCGGCTTCAATGTCCGCGGGAACGTGCGATACAGCTTTCGCAAGTTTCGCGACTACAGCCTTTGGGACACGGCGAAGCTGCGTCGCGACCATGAATACCAATTTGATCTCAGCGCGATGCATAGCAAGCTCCGCTTCGCGGATGTCTATCCCCGGCTGAGCTATCAGCATCTGAGGGTCGATAGCAGCATCTCCTCGCTCTACTCGCGCACGGGCAACCAGTTCACCCTTTCTCTCGAGACGAGCTTTTGAAGGAGCGCGCGACGATGGCTTACAGAGCACCGCTCGCGACCGATGGTGATTGGCCTCCAGGCGATCGAGAAACCGGTTTGCCAGCCCTGGATGGGCCGCGCAATGAGCCGCCACCGTCCTGGCCGGCGTCGACCGGCGGGCGGGCAGTCGGCTTCCTCCATTCCGTCAGGATGGAACCGGCTCCCTTCCGCTACGCGGATCGGCCGATGCCCCTCGGAACGCGGCTGTTCGGCCTGGGCGGCACCACTCTTGTTTGTGCGCTTGTTCTGGCCGCCGCCCTGTTCAAATGGGTCGGTGCGACGCCGGTGATTGTGCCGACGACGTTGAGTGTGTTCGACGTCGCCGAGCCCGAAGCCCCGCCCGCGCCCGACACCGAAATCCCGCCTGGCCCTGAGCAGGTGCAGAAGGAGAAGCCACAGGTAGAGGTCGTGAAGACACCGCCGCCTCCGCTGGTCCAGGTGCCGAGCGCGAGCAGCGTTGCCGCACCACCCAAGGCTGTGCCAGTGGATGATCCCGGCCCGCCTGTCGACCAGACCACCGCACCGCAGTCCTCGCCCAAGCCGCCCGGCGCCAAGTCGAGCGATGCGAAGCCGACATGGGAGGGCCAGGTTCTCGCCGCGCTCAATGCCGCCAAGCGCTATCCCCTCGAGGCGAAGCGCAACCGCCAACAGGGCATGCCGTGGGTCCGCTTCACGATAGACCGTGACGGCCGGGTGCGTTCGGCGCGGATCGCGCGGTCGAGCGGCTTCGATGCGCTGGACCGCGAGGCGGAGGCGCTACCCTTGCGTGCCTCGCCGCTCCCCAAGCCGCCCGAGAGCGTCAAAGGCGACCGCATCGAGCTGACGGTCCCGATCGAGTTCTTCTTGGCCGGAGGCGGATGATGGTGACGACGATGGCGCTCAAGCGCCGCAGCCTTGTCGAGCGCAAAGTTCTGGCGCTCCTGCGGGGAGAAGAGATTGCCGCGCAGCCCAACGGGAAGGTACGACCGAGCCGGACCCGAGCGGCGGCGGGGCCGACACGGGCACAGGCGCGCCACTTCGTTGAACTGCGCGGTCATGCCGCCTACAACGGCTTCACCATCCTTCCAGCGGGCGCGCCCTATATCGGCGTGGACGAACTGGGTCTGTTGGCCTGGCTGGCATCCGCGCAACGCCTCCATGCTCCCGACCCAGCTCCCGGGGCTGATCCCGTCCTGCGCGCGGCGGTGCTGCATTGCGCCGGCTTGCTCGACGAGATGGGGCTGCGCCTCTCGATGCTCACGACCTGCGGCGCGCGCACTCCCAGGCCGATGGTCCTGAAGGATCGGGCCGCATGATGCTCCGCACGATCGTCGCGAGTATCCGCACCGCTGCGTTCGGCAGGAAGCGGCAAGCGCTCCATGACCGGGCAACCGCCCGGCACGGCCTGCTGGAGCCGGTCGGGTCCGGCTTGGCGATACCCGACATCCAGCAATATACCGCGCGGGGTGCCAACGGGGACTATACGATCTTCGTCACCCTGCCGAGCGGCCCGCCGCCCGGAGCCGGCTATCCGGTCCTGACACTGCTCGACGGCAATGCCTGGATCGCCGGCGCGGCCGAAGCGCTACGCTGGCAGAGCCGATTCGCAATCCAGAGCGAAATCGAACCGATGATCGTCGTCGCGGTCGGCTATCCCGGCGAAGCGCCGTTCGATCTTGGCCGCCGGGCCTATGATTTCCTTCCCGACCATTCGTCGGGCAAGCTGTCGGAGCGCTTCATGCAGGGCGCGCCCTGGCACCAACCTGGCGGGGCCGATGCATTCCTGGACTTTCTGAAAGGTCCGCTCCGCGACGATCTCGCCGAGCGCTATCCGGTCGATCGATCGCGGCAGATCCTGTGCGGGCACAGCTTCGGCGGCTTCTTCGCGCTCTATGCGCTGCTGCATCGGCCGGAGGCGTTCCGCCACTATGCCGCGCTCAGCCCTTCGCTGTGGTGGGATGACGGGCGGCTCCTGAAGGACGCCGAGGCCGCAATCGCTGCCATGCCGCGCGACCTTGTGACGGATATTCTCATCGCCGTCGGCGAGCGCGAGACGCCGGAGCGCCCGAAGATCAGCGCGCGAATGCTGGATGACTCCGCCGCCTTCGTCGACAGGCTGGAGCGCGAGAGACTCGCGGGCGTGTCGGTCGACTATCGCGTGTTGGCCGGTGAAAACCATCAGTCCCTGCTCACGGCGGCTTTCTCCGCCGTGCTGCGCTTTGCGACCATGAACGGAGGCCAGGCATGAAGCGGCGTATCCGCGCCTGGATTGAGCGCCTGTTTCATTCTCGTATCGAGGAATGCACGCTGCTGCGCGTGGTCGAGACAAACCGGATCACGCCGCATATGTTGCGCGTGGCCTTCATCGGACGCGATCTCGAACCCTTTGCCACGAACGAGAACCTGCACGTCAAGCTGCTGCTCCCGCCCCAGGGCGCGGCGCGCGACCACTGGCTGAAGGAAGAACCCGGCGGCAAGGTGCGTCTCAAGGGCCGCAATCTCGATCCGGTGTTCCGTAAATACACCATTCGCTCGATCGATGCCGGGGTCGGGCGCGTGGCGATCGACTTCGTTTGCCATGAGGACGGCGGCCCCGGCGCGGCCTGGGCGGCGGCGGCCAAGCCCGGCGACGTCGTCGGCATGATCGGCCCCGGCGGGCGCTCCGCCGCTCCCGCCGACTGGGTTCTGCTCGCAGGTGACGAAACCGGGCTGCCGGCGATCGGCCGCATCCTCGAAAGCCTGTCCGGCGACGCCAGGGGGCTGGCACTGGTCGAGATCGACGGACCAGAGGAGGAACAGCCGCTCTCCGCGCCGCCGGGCGTCGAGCTGCGCTGGCTGCACCGTCAGAGAGCGCTCGCAGGCACCACCGATCTGCTGGCCGATGCGGTAAAGGCCGTGTCGCTGCCCGGCGATGGGACGCGCTTCGCCTGGGTCGCGGGAGAGTTTGCCGCCATCCAGGCGATCCGGCGGCATCTGCGCGCCACCGGCCTCGGCAAGCAGGAGCAACTTGTGGTCGCCTATTGGCGGCGCGACGAAGCCGAGGCGCGAGGAACGGGATGATGCAGCGCCGCGTATTCCTTCATTCCCTCACGGCTGCCGCCATTTTTGGGCTGGCCGTCCCGGCGCGGGCGGCGAGCGGATGGGACTTGCTGACCGAGGCGGCCTACAGGTCGCCCTCAACAGCGCGGGCACGGGTCTTGCTGTCGCAGGCGCGAACCGACGCGGCGGCGGCGCTGCGCCAGAACCCGGCAAACCAGGAAGCGGCCATCCAGCAGGCCGTGGCGGCGGCCTGGGGCGCGATGCTCTCCGGCGGCATCGGTCCAGCTCGCGAGGCGCGACGGTTGATTCAGGCGCAAATCACGGCCCAGCCGAACAACGCCGAAGCGCATCTTGCCATGGGCGCATGGCACATCGAGGCGGTGCGGCGCGTCGGGATGCTGGCCGGGCCGACCGTCGGCGCCAGCCGGAAAGCGGGCAATGCCGCGCTCGATCGCGCCATTGCACTGGGCGGTCGGCGCGCTCTGCCTTCAGCCTATGCCACGCTGTTGCGAGCCGCGTCTGGCGAAGGCAAGTGCCAGAACGGCCGCGCGGCCGTTCTGGCACTTGCCCGCCGGGCCGCGCAAGGCACGGCCCCGACCAGCCTCGATGCAGTGATGCGGGCCAGCGCACAGCGGTTCGTCGTTACCGTTGCGGCGCCGAGTGCGAACGCGGCCGATGCGGCGGCGCCGCTGCTGCCCTTCGCCCATCTCTCCGGTAAAAGCTGATGGGTGGAGTTGTCATGCTGTGCGGGCGCGTCGTTCTTATGGCCCTGGTGGCGATCGGCGGGATCGTGGGGATGCTGCTCGCCGAGGGCGCATGGGACTGGCTGTTCCTTACGCTTGCCTCTCTGCCTCTGCTGATCGGCGGATCGGCGCTGGCCGCGCGCAAGCTCCGGGGAGCAATCCCCGACAGTCGCGATGATTATCCTGCCCGTGGCTCCTAACCGATGGCGGGGCGCACGAAAATGCAGATGAACGCGCCCGCCAAGGCACCCTCGCGCTGGTATCGGGCGAACCTGTGGCTGCACCGCTGGGCGAGCCTCGTCGCGACGCTTCCGTTCCTAGTCCTGTGCCTGACCGGCACGGTGCTGATCTTCCACGAGGAGATCGACGCGGCGATGGGCATGCTTCCGCCCGCGCCGGGATTGAGCGCCGAGCATCGGCCGCTGGCGGAATCGGTCGACGCGGCGCTCGCGGCCCATCCAGATGAAAAGGTGGCGCTGGTCGGCATCGACCCCGGCGATCATTCGGGGCTACTGTTAGTCGCGACGGTTCCCAATGGCGATACCGGCTTCGATCGCACGACGCTGCGCTTCGCGCACCTCGCCACCGGCAAGCTTGTGCCCGAGAACTTCAGTGAGGGCGAGACGCTGACCGGCTTCCTGCTCGAACTCCACGCACAGTGGTTCATGGGGCCGATCGGTGAGTTGATCGGCGCTCTGGTCGCGCTGCTGGTGCTGTTGTCGCTGGTCTCGGGCCTTGTCGTCTATGCACCCCATGCACGAAGGGTCGCCTTCGGGGCGTTCCGGCGCGGACGCGGACCGAGGCTGCTTCAGCTCGACCTGCATAACTTCATTGGTGTGATCGTGCTTGGCTGGGGCCTCGCGGTGACGCTCACCGGCTTTCTGCTCGGCTTCGGCACCCTGGCCACCGGTCTGTGGGCGCAGAGCGAGCTGGGCCAGGCGCAGCGGACTTTTGTCGGGGCGCCCGTCGATCCGCGCCGCCCCCCGGTGGACGCCGATGCCGTGGCACGGGCCGCGCTGGCGGCCGCGCCGGAAGGCTGGCGGGTCGGCAACATCTTCTGGCCCGGCACCGACTTCTCGACGCCCCACCACTACACCGTGTTGATTCATGGCGAGGGGCTGGACGAGCGCCTGTTCCGGGCCGTGCTGGTCAATGCCGAGCGGGGCGATGCCGCCGCCGTGGCCGAGATGCCCTGGTATATGAAGGCGATCATTCTCTCGCAGCCGCTGCATTTCGGGGACTATGGCGGGTTGCCGCTCAAGCTGCTGTGGACTGCCTGCACTTGGCTGACCCTGTTCATCACGGGGAACGGCGCCTGGCTCTGGTGGGACCGCAGGCGCAAGCGGCGGCGCACGCCGATGGAGGCGGCGGCATGACGCGACCCGGATTGAGCGTCAACGGTCCGTTAGACGCGGAGCAAGGGGACGCTGCGCCATGAATATTCTTCAATTGGGCGCGATCTGCGGCCTCACATTGATCTGGTTGCTGCTCTGCTTGCTATTCCTGGTGGTGATGATCCCATGCTGGACAGCCGGCGCCCTGGTGGTGGCATTGCAGGAAGAAGCGCTGATGCGGCGTCTGATCAACAGACAATCGACGGGGGAGTATCAGTGAAAATCGCTTTGTGGTCTTTGGGCGGCATCGCCCTCTTGCTCGTGCTGGCATTCATCGCCCTGCAAATCTTCTTCGCGATGAGCGTCAAGCCGGTCGAACCCTTCGTGCCGACCAAGGCGGAGCAGGAGAAGCTCGCCTTCTACTCGCGGCCGGAGAACTGGTTCGCGCAGCATCTGCAAGGCGGGCGCGAGACGGTCGACGGACAGACGATCGACCCCAAGCTGCAATATATGATGGAGCAGGTCCGGCCCGCCGCGCCGTGGCTGCGCCGCTCCGCGCCACTGATCTTCGCGACCCCATGGGGCCGGGGTTTCATCCGGCACGGCGCTGATCGCGATTGGCGACTCCTTACCCAGGTCACGGGCGAGATGGCGCATGTCGAAGACCGGACCATCCAGGGGCGTGGCGGCCCAATCCCAATCCGCATCTACCGCCCTGAAACGGACGATAAGGGACCGCTGCCCATTCTGGTCTATCATCATGGCGGAGGCTGGATTTTCGCCAGCATCGTCTCCCATGATCGCGTGTCGCGCCTGATCGCCAACGAGGCGAAGGTGATCGTCGTCGCCGTCGATTACCGACTCGCACCCGAGCATCACTATCCGGCCGCAAGCGACGACGGCGAAGATGCGTTCCTGTGGGCGCGCGCCAATGCCGCCTCTTTCGGCGGCGATCCCGCTCGCGTCGGCGTGGGCGGCGACAGCGCCGGGGGCCATGTCTCCATCAACATCGCCCAGCGCCAGCTCGCGGCGGGCAAGCCCGGCCCCACCGCCATGCTGCTCTTCTATCCGGGCGCGGGCCTGCCGCAGGATGATCCTTCCTATCGCCTGTTCGGCACGGGCTATGCGCTCGACAGCACCTTCATCGAGTTCATCCTGCCGCGCGTGTTCGAGGGCTATAGCCCCGGCCGCCATAAGGAAGCCGACGCATATATGGACCCCGCCAGCGCGCCGAGCCTCAAGGGATTGCCGCCGGCGATCGTCGTCACCGCCGGGTTCGACATATTGCGTGATTCAGGGCGCAGGTTCGCCGAGCGGCTGCAAGTGGACGGCGTGCCGGTACACTACACCAACTATCCCTCGCTTACGCATAGCTTTCTGCAATTCTCCGCCGTCGTGAAAGATGCCGACACCGCCTCAAGCGAGAGCGCAAAGCTGTTCGGGAAGCTGGTTCGTGATACCAATGGCGCCGAAACGATCCTATCTTCGCCAATCACCCACATTCATAGCCAGCCGCAAACTTAGGGCGCATTCTTGCCTTGCCGGTCGGCGAACTGGTCGGCGCGCTTATGACGCGGCACACGAACCGGATTATGCTAATGGCGCTTGTACCTATCATCAGCATTGCTGGATGTCGCAGGCAAGCTTTGGTCAGAGCGATCAGAGGTGTCGGCTAAGAAGATCCTTGAAAATTGGACGATATTCGAGTTTCCAACTCTGAAATGACATTGGAAAGTCTGTTGTTTGCAATCGATTTGTGGTATCCTTTCAAATCAAAGGAATGCTCCGATGTCTCGTCTCAGCAGTCAGCATTTGCGCGAAGATGTTACGGCAAAAATTTGCCGATCCGCGTCGGAGTGGGTGTGGCGGCCTTGGTATGCGAAGCTCTGGTGGAGCGCCATTCCGGTCTGGTGGATCGGCATGACGGCAGCGAGCGTAAATGAGCCAGTTGCCCGCTTCTATGATGGTGCCCTCGCTGGCTTCCTCAACGTGCTGTTCTTTCCGATGACGGCTCTACTGTTCTTGGGCGTTGGCTTTGTGCGCCACTGGATCGATGGGTTTATTGCAGTCGGGGCCGGCCCTTCATCGGAGGTCGGAGGAATGGCGGTCGGACACGCAAGCGAGTTCGCCCGACTGGATCCGTCCATCGATATCTTCGACCCGCGCTCGGGAACTCTATATGTCGGAAATCCCGAAAACCAGACGCACGATTAGCGCTTCTTGAAGCTGCTATCGCCGTCGCCAGGGCTCCCATCGATATCCGTTGAGAACCGGCCAGACTTGAGCACCGACGATTGCTCGATCGACGTCAGTGGTCCGGTGATGTCGAACGTGGCGCGGCCAGAATCTGCATCGCCGAGATAGCGGTTGCGCAGACCTTCCGCGCCGAGGACGCGGTTCGACAATTCGCGCGCAAAGGCTTCCTCCGGTCGTGACGATCTGGCTGCTGCACGCTCAGACGCCGCAATAGCCTCACGCACATCATAGTTGACGATATCGAGTGACGACTGAGCGCGTTCGCTGCTGATCCCGACATCACTACTATTGAACCCGAGCTGCCCGCCAACACGCCCCGAAGTCGACTTCGACGATTGTGGTCCCTGCCGTCCGCGACCGGTTCCGCCTGACGTCTCGGATTCTGAAGAACTGATGGAACCACCGATGTTGGCTCCGACGCTGGTGCCCATCGTGACCTGATCCTGCGCGGACCGGGAGAGCGAGCGCTGCCAACCCGTCTGCCCGATGATCGACTGCACGTCGCGCTGGAGCGTATCGGCAACCTGCGGCTGCAAACGCCAATTGCCATTCCGGTCCATCTCGAACCCACCGCGCAACCAGTTCTGCATCATCGCCTGGCCTTCGGCGGCGCCGCCCATGAAGTGCTCGACCGTATCCGGACCGGCCTGTTTGCCCGCCTCGAACCGCGTGCTGGTGTCGCTGCGACCCGACTGCTGAAACCCGACCGAACTCGAGACCAGCACATCGTTCTCCGCAAAGCTGAATCGCGCGCGCCCGCCGTTCGCAATTGCCCCGAGCTGGCTTTCGTTGATCAGCCCACCGCGCCACATCTGCGCGGCCGTCTCGGGCGTCAGGTTGAGGCTCAGATCGCCATTCTGCGCCATCGCGATCTCACGCTTGGACATGGTGACGCCGTGCTCGGCAAGCAGGCCCTGCATACGTGTGAGCCGCTCATTCTCGACGATCCGGGTCAGCCTCTCGTTACGCACACGATCCGCGATGCCGGCTGCACCGCCTTCTGCCATGTCGGTCTGATTGCCGACGCCCTGGCTCAGCGTGCGGATGAAGCTGTCGAGCCGCGCCGCCTGCCGCACCGACATGCCCGCTGCCGCCGTGCCCTCGGCAAAGCCCGCATTGTCGGCTTGCCGGCGCTGCTCGCCGATCCGGGCGGCCGAGCGCGTGCCGTCGTGACCGACCTCGCGCTGCGCGTCGAGCTTACCCGACCGCTCGGCGAAGTCATAGCCGGCGGCCTCGCGGGTGCGGCCATAGACGCTGGTGCCTTCGCGGCCCGCTTCGACGGTCGCGCCGTCGGCGGTGCCGACCTGCACAGCGGCGTTATAGGTTTCCAAGGCACGGAGAACCTGGGCCTCGTTGCGACCGGTGGCACGGGAAAGCTGTGAGATCGCGGTGGACCGCGCCTCACCAGACAGATTGTTGATGAACCCGATCCGCCGCGACATTTCCTGGACCGGAATGCCGAGCATGGCGGCGGCATTGCGCTGCCCCTCATTGTTCCCGGTCCGGTGCGCCTGTTCGGTCGCGACGTTGCCGCGCTCGATCCCGGCGACATTGTCGCCCGCAAAATCGCGCCTACCTTCCATCGCGCCGATCTGGACCTGCGCGCCAGTCAGGTCGTTGCGCAGCATCTGCTCCTGGTCATAGGCATTGGCGATCAGCTTGGCGAAGGTCGGATCGGCCGATGCCTGACCGATCACGGTCGAGGCCTTGAGGGCGGCATCCTTCTGGTCGTAACCATTGCGCTCGAAGTGCCGCTGCGCGCCGGTCTGCATCATGTCATAAGCGCGCTGGTCGCCGAACGCCCGCCACTGGATCATGCGCTGCGCGAATGCAGCAAAGGCCCGCTCGCCGGACTGGCCCTCGCCAAAATAGCCGGTCCCCAGCGCGCGCAGCGCATCCTGCTGCGCAAAATTGTGGATCGCGGAGGTGGTGGCATTATCACGGATCGCGCGCACCGTTGCCGGATCGGACAGGCTGCGCCCGGTGAGCGCGGGCGACAGGCCGCCCAGCTCGCGCGCGGCATCGAGGCCGCCGAGCGAGAATGCGGCGGTTCCCGCCGCGCCACCGCCTTGCTCGCCGATGACGCGGCTTGCCGCGCCGAACGCCCGGTTCTGGCCGAAGGTCGACCGCTCGCCGAAGTCGCCGAAGCTCGACGAACCACTGACGCGGGCCATAGTGCCCGAGGCCGACGCCTGCGCTTCGAGCGCGCCGGCATAGCCCTCGCGGGTGCCGAGCGGTGCAGCCGCCGCGGTGCCCTGGCCCTGGACGCCGAGCGCGCCGCTGGTGAAGGCGGTGAACACATTGCCGGAGAAGCGGAAAACCGTGAACACGAACGCGCCAGCGAGTCCGGCCGCGGCTGTGCGGAAGCTGCCGAATATGGCGAGCGCCTTCATCGCAGCCGAGGGCGCGAGCATCCAGGCATTGGCCGCGACATTGTTCGACCGCATCTCGGCGAGCACATCGGTCGCCCGGCCCAGGGTGAGCTGGTAGATGCCAGCGTCGATCACCCCCCAGAGCGCCACGAACACAAACAGGCCGAGCGCGAAGCTGGCGACGCGCAGGTTGATCGGGGTCAGGATGAACAGCAGCGCGACCGGCATCATGAACAGCATGATGCCGAAGACCGTCGCGCGGATCGTCGGCATCCATTCATTGGCAGTGGACATGGTGGCGAGACCGCTGGAAATGACGGCGCGGTTGGCCATCACGCGCGCGGCGGTCGCCGGACTATCCTCGAACAGCACGTCGCCGACGGTATTGCCGAGCAGGACGTTGGTGAGGAACTGCTGAAGCGTCTGCGGCGCATCCATCATCATCTGGCCCATCTCGCCGAGATTGGACCGGCAGCGCTGAAGCTGCGCGGCGTTGGCGATGTCATAGCCGGTGCGGGTGCAGACCTGCGCGACATAGGTGTCGAACAGGCCCGGTTCCGACAGGCGGGTCGAAATATGCTCCCAGGCCTCGTTGCAGCTCATCGTCGTGCCGGCCTTGTCGGTCGAGGTGAACACCGTGCTGAACGTCGCGGGGCCGGCCATCGCGGCGAAGGCGGCCGGCAGATCGGTCGTTGTGCGAAAGAGCTGATCGTCATCGACGCCATAGGCCGGCGACACCCGCGCGACCGGATAGCATTGGCGGACATAGTCCTTGATCGTGGAATCGAGGAACACGTCGGTCATCGGACCGCGCGGGCTTGCGGCGTTGAGGAACAGGTCGAACGAATGCCCGCCCGCGCCGAATTCGAGCTTGGCATTGGGATCGGTGGTGTTGTCGTCGATCACCTCGGCCAGCGCGCGTTCCATCATGTTGGTCATGCCCGCGACCAGCACGATGAGGTTGGGCACATCGCCGACCGGCTGATAGGCGTTGCGCACGCGGTCATAGACATGGACCGTGCCAGTGGTCGCAACCATGCCGACGAACAGCCCGACCCCGATCAGCATCTGGAACCCGAACGCGACGAGCCCCATGCCTTGTCCCCGCACACTCGCGAGCAGCACGCCAAGCGCGATGCCGACCACCGCAACGATCAGCACCAGCGTCTCGTAGCGCGGATCGCCGAAGATCATCGATACGAGGCGGAACGCGTCCACGGTTTCGGCGAAGCCGTCATAGGTGTGATAGCTCGTGTCGATCGCGAGCGCGGATGTGGCGGCGAAGACAGCGAACAGGGCAAAGAGGCTGCGAAGCAAACGGGGCATCGGCTCGGCTCCGGGTCAGCGGTTGCGGTTGGCGGCGGCGCCGGCGGCGTCCCGCGCGTCGCGGTCGCGCTGGCGGACCACGCCGGCATAGTTGGCCGATAGGTTCGCCTGGTTGAGCGCCGCCATGTACGACTGCCGCATCTGCGCGCGCTGGCGCAGCACCTCGTCGCGCAGCCCGCTGAGCTGCTCGATCCCTTTGGCGAGGATGCGGGTCTGGCAGGCTTTGGCATTGCCGGCATCGCCGGCGCCCGCGGCCGTCACACCGCGCTCGGCATTGGACACGGCAAAATCGATGCTGCGGGTCAGGTCGTTGAGCATCTGATAGGCGAGCGTCAGCGCGACCAGTTCGTCGATGTCGCCGATCACGCTGTCGACGACACCCTGGCGCGAAGCAGCCACACGGCGGTAGCGATGGCCCATCCGTTCCCGACTTGGATTCCCGCTGCCCCTGAATCGATCATGATCACGTCGCCGGGGGGCGACCGACCTTACCGAGGCTGGTCATCCGCCAACTGCTGGCGTGACGGGCGCGCGCCATGAGACGCTCGCGGTTGCCACAAACGCGCTACGGTCCCGCAGACTCGGAACCAGAGAGTCCCGCAAAGTTCCCACACGCTACCGCAAGGCAGCAAGCCAGCGTTGCGAGCGCGGGCGGTGGAAAGAAGGCGCTCTCGGCCTCTGGATCAGCGCGAGACCGCAGCGTCGGTCATGAACCACGCTTCACGCGAAGGGACAAATTCTCGAAGGAATTGCTCGCCGACGCCTGCTCCGTATTTGCGCGCCGCCTCGGCCGGCCCGTGTCCGAAGACGAGGCGCGCGCACTGCTTGGTGATCTTGCGGATTATTACGCGATCGCAATCGATCACGCCCAAGCCGTAAATCATGGCCCTCAGCCATCCCAAAGGAGAGAATAATCATCGTCCCAGCCACGCAATGACAATCGGTCCCGAAGTCAAACAGCGACTTGACCGAGGGATGCCGAATCGGAATAAATGGTGAACAAATCGGGCGGCGCTGTTGCGCCCCGCCTGCCTGTGACGTGCGTCTTTCATCCCTGAAGGAGAAGGGGTGTTGCGCCCGGGTGTCCAATAGGGAGTTTTGAAGCATGGCGAGGCCACGGACGGCACCGAAACGCAAGACGACGCGCGCGATCGATCAGTTCGCGGCCCGCAAAGCCGTCGTCTATGCTCGCGTATCCACAGCCGAACAGGAACGCGAAGGCTTTTCCATTCCCGCGCAGCTAAAGCTGCTCGCCGAATATGCCGGTGCGAACGACATCAACGTGGTTGCCGAGCACATCGATATCGAAACCGCGAAAAAAGCGGGGCGCACCGAGTTCGAGGCGATGTTGACCTATCTTCGCCGGCATCCATCTATCCGCGTGATACTCGTCGAGAAGACGGACCGCCTCTATCGTAATTTCAAGGACTATGTGACGCTCGACGAACTGGATGTCGAAGTTCACCTGGTCAAGGAAGGCGTCGTTCTCTCTCGCGATTCCCGGTCCAGCGAGAAGTTCATGCACGGCATCAAGGTGCTGATGACGAAGAACTATATCGACAACCTGTCTGAAGAGGCCCGGAAGGGCATGAACGAAAAGGCCGCGCAGGGATATTGGCCGACCTTGGCGCCGCTCGGATATCGCAACGTGCGCAGCGACTCGGGCAAGAAGGTGATCGAGATCGATCCCGAGACGGCGCCGATCATCATCAAGCTGTTCGACCTGTGTGCGACCGGCAATTATTCGATGAAGGAACTGGCCGGAAAGGCGGGCGAACTGGGCCTCAAATATCGCAGGAGCCGCAAGCCGATCGGGACGAGCACGCTGCTCTATGTGCTGCGCAACCGGATCTATACCGGATCATATGAATGGCACGGCAAGCTCTATCGCGGTTTGCATCAACCGATCGTCTCGCTCGAAACATGGGAGAATGCGCAGGAAATCATCGACGGCCGCAGCGCGGCCAACCTTCGCGCCAAGCCCGTGGAATTCACTTACACCGGGCTCATGACGTGCCGGCATTGCGGCTGCGCGGTCGTCGCCGAACTCAAGAAGAAGAAATATATCTACTACCACTGCTCGGGCTTCAAAGGGAAATGCCCTGAGCCCTATGTGCGGCAGGAAGCCCTCGATACCCATTTCGAGAACCTGCTCGCGCGCTTGCGACTCGATGATGAGATATTCGGTCTTGTGCAGCGTGCGCTGCGTGAAGGGCATGTCGATGAACGCCGCGATCGGGAAGAGAAGAAGGCGGCTCTCATCGCCGAAGCCGGCGAACTCCAGGATCGTCTGGATATGATCTATCTCGACAAGGTGCAGGGCCGGATCACCGCGGAATTCCATGATCGCATCTCCGCCACATGGCGAGATGAGCGCGCCCGCGCTGTGCGAGGCCTGGAAATCCTCAATGAGGCCGACGATGAGTTTGTGGACGACAGCATTGCGCTGCTCGATGCGGTGCGCACGGCGCACAAAGGCTTCGCGGAGATGTCGATAAGCCACAAACGAAGGGCTCTGAATCTGGTCCTCCAGAACTGCTCCTGGGCCGACGGACATCTGTTAGCCGAGTTCAGGGAACCCTTTGGAATGCTTGAGGAATTGTCGCAAAATTCCCTAGTCAGGAAGAGGCCTGTTTTGACCTCTGGAGACTGTTCTGACAGTCTGGTGACCCCTACGGGAATCGAACCCGTGTTTCAGCCGTGAAAGGGCCGCGTCCTAGACCGCTAGACGAAGGGGCCACATGCAGGTCCGCTCAGGCGTCGCTGCGAAGCGAGGCGGGCATTAGGGGTTGGCTTCGCGGCGGTCAACCCCTTTAGGTCATCAAAATGCAGCTTTGCCTCAATCGGCCCAGGCGGCGTCTTCCAGATGGAGTTCGGCGGCGGGGCGCGGGCCCCAATCGTCGATCCTGGCGCGGCCCGCGGCCCAGAGACGCCGGTCGCGCGGCGCGGCAAGGATGGCCTGGCCCATGTCCGTTTCGGCCTTGCGGAAGGCGATGGTCTTGATCGAGCGGCCGTCGTCGCCCGCCATGATCGCGCGCAAATGGCCATTGCCGACGACATCGGCCCGGACGACGCGCATCGGCCCGGCGGCGATGAGCGGGGCGGGCCAGCCTGCGCCATAGGGACCGCCCTGCTCCATCGCCGCCACGAAATCGGGATTGACCCCGGCGGGCGCGAGCACGGCGTCCAGCATCAGGGCGCGATCGTCGCGGGCGCGGGCCACGGCGGCGGAAAGCCGTTCGTCGAGGAAGTCGGCCAGCGCGTCGAGCTTGTCCCCCGCGACCGTCAGGCCCGCCGCCATGGCGTGACCGCCACCCGCGACCAGCAGGCCGCTGTCCTTGGCCGCCAGCACCGCCGCGCCCAGATCGACGCCGGATATGGACCGGCCCGATCCCTTGCCGGTGCCTTCTTCATCCAGCGCGATGACGATGGCGGGGCGGCCCGCTTTTTCCTTGAGGCGGCCCGCGACGATGCCGATGACGCCGGGATGCCAGCCCGCGCCGGAGACGAGCGCGACGGCGCGATTGCCCTGCGCCGCGAGCAGGGCTTCGGCCTGTTCCTGCACCAGCGATTCGATGGCTCGGCGTTCTTCGTTCAGGCGGTCGAGTTCGGCGGCGATGCGGGCGGCTTCCAGCGGATCGTCGGTGGTGAGGAGGCGCACGCCAAGGTCCGCCTTGCCCACGCGCCCGCCCGCATTGATGCGCGGCCCCAGCGCGAAGCCCAGATCGTGGCAGAGCGGCGCGCGGCTGAGCCGGCTTGCGTCCATCAGCGCGGCGAGGCCGATATTGCGGCGCTTGGCCATGATCTTGAGGCCCTGCGCCACGAAGGCGCGGTTGAGGCCGCGAAGCTGCGCCACGTCGGCGACCGTGCCCAATGCCACGATGTCGAGCAGTTCCATCAGCGGCGGTTCGGCCCGCGCCGCGAACCATCCGCGCGCGCGCAGCGTCCGTATCAACGCCGCGCCGAGCAGGAAGGCCATGCCGACGGCGGCGAGATGGCCGTGGGCGGCGGCTTCCTCCGCTTCGTCGAGGCGGTTGGGATTGACCAGCGCGAAGGCTTCGGGAAGGGCGGCGGCGCATTTATGATGATCGACCACGACGACATCGACGCCGGCCTGCTTCGCCATGGCGAGCGCGTCGAACGCCTGCGCGCCGCAATCGACGGTGACGATCAGGGTCGCGCCCTCGCCCGCCAGCCGGACCAATGCCTCGCCGGAGGGGCCATAGCCTTCCATCAGGCGGTCGGGGATATAGGGCCGGGCGGCAAGGCCGAGGTCGCGCAGCAGGCGTATGAGCAGCGCCGCGCTGGTCGCGCCGTCCACGTCATAATCGCCGAAGATGCGGACATCCTCCTGACGCTGCACCGCGTCGGCGATCCGCCCGGCAGCGGCGTCCATGTCGCGGAACAGGCTGGGATCGGGCATGAAATGGCGGATGGTAGGATTGCGGTGCGCTTCCACCGCTTCGCGCGGGCAGCCGCGCGCCAGGAGCAATTGCGTCACCAGATCGTCGGGGCGGTAATCCGGATCGCGGGCGTCGGCGCCTTGCCCTCGCCAGCACCATGGCTGGCCCGACAGGGAACGGGAAATGTTGAGCGCGATCGTCATGCCATGGCTGTAGACCGCCCGCGCCGCCGAGGGAAGCCGGCGACCGATCGTAACGGTTTCGGAACCGCTCAAGCCTTTGAGCGTATTGTTATTTCGACACGCCTGTGAAAGAGCGGACAAGGAAAGGGGCAAGGGTTTGACGGGCGACAGGCGCAGGACCGGGATGGGACATGCCATCGGCATGGCTATGATCGCGGCGTGGCCGCCCTGCCTGATGGCGCAGACGACGCCGCCCGCACCTTCCTCCGCCAACCCGGAACAGCCCGCCTCCGAACCGGAAAAGCCGATCCTGCCCGACGACCAGTTCGAGCAGCGCCTGCCCCCTCTGGGCGAAGGACAGCCGGAGAGCGGCGCGCCGCTGCCGTCCATCGATAGCTGGCTGGACCAGCAGATGCCGCAGAGCGCCGAGGTCCCGGAGGAATTGCCACCCGCCACCGAACCGCCCGCCGATACGGAGCTGGCCCAGCCGCTGCCGCCGCTGGACAGCGTGACGGTGCCCGAGCAGGTCGCGCAAAGCGTGCCCGACGAGAAACTGCCGCCGGTCCATTATGCCGTGTCGGTGGAAGGGTTCGAGGATACCGGGCTGGAGGACCAGTTCCGCGAGGCGTCCGCCCTGGTCGACGGCAAGGGCAAGGCGGACACCGCCGCCATGGTGCAGGCCCGCGCGCAGGAGGATGAGGCGCTGGCTGTGCGGCTGCTCCAGTCGGAGGGCTATTATGACGGGACGGCCCTGGCCTCGCTGGACCAGGCGGGCGACGGCACGTTGCGCGCGGTCGTTTCGGTGACGCCGGGCAAACGCTACAGGATCGGCGAGATCGTCATCAACGCCGGACCGACCGTGCCGCCCGGCCTGGTCCGCGACAGCCTGCCGCTCAAGACGGGCGATTATATCGTGGCGACGCGGGTCGAGGGGTCGGAGGCGAATGTCGCGCTCAAGCTGCCGGAAAACGGCTATCCCTTCGTCAAGGTGGGGGACCGGGACATATTGCTCGATCCCGAAACGGTGACGGGGGATTATACGCTGCCGGTGGAGACGGGGCCGCGCGGTTCCTTCCGGGGCATCACCACCAGCGGGGACAAGCAGGCTTTCGGCGCGGACCATATGACGGTCATCAGCCGCTTCAAGCCAGGCGAACTGTATGACAGCCGCAAGGTGGACGACCTGCGCAAGGCGCTGGTGGCGACGGGACTGTTTTCCAGCATCGCGGTCGATCCGGTGCAGACGGGCGAACCGGGGCCGGACGGGACGGAATATGTCGACCTGCATGTCGAGCAGGAGGCCGGGCCGCCGCGCACATTGGCGGGCGAGGTCGGATATGGCACGGGTCAGGGCTTCCGCGCGGAAGGAACGTGGACGCATCGCAACATGTTCCCGCCCGAAGGCGCGCTGATCGGGGGCGTGATCGCGGGGACGCAGGAACAGGGCGTGTCGGGCACCTTCCGCCGGTCCAACGCGGGCAAGCGCGACCGGACCTTCCAGGCGGGCGTCAACGTCAACCACCAGAAATATGATGCCTATGAAGCGTTCACGCTGGGCCTCAACGCCAGCATTTCGCGCCAGTCGACGCCGATCTTCCAGAAGCGCTGGACCTATGCCTATGGCGTCGAGGTGCTGCTTTCGAACGAAAAGACCACCGTCGACGAAAGCACCGGCGACGCCAAGCGGCTGACCTATTTCATCGGGGCGCTGCCGATGCAGTTGGGTTATGACCGGTCCGACGATCTGCTCAATCCGACCAAGGGGGTGCGCGCCAATCTGCGGCTGTCGCCGGAAGCGTCCCTGCAAGGCAATGTGTCGCCCTATGTGCGGGCGACCTTCGATCTTTCGGGCTATTATCCGGTGTCCGACAGCCTCGTCATCGCGGCGCGTACGCGCGTTGGCACCATCACCGGCGCGGCGCGGGACGATATCGCGCCGTCGCGGCGCATCTATGCGGGCGGCGGCGGATCGGTGCGCGGCTTCGGCTATCAGGAACTGGGGCCGAAGGACGCGAACAACGATCCCATCGGCGGACGGTCCGTGAACGAGTTCGCGGTGGAGGGCCGCTATCGCTTCGGCAATTATGGCGTCGTCGCGTTCGTCGATGCGGGGCAGGTCTATGAAAGCTCCATGCCCAAATTCTCCGACATCCGTTATGGCGTGGGCATAGGCGGGCGCTTCTACACCAATTTCGGGCCGTTCCGCGCGGACATCGCCATGCCGATCGACCGGCAGCCGGGCGAGTCCAAGTTCACGCTCTATATCGGCATCGGGCAGGCATTCTGATGGCGGACGATACTCCCCCTCCCCCGCGCGCCGGACGCCCGCTCTGGGCCAAGATCGCCATCGGCGCGGCGGGCCTTGTCGTCGCGCTGGCGGTGCTGGTCGTCGGGCTGCTGCTGTTTCTCAACACGCAGCCGGGCAAGAAATTCCTGATCCGCCAGATCGCCGCGCTCGAAATGGAATCGGGCATGAAGATCGAGGTCGGGCGGATCGACGGGTCGATCTACAGCGACATGACGATCCGCGACCTCGTGCTGCGCGATCCCAAGGGCGTGTTCGCGGTCAGCCCGGAAGTGCATGTGGTGTGGAGCCCGTTCCGCTACATCCACAACCATATCTCCGTGCGGCTGCTGGAAAGCCCGCTGGTGGTGCTGGCGCGCAGCCCGCAGTTCAACGTGACGGAAAGCGACCCCAACGCGCCGATCCTGCCGGACCTCGACATCGACGTGGACCGGATGAAGCTCGCCCGCTTCATCCTCGCCAAGCCCGTCATCGGGCAGAAGCGGGAGATCGCCATCGATGGCGTGACCCATATCGCGGACGGACGGGCGCAGCTTTCGGCCAATGCGGTAGTGGACAGCGGCGACCGCCTGCAGGCGAGCCTCGACGCGGTGCCCGCGCAGAATCGCCTCGCCATGAAGGGCACGCTGACCGCGCCCAAGGGCGGCGTGATCGCGGCGATGGCGGGCCTGACCGACGGCATGACCGCGACGCTGGACGGCAAGGGCACGTGGCAGGCATGGGACGGGCGGCTGGTCGCGACATCGCCCAAGGGCGAACTGGCGAATATCGCTCTGGCGGCGCGGGACGGGAATTTCACCGCCAAGGGCCCGGTGCGGCCCGGCCTCGTCTTTGCCGGGACGGTGGACCGGCTGACCGCGCCCGCGCTGGACGTGGACCTGTTCGCGGGGCTGAACGAACGGCGCGTGAACCTGAAAGGCAGCCTGCGTTCGCCCGCGCTGGCGGCGACCGCGCAGGGCTTGATCGACCTCGGCAAGAGCCGGTTCAGCGCGCTCAAGATCGACGCCGCGCTGCTGACGCCCGGCGCGATCATGGAGAAGGTGCGGGGCAAGGACGTGCGCGCCACCGTCATCCTCGACGGGCCGATGGCGACGCCCTTCGTCGATTATGACATCACGGCGGCGATGCTGGCCTTCGACGCGACGGGCATCGAAGGGTTGAAGGCGGGCGGGCGGGCGGTGATCGACGCCGACCGCATCCGCATCCCCGTCAATGCGACGGCGCGGCGGGTGACGGGGCTGAATGCCGCCGCCGGGGGCCTGCTCGAAAATCTGCGGGTGAAGGGCGATTTCGCCTATGCGGGCGGGAAACTCATCAGCGACAACCTCAAGATCAACAGCAACCGGATCGACGCCACCGCCATCGTCCTGGCGGACCTCGACAACGCCCTTTATCGCGGGGCGCTGAAGGGCCGGGTCAACGATTACAAGGTCGATGGCGTCGGCATCGTGAACCTGACCACCGACATGGAACTGGTGCCCGGCCCGAAGGGCGGCTTCGGCCTGTCGGGCAAGTTCGGCGTCAGGACGGCGCGCTGGGAAAATGCGTCGGTGCGCGACTTCCTGGGCGGCAATGCGGTGGCGAGCGGGCGCATCGGGATGACGCCGGAAGGCAAGTTCACGCTGGCGGGCCTCAAAGGCGCGGCGCCCAATTTCCAGATCCTTTCCGGATCGGGCAGCTATGACACCGACGGCGCCATCGCCTTCGACGCGGCGGCGTCATCGAAGCAATATGGGCCGCTGGCGCTGACGGTGCGCGGCACGATGGAGCGGCCGCAAGCGGTGCTGCGCGCCGCGCGGCCCAATGTCGGCGTGCAACTGCATGACGTGGTGGCGAAGCTGAACGGCGAGGCGGCGGGATACCGGCTGGAGGCGACGGGCGGGTCGGATTATGGGCCCTTCTTCGCCAATGTGCTGATCCGCACGGCGCAGGGACCGCTTACCATCGACATCAGCAAGGCGCGCTTTGCGGGCGTGGACATGGCGGGGACGCTGCGCCAGACGCCCGCCGGACCGTTTGCGGGCCAGCTTTCGATGAACGGTTCCGGCATCAACGGCGCGCTGCGGCTGGCGGCGGTCGGCAAGGCGCAGGGCATCGATGTGAACGCGACCGCCAGCAATGCGAAGCTGCCGGGCGAGGCGAACGTGGTGATCGGGCGGGCGATCGTGACCGGCTCCATGGTGATGGGCGACCAGCCCCGCATCCTGGGCGACGTGCAGATGGCGAACGCGGCCTATGGCGATTATGTGGTGCGCAAAGCGCGCGCGAAGATCGACTATCAGGGCGGACGCGGACGGGCGCAGCTTGTCGCCGACGGGTCGAGCGGCGTGCCCTTCTCCATCGCGGTCAACGCGGCGTTGCGCCCGACGCTCTATGCGGTGGCGGTGCAGGGCAAGGCGAGCAATGTCGACTTCCGGCTGGACAAGCCCGCGATCATCCGCATCGAACAAGGCGGATACAGGCTGGAGCCCGCGACGCTGGTGCTGCCGCAGGGGCGGGTCGATCTGGCGGGCCGCTTTGGCGACAGCACGGCCTTGCAGGCGCGGTTCAAGGATTTCGACCTCGCCATCGCCAATATGTTCAGCCCCGGCATCGGCGTCGGCGGGCGCGCGACGGGGACGCTGGATTATGCGCAGCAGGGCAATGCCTTCCCCACCGCGACCACGCGCCTCGCTATCAGCGACTTCCGCCGGTCGAGCCTGACCGCCGTGTCCGATCCGGTGGCGATGAATGTCGAGGGCAAGCTGTCTTCGGCGGGCGGCGACATGCGCGGGGTGATCCGCAGCGGCAATGCGACGCTGGGCCGCTTCGTCGCGACGCTGGCGCCGCCGGGACCGGGCGCAAGCTGGTCCGAGCAGTTGATGGCCGCGCCGCTGGGCGGAGGCATTCGCTATGCCGGGCCCGCGGACGTGCTGTTCTCCTTCGCCGGCCTCGCCGATCAGCGGCTGGACGGGCCGATCGCGGTCGCGGCGGACTTTGGCGGGCGGGTGAATGCGCCGCGCATCAACGGCCTCGTCCGCGCCAATGCGCTGACCTATGAGAATGAGACGTTCGGCACGCGTGTGACGCAGATGCGGCTGGACGGGCGCTTCACCAACGACCGGCTGGAAATCCGCGACTTTTCCGGCCGCGCGGGCGACGGCACGGTGCAGGCGAGCGGCACGGTCGGCCTGGCGGCGGACAGCGGTTTCCCGATGAACATCGCGGTCAAAATGGATCGGGCCCGCCTCGCCCGCAGCGAGCAGATCACCAGCGTGGTGAGCGGCACCCTCAACATCACCAACAGCGCGGCCAACGGCGGCCTTATCAAGGGCGACCTGTCGCTGCCGGAGACGCGCTATCGCGTGGCGTGGCAGGGCGGGACCGAAATCCGCCAGCTTCAGGGCGTGCGGCGCAAGGGCGAAGGCACCGACATCCTCGACCAGCGACGCGAGGCGCGGCAGGCAACCAAGCCCGCCTTGTGGAAGCTCGACATCCGGGTGCGCGCGGACAATGAGATCTATGTGACCGGCATGGGCCTCGATTCCGAATGGAAGACCAACATGCGGATCACCGGCACCACCGCCAATCCGCGCGTGGTCGGCAAGATCGAGGTGATCCGGGGCCGCTACAGCTTCTCGGGCCATCAGTTCGAACTGGAGCAGGGCGTCATCACCTTCGACGGGGAGATGATGAACCCGACGCTGGCGATCCGCGCGGAAACGAAGATCGACGCGGTGACGGCGGGCATCGGCGTCACCGGCACGGCGCAGCAGCCCGACATCGCCTTCATCTCCAACCCGACGCTGCCGCAGGATGAAATCCTCTCGCGCATCCTGTTCGGCAGCAATGTCGCGAACCTGTCGGCGACGCAGGCGGTGCAGTTGGCCGTGGCGCTGAACGGGCTGCGGGGCGGCAGCGGCGGCCTTAATCCCATGGGCAAGCTGCAAGGCGCTTCGGGTCTGGACCGCATCGGCATCGTCGGCGGGGACGAGGCGACGGGGCGCGGCACATCGCTGGCGGTCGGGCAGCATATCTCCAACAATGTCTATGTGGAGGTCATCACCGATCCCAAGGGCTTCACCGCCACGCAGCTGGAGATCGCGCTGTCCAAGACGCTGAGCCTGCTGTCCAAGACCGGGACCAATGCGGGATCGTCGGCGAACCTGCGCTATTCGAAGGATTATTGAGGGGACGGATCAGCCTCCGCCCTCACCCGGGAGTGGTCGGCAGGGGAATGGCCAGATGATGCGCGATCTCGCTGGCGACCGTGGACACATGGGTCCGCGCCAGATCATGATCCGCGCCGGGAAGGATGCGAAATCGGACATGGGGCAGCAATGCCGACAACCGCTTTCCCACAGCGGGAGGACTGATAGGATCGGCATCGCCCCAGAGCAGAAGCGTCGGTGCAAGGATGGACGGCAGGCTTGCCGATAAATCCTCCGTCGGCTCGGCAATCCACGGTGCGGCGCGGGGATAGATGGCGAAATAGTCCGGTCGCCAATCCGACCCGCCCAGATTGGCCACCGGCACGCCACCGGAAGTGACGGCGAGCACCAGCCGCCTGACCTTTTCCGGACAGGCGAGCGCCAACCTGATCGCGATCAGGCCACCCATGGACTGCGCGATGATGTTGACCGGCCCGTCCATATGTTTCCGCACCATGGAAACAAGGTCGTCGAAGCCGTTCACATCCGGGTCAGCCGGTTCGTCGCCAAGACCGGGCCAGGAGAAAAAGACGCCGTCCAGCCGAGCATCCTCAGCCACCGGCTTCCAGAAGGACGCACTGCCCCCCGCGCCGGGAAGAAAGAGGTTTGTCGTCACGGATCGACTCATCCTGCGGGATATAATCCAGCCGACCCGAAATCCACAATCAACCTCCTCCCTCAATGAAAGTCCCGCGAGCCGGGGAGGATGCGGACGTTGCGGGGATGGCTGGAGGCGCGGGCGCGGGGTTGGGCGCTGTGGCCGCTGGTCAGGCGGTCGAGTTCGGCGGTGCGGTCGTGGACGCGGGACGCCATCAGGTGGACGACGCCTTCCTTGCTGCGCTGCACTTCCCCTTCCACCAGCATCAGGCGGGACGCCATGACCGGGCGGCGCTGCATTTCGAAGAGACGCGCCCAGAGCAGGGCGTTGGTGATGCCCGTCTCATCCTCGATGGTGATGAAGACGGCATTGCCCTTGCCGGGGCGCTGGCGCACCAGCACGACACCGGCGACGCGGACTCGCGCGCCGTTCTTCGCGGCGCTGACCTGCGCGCAACTGAGGACGCCTTCCGCCGCGAATATGGGGCGGAGGAATTGCATGGGATGGCCTTTCAGGGACAGGCGCGTCACCTGATAGTCGGTCGCGACATGTTCCGACAGCGGCATGGCGGGCAGCATCGCGTCCGGTTCCTCGCCCAGTTCGCGGGCGGCGGGATCGCGGGTCCGGGCGGCGGCGAACAGGGGCAGTTCGTCGGACGGGGTGCGGCGCGCTTCCCACAAGGCGGCGCGGCGGTCCTGCCCCAGCGAGCGGCAGGCGTCGGCATCGGCCAGCAGGCGCAGGGCGCGGGCGGGCAGGCCTGCGCGGCGGGCGAGATCCTCCATGCCGGTGAACAGGCCATCGGCGCGCGCCTTTGCCAATCGCTCTGCCCAATCCTCGCGGAAACCCTCGATCTGCCGCAGGCCGAGGCGCAGGGCGAGCGCCCTTCCTTCCCCTTCGCCCTGCGCACCGTCGCGGGATCGCAGCAGCGGTTCGAGCGCATTGTCCCAGCCGCTCATGTTCACATCGGCATCGTATACGGTGACGCCATGCTCCCGCGCGTCGCGGACGATCTGCGCGGGGGCGTAGAAACCCATGGGCTGCGAATTGAGCAATGCGCAGGCGAAGATCGCCGGATGATGGCATTTGATCCAGGCCGACACATAGACGAGCCGGGCGAAGGACAAGGCGTGGCTTTCGGGGAAACCGTAGCTACCGAACCCCTCGATCTGCTTGAAGCAGCGCTGCGCGAAGTCGCGATCATAGCCGCGCGCCGCCATGCCCTCGATCATCTTTTCGCGGAAATGATGGATGGTGCCGACATTGCGGAAGGTCGCCATGGCGCGGCGAAGCTGGTTCGCTTCGGCCGGTTCGAAGCCCGCGGCGGTGATGGCGAGCTTCATCGCCTGCTCCTGAAAGAGCGGGACGCCGCAGGTCTTGCCCAATAGCTGTTTCAGTTCGTCCTTCGGTCCATGCTCCGGCGAAGGATAGGGATACACCACCTTTTCCTCCCCGCAGCGGCGGCGCAGATAGGGGTGGACCATATCGCCCTCTATGGGGCCGGGGCGCACGATGGCGACCTGTATGGTGAGGTCGTAGAGATCGCGCGGGCGCAGGCGGGGCAGCATGTTGATCTGGGCGCGGCTTTCCACCTGGAACACGCCGATGCTGTCGCCCTTGCACAGCATGTCGTAGACGGCGGGGTCGCTGGACTCGATGTCGACGGTGAGCTTCGGATGGCCCAATCCCTGATCGCGCATCAGGTCGAACGCCTTGCGGATGCAGGTCAGCATTCCGAGCGCCAGCACATCGACTTTCATGAGGCCGAGCGCGTCGATGTCGTCCTTGTCCCATTCGATGAAGGTGCGGTCCTCCATCGCGGCATGGTGGAGCGGCACGGTTTCGTCGAGGCGGTTCTGCGTCAGGACGAAGCCCCCGACATGCTGGGAAAGATGCCGGGGGAAAGGCTTTTCGAGCAACTGGCCGACGATCGCCTGCAACCGCGCGATCTGCGGATTGCCGGGCGCGAAGCCGGCTTCCGCGATGCGCGCCTCGCCCATGTCGCTGGAATAGCTGCCCCAGACGGTGCCGGCGAGGCGGGCGGCGATATCTTCGCTGAGGCCCAGCACCTTCGCCACTTCGCGCACGGCGCTGCGGGCGCGGTAATGGATGACGGTCGCGGCGATCCCGGCGCGGTGGCGGCCGTAACGCTTGTAGATATATTGCATCACCTCCTCGCGCCGCTCATGCTCGAAATCGACGTCGATGTCGGGCGGTTCGCCCCGCTCCTCCGACACGAAGCGGGAGAAGAGCAGGTCGTGCTTGGCCGGGTCGATGGAGGTGACGCCCAGCAGGAAGCAGACCATGGAGTTGGCCGCCGACCCCCGCCCCTGACATAATATGCCCTCCATCCGGGCGAAGGCGACGATGTCGTGGACGGTCAGGAAATAATAGGCATAGTTCCGACTGCCGATGAGGCCGAGTTCCTCATCCAGCAGCGCGCGTACCCTGGCCGGGATGCGCGGGCCGTAGCGGGCATGGGCGGCGGCGAAGGTGAGTTCCTCCAGCCATTGCTGGGCGGTCCATCCCTCGGGCACCGGCTCATGCGGATATTCGTAGCGAAGCTGGTCGAGCGTGAAACCGACGCGATCGAGGAAGCGGACGCTTTCCGCCACCGCCTCCGGGCAGGCGCGGAACAGACGGGCGATGGCGGCGGGGGCGTGGAGATGGCGCTCCGCATTCGCCTCCAGCCTGCGCCCGGCCTGCGCGATGGTCGTGCCTTCGCGGATGCAGGTGAGGACATCCTGGAGCGGGCGATCGGCGGGCGTGGCGATGAGCACGTCCATCGTCGCGATGAGCGGCGCGCCGGTGCGGGCGGAGAGCGCCCGATAATCCGCCAGCCTGCGCGCGTCGCGGCCGTCGCGGCGCAGCGCAGCGCCCAGCCAGACCCGGCCCGGCGCGAGACGGGACAGACGGAGGAGCAATGCTTCCAGATCGGCGGGCGGCGGGGGCGGAAGGAGGCTGAGATGACCTTGCGTCACGGCTTCGGGGGAGGGGCGTTCGTCATGCTCATAGTCCACCGGCTTGCGGTGGGCGGTCTGCTCGGTCGCGGTGGACCATGGCAGGACGATCAGCAGCAGGTCGTCGAGATGGGCCGTAAGATCGTCATATTTCAGGATGCAGTCGCCCTTGACCGAGCGCAGATTGCCGACCGTCAGCAATTTGGTGAGTTCGCCCCACCCCCGCCGCGTCGCGGGATAGGCGACGATGTCGGGCGTGCCGTCGGCAAAGACCAGCCGCGCGCCCGTCAGCAGCTTCATGTCGGGCACGCAGGCGGCCTTTTCACCGGGCGTCAGTTCGGCATCCGCACCTTCCCGCGCCCGCTTGTCCGCCAGCATGGCGTCCTGCGCGTCGGCCACGATCCGCCGCAACGCCGACCAGGCGCGGACCACGCCCGCGACCGTGTTGCGGTCGGCTATGCCCAGCCCCTTGAGGCCCAGCAGGATCGCCTGCCGCACCATATCCTCGCCATGGGATGCGCCGCGCAGGAAGGAGAAGTGGGTGGCGGCGACCAGTTCCGCGAAGGGCGGCGGATCGGGCGGACGGGCGCTCATGCGAACAGGCCGTGCAGATACCAGCCGGGGCGCGCCGCCTCCGCCCCGTAAAGGCCGTAGCGGAAAATCCAGTAGCGGCGGCCGCGCGCATCCTCCACGCGGTAATAGTCGCGGGTGCGCCCGATGCTCTCGCCCGCGACGGCGCCGCCGGGGGCCGTCCACCATTCGGGCGCGATGCGTTCGGGCCCTTCATAGCGGGTGACTTCGTGCAGCGCCCGCCGCCAGCGGAAGCGGTGGGGCGGGCCGTCCGGCACCTCCGCGATGACGTCGATGGGCTGGGGCGGATCGAAGAGGTGGAGGGGACGCATCGGCGGATCGCCGGATGCCTCCTGCCGGGGCCATGGGGCGGGAGCGGAGCTTTCCATCGCGGGCAGCGCCAGTTGCGCCTGTTCAGGGATATGGCTGTCGCGCGGGTGGAGGCGCTGAATCTGCATCCGGCCCGCGCGGATCGAAAGCCGGTCGATCAGGGCGGCGATGCCTTCCTCCCGGCGCGCCTCGCCGCCTTCCAGCGCGAGTTGGGTGGGCGCCATCGGCTCGGCGCGGGGCACGGTGAGGCGCAGCATATCGAAGCCGAAGCCGGGGTCGAGCGGGTCGGAAAGGCCGTCGACCTTCTCTTCGATCAGGCGCAGGATCGCGGGAGCATCGCGAACGGGCAGGCTGGTCTCGACGCGCAGGGGAAAGGCGAGGCCGTCGCTACGGAAGAAGACCGCTTCGAAACGGCGTCCGCCCTGCCCCCGTTCGGCCAGGCGCTCGCCTGCTTCGGCGATCATCTCCGACAGGACGGAGAGGGCGTGGGCCGTGCTGGCCATGGGTTCGGGGAAGCGGCGCTCGACGCGGATGGCGGGGCGCGGGCGGCGGGGCGCGAGGGGGCGCTGGCCAAGGCCCAGCAGGCGGTGGAGCGCGTCCACCGCCTCCTCCCCGAAGCGGGCGGCGAGCGTGGCGGCGGGGCGCGCGGCAAGGTCGCCTACGGTGCGCAGGCCAGCGCGGCGCAGGGCGACGGCGCTTTCCTCCTCCAGACGCAGCGCCTCGACGGGCAGGCGACGCAGGGCGGCTTCCTCATGGGGGGCCGACGCGATGGGGAAACGCGCGAGCGCATGGGCGGCTTCGGGCGTGGATGCGAGGGCATGACGCACCTCCATGCCATGCCGGTCCAGACGGTGGGTGGCCTCATGGGTCAGGGCGGCCTCCCCGCCCCAGAGATGCGCGCAGCCGGTGATGTCGAGCATCAACCCGGCGGGCGGATCGAGCGCGGCGATGGGCGTATAGCGGGCGCAACCGTCGCACAGGCGCTCCAGCCAGTCCTGATCGGCATGGGGGTCCGCATCGAACAGGACCAGATCGGGCTCCCGCGCGTGCGCGTCGGCCAGCGTCATGCCGAGGGCGAGGCCCAGCTCCAGCGCGGCGGCGTCCAGCGCGGCGAGATGCATCGCACCCCGCACCGGCTCCACAATCGCGCAGGGCGCGCCTTCGGGCCGCGCGGTCCAGAGGTCAGGCCGCGCGATCCGCAGCCGGTCGAACGGCAGGAAGGGAAAGTGCAGGGCGAGATAGCGGCGCGCCGCCGTCCCGTCCCCCCTCGTGCCTTCCATGATCATCGCGTTCATCGCGCCCGTCTCCAAATTGGCGTCGTTCACTGTCCCAGGTCAGGCGCCACGCCATGCCGTCCCGCCCACCGCGATGGCGGAGCAAAGTGAGGTCGAAGGCGCTCATGCCCGGCGCGTTCCCAGGCAAGGGCGTGGAAGGCGCGGCGGCCACCCGCCAGCGCGTGTCGGCGGCGCTGGGCGTCGGATCGGCGTCCGTCCGCAACAGCAGCGCGGTGACGCCCGATTGCTCCGCCGCCAGCGTCAGGCGGCGGCTGGCCGTCAGGTCGAGGCGCGGCGCACGACCCCGGATTTCGAGCAGCAGCGCGCCAAGCGCGGGGCATCGCAACGCCTCCACGGCGGCGCGGAGCAGCATCGCCTCATCGGACATCGCGCCAAGCAACAGATGCGCCGGATCGATTCCCAGGGCGGCGAGGCCGGGGCCATAGGGCGCGCCCTGATGCGCGGCGGTGGCGGGACGCAGCCACAGGGTCGTGGCTTCCGGTCCCGCCAGATGCGCGAGGATCAGGGAAAGGCCGGTAGCGGCCGCCTCCCCGCCTTCGCCGGCGAAAAACTCATGCACCCGACCCCGCGCCAAACCACCGCCCAGCACCCGGTCGATCGGCGCATGGCCGAAAGAGAAATGGGCATGATGCGCCGCGCCCCTGCTTTCCAGCGAAGCGATGCGCCGTTTGAGGGCGGTAAGGGTCCGGGCCGACTCGATCATCACAAATGTTCTTTGTTTGTTCTTTTCTCTTCCGCACACCTTCCTGTCAATTGCCCGCAGCCTGCGCGCGGGTTAAAGCGACGTCACGGCGATGGACTGGCTGTTCAGCGTCGCGGTGCCGAAAATCGTCATGAAAGCGACGTCCGTCGCATCGCGGCCCACGGCGATGCGGACCATGCCTTCGAGGGGCGCAAGTCCGGTGGCGTCGACCAGATGCCAGGCCCCATCCAGCCACACTTCCACGACGGCATGGAAATCGGGAGGGTCGAGGTCCAGCGCATAGACGGACACGAGCCGGGCAGGAATGTCGCAGGCGCGGATCAGCGCGGCGGTCAGATGGGCATAGTCGCGACAGATGCCCTGTTGCAGGACGAAGCTGTCGACCGCGCCGGTCGTCGCGTCCGAACTGCCAGGCGTATAACGCAGATTGTCCCCGACCCAACGCACGAGGGCCTGCACCAGCGCGCCGCCCTCCAGTCCGGGGAAATGCCCTTCGACGAAGCTGGCGAAACGGTCCGCCTCGCAATAGCGGCTGGGCCAGATGAAAGGGAGCACCGTTTCCGGCAAATCGGGCAAGGGCGATGCCCGCAAGCCTGGAAGGTCGGGCGCGATCCGTTCCACCTCCACCATCGCTCGATAACGCAACGTCATGCGGCCACTGTCCGCACGGGCCCATGTCCGGCGACCGATGCCGCTTCCCCCGCCCAGAGTGGAAACAAGTTCCGCCCCTTCGACGGTCAGGGACTGTTCCAGCACATGCTGATCGGGCATTTCCGCCGCTTCCAGCGCCAACAGGACATTGGCGGGATCGGCAAAATCATAATCCAGCACGCTTTCGATCGCGAGGCGCATAGCTGCCCTTTCCCTTGTTCCGCCACATAACCGGCCAATGCTTTGTCCGTTCCTCCTGCGCGATGCTTCGGCCATTTACGCGACCGACGAAGAAAGGCGATTATGCCGCAACCAATGGCTGGCTTGGGTGGGAAGCGGACGGTCTGCTTTCCTGACTCCGTTCGCCCTGAGCGAAGTCGAAGGGCACGACCGACCGTAGGGAGGCCACTTCGCTCCGCTCAGTGGAAGGCTTCGACTTCGCTCAGCCCGAACGGATGAAGGAGTGTCCGCTCCTGGCCGTTGAAGCGGACATGCTTCGCCCAGCTTTGCAGAGCACATGACCGCCCATGTAAAAGGCCCGCCATGCATCCTTGCGCGGCGGGCCTTTTCAGTGCGTGAAGCATGAGACGGGCGGTGTCGCGCCGACGGGCCTCCGGTTGATCCGACCGAAGGCTCCGGTCAGCGCTTATTCGCCATCGTCATCCGCTTCGGGTCCGGTCATCATCCCTTCGGCGACCTCCTCGGTCTTGCCGCGGATCGCCCGTTCCAGACGTTCCGCCATTTCGGTATTTTCCTTGAGGAAGGTCTTGGCGTTCTCCCGTCCCTGCCCGATGCGGACGGAGTCGTAGGAGAACCATGCGCCCGATTTCTCGACGATGCCCGCCTTGACGCCCAAGTCGAGAATCTCGCCGATCTTGGAGATGCCTTCGCCATACATGATGTCGAATTCCACCTGCTTGAAGGGCGGAGCGACCTTGTTCTTCACCACCTTCACGCGGGTCGCGTTGCCGACGATGTCGTCGCGATCCTTGATCTGGCCGGTGCGGCGGATGTCGAGACGGACCGAGGCGTAGAATTTGAGCGCGTTGCCGCCGGTCGTCGTTTCCGGATTACCGTACATGACGCCGATCTTCATGCGCACCTGGTTGATGAAGATGACGAGGCAGCGCGAACGGCTGATCGACCCGGTCAGCTTGCGGAGCGCCTGGCTCATCAGTCGGGCCTGGAGGCCGACATGGCTATCGCCCATCTCGCCCTCGATCTCCGCGCGCGGCACGAGCGCCGCGACCGAATCCACCACCAGCACGTCGATGGCGTTGGAGCGGACCAGCGTGTCCACGATCTCCAGCGCCTGCTCGCCGGTGTCGGGCTGCGACACGATCAGTTCGTCGATGTCGACGCCCAGCTTCTTGGCATAGGCCGGATCGAGCGCATGTTCAGCGTCGACGAAAGCCGCGACGCCGCCATTCTTCTGCGCTTCGGCGATGGCGTGGAGCGCCAGCGTGGTCTTGCCCGAACTTTCCGGCCCGTAGATTTCGACGATGCGGCCGCGCGGCAGGCCGCCGATGCCGAGCGCGATGTCGAGGCCCAGCGAACCGGTCGAGATCGATTCGATCTCGATCTTCTCGCGGCTGCCCAGCTTCATCGCCGAGCCTTTGCCGAATGCGCGGTCGATCTGGGAAAGGGCCGCTTCCAACGCTTTTTGTCTGTCCATTGTGCCTGTCTTCTTGGAATCGATGAGTGAGAGCATTGCGGTCATGGCCCTGTCCCCTGTCAAGCGGAGCGCGCCGATTCTTCCGGCGTGTGGCCACCCTGTATCCTGTTTGTTCCATAAGAACAAGAGGGGAACAGAATTTTCCTATTCCTTTTCCAGCAGCTTGCCCAGCGCGCGTTCCACCGCGCCGATGGTGAAGGGCTTGGCGAGCGCGGGCCGATCCGCATAGGCGGTCGGCAGATCATCGGCCATCCCGCCCGTCGCGAAAACGAAAGGGATGGCGTTTTCGACGAGGATGTCGGCGACCGGCCAGCTCTTTTCGCCCTGGAGGTTGCAATCCAGCAGCGCCGCGTCAAAGCCGCCCTGCCGCGCCAGCGCGCAGGCTTCCTCCACCGATGAGGCCACGGCGTGCAGCCGGTAGCCGAGCGTTTCGAGATAATCCTCCAGCATCATGCCGATCATCGCTTCATCCTCGACGATCAGGATGGATTTGCCGTCCGACATGCCTGCCTTTCCCTGTTGCGGAAACGCTTCGCTACCGTATCGGATGCGGCTTGCCCAGCCCTAATGGGCTGATCCAGCGCAAGTCATTCCGCCATCGGACGCAAGGCCAGCGCATCGCGCGCGGCTTCGGCCAACTGGCTGACGGAGAAGGGCTTGGGCAGGAAGGCGACATTGGCGATGTCGATCGACTTGCGCAGCTGTTCCTCGGCATAGCCCGACATGAAAAGCACCGGCAGGTCGGGGTGCATCTGCCGCGCGCGCGCGACCATGGAGGGGCCGTCCATATTGGGCATGACCACGTCGGAAATAAGGAGGTCGATGCTTTCGTCCCCGGCCAGAACCTCCAGCCCCTGTTCGCCGTCATGGGCGGTCAGCACCTTATAGCCCTGCCGCACGAGCGCGCGTTCGGCGACGGCGCGGACCATATCCTCATCCTCCACCAGCAGGACGGTGCCGCTGCCCCATGTCTCGCTGCGGCGGACGGGGGCCTGCGGGCGGGCGGCCTGATCGACGTCCGCGCCACGATAGACGGGGAGGTAGATGACGAAGCTGGCGCCGCGGCCCGGGTCCGATTCGGCGAAGATATAGCCGCCCGACTGCTTGACGATGCCGTAGACGGTGGAGAGGCCGAGGCCCGTGCCCTTCCCCAGTTCCTTGGTGGTGAAGAAGGGCTCGAAGATCTTGGCCAGCACGTCGGGCGCGATGCCGAGGCCCGTGTCGGAAACGCGCAGGGCGGTGTAGTCGCCCGCCGGCAGGATCTGATGCCCCATTTCGCGCACGCGGGCGGCGGGCACGGCATAGGTCTGGATGTTGAGCGTGCCCCCCTGCGGCATGGCGTCGCGGGCGTTGACGGCGAGGTTGACGATCACCTGCTCCAGCTGGCCGGGATCGGCGCGCACCGCGCCCAGATTGCGGCCGTGGCTGACCTCCAGCCTGACGCTTTCGCCGAGCAGCCGTTTCAGCAGGTTGGAGACGTCCGCCACGATGTCCGGCAACTGGAGGATCTGAGGACGCAGCGTCTGCTGGCGGGAGAAGGCGAGCAACTGCCGCGTCAGGCCCGCGGCGCGATTGCTGTTCGACTTGATCTGCTGAATGTCGTCATAGTCGCTGTCGCCCGGCGTATGGCGCATCAGCATCAGGTCGCAATGGCCGATGATCGCGGTCAGGATGTTGTTGAAGTCGTGCGCGACGCCGCCCGCGAGCTGGCCGATGGCCTGCATCTTGGTCGCCTGCGCCACCTGCCGCTTGAGCCGGCTTTCCTCGCTATTGTCCTTGAGGCTGAGGAGCACCGCCGCTTCGCCCAGGCCGCGCACGCCCGCCAGACTGAGCGCGGTCGGCTCGTCGGGCTGCTCGCGCAGGCGCACGGCGATGTCGCCCGACATTTGCGGGCCGACCGCGAAACGGCGCACGGCGTCGGCCACCGCCGCCTGATCCTCCCGCACGACGAGGTCGCCGGGATAGCTGGTCTTTTCTCCCGGCTTCAAACCCACGGCGCGGCAGAAGGCGTTGTTGAGGAACAGCATCCGCCCGTCGCGATCCGCCATGGCCAGGCCGAAGGGCAGGAGCGAGAGCAGCGTTTCGATATAGGACAGCGCGGAGGTGCCCCCGCCGCCGCCCGGCTCGTCGATCAGGAGGAGGAGCATCGGCCCATCCTGACCGCTGCTCTGCCCGCCCCCGCCCGGCTGGGCCGCGCGGCGCAAGGGCACCTGGAGCAGGCGCAGCGGCAGGCCCCCGGTCTGCTCACGGGCGAGGAACAGCCGTCCCTTGTCGTCCACCCGCATGTGCGAGGCGAAATCGCGGCCTGTGGCGTTGGCGTCGATCCGCCCCACCGCGCGCAGCAGGAATGCGCCATTGGCGGCCCGGATGCGCCCTTCCCCGCCGATCAGCACCGCCATGACGCCCGCCTCGCCCAACTGCCGCCCCGCCTCGCCGGTCAGCAGGCGATGCACATCGTCCAGCGCGCTCGGCTGGCGGACGGGGGTGAAGCGCCAGAGCAGATAATCCTCCGCCCGGCCCGTGCGGCCGACCTCCACGTCCAGCCGCAGCGCGCCATGCGACAAGCCGCGCACCGCCGCTTCGCCATCCTTCCACGCCTTGCGCGCGGCGGCGGCGAGCTTTTCGGTGACCGCGCCGTCCGCGACCACGGCGGGCGGCGTGGGATAGCCCGTGAACCATTCGCCGAAGAGGTCGCTGGCACAGAGCAGGCGGCCGGTGCGGTCGGTGACGGCGATGGCGACATTGGAGGCATCGGCGGCGGCGCGGGCCACGGTCCAGTCCGGCACCGCTTCGCTGTCGGGCGCGGCGGGGGGATAGAGACGGCGGAACCAGGAAAGCAGCGCCGCGATCATCAGGACGGCGGCGGCAAAACCGGCCGCCAGCGCCCAGTCGCCGACCGCGTAAAGGACGAGGCCGGCGGAAACCAACGCGGCGGCGATCAGCGACGGCAAGGCGAGGCGCGACGGCGGCCGCGCCAGCCACGCATCATCCCTGCCGTTCAATCGCGTGGCCATGCCGCGCTCCCCCTGCGCCCGCTTCGGAACCGCTTCCCGCCTTCAACGATCAGACGGGTGCGATTTCCTCCAATGCGCTGCTTTCGGGCGGCTTGCCAGTCCTCAATTTGCGCGCGTGCCATTTCCGGCCCATGCGATGACGCCAGAACCAGTCGGCGAGGAAATAGCCGATAGCGGCGGCGGCGAAGGAAATCAGCGCCAGACCGAAGAGCAGGGCGGGCGCGGCCTCCGAAAAGAGCCAGGCGCACCATTGGCCGATGCTCGCATGACCGTCGACCAGCGCCATGAAGCCCGACGCGTCGGCGGTGCGGCCCAGCATCCAGTTGCCGATAAAGACCGACGCCCAGAGGATGAAGGGCGTGGTCGCCGGATTGGACAGGAAGGTCATGGCGGCGGCGATCGGGATGTTGGCGCGGAAGGGCAGCGCCAGCAGCGCCGCGCCCGCGATCTGGACGCCGGGAATGAGCAGGAAGATTCCGACCAGCAGGCCCAGCGCCACGCCGCGCGGCACCGACCGGCGGGTGAAGCGCCAGAGCGAGGGTTCCAGCACGCGATGCGCCACCGGGGCCAGGAAGCGGTTGTTCTCCAGCGATTCACGGGTGGGGGCATTGGCGTGCCACCAGCGGGCGAAGCGCCCCATGCTCGCTTTAGGGCCCATCATCCGTGCGCCTTCATGATGCGCTGCTGGTCGCGCTTCCAGTCGCGTTCCTTGATCGTCTCGCGCTTGTCATGGGTCTTCTTGCCCTTGGCCAGCGCCAGTTCGACCTTCGCCTTGCCCCGGCTGTTGAAATAGATGGACAGCGGCACCAGCGTCATGCCCTTGCGCTCGACCGCGCCGTGCATCCGGGCGATCTCCCGTTCGTGCAGCAGCAGCTTGCGGGGGCGCCTGGGTTCGTGATTATGGCGGTTGCCGTGGCTGAATTCGGGGATGTTGCTGTTGACCAGCCACACCTGCTGGCCCTTCACCTCGGCATAGCTTTCGGCGATGTTTCCTTCACCAAAGCGCAGCGACTTGACCTCCGTCCCTTGCAGGGCGATGCCCGCTTCGAACACATCCTCCAGAAAATATTCGAAGCGCGCGCGCCGGTTCTCGGCGACGATCTTCTTCTTGTCGAATGTTTCGGGACGGGGACGGGCCATGACTTCCAGAACTAACCTATGCGCTTTTCAATATAGGATCGCCGGCGGGTCAGACCAGACCCGCGATCTCCAGCGCCCGGTCGACCGCTGCCCGGCTCGATTCCGACGGCCATGTGATCGGCAGCCGGACGTCGCCGGGCATGTCGGGCCGGACGCGCGTGAGGGCATATTTGACAGGCCCAGGTGAAGAATCGCTGAACAGGGCGTCGTGCAGCGAATAAAGCCGGTCGTGCAGCGCCAGCGCGCCGGTCCAGTCGCCCTTGGCGCAGGCGGCCTGGAACTCGGCGCACAGGCGAGGCGCGACGTTCGCGGTGACGGAGATGCATCCCCGGCCACCCGACGCGTTGAAGGCAAGCGCGGTTTCGTCATTGCCCGAAAGCTGGCAGAAGTCCGGTCCGCAGGCGAGGCGCTGCGCGGTGACCCGCCCCAGATTCCCGGTGGCGTCCTTGATCCCCACGATGGTGCCGAAATCCTGCGCGAGGCGATGGATCACCGGCACGCCGATGTCGGTGATGGTGCGGCCGGGCACATTGTAGATCAGGATCGGCAGGTCGCAGCGTTCGGCCAGATAGGCGTAATGGCGGTAGATGCCTTCCTGATTCGGCTTGTTGTAATAAGGGACGACCACCAGCGCGGCGTCCGCGCCCGCCGACTGCGCGGCGAACATATGTTCCAGGGCAATGCGCGTGTCGTTCGATCCGCAGCCCGCGATCACCGGCACGCGGCGCGCCACCTGGTCGACGCAGATCGCGATCACGCGATTATGTTCCGCCACCGTCATGGTCGAGCTTTCCCCGGTAGTTCCGCAGGGGACGAGGCCGCTGCTGCCCTCCGCGATCTGCCAGTCGACAAAGGCGCGGAAGGCGCCCTCGTCGATCGCCCCGTCGCGAAAGGGCGTCACAAGAGCCGGCATGGACCCCGAAAACATGTTTTTACTCCTTCTATTCTCCGGGATTCCGGGGCATTGTCTGCTTGAAGCGGGCGCTATAGCGCGTCATTCAGGGCCTGATAAGGATGCAATTGCGATTATGTCCATAATGCGCTCTCCCTTTTATCCTGATGGTTTGATGGTCCGTATGCCCTTGATCGCCTTTTTGCTCGCCACCGCCAGCGCCAGCGCGCAGGTGGAAACCCCCGCCGCCTCCAGCAATCCCAACTTCCCGCCCGGCGCGGTCGTCCAGCCGCTTCCGCCGCAGGGCAGCAGCAGCGACAGCCAGTGGAATCGGGTGAGCGGGCGGATCGGCGTTTCCCAGGACGCCTCGATCAATGGCGCGATCAGCCAGTGGCGCGCCTTGCAGCAGAGCGACGGCCTGGGTTCCTCCACCTATATGAGCTTCATCATGGCCAATCCCGGCTGGCCGGGCGAGGACCGGATGCGGCGGCTGGCGGAAACCGGGATCAATCCCGACAGCTACGATCCGCGGCAGGTCTCGGCCTTCTTCGCCCGCTTCCCGGCGCGCACGGCGGTGGGCCATGCCCGCAACGCGCTGGCGCTGATGCAGCTGGGGCGGATGGACGAGGCGCGCGTCGCGGCGCGCAATGCGTGGACCGGCGGATCGCTGTCGCCCACCGACGAGGCGCGGCTTCTCCAGCTTTTCGGATCGGGTTTCAGCGCCGCCGATCACGACCAGCGCGCCGACATCTTGCTGTGGGGCAATGACGTGCCGGGGGCGATGCGGATGCTGGCCTATGTGCCGCCAGCCCGCCGCCCGGTCTATGAAGCGCGGATCGCCTTCCGCCAGAAAGCGCCCGACGCCACGCTGAAGATGCAGGCCGCCGAAGCGCTGGGCGCGACCGATGCGGGTTTCGTCGCGGACAAGGCGATGTGGCTGCGCAACACCGGCAACTGGATCGGGGCGCGGCAATATCTGGCCAACCGGCCGACGCTCGCCTTCCGGCCCGGCAATGCCGAGAAATTCTATGAGACGCTGCTGGATCAGGCGCGCGCTTCGGCGAACGACAAGCAATGGAGCTTCGCCTGGGGCATCGCCAGCAGGATCGACGATGCCTATGCGCCGGGCACCGATGTCAGCACCCGGCCGATCGGCGAGCGCGACGATTATACCAGCCTTGCCTGGCTGGCGGGAACGACGGCCTTCTACAATCTCAACCGGCCCTCCGACGCGGTGACCATGTTCCGCCGCTACGCCGCCGCCGCCAAATCGCCGCAAACGCAGTCCAAGGGCTATTATTGGGCGGGACGCGCCGCGCTCGGCGCCGGGGACGCGGCATCGGCCAACAGCTATTTCCAGCAGGCGGCGGTCTTCCCGGATCAGTTCTACGGACAGCTTGCGCTGGAGCGGCTGGGCCGTCCCATCCCCGCCCCCACCGTCCATGAACAGGCGGTGGAGATCGCCGCCGCCGACCGGGCGGCGTTCAACAACCGCTCCGTGGTCCGCGCCGTCCGGGCTCTGGGCGCGATGGGCTATTGGGAGGACCAGAGCAAGTTCGCCCGCGCCATCGCCAATAATGCCGACAGCGACAGCGATCATTATCTGGCCGCCGAACTCGCCAAGAGCATCGGCCGCACCGACATGAGCGTGATGGTCGGCCGCCGCGCCGTGTCGAGCGGCCTCACCGGCTATGGCGAAAGCGCTTTTCCCCGGGTGCCGGTGCCGCCTTCGGCGCAGTCCCACTGGACGATGGTCCACGCCATCGCGCGGCAGGAAAGCCAGTTCGACCGCGCCGCCGTCAGCCATGCGGGCGCGCGCGGGCTGATGCAGCTGATGCCCGGCACCGCGCGGGAGCAGGCGGGGAAGCTGGGAATGGGTTACAATCCCGGATCGCTGACCACCGACACCAGCTATAACATCATGCTGGGATCGTCCTATTTCGAGCGGATGCTGAACTATTATGGCGGCAGCTATCCGCTGGCGGTGGCGGCCTATAATGCGGGGCCCGGCAATGTGAACAAATGGATCGCGGCCAATGGCGATCCCCGGATGCCGGGCGGCGACTGGCTGCGCTGGATCGAGAGCATCCCGATCTTCGAGACGCGCAACTATGTGCAGCGGGTGTTGGAAAATGCCGTGGTCTATGAAGCGATGAACCCGGACCGGGCACGTTTCCGGGGCACCAATGCGGTGCTCAGCCGCTATCTGGGGAAGCAGACGCCGGGCTGAAGCTTTGCTGGAGACGCGGCATGAGCGCGCACCCCAATTACATCTCGCCCGAAGGCTTCGCGAGGCTGCGGGCGGAATATGACCATCTGCTGGGCATCGAGCGGCCCCGGATCGTCGAGGTGGTCAGTTGGGCCGCGGGCAATGGCGACCGCAGCGAAAATGGCGACTATCTCTACGGCCGCAAGCGAATGCGGGAGATCGACGGCCAGCTGCGCCGCCTGTCGAAGAAGATGAAGGACGCCAAGGTCATCGACCCCCGCGCGCAGCCGGACAAGAGCCGGGTCTATTTCGGCGCGACCGTCACCATCGCGGACGAGGACGACCATCGCCGCACCGTCACCATCGTCGGCAATGACGAGGCGGACGCCGGCACCGGCCGGATCGGCTGGGGTTCCCCCATCGCGCGGGCGCTGCGCGGCGCGGCGGTGGGCGACCTGCGCCGGGTCGTGCTGCCCGCCGGGGAGAAGGATTATGAGGTGATGGCGATCCTCTACCCCGCATAGGGCGCGCGGGCGCGGGAGGGGCCGCCCCTCACGCCGCGCGGATGGCCGTGAGGAACGCGGTGGCGCGGGCGTCGAGCCGATGGGCTTCGTCCGCCAGTTGATCGGCGGCTTTGCGCATGGCGTCCGCGCTGTCGACGGCGGCGGCGGCATTGTCGCTGATGCGGCTGGCGCTTTGACGGATATGGTCGCTGGAGCCGCCCGCTTCGGCCACGCTGTCGGCCATGGTCCGACTGAAGGCGCCATGGCGGGCAACGGCGTCGAAGACGGCGACGGCGGCGCGATCCGCCGTCGCGATCGCGGCGTCCATATGGACATGGCCTTCCGCCACCTGCGCGGCGGTCGCGCGGATTTCCCCGATCCGCCCGGCGATCTCCGCCGCCGCACCGCGGGTCTGGCCCGCCAGCTGCTTCACCTCATGCGCGACGACGGCGAAGCCATGCCCGGCTTCCCCTGCCCGCGCGGCCTCGATCGACGCGTTGAGCGCCAACATGCCGATCGCCCGCGCGATGTCGTCGATCAGGGCGGTGACCTCGCCGATGCCGTCCGCCTGCGCGCTCAGCGTCCGGTTGTGCCGTGAACCCAGGCGAGCCTGCTCCACCGCCTTGCGGATGGCGTCGCCGGCGCGGCGGACCTCATCCTCCATGGATTGAAAGAGCTGGGCCAGATCCCTGCCCGACGCGGCGATGCCGGAAAGATTGTCGGCGGTCTGGGCAGCGGCGACGGCCATGCCCGCCGATGCCTGCCCATTGTTTCCGGCGCGCCCCGCCGCTTCCGCCGCAAGCGCGGACAGCCTGTCCGCCATCGCCACCATATCGGCGATCAGCTTTTCGATGTCGGCGCGGAAGCTGGCGCTTTCGTGCGTCACCCGCTCCAGCCTTTCGATGCGCGCCATGGCGAGCCGCGTGTCCCGCTCCGCCGCCAGCCGCAGCAGCAGCGGACCGCCGACGGTTCCCGCATAGCGTCCGCCGTCGGTCAGGATCAGCCCTTCGCAGCCCTGCCCCTGCGCGGCATAGAGGTCGATCAACGCTTCCACGCTGGCGGAACGGTCGATCGTGGCGCAGGGCTGGACATGATCGTCCAGACGCCCGCCGAAACTGGGGTTGCGGAGCAGCGCATGGCCGAAAGGGTTGAACAGGATGCGCCGCATGTCGCGCTCATAAATGGCGCCGGCCGGACAGTCGCGCTCATCCAGCACCGGCAGCAGGCGCAGGGCCGGATCGCCCTGGAAACAGTCGACCGCTTCGCTGAGCGGGCGGCCCAGCCGGATCACGGCGCGATGATCCATCGGAAGCGGCGCCCCGGCGGGCGATGACGGGAGATCGGACAGGCGAGACATGAACATGCGCGCCTGCTTAGGTCGAAATGGTAAACCAGCCGTTAGGATTTGATGACAATTTTATGACAAACGACTGTTTTCAGGTAATTTTCTTTGAAGGCTTGTAGCCGAAAGCCGCCTTGGCCAGCTTGACGACTTCAGGGTCGGCCTCCGGGAAATCCATCGGCACCAGTTTCTCCAGCGTCTCCGCGACATAGGTGAGCGCGGCGAGGCGGCCGGTCTTGCGGTGGTTGTTGTCGATCACCTGCCAGGGCGCATGTTTCGTGCCGGTCTTCGCGAACATGTCGTGCATGGCGTCGAGATAGTCGGCGCGGCGGGCGCGGTTGCGATAGTCGTCCGCGCCGGTCTTCCACCGCTTCCACGGCACATCCAGCCGTTCGGCCAGCTGCTTGTCCTGCGTTTCCTGCGTGATGTGGACGAACAGCTTCACGATGTTGCTGCCCGCGTCCACCTGCTGCCGTTCGAAGGCGTTGATTTCGTCATAGGCGCGCTTCCATTCCTTTTTGGAGCAGAAGCCTTCGACCCGTTCGACCAGGACGCGGCCGTACCAGCTGCGGTCGAACAGGGCGATGTTGCGCCCGGACGGCAGGCGCGTCCAGAAACGCCAGAGGAAATGATGGTCGCGCTCTTCCGGCGTGGGCGCGGAGATGGGGTGGACCTTGTAATAGCGGGGGTCCCAGTCGGCGGTCATGCGCTTGATGATACCGCCCTTGCCCGCCGCGTCCCACCCTTCCAGCAGGATGACGCTGCGCCGGTCGTGGATGATGTGCGCGACCTGAATCTTGGCGAGGCGCTGCTGGAGGTCCGCCCGCGCCGCATCATAATCGCCGGTGAATTTCGAGGCGTTCTCATAATCCTTGAGGTCGATGGCCATGCGTCATCCTCTCCATCCGCCGAGCAAAAACAAAGCCCTGCCCTTCCTTGTAGAGAAGAACAGGGCTTCGGCAAGCCTGCGCGGGAAGCGGCGGATCAGGCCTTGGCCTGCGGCTCCACCACGCGGATATGGAGTTCGCGAAGCTGCTTGAGCTCGGCCGGGCTGGGCGCGCCCATGAGGAGGTCTTCGGCCCGCTGGTTCATCGGGAAGAGCGTGATCTCGCGCAGGTTCTGCGCGCCGCACAGCAGCATCACGATACGATCCACGCCCGCCGCCATGCCGCCATGGGGCGGCGCGCCGTACTGGAAGGCACGGTAGAGGCCGCCAAAGCGATCCTCCACATCCTGCTGCGACAGGCCGACCAGTTCGAACGCCTTGACCATGGCTTCGGGCGACTGGTTGCGGATCGATCCGGACGCGATCTCATAGCCGTTGCAGACCATATCGTACTGATAGGCCTTGAGGCTGAGCGGGTCCGCGCTGTTCAACGCCTCCAGCCCGCCCTGCGGCATGGAGAAGGGGTTGTGCGCGAAGTCGATCTTCTTCTCGTCCTCGTCATATTCGTAGAAGGGGAAGTCGACGATCCAGCACAGTTCGAAGCGGTCCTTGTCGATGAGGTCGAGTTGCTCACCCACGCGGATGCGCGCCAGCCCCGCGAGCTTGGCGGCCTGCGATTCCTTGCCCGCCGCGAAGAACACGCCGTCATTGGGGCCAAGGCCGAGCGCGGCGATCAGCTTCGCGGTCGCTTCCTCGCCATGGTTCTTGGCAATGGGGCCGCCAGGGACGCCATCCTTGATGTTGATATAGCCAAGACCCGAATAGCCTTCGCCCCGCGCCCAGTTGTTCATGTCGTCGAAGAATTTGCGGCTGCCCGCGCCCGCGCCGGGGGCCGGGATCGCGCGGATCACGCTGCCGCTTTCGACCAGCGAGGCGAAGATGCCGAAGCCCGACCCGTGGAAATGATCGGTCACGTCGGTGATGAGGATGGGGTTGCGCAGGTCCGGCTTGTCGCTGCCATATTTGAGCATGGCCTCGGCATGGGGGATGCGCGGGAAGCTGCCCGCCGGGGTCACGGGCTTGCCGTCGGCGAAGGCTTCGAACACCTGCGCGATCACCGGCTCCATCGTGTTCCACACATCTTCCTGCGTGACGAAGCTCATTTCGAGGTCGAGCTGGTAGAATTCGCCGGGCAGGCGGTCGGCGCGCGGGTCTTCGTCGCGGAAACAGGGCGCGATCTGGAAATAGCGGTCGAAGCCCGCGACCATCAAAAGCTGCTTATATTGCTGGGGCGCCTGCGGCAGGGCATAGAATTTGCCCGCATGGATACGGCTGGGGACGAGGAAGTCGCGCGCGCCTTCCGGGCTGCTGGCCGTCAGGATCGGCGTCGAATATTCGGTGAAGCCCGCATCCTCCATGCGGCGGCGCATGTCGGAGATGATCTTCGTGCGCTTGACGATGTTCGCGTGCAGCGTTTCGCGCCGCAGGTCGAGGAAGCGGTAGCGCAGACGGATATCCTCGGGATAGTCCTGCTCGCCCGCGACGGGGAGCGGCAGGTCGGCGGCGGCGGACAGCACCACCGCGTCATCCGCGCGGATCTCGATTGCGCCGGTGGGAAGGTTCGGATTCACCGCCTCGGCGGCGCGGGCGACGACGCGGCCCGTCACCGTCACGACGCTTTCTGCGCGCAGGCTTTCGATCACCTGGAAGACAGGGCCGTCCACCTCCGTCACGATCTGGACCATGCCATAATGGTCGCGCAGGTCGATGAAGACGAGGTCGCCATGATCGCGCTTGCGATGCACCCAGCCGGAGACGCGGACCGTCTCGCCGGCGTTGGCGGCGGTCAGTTCGCCGCAGGTATGAGTGCGATAGGCGTGCATGGCGTCTGTTTCTTTCGGCTGCGTTTTACGGAAATGACAAATTGTTGCGCCGCCGCTAAGAGCGGGATTGTCGAGCAACGACGAGCCCGCCGGGGCGCGGGCCTGCCCATAATAAGATCGAAGACCATATGCAAATCCATCCGCTGATTACCGACAGCAAGACACTCGCCGATTTCTGCGCCCGCATCGCGAAATCTCCCTATATCGCCATCGATACCGAGTTCATGCGGGAAAATAGTTACTGGCCCGACCTCTGCCTGGTGCAGGTGGCGGACCCGAACGAAGCCGCCGCCATCGACCCGAAAGCGCCGGGGCTGGACCTTTCCCCCCTGCTCGACCTGATGGTCGACAATGAGGAGGTGCTGAAGGTCTTCCACGCGGGCGGGCAGGATCTGGAGATCATCTACAACCTGACCGGCAAGACGCCGCATCCGCTGTTCGACACGCAGATCGCGGCGATGGCGCTGGGGCTGGGCGAGCAGATCGGCTACGGCAATCTGGTCGATGCCTGGCTGGGCGTGCAACTGGACAAGGGCGCGCGCTTCACCGACTGGGCGCGGCGGCCGCTGGACAAGAGGCAGATCGACTATGCGATCGGCGACGTCACCTACCTCATTCAGATTTTCCCGATGATGCTGGAGGAACTGCGCAAGACCGGGCGCGGCGGCTGGCTGGATCAGGAGATGGAGCGGGTGTGCGATCCCGAAAACTACCGCAACGTTCCCGAAGAGGCCTGGCAGCGCGTCCGCATCGCCAGCCGCAAGGCCGATGTGCTGGGACGGCTGAAGGCTCTGGCCGCATGGCGCGAACTGGAGGCGCAGGACAAGAATTTGCCGCGCGGGCGCATCGTCAAGGACGAGACGCTGGCCGACATCGCCAGCCACCCGCCCCGCTCGCAGGACGATCTGGGCAAGGTGCGGGGGCTTTCCGCGACGTGGAAGAGCAACGACATAGGCGGGCGGCTGATGGCGGCGCTGGCCGCGGCCCAGCCCCTGCCCCGTGACGAGATGCCGGACCGCGAGCCGCGCCGCCCCGGCCTGGGCAAGGACGGGGCGCTGGTCGCCGATCTTCTCAAGCTGCTGCTCAAGATCCGGTCGCGCGACATCAATGTCGCCTCGCGCCTGATCGCGCGGTCCGACGACATCGACGCGCTGGCCGCGGGCGTGCGCGACGGCTTGCCGATCCTCGACGGCTGGCGTTATGAACAGTTCGGGCGCGACGCCGTCGATCTGGTCGAAGGGCGGCTCGCCTTCGCGGTCGACAAGGGCCGCCTCAAGATGACGCGCACGGAATAAGGATACGGTTCGATGCGGATGGCGATGATGATGGCGGCGCTTCTTCCCCTGGCGGCCTGCGCGGGAGCGGGCGAAGAAGGACCGGGCAACACGCCTCCGGTTGCGGACGGCAAATGCCGGGACGAATCGCTCTCCGGTTTCGTGGGACAGACCGCCACGGCGGATCTCGGCGCGCGGATGATGGCGGCTTCAGGCGCGAAAACGCTGCGCTGGGGCGGTCCCAACACCGCCATGACCATGGACCTGCGGCCCGACCGGCTGACCGTGCTTTATGACGAGAAGATGGTGATCAAGTCGCTGTCCTGTAGCTAGGGCCTCCGCTCGAATCAGCATTCCAGCCCGATCAGCGTTCCGCTGGCGATGCGGCCGACATGGCGCTGGCCGTCGATCGCCAGCCAGTCGGGCGTCGCTTCCAGCCGGCGGCCGCGAATGGTGGTGCGCAGATGCTCCACCGCGATGCGGTTGCGCGAGACGATCCGCAATATGGCGATGCCATCCCCCCGCGCCGCCATCATGCTGTAGCGGTCGCCGCGCTGGAGGAAGTGCCAGCTTCCATCGCGCGGAAGCCATTCATTGCCGTCCACCACCTGAACCGGCGTGCCGTCGGGCGCGCCCATCCGCAAGCTGATGCGCGTGGCTCCATTGCCGCGGCGAGGCGGGGCGAAGATCAGGATCGGCTCCCCGTCGAGCGTGAGCGGGATCGGCGTATCCCGCAACAGGCGAGAGCCGCCGATGACGAGGTGCGGCAGATCGCTGGAGAAGGGCAGGCGGTCCCGCGCGAAATGGCGCTGGCGCACGACCGGATTGGCGTGGAAATTCTGGACCTGCGCCGGGGTCAGCCGCCCTTCTTCCACCAGGCCGTGACAGGTGGGGCACATCAGCGTTTCGCCCCGCCCCTCCGGCAATCCCAGATAGCGGTAGATGGTGACGCCGCAACGGACGCAGGCGAATCCGCAGGCCTGACGAATGGCGGCGCGTTCGTCCTCCGTCAAATCCGGCAATGAAGGCATCACAGGCAAGACCATGCACGACGCTCCCTGACAAGTGCCGTCCGCTTTGCGCGGATCGGCGATCCTTTCGGTGCGTCCTCCTGCGTGTGAGAACTCTCCTCGGCTTTTATGGCTTTATCGTTGTAAAAAAAGGCCGTGAGTCAAGCAGATTAGCGCGGAGGCATCAACGCTGCGGCAACAGGTCCAGATTGCGCGAGGCCGCGATGGCGCGGATGCGGCCGGGACGCGGCATGGACTTGATCGCGATTTCCGCTACGTCGCCCGCGCTGAACAGCTCCACATTGCCGACATCGAAAAGGCGCTGGCCGAAGCTCTGCGTGATGCGGACGCTGCGGATGCTGGTGAGCGCGATTTCCGTGCGCTGCTTGGCGAGCAGACCACGCTCCATCAGCACCTCCCGCTCGCTGAGCGCCAGCCGCTCGCCCTTGCACATCACCCACCAGGCGCCGATGGCGAGGATGCCCACCACCGAGATCAGCAGCAGCAGGAAGAGGAAGGGATGCGCCCGGAACATCGCGGGATGTTCGTCATACAGCCATGTTTCGCTCATCGCTCGCTCCCTGATGGGTCCGCGCCGACTTCGCATGGGGCGCGTCCCGCCGTCAAGCAGTGCGGGACAGCAGGCGCGTTAACCGGATTTTTTCATCCTGCGCCTACATTGCTCGCGTGAAAGGCAAGGATCATGGCCCAGGGCTTGTACGACATCGACGACCGCCAGGCAGGCCGCTTCAACCCGCATGAAGCCGGCCGCGAGAAACGGAAGGGCGGATTGCCGCTGACGGCGCTGTTCCTGGCGTTGCTGGGCGGCGCGGCGGCGATCCTGGCGATCGGACCTCAACTGCTGTGGTCGCAGCCCGAATCGCACCAAGGCGGCAGCGGTTTTGGAGGCGGCCTCGTCATCAACGCCACCTTCGACGCCTGTAGCAGCGAAGCGCGCGCCGCCGCCTGCGTGGTGTCGCCGCGAGAATTTTCCTACGGCAGCACGACCTATCATCTCTCCGACATCCGCACGCCCGATGCCCAATTCCCCGCCTGCGACGCGGAAGCGCAACTGGCGGGCAAGGCGACGCGCACCTTTATCGGCATCCTTAACGGCGGCGCATTCGAATCGCTGCCCGATCCCACCGATTCCGATCCGGCCGCGCGCATCCTGATGCGCGACGGCGTGTCCATCGGCCAGATCATGATCGCGAAGGGGGTGGCCCAGCCATGGGCGCCCCAACCTTATAACTGGTGCGCCCACGCCAGCGTGTGAGGGCGCGCGCCTAGCTTTCGTCGCCCATGCGAAGCGCGGCGATGAAGGCTTCCTGCGGAATCTGGACGGAGCCATATTCGCGCATCCGCTTCTTGCCCTCCTTCTGCTTTTCGAGGAGCTTCTTCTTGCGGGTGATGTCGCCGCCATAGCATTTGGCGGTCACGTCCTTGCGCATCGCCGCGATGGTTTCGCGGGCGATCACCTTGCCGCCGATGGCCGCCTGGATCGGAATCTTGAACAGGTGTCGGGGGATCAGGTCCTTCAACCGTTCGCACATGCCGCGCCCGCGCGACTCGGCGGTGCCCCTGTGGACGATCATGCTGAGCGCATCGACCGGCTCATTGTTGACCAGGATGCTCATCTTGACCAGATCGCCCTCGCGCGTGCCGATCTGGTGATAGTCGAAGCTGGCATAGCCGCGTGAAATGGATTTGAGCCGGTCGTAGAAGTCGAACACCACTTCGTTGAGCGGCAGTTCATAGGTCACCTGCGCGCGCCCGCCGACATAGGTCAGGTTCTTCTGGATGCCGCGCCGGTCCTGGCAGAGCTTCAGGATCGATCCCAGATATTCGTCCGGGCAATAGATCACCGCCTCGATCCACGGTTCCTCGATCAAGTCGATATGATTGGCGTCCGGCATGTCGGCGGGATTGTGGAGGTGCCGGGTCGTGCCGTCGTTCATATGGATCTCATAGACCACCGAAGGCGCGGTGGTGATGAGGTCGAGATCATATTCGCGGGTCAGCCGCTCCTGGATGATCTCCAGATGGAGCAGGCCCAGGAACCCGCATCGGAAGCCGAAGCCCAGCGCGGCACTCGTCTCCATTTCGAAGGAGAAGGACGCGTCGTTGAGGCGCAGCTTGCTGATCGAGTCGCGCAGCTTCTCGAAATCGTTCGCGTCGACCGGGAACAGGCCGCAGAACACCACGGGCTGCACTTCCTTGAAGCCCGGCAGCGGCGCCTTGGCGGGGTTCTTCACCGTGGTGATCGTGTCGCCGACGCGGGTCTGGCTGATGTCCTTGATCTGCGCGGTGATGAAGCCGATCTCGCCCGGCCCCAACTCGGCAAGCTGCTCGATCTTCGGACGGAAGCAGCCGACGCGGTCGATCAGATGCTCGGTCTCGCCGATCATGAACTTGATCTGCTGGCCCTTCTTGATGACGCCGTTCATCACGCGGACGAGGATGACGACGCCCAGATAAGGATCGTACCAGCTATCGACCAGCATCGCTTCCAGCGGAGCGTCGCGGTCGCCCTGGGGCGCGGGAATCTTCGCGACCACCGCTTCGAGGATGTCGTCGATGCCGATGCCGGACTTGGCCGACGCCAGCACGGCTTCGGACGCGTCAAGGCCGATCACCTCCTCGATCTCCGCCTTCACCTTTTCCGGTTCGGCGGCGGGCAGGTCGATCTTGTTGATGACGGGCACGATCTCATGGTCATGCTCGATCGACTGGTAGACGTTCGCCAGCGTCTGCGCCTCCACGCCCTGCGCCGCGTCCACCACCAGCAAAGCGCCCTCGCAGGCGGCGAGCGAGCGGCTCACCTCATAGGCGAAGTCCACATGGCCCGGCGTGTCCATGAGGTTCAGCTCATAGGTCTCGCCATTCTTGGCGACATAATCGAGGCGCACGGTCTGCGCCTTGATGGTGATGCCGCGCTCCTTTTCGATATCCATATTGTCGAGCACCTGCGCCGACATCTCCCGGTCGGTAAGGCCCCCGGTGCGCTGGATCAGGCGGTCGGCCAGGGTCGACTTGCCATGGTCGATATGCGCGATGATCGAGAAGTTGCGGATATGCGAAAGATCGGTCATGAAGCGGGCCGATAGCAGCCATTTTACGGGCTGTCAGCCAGTCTTGGGCATGGGGATAATCGCAATCGGAACGGCGCGCTCTGCTTGAACCGCCAAATGGTTGTGATAGAACGCATGCAAAGACAGGGTTGCGCATCATCGAACGGGATATTCTGCAACTTTTTTGGGGGTTTTCGACAATGCAGCGTTTCACGAAATTCCTGGCGGCCGCCGCCGGTCTGGCGATGGCGGCCTCGCCCGCTCTGGCCGCCGACAAGGGATCGTCGGGCCGTCAGGCACAGGCGAAGAAGCAGATGGAAATCCCCCGCTGCACCAAGCGGCTGGGCACCGTCGCTATCGTCGAGCCCGACAATCAGTGGTGGCGCGAAATGAGCCTTGGCAGCCCGGAAGCCATCATCAAGCTGTTCGTGCAGCAGTCGGGCTGCTTCGGCCTCGTCAATCGCGGCCGTTCGATGGCCAGCCGCAACATGGAACGCGCCATGGCGGATTCGGGCGAGCTTCAGGCCGGCTCCAACCTGGGCAAGGGCCAGGTGAAGGCGGCGGATTATTTCCTCCAGCCCGATATCGTCACCACCAACAGCAATAGCGGCGGCAACGCTTTGGGCGGTCTGGTCGGCGGCTTCCTGGGCGGACGGACGCTGGGCGCGCTGGCCGGCGGCATTTCGGTCAAGAAGAAGGAAGCCAATGTCACGCTGTCGATCGTGAATGCGCGCACGACCGAGGAAGAGGCGATGACCGAAGGCTATTTCCGCAAGTCGGACCTCAGCTTCGGCGGCGGCGGCGGTCTCGGCTGGATGGGCGGCCTCGCCGCAGCCGGCGGCGGCGGCTATCAGAACACCGAAATCGGTCAGGTGATCGTGCTCGCCTATCTGGACGCCTATACCAAGCTGGTGACGCAACTCGGCGGCCTGCCCGCCAATGCAGCGGCAGCGGCCCCGGTCGCGCAGTAAGCGACAGGCATCAGGTGAAGAAGGGCGCGGCCGGACATCCGGCGGCGCCCTTTTTTTGTGCGATGGCTGACTTCGGGCAGGAGCGGACACTCATTCATCCGTTCGGACTGAGCGAAGTCGAAGCTTTCCACTGAGCGGAGCGAAGTGGCCTCCCTACGGTCGGCCGTGCCCTTCGACTTCGCTCAGGGCGAACGGAATGAGGAAAGCGGACCGTCGCCAATCCACCCTAAAGCCGCCTTCATCCCCGCTCCCCCGCTGCCCTATCCCCAAACGGAAACGCCGCCCCGTTTGGCACGGGGCGGCGTTTTTCAGGCCGGGTGAGAGGGCTTATTGCCCGAAGGTGCGCTGCCACCAGCCGCGCTGGGGCGAGCCATTATCCTCTGCCTCTTCGGCGGTTTCCATGCTTTCGACCTCAGCGGCCGCCGTTTCGGGAGCTACTGACTGAGGCGCTTCCACGGCGGCTTCCGGCGCGACCACAGGCGCCTCCGCAATGGCGGCGTCAGCGCCTTCGGCTTCGCTCGCGACAGTCTTCTTGCGGCGCGGGGCGCGCTTGGGCTTCGGTTTCGCTTCGGATTCCGGCTCCGCAGCGACGGCTTCCGTCGCGGGGGGAGCATCGGCCGCTTCGGCTTCGCTCGCGACAGCCTTCTTGCGACGCGGCGCGCGCTTGGGCTTGGCAGGCGCTTCCTCCGCAGCGGGAACGGGCTCTTCCATTGGCGTTTCCGCCATCGGCTCGGCCATTTCCGCCGCCGCCGGTTCGGCCACGGCTTCCTTGGCCTTGCGGGCGCGGGGACGGCGACGCGTCTTGGGGGCATCCGCTGCGGCGGCATCTTCTGCGGCGGCTTCGGCTTCAGGTGCTGCCTCCGGTTCAGCGGCTGGCGCTTCCTCGACCGGCTCCGCAGCTTCCACGCCTTCGCTCATAGCCTCTTCGGCACCGCCTTCGCGACGGCGGCGTCCGCCCCGACGGCCCCGGCGGCCACGCTTGCGCCCGCCTTCGCCTTCCTCGGAGGTTTCCGCGTCGGCGCCTTCCGAGGCGTCCTCGCCAGCCTCAGTCTCAGATTCGGCCTCCGCTTCGCCATCCTCACCGGATTCCGACGCCGGCTCACCGCCATCCTCGCGCTGGCCGCCCCGGCGGCGGCGGCGGCGACGGCGACGGCGTCCGCCTTCGCGGTCCTCGCCACGCTCCTCGCGTTCGGACGGGACTTCCTCCTCCTCGGCTTCTTCCTCTTCCTCCTCGATCACATCGAGGTCGTCCTCTTCCTCGACGAGAGGCGCATAGCTCACGACCCGCTCCGGACGCGGACCGCTCGGTTCGACCGACATGCGCGCGCCCTCCACCTCGCCATCCGGAAGGATGACGATGGTGACGCCGTAACGCTGCTCGATCTCGTCCAGCTCGCGCCGCTTGTTGTTGAGGACGTAGAAGGCCGCTTCCTGACTGGCGCGCAGCGTAACGACGCTGCCTCGCCCGCGCGCCGCTTCTTCTTCCAGCATCCGCAGCGCGCTGAGGCCCGCCGACGATGCCGTGCGGACCAGCCCGGTGCCCTCGCAATGCGGGCACTGGCGCGTCGATGCTTCCAGGACGCCGGTCCGCAGCCGCTGGCGGCTCATCTCCATCAGGCCGAAGCCCGAAATCCGGCCGACCTGGATGCGGGCGCGGTCGTCCTTCAGCGCCTCCTTCATCGCCTTCTCGACCTTGCGGATGTTGGAGTTCACCTCCATGTCGATGAAGTCGATGACGACGAGGCCGGCCATGTCGCGCAGGCGAAGCTGCCGCGCGATCTCGCGCGCGGCCTCCAGGTTGGTGGCGACGGCGGTCTGCTCGATCCCATGCTCGCGGGTCGACCGGCCGGAGTTGATGTCGATCGACACCAGCGCCTCGGTCGGGTTGATGACCAGATAGCCGCCCGACTTCAACTGCACCACCGGATTGTACATGGCCGCGAGTTGATCCTCGACGCTCGCCCGCTGGAACAGCGACACCGCGTCGGCATATTGCTTCACCCGCCGCGCATGGCTGGGCATCAGCAGCTTCATGAAGTCCTTGGCGGCCCGATATCCGTCCTCGCCCTCGACGATGACTTCCTCGATATCCTTGTTGTAGATGTCGCGGATCGCCCGCTTGATAAGGTCGCTGTCATTGTGGATCAGCGCGGGGGCGGCGGATTGCAGCGTATTCTCGCGAATCTCGTCCCACAGGCGCGCCAGATAGTCGAAGTCGCGCTTGATCTCGGTCTTGGTGCGTTGCAGCCCCGCCGTGCGGACGATGCAGCCCATGGTGGAGGGCAGCGCCATGTCGGCGATGATGGACTTCAGCCGCTTGCGGTCGGCGGCGTTGCTGATCTTGCGCGAAATGCCGCCGCCATGCGACGTGTTGGGCATCAGCACGCAGTAACGGCCCGCGAGGCTGAGATAGGTGGTCAGCGCCGCGCCCTTGTTGCCGCGCTCTTCCTTGACGACCTGGACCAGCAGCACCTGGCGGCGCTTGATGACGTCCTGGATCTTGTAGCGGCGGCGCAGCGCCATGCGCTTGCGGCGCAGTTCGTCGGCGGCATCGTCGCCGCCACGGCCCCGGCCGCGCCCCCGGCGTCCCGGCTTTTCGCCGCCTTCGCCGCTCCCTTCGCCATGGTCCGCGTCCTCGCCGCCTTCCTCATCCTCATGATGGGTCGCGACGACGACTTCCACGCCGTCCTCGCCGGTCAGGCCCTCTTCATCCTCGTCGACCTCGGCGCGCAGCGCGGCCTCTTCCTCGGCATGGGCGCGTTCCTCGCGCAGCAGGGCTTCGCGGTCTTCGCGCGGGATCTGGTAATAGTCGGGATGGATTTCCGAAAAGGCGAGGAAGCCGTGGCGGTTGCCGCCATAATCCACGAACGCCGCCTGAAGCGACGGTTCCACGCGGGTGACCTTGGCGAGATAGATATTGCCCTTGAGCTGTTTGTGCTCGGCGGACTCGAAATCAAACTCCTCGATCCGGTTTCCCTTGACGACCGCGACCCGGGTTTCTTCCCGGTGGCGCGCATCGATCAGCATACGCATTGTCATTTATAGTTCTCCGGCGTCGGCGGCCTGCGGCACTGGGCCGGGCCGCCACGCGATAGTGAAGGGACGGCAGCGCGCGCGCCGGAAAGGGCGCGAGGTGCTGCATCGTCCGGTTTTGAAGGAAATCATGTGTGTCTGCTGCGTCGGCATGGCCGGACAATGTGCCGGGCCGGTCCATCCGCGCCGCATCGCCCGTTGCCGGGTTCAGCGGGGAATGGAAAACATGCCTCATGCAGCGTCAACCTGTTCGACCACCGGACCGTGCGGGAATGCGCGCCGATGGGTGCAAAAATGTCCCGAAGGGATGGACGCCATATGGCGCTCCTTTCGGGAATATGAATGGGTAGCAGCCAATGCGCCACTGGGCAACGGCTGCCGGAAATATTCTTGCTGTGGCAGATATTTCGGCTTCGTCACTAGCGCCATCATGCTGAAGAAGACGTTAACCGTCTCATTTTACGGTGGGACAAGGCATGATGCTTAATGACCGATTCAGCGTGGGGACGCGTTGGACGGATTATCGTCATGATATTTGGCTGGACGGCCAATGCGGCGGCGTTGCACAAGCGGCGCATGTTGCAGAGCCTTGCCCTGGCAAGCGCGATCCTCGCGCCGACCCCCGGTTTCGCGGGCGGCATCTCCGCCGTCGATGTGCAGGGCGACCGCGTCGTCGTGCGTTTCGACGATCGGGTGGAAGGCGCATCGGCCTTCCTGCTCGACGGGCCGCGCCGCCTCGCGCTCGACATCAGCGGGGCGCAGGCGGGACGCGGGCAATCCTTCGCGGGCGGCCATGCGGCGGTCGCCGCCGTGCGGCAGGGGCAGTTGAACGAAGCCACCGCCCGCGTCGTGCTCGATCTCACGATGCCCGCCACGCTCGACGATCCGCGGATCTCGCCGGACGGCAAATCGCTCAGCTTCTCGCTTCAGGGCCTGTCGGACAGCGCCTTCCGCACGGCGATGGGCCGGGGGCGGGTCCAGTTCGGCGCGCCTGCGAACATGAGCGCGCGGCCCCGCCAGCGCATCCACAGCATCACCGTGCCGATCCCGCCCGCCGCCAGGGGCGTGGCGCTGCCGCCGATCGAGGGGTCGCGCGACGGTTCGCGGCCGCTGGTGGTGATCGACGCGGGGCATGGCGGCCATGATCCGGGCGCGATCAACCCGCAGACGGGGAAGCGGGAGAAGGACGTGACGCTCGCCATCGCGCAGGCGATCCGCGACGAACTGGTGAAGGCGGGGCGGGTGCGGGTGGCGCTGACCCGCGACGATGATCGCTTCCTGGTGTTGCAGGAACGCTATGGCATCGCGCGCAAGCTGAACGCCGATCTCTTCATTTCCGTCCATGCCGATTCGGCGGAGAATGACACGGCGCGCGGGGCGACGGTCTATACCCTGTCCGAAACCGCCTCCGACCGCGAGGCCGCCCGCCTGGCCGCGCGGGAGAACAAGGCCGACATCATCAACGGCGTGAACCTGGGCGGGCAGAGCAGCGACGTGTCCTCGATCCTCATCGACCTGACGCAGCGCGAATCCATGAACATCTCATCGAACTTCGCGCGGTTGTTGCAGCGGGAGGCGTCGCCCTATGTGCCCTTCCGCAGCGCCTATCACCGCTTTGCCTCCCTCATGGTTTTGAAGGCGCCCGACACGCCGTCGGTATTGTTCGAGACGGGCTATATCAGCAATGCGGAGGACTCCGCCTTCCTCTCCTCGAAGGACGGGCAAAGCCGCATCGCCAAGGGGGTCGCCCGCGCCATCGAGGTACATTTCGCCCGCAAGCTCGCCCTGCGCGGCAGCGGGACAGGGGGTTAATCCGCCGATCGGTGCTGGCGTTGCGCGCATTTTGACCGTAGAGCCTGCTCCATCATGGAAGAGGCTCGCCCCGAAAACGCCGCACCGTCGTCCTTCGCCTATCGCCTGCGCCGGGAAGCGGGCGGCGCCAGGGACCGTTTCAGCCGGATCTGGCGCCCGCTCTGGGGCCGCCGCCTGTTTCGCTGGGGCGCGATCCTGCTCGGCGGCTTCCTGCTGGCGATATTCCTTTTCTGGCTGATCTTCGCGCGCGGGCTGCCTGACGCCGCGACCCTGCTGGAATATGAGCCGCCGCTGCCCACCATCGTGCGCGACATCAACGGCCAGCCGGTCCACAGCTATGCCCGCGAGCGGCGCGTGCAATTGCAATATAGCGATTATCCGCCGCTCCTCATCCGCGCCTATCTGGCCGCGGAGGACAAGACCTTCTTCGAGCATCATGGCGTCGACATCCCCGGCTTCGCGGGCGCGGTGATCGACTATGCGAGCAAGCTGGGCTCGGGCCAGCGCGCGCGGGGCGGCTCCACCATCACGCAGCAGGTGGCGAAGAACCTGCTGATCGGCGACGAATATTCGCCGACGCGCAAGGTGAAGGAGATGATCCTCGCCTATCGCATGGAAAATGTACTGTCGAAGCAGCAGATACTGGAACTCTACCTCAACCAGATATTCCTCGGCCGCAACGCCTATGGCGTGCAGGCGGCGTCCCGCGCCTATTTCGACAAGGACGTGGCGGACCTGACGCTGCCGGAAATGGCCTATCTGGCCATCCTGCCCAAGGGCCCCGCCAATTACCGCCCGGAAAGCCCGACCGGCCATGAACGCGCGCTGGACCGGCGCAACTGGGCGCTGGGCGAGATGCAGAATAATGGCTGGATCACCGCAGTGCAGCGCGACGCCGCCCGCGCCGCGCCGCTGGGCACCGTCGCATCGCGCGGGACCAGTTTCGAGGATCGCACGGGCGGCTATTATATGGAGGAGATCCGCCGCCGCCTGATCCAGCAATTCGGCGAGAAGGCGGAGGACGGCCCCAACAGCGTCTATGCGGGCGGCTTGTGGGTCCGCAGTCCTTATGATCCGGTGATCCAGGAAAGCACGACGACAGCGCTGCGCAACGGGCTGTTGCGCTTCGACGCGGGCAAGGGCTGGTCCGGGCCGGTGGGCGAGATCAAGGTCGAGAATGGCTGGGAACGCGAACTCGCGGCCAGCTATATTGGCGTGGATTATGAAGGCTGGCGCGTCGCGGTCGTCATCAGCCGCTCCGCTTCGTCCGCCCAGATCGGTTTCGCCGACGGCACGACCGGCACTCTGCCCGCTGGCATGGCGCAGCTTCCCTATCGCAAGTCGGGCGGTCCGGCCTTTTCCGCGATGAAGCCCGGCGACCTCATCGTCGTGGCGCGCAACGGGTCGGACTGGGCGTTGCGCAACGTGCCCGAAGTGTCGGGCGGCATGGTGGTCGAGGAAGTCCGTTCCGGCCGCATCCGCGCCTTGCAGGGCGGGTTCGATTCCCGCCTTTCCTCCTATAACCGCGCGACGCAGGCGATGCGGCAGCCGGGGTCGACCATCAAGCCCTTCGTCTATGCCGCCGCGCTCGACGGCGGCATGACGCCTGCCTCGATCATCGTGGATGGCCCCTTGTGCGTCTATCAGGGCGCGGGGCTGGGGCAGAAATGCTTCCGCAACTTCTCGGGCGGCAGCGCCGGGCCGCAGACGATGCGCTGGGGCGTCGAGCAGTCGCGCAACCTGATGACCGTGCGCGCCGCCAGCCAGACCGGCATGGACCGCGTCGTCCGCACCATCAAGGCGATGGGGATCGGCGACTATCAGCCTTATCTTTCCTTCGCGCTGGGCGCGGGCGAAACCACGGTCGAGCGGATGGTGAACGCCTATGCGATGCTCGCCAATCATGGCCGGCAACTCGCGCCCAAGGTCATGGACTATGTGCAGGACCGGCGCGGCAAGGTGATCTGGCCGGTGCGCTGGCGGCCTTGCGACGGGTGCAACATGCCCGGTTGGGACGGCAAGCCGATGCCGCGCTTCGGCTTTGAAGGGAAGCAGGTCATGAACCCCATGACCGCCTATCAGGTCGTGCATATCGCCGAGGGCGTGATCCAGCGCGGCACCGCCACGGTCCTGCGCGACCTGAACAGGCCCCTGTTCGGCAAGACGGGCACCACCAACGGGCCGACGAACGTGTGGTTCGTGGGCGGGTCGCCGGACCTGGTCGCGGGCGTCTATCTGGGTTACGACCAGCCGCGCAGCCTGGGCGGCTGGGCGCAGGGCGGGCGTGTCGCCGCGCCGATCTGGAAGGCCGCGATGGCCCCGATATTGGAGAAGATGCCCAAGACGCCGTTCGTCGCGCCCGCGGGCGTCCGCATGGTCACAATCGACCGCCGTTCGGGCAAGCGCATCTACGGCGCATGGCCGACCGACGATCCCAAGGCGTCGGTGATCTGGGAAGCGTTCAAGCCCGAATCCGAACCGCGCCGCTCGATCCGCAAGGAGGAGGTGGAAGCGCAGGACAAGGCGGCGGCGGCAGGCGCGGCATCGGGTGCGCGCCGCCAGCGCACGGATGCCGACTTCCTGTCGGATCAGGGCGGGATTTATTGAGGGATCGGAGTGGGGAGTGGACGCCGTTCGCCCTGAGCGAAGTCGAAGGGTCCTGCCGACCGTAGGAAGGCCACTTCGCTCCGCTTAATGGAGGGCCTTCGACTTCGCTCAGCCCGAAGGGACGAGTGAGTGTCCAACAATTGCCCGAAACCCGCCCCCCTTAAAGACAGGCTTCCAGGAACGGCTGGTCGAACCCGAATTGCCGCGCCTTGTCCAGCGTATAGGGACGCAGGCCCATGGAGCGATATTCGCCCACGATCTTCCCGCTGTCGTCCTCGTCATGATATTCGAACTTGAACAGTTCCTGCGTGACGATGACGTCGCCTTCCATGCCGATCACCTCGGTCACGTTGGTGACGCGGCGCGAACCGTCGCGCAGGCGCTTCACCTGCACGATCAGGTCGACCGAATCGGCGATCTGCTTGGAAATGGCTTCCTTCGGGATCTTGATGTCGCCCATCAGGATCATGTTCTCCATGCGGCCCAGGCACTCGCGCGGGCTGTTGGAGTGGAGCGTACACATGGAGCCGTCATGGCCCGTGTTCATCGCGGCCAGCAGGTCGAAACATTCCGCGCCGCGGATTTCGCCCAGAATGATGCGGTCCGGCCGCATGCGCAGGGCGTTCTTGACGAGATCGCCGATGCTGATCGCGCCCTGCCCTTCCAGATTGGGCGGACGGGTTTCCAGCGGCAACCAGTGCGGCTGCTGCAAGCGCAATTCCGCCGCGTCCTCGATGGTCAGCACGCGCTCGCCCGGATCGATCATCTTCGACAGGGCGTTGAGCATCGTCGTCTTGCCCGAACCGGTGCCGCCCGAAATCACGATGTTGAACCGGCACGCCCCCGCGATCTTGAGCGCGGTCGCCATCTTGGGACTCATCGCCCCCCATTGGGCGAGCATGTCGATGGTGATCGGCTTGGCGGAGAATTTACGGATCGAGATGGCCGTGCCGCGCAGCGAGAGCGGCGGCACGATCACGTTGACGCGCGACCCGTCAGGCAGGCGGGCGTCGGCCAGCGGCGTGGTCTGGTCGACGCGGCGGCCGACCTTGTTGACGATGCGCTGCGCGATCTGGAACAGATGCTCTTCGTCGCGGAACTTGATCGGCGCGATCTGGAGCTTGCCCTTCTTTTCGATATAGGTCTGGTCGGGGCCGTTCACCATGATGTCGCTGACATCGGGATCGGCCAGCAACTCTTCCAGCGGTCCCAGGCCCAGCAGTTCGTCCACCAGCACCTTTTCCAGCGCGAACTGCTCGCGCCGGTTGAGCGTCAGCTTCAGTTCCGCCAGCACTTCCATGATGATCGGGCGGAATTCCTCCGCCAGTTCATCCTTGGTGAGCGTCGCGGCGGCTTCCGGATCGACTCGCTCCAGCAGGCGGGGAAGCACCTGCTCCTTGATCTTGTGCACCGACGCTTCGAAACCCGTCGGCCCGGCGTCGGGCGCATGCTCCAGGTTCGCGCGGTCCGCCAGCCGCTGCATCGCGTCGGCGTTGCGCTGCATCTGGCTGGTGGGCGCGGACAGCGGATCGATCGGGCTCTCGCCCGGCAGCGCGGCCGCTTCGAGGGGCGGGAACTGATCGCCGCCCCGCGCTTCCTCGCGTGCCGGGGCATGCATGGGCCGGGCGACGCCGAAACCCGGCTTGATCCCGGCTGGTCCGTTTTTCCGTCCAAATGCGCTCATGACTCTCCGCCGCAAATTGCGTGTTCAGGCTGGCCTCGCACGGCAAGACCAACCGGATATGGCTGGAAAAGGTGAATAAGGCGGAAACTTTGACAAATGGCTAATGCCGCCCGAGGCAAGGTTTGGGCGGCGGATCGGGCCGGCAGACTATCCCGGCTGACCCTTCGCATGAGGGCACAGCTCGGCCTGACTCCGCATCTTTCCGCAGGGGATCGGTTCGTTTTGATGTCGGACGGTCTGCTTTCCCACCCCCGTTCGCCCTGAGGTGGACTCAGGGGGGCACATCCGTTCATGGCTGAAACCCGCCTTCGAAAGCCAAGCCTTGCAATTGGCACAACCCCAAAGGAAAACCCCGCGCCGGAAGGGCGCGGGGTTTATTCCATATCCATGCCGATCCAGGGACCGGACCGGCTAAACGCCGGCGTCAGCCCGCATGTTCGGCAAGAACGGTCAGGCCCTTCTCATTCACTTCGGCAAAGCCGCCCCGCACCGGGATGACTTCCGGCGCGGCGCCGGACGACGCGAAGATCTGGATCGCGCCGTCGCGGACGGTCGACATGAAGGGCGCATGGCCCTCCAGCACGCCGAAGTCGCCATCGGTGCCGGGCACCACGACCTGCCAGACATCCTCCGAACGGACGAGCTTTTCCGGGGTCACGAGTTCGAAATGCAGTGCCATTGTCTTTATCCCTGACCCCTCCCGTTGCGGGGGAGGGGCTGTAAACGTGCGATCAGGCGGCTTCGGCGGCCAGCTTCTTGGCCTTCTCGACCACTTCGTCGATGCCGCCGACCATGTAGAAGGCCGCTTCGGGCAGATGGTCATATTCGCCTTCGACCACCGCCTTGAACGACTTCACCGTGTCCTCGATCTGGACGAACTTACCCGAAATGCCGGTGAACACTTCCGCGACGTGGAAGGGCTGCGACAGGAAGCGCTGGATCTTGCGCGCGCGGGCGACGGTCAGCTTGTCCTCTTCGGACAGCTCGTCCATGCCCAGAATGGCGATGATGTCCTGAAGCGACTTGTACTTCTGGAGGATCGCCTGCACCGCGCGGGCGGTGTCGTAATGTTCCTGACCCACGACGCGCGGCTCCAGCACGCGGCTGGTCGAATCGAGCGGATCGACCGCCGGATAGATGCCGAGTTCGGAAATGGCGCGGTTGAGAACGGTCGTGGCATCAAGGTGCGCGAACGAGGTCGCCGGCGCCGGGTCGGTCAAGTCGTCCGCGGGGACGTAGACGGCCTGCACCGAGGTGATCGATCCCTTGTTGGTCGATGTGATGCGTTCCTGAAGCTGGCCCATGTCGGTCGCCAGCGTCGGCTGATAGCCCACCGCCGAAGGAATACGGCCCAGCAGCGCCGACACTTCCGCGCCCGCCTGCGTGAAGCGGAAGATGTTGTCGACAAAGAACAGCACGTCCTGCCCTTCCTGATCGCGGAAATATTCCGCGATGGTGAGGCCGGAGAGGGCGACGCGCGCGCGGGCGCCCGGCGGCTCGTTCATCTGGCCGTAGACCAGCGCCACCTTGGAGCCTTCGGAGATCGCATTGCCCTCGGCATCCTTGGCGATAACACCCGCGTCGAGGAATTCGTGATAGAGGTCGTTGCCCTCGCGGGTCCGCTCACCCACGCCCGCGAAGACGGAGGTGCCGCCATGGCCCTTGGCGATGTTGTTGATGAGTTCCTGGATGAGCACGGTCTTTCCCACGCCCGCGCCGCCGAACAGGCCGATCTTGCCGCCTTTCGCGTAAGGGGCGAGAAGGTCGATGACCTTGATGCCGGTCACCAGGATCGACGCGTCGGTCGACTGGTCCACGAATTCCGGCGCCTTGGCGTGGATCGGGGCGGTCAGGGTGGTGGCGACCGGGCCGCGCTCGTCGATCGGCTCGCCGACGACGTTCAGGATGCGGCCGAGCGTGGCGGGACCGACGGGAACGCTGATCTGCGCGCCGGTGTCGGTCACTTCCTGCCCGCGGGTCAGACCTTCGGTCGAGTCCATCGCGATGGTGCGGACGGTGTTCTCGCCCAGATGCTGCGCGACTTCCAGCACGAGCCGCTGGCCGTTGTTGCTGGTTTCCAGCGCCGAGAGAATGGACGGAAGGGCATCGGGGAAGGTCACGTCGACGACAGCGCCGATGACCTGCGAGATGCGGCCTACATTGTTGGTGGTTGCCATGACTGCTTCCTTGCCTGCGTGATCTTAAAGGGCTTCCGCGCCCGAGATGATTTCGACGAGTTCGGTGGTGATCGCGGCCTGACGGCTGCGGTTGTACTGGATCGTCAGCTTGTTGATGAGGTCGCCGGCGTTGCGGGTCGCATTGTCCATGGCGGTCATCGACGCGCCCTGTTCGGACGCGTTATTCTCCAGCAGCGCCTTGAAGATCTGCACCGTGATGTTGCGCGGCAACAGGTCGTCGAGGATCGCTTCCTCGCTCGGTTCATATTCCACCGTCGCGGCGATGGCGTTGCGGTCGGCGTCGGCCGGAATCTTCACCGGGATGATCTGCTGTTCGGTTGGGATCTGCGCCAGCGCCGACTTGAACTGCGAGTAGAAAAGGTGCGCGACGTCGAACTTGCCGTTCAGATACATGTCGGTCAGTTCCTGCGCGATCTGCGCCGCCTGGTCGAAACCGGGCTCCTTCACCGTGGTGGTGTCGAACTGCGCCACGATCTTGCCGGGGAAGGTGCGGTTGATGACCGGACGGCCCTTGCGGCCGATCAGGTAGAATTGCACCTGCTTGCCGTCGAGCAGCAATTCGCGCGCCTTGGCGAGCGCGGCCTTGACGATATTGGCGTTGAACGCGCCCGCAAGGCCACGGTCGGAGTTGGCGACGACCAGCAGATGCACCTCGTCCTTGCCGGTGCCCGCCAGCAGCGGGGAAGCGCCTTCGCCCGAACCACCCGCGATCTTGCTGGCGAGCGATGCGACGACCGCTTCCAGGCGCTGGCTGTAGGGGCGAGCGGCTTCGGCCGCGGCCTGCGCCTTGCGCAGCTTCGCGGCGGCGACCATCTGCTTCGCCTTGGTGATCTTCTGGGTCGACTTCACCGACCCGATGCGGAGCTTCAGTTCCTTGAGGCTTGCCATCTTATTCCAGTCCGTTCCCAAGCTCGGTAAGCTTGACGGGCTTTGCCAGCCAGTCTTCGTAGCTCTTGAAAACCGCGCGGGTGTAAGGCTGCGCGTGATGAAAGTCGAACGCGGCCTGATCGGCCCAACGCTCGTAGATCATGATACTCGACCTATCGGCCATGGGGGTGCGGATCGAAACGCTCGCACCCTTGTTCGGCCCGTGTCGCGGAAACGATGGCCGCCACCGCCCGACATGCTTCATCGAAACAGTCGGGCTTCAGCGTGATTTCCGCGAGATAGGTCAACGGCATCAGGCGAAGGTCTTGCCGAACGCGTCGAGCGCCGCGACGAGCTTGCCCTTCGCGCCGTCGCCCAGATCCTTGCTGTCGCGGATTTCCGCGAGGATTTCCGGGTGATCGTGACGCAGATAGGCCAGCATCAGTTCTTCGTAACGGGTCACGTCGCCGACCGGGATCGCGTCCAGATAGCCGTTGGTGCCCGCGAAGATCGACGCGGTCTGCTCCTCGAAGGGCAGGGGCGAGAATTGCGGCTGCTTGAGCAGTTCAGTGAGGCGCGCGCCACGGTTCAGCAGCTTCTGCGTCGACGCGTCAAGGTCCGAACCGAACTGGGCGAAGGCCGCCATTTCGCGATACTGCGCCAGCTCCAGCTTGATCGAGCCGGACACCTTCTTCATCGCCTTGGTCTGCGCGGACGAGCCGACGCGCGACACCGACAGGCCGACGTTGATGGCCGGACGGATGCCCTGATAGAAGAGGTTGGTTTCAAGGAAGATCTGGCCGTCGGTGATGGAGATCACGTTGGTCGGGATGTAGGCCGACACGTCGCCCGCCTGCGTCTCGATGATCGGCAGAGCCGTCAGCGATCCGTTGCCGTTGGCGTCGTTCATCTTCGCCGCGCGCTCCAGCAGGCGGCTGTGGAGATAGAAAACGTCGCCGGGATAGGCTTCGCGGCCCGGAGGACGGCGCAGCAGCAGCGACATCTGGCGATAGGCGACGGCCTGCTTGGAAAGATCGTCATAGACGATGACCGCGTGCATGCCGTTGTCGCGGAAGAACTCGCCCATGGTGACGCCGGTGTAAGGCGCCAGATACTGGAGCGGAGCCGGTTCCGAAGCGGTCGCGGCGACGACGATGGAATATTCCATCGCGCCGTTTTCCTCGAGCTGCTTCACGATCTGCGCGACGGTCGAACGCTTCTGGCCGACGGCGACATAGATGCAGTAGAGCTTCTTGCCCTCGTCATCGCCCGCATTGACGCCCTTCTGGTTGATGAAGGTGTCGATGGCGACGGCGGTCTTGCCGGTCTGGCGGTCGCCGATGATCAGCTCGCGCTGGCCGCGGCCCACGGGGACCAGGGCGTCGATGGCCTTGAGGCCGGTCTGCACGGGCTCGTGCACCGACTTGCGGGGGATGATGCCCGGCGCCTTCACTTCCACGCGCTTGCGCTCGGTATATTCGATCGGACCCTTGCCGTCGATGGGATTGCCCAGGCCGTCCACGACGCGGCCCAGCAAGCCCTTGCCCACCGGAACGTCGACGATGGTGCCGGTGCGCTTGACGGTGTCGCCTTCCTTGATCTCGGCGTCCGAGCCGAAGATCACGACGCCGACATTGTCGGCTTCCAGGTTCAGCGCCATGCCCTGCACGCCATTGGCGAACTCGACCATTTCGCCCGCCTGGACATTGTCGAGGCCATGGACGCGGGCGATGCCGTCACCCACGGTCAGCACGGAGCCGACTTCGCTCACCTGCGCTTCGGTGCCGAAATTGGCGATCTGGTCCTTGATGACCTTCGAGATTTCTGCGGCGTTGATATCCATGTTCAGCCTTTCAGCCTTTCATCGCGTGGGCGAGACTATTCAAACGGGTGCGGATGGAGGAATCGATCATCTGGCTGCCGATCCTGACGACCAGCCCGCCGAGGATCGCGGGATCGACCTTTGCATCGACCGCCACGTCGCGGCCGACACGCGCCTTGAGGCTCTTGCTCAGGGCGGTGATCTGGGTCTTGGTGAGCGCATGGGCGCTCGTCACTTCGGCGCGGACCTCGCCCTTGTGATTCGACAGCAGCGCCTCATAGGCGCGGATGATCGCGGGAAGCTGCGACAGGCGGCGGTTTTCGGCCAGCACGCCCAGGAATTTGGCGGTGAGCGGATCGGTGCCCATCGAAGCGGCCACGGCGGCGATCGCCTTGCCCGCCGCATCGCGACTCAGGACGGGGCTGTTGATCAGCCCCTTGAAATCCGCCGATTCCGCCATCGCGGCCTTGATTGCAGCAAGGCTCTCGGCAACGGTGTCGAGCGTCTTGCCGTCGCGGGCCAGATCGAACAGCGCCACCGCATAGCGGCCGCTGAGGCTAGCCTGAATACCGCCGGTAGTCTCCACGCGCTTACCGTCCTCCAATCCATATGCCGGTCATGCAAAGAAAGGGGAGCAGGCCTGCCCGTTCCCCTGTTGCCGGGCCGGTTAGCAGCGGGATTATGATGATGCAAGCCATGGCGCGTGATTCATTCGCCTGGGGCAAGGCCCGGCCCCGCGCCCGCGTTCGCGCAAACTGGCCAAGGTTCAATTTTGCGGATCGGCGGGGGTCAGGCGGCCCTTCTGGCAGCGATAGACCAGCCGTTCATTGGGCTGGGCGGGCAAAAGGGCGGAAAGGTCGGAACGCAGCGTCGCGACCTGCGCCAGCCGGCCGGAATCGCCGCCGCAGCCCTTGACCGGCTTGTCCTTCACCAGCGCGCGCGCCTTGTCCATCACGTCGAGGTCGGGCAGCCAGCGCTGGATTCGCAATTGCCCCGTCGCCGGATCGAATTCGCTGACGGTGACGAAATTGCCTTCGCCGGGGATCACGGCGCGCTGCCATTTCGTGCCGGAGGAGACATATTGCGTCTGCCCGTCGACGCAGCCCCCCTCCGCCCAGTGGAACGGAATGTCGTTCGCCTGCGACACGGTGAGGCGGCTGCGGTTGAGGTCGATGCGGCAGATATTGTCGCCCGCCCAGGCGAACGCCTTGTTGCCGGTCGCCTTGCCGTCGTCGGGCAGGACGATGCGTTCGTCGATGCTGGAGAAGCTGGGCTTGAGGAAGAACAGGCCCAGCGCCCCGAACAAGGCGACGCCGCCGCCCGCCAGCCACCATGTCGCCCGCTTCTCCCGCTTCTGCGTATAGAAGAGGCCGCCCGCGCCCAGGCACAGCACCGCAATGGCGAGCAGCACCGCCGCGCCCGCCATGGCGTTTTCGCGGGCGGAGATCACGCTGCGCTCGGCATCGTCGCGGGCCTTTGCCATCGCGGCCTCCTGCGCGTCGGCCTCCGCGCGTTCGCTTTGCTCGCTCGCCTGCGCCTCGCGCTGGGTGATGGTCGCTTCGGCGGCGTCCGCCTCGGCCATGGAGCGGCAGGGGACGACCGTGTGCAGCGACGACACGCCCGCCTGCCGCAGGAAGGAGGCGACCTCCCGCCACGACACCGCAAAGCCGAACTCCGCGTCATGGCCGTCCGACACCGATCCGAAGCTGTTGACGCCCAGCACCCGCCCGCAATCGTCCACCAGCGGCCCGCCGCTGTTCCCGGCGGCGAGCGGCGCGGTGTGGAGGATCGTGTCGAAGCTCTGCGTCGAACGGCCCGAAGACACATTGCCGCTGGTCTTCACCGTGCCCAGCGGCTCCACCATCTGCTTGAGGCCAAGACCCTGCGCCCGGTCCACATTGCCGGGATAGCCGATCGCCGTCACATGCTGCCCGTCGCCGACCGCCCCTGCATAGAAGGTGCTGACCGGCAGGCGGCCTTCCTCCAGCTGGATCAGCGCCAGATCGTTGCCCGGCGAATAGGCGATGACGCGCCCGCCATAGGTCTTGGTCCCTTCCGACGGGATCACGCCGATGACGAGATTCTTCTCCTCGCGCGTCAGTTCGACCACATGGGCGTTGGTCACCACCTTGTCCGGCGCGACCGCGAAGCCGCTGCCATGGCCGACGAAATAAGCGTCGCTGCCGTCCGTCGCGACCAGCACGACGCGCACCACCCCGCGCGCGGCGGCGGCGATGTCCTGCTGTTCCGCCCGCGCCCCGGCGGGCGCGGCGAGCAGGAGGATCAGGCAGAGGCGGCGGAGCAAAGCGACCATAGTGGGGCGCATACATATGCGAAGGCCGCTTTTAGGCAATCGGGAAAGTTGCGGAAAGTCGGAATGGATGGATGGCGGACCTTTTATCCCTCGCCCCATGGGGGGAGAGGGTCGCGAAGACTTGGGCAGCTTGCCGCCTTAGTCGTAGCTGGGTGAGGGGGGCCACCTTCGTGATAGCGTGGAATCTGGTCTCCTGCCCTCCCGGCCAAAACCCGCCAGCGGCCCCGTCATTAGCCCGCGCAAAAAGATTCATGCCCCTTTTGACAGCAAGCGGCGGGAAGCGTGGCGATTCTCCGTCAGCTATCCCATATGCATGAACCAGATGACTCGCCCCCCGACCCGCCGCATCGACGATGCCCGATCCCGAAGCCTGCTGGGATGCCTTCGCGCGCCGCGACCGGGCGATGGACGGCCGCTTCGTCGGCGCGGTCCTGACCACCGGCATCTATTGCAAGCCCAGTTGCCCGGCGCGGCGCCCCCGGCGGGAGAATATGCTGTTCCTCCCCGATCCGGCGGCGGCGCGGGCGGCGGGCTTCCGCGCCTGCCTGCGCTGCCGCCCCGACGAAGCGGGGCGCGACCGGCTGGCGGTGGAAGCGGCCAGGGCGCTGATCGCGGGAGCCGAAACGCCGCCCACGCTGGATGAGGTGGCCACCCATGCGGGCTATGCCCCGCATCATTTCCACCGCCTGTTCAAGCGGGAGACAGGCATGACCCCCGCCGCCTATGCCCGCGCCCTGCGCGCCGAGCGGCTGAAGGCGGCTCTGGGAGAGGAGGGAAGCAGCGTGACCCAGGCGATCTATGAAGCGGGCTACAACGCCCCCAGCCGAGCCTATGCCGATGCGGAGCGCCATCTGGGCATGACGCCCAGCGCCTGGAAGGACGGCGGCCGGGATGTCGAGATTCGCTACGCCCTCGTCCCCACCAGCCTCGGGACGGCGTTGGTCGCCGCCACGGAAAAGGGCCTGTGCCGCATCAGCTTCGACGAGGACGAGGCCGACCTGCGCCGCCGCTTCCCCCATGCGCAGATATGGCCCGCTGACGCCCGACTCGCGGCCATGGCGAAGCAGGTCGCGGCTCTGGTCGACGATCCGGCGGCGGGCGCGGACCTGCCTGTCGACGTGAACGGCACCGCCTTCCAGCAGGCGATCTGGGCAGCGCTCCGCGCCATCCCGCCCGGCGAGACGCGCAGCTATGCTGAAATCGCGGCCGCCATCGGCAAGCCGGGCGCGGTGCGCGCGGCGGGGACGGCCTGCGGCGACAATGGTCTCGCCGTGCTGGTCCCCTGCCACCGCGTCCTGCGGAGCGACGGCGGCATGGGCGGCTATGCCTATGGGCTGGAGCGCAAGCGCGCGCTGCTGGCACGGGAGAAGAAGGGCTGAAGCTCACATGAAGCTGTAGGGATCGACATCCACCGCGACCCGCGTGCCCGATTTCCATGCGATGTTGCCCAGCCACTCGCGGATCGCGTCCTGCACGTCCACCTGCCGCGTCGCATGGACCAGCAGCCGATGCCGGTGCCGTCCGCGCAGCACGGACAGCGGCGCGGGCGCGGGGCCATAGACGCGCATCCCCTCGATCAGCGGCGCGGACTTGCCGATCAGGCGCGCGACCTGCGCGGCTTCGTCGGCATCCTCGCTCGACACGATGATCGCGGCGAAGCGGCCGAAGGGCGGGGCGTTGGCGTGGCGGCGATTCTCCGTCTCCACCATGTAGAAACGCTCGGCATCGCCCGCGATCAGCGCCTTGATGACCTCCGCCTCCGGCATCCGCGTCTGGATGAAGACGCGCCCCGGCTTGGCCCCGCGCCCCGCGCGCCCCGCCACCTGCACGATCTGCTGGAAGGTCCGCTCCGACGCGCGCAAATCGCCGCCCTCCAGCCCCAGATCGGCGTCGATCACGCCCACCAGCGTCAGGTTCGGGAAATGATAGCCCTTGGTCACAAGCTGCGTGCCGATGATGATGTCGACCGCGCCCGCCTCCACCGACTTCACGAACTCCGCGACCTTGGCGGGCGACCAGAGCGTATCCGACGTCACGATGGCCGTGCGCGCCTGCGGCCAGAGCGCCTTCACCTCGTCCGCGATGCGCTCCACGCCGGGACCGCAGGCGACGAGGCTGTCCTCCTCCTTGCACTCCGGGCAGAAGCGGGGGGAAGGGATCACATGCCCGCAATGATGGCAGGCCAGCCGCCGCGTCAGCCGATGCTCGACCATCCACGCCGTGCAATTGGGGCACTGGAACCGATAGCCGCAATGACGGCACAAGGTCAGCGGCGCATAGCCCCGCCGGTTGAGGAAGAGCAGGCTCTGGTCGCCCTTCTCCATATTCTCGTCGATGGCGCGCACCAGCGGCGGCGCGATCCAGCGCCCGCGCTCCGGCGGATCGGTGAGCAGGTTGATGCCTTCGATCTCCGGCATCTCTGCCCCGCCATAACGCCCCGGCAATTTGATCTCGCGATAGCGCCCCAGTTCCACCTGATGCCGCGTCTCGATGGCCGGGGTCGCGGAGGCCAGCACGACCGGAAACTTCTCTATGAGACCGCGCATCACCGCCACGTCGCGGGCATGATAATGGACGCCATCCTCCTGCTTGAAGCTCGCCTCATGCGCCTCGTCCACGACGATGAGGCCAAGGTTCGGATAGGGCAGGAACAGCGCCGACCGCGCGCCCACCACCACCCGCGCCTCGCCCGCCGCGATGGCGCGCCAGGCCCGCCGCCGCTCGCTCTGGCGCAAGCCGCTATGCCAGTTGACCGGCACCGTCCCGAACCGCTTCTCGAACCGCTCCAGAAATGGCTCGGTCAGCGCAATTTCCGGCAGCAGCACCAGCACCTGCCGTCCCTCGCGGATGGCGGCGGCGATGGCTTCGAAATAGACTTCCGTCTTGCCCGATCCGGTGACGCCATCCAGCAGGAAGGGCGCGAAGTCGCGGGCATGGACTGCCTCGACGAAACTATCGGCCGCCGCCCGCTGCTCCTCCGACAGGGCAGGCGGCGCATGATCGGGATCGGGTTTGGGAAAGGGCGTGTCGACGCTCACCTCCACCGCCTCGAACGCGCCCGCCTTGACGAGGCCTCGGATCACCGCGTCGCTCACCCCGCCGATCATCGCCAGTTCGCGGATCAGCCCCTGCCGCTCGCCGATCCGCTCCATCGCTTGGCTACGCTGCTCGGTCATGCGGTCGGGCAGATCGCCGGTCGCCCGATATTCGATCACCGTGCGCGCGCCCTCCAGCGCCGCCATCGACGCCAGCGTCATCCGCAGCACGGCGGCGGGCGGGGCGAGATAATAGTCCGCCGTCCACTCGATCAGCCGCCGCACCGCCTCCGGCACCGGCGGCGCATCGACCGGCGCGATCAGGTTGCGCAGCCGATTGTCGCCCACGCTCTCCACATCGGGAAAGGCGTCCTCGTCCCACACCACGCCCACGATCTGGCGCGGTCCCAGCGGCGCGACGACGATGCTGCCGGGCTTTGCGTTCATCCCGTGCGGCACCCGATAGTCGAGCGGCCCCAGGGCGGCATTCAGCAACAGGACACGGGCGCGCGAACTCATGGGCAGTCCCTACCGCGCAAGGGGAGGGGACGCAAAGCCGCTCCGTCAGATTTTCCAGCTCAACGTCAGCCACGGCACATGCGCCACCGCATCCGGACGGCGGTCGCGGAAATTCTGCTGCCGCATATAGAGAAGCTGCACGTCCATCGCCGGGCTGACGGCATGGCGCAGCCCGACCTGATGGCGCATCACTGCCAGCCCGCTCTTGTCCGAAGCCCGCGCCCGATTGAGGTGGAAGAAGACCTCCATCGCGCCCACCACCGTCCAGCGCCCGTCGCGATCCACCGGCACGCTCGCCTGAACCCGCTGCCGCAGCCGCCAGCTTGCTTCATCGGCCGTATCGAAGAATCGCTGCTCCAGCCGCGTGCGCGCAAGCCAGATGCCCTTGTTCAAGGTCACCTGCTGGAACAGGCGCATCTCCTCTTCCTTCCGCCCTTCGACATAAGCGATGCCGCCGCCGATCAGCACGCCCCGCGCCACGCGATGATCCAGTGCGACGCGAAACAAGGCTTGCTCGTCGTCCGAACGGTCGCGCCGGAAACGCTGGCTCATGTCCAGCGTCACCATGTCCGCCTCGCTCGCCCTGATCGCCAGCGATTCGGTGATCCATGCCTGACTTTCCTCTGTCACGGCCATAGCGGGCGGCGCGGCCATCAGGCCCGATGCAAGGAGTGCATCCGATAGGATGCGTGGACGCGGCAATGACGGCATGGATCGGTCCTTTGGAAAGGTGCCGCCGCCATAATGTTGCGCGCGGCGCCTTGCAAAGCCTTTGGAGGGCGCGACGATGGCGATTCCGGCTGCCAGCCGCTAAAGGGCGGGTAACGATTCGTCCCATCGCCCGGAGCATGTTCCCATGAAATTTTTCGTCGACACCGCCGACACCGCCGAAATCCGCGAGCTTGCCGCCACCGGCCTGCTCGACGGCGTCACGACCAACCCTTCGCTGATCGCCAAGTCGGGCCGCAAGTTCGTCGAGGTGGTCGAGGAAATCTGCGGCATCGTGGACGGCCCCGTCTCGGCCGAAGTCGTCGCGCTCGACCATGAAACGATGATGAAGGAAGCCGCCATCCTGCGGAAGATCGCGGACAATGTCTGCATCAAGGTGCCGCTCACCATCGACGGGCTCAAGACCTGCAAGGCGCTCACCGACGATGGCTGCATGGTCAATGTGACGCTCTGCTTCTCGGCCAATCAGGCGCTGCTGGCGGCCAAGGCGGGCGCGTCCTTCATCTCGCCCTTCGTCGGTCGCCACGACGACAATGGCTTCGACGGCATGAAGCTGATCGAGGATATCCGCCTCATCTACGACAATTACAGCTTCGCCACGGAAATCCTGGTCGCATCCGTCCGCCATCCGATCCATGTGCTGGAAGCCGCGAAGATCGGCGCGGACGTCATGACCGCCCCGCCCGCCGTCATCAAGGCGCTGTTCAACCATGTGCTGACCGACAAGGGCATCGCCGGTTTCCTCGCCGACTGGGAAAAGACCGGCCAGTCGCTGCTCTGATCGCCGGAGATCGCGAACCCGGCATCGCAGGACGGTTCCCGGGCACGAATGGATGAAGGTGCCCGGAACCCGCCATGCGCAGGACGGGGTTTCCCTGGATCAGGACGCCATCAACCGGGGCGTGGCGCTTTTCAGGCGGTTGAGGTCCACCGCCTCGCGGAACTCGACGCCCATGCGGTCCTCCTTCGACCAGCGGGCCACGGCGTCGACGAAATAATTGTCCGCCAGCTCGATGATGAAGGCGGTTCCTTCCGGCACGTTCCACAACCCTTCGATCAGCGCGCCGGTGGCCGAGATATTGCGGATGCGGGCGGCATAGACGTCGCCGTCATTGTGGACGGCGACGGTCCGCAGCATGGATTTGCGTTCCGGACGGCTGGATTTGAAGCCTTCGACCGTGGCGATGGTGCCCGTGGTCAGTTGACGCTCGATCACTTCGGCCGCGCTGATCGGCCGGCCATAGACATAGCCCTGCACATGGCTGCACCCCAATTGGCGGATCAGGTCCAGCTCGTCATGGGTTTCCGCGCCCTCGGCCGTCGTGTCCATGCCCAGCGCCTCGGCCAGGCTGACGATGGCCTTGATGATCGCGCTGTTGCGATTGCCCTTGATCGCCGCCCCGCGCACGAAGCTCTGGTCGATCTTGATCTTGTCGAACGGCGCCTTCTTGAGATAGCCGAGCGAGGAATAGCCCGTCCCGAAATCGTCGAGCGCCAGGCGCACGCCCAACGCCTTCAGCCGCGCGAACATCGAATCGGTGTCGGCATTGTCGTTGAGGAACACGCTTTCGGTGATTTCCAGCTCCAGCCGCTCGGGCGCGAGCTGGCTGGCCGCCAGCGCGTTCATGACGGTGGACGGGAAGCCGGGATTGGCGAACTGGATCGGGGAGACGTTGACCGCCACCCGCGTCGATCCCACCCATTGCGCCGCGTCCTGGCAGGCGGTGCGGATCACCCAATCCCCGATCTGGGCGATCAGGCCCGTATCCTCGGCGATGGGGATGAAGACATCCGGCCCGATCGGACCGCGCCGGGGATGCTGCCAGCGCAGCAGCGCCTCATAACCGGTGATCTGTTCGGTGACGGACGACACCACCGGCTGATAGACCAGTTGCAGCGCGTCGGAGGCCAGCGCGTCGCGCAGATCCTCTTCCAGCTGGCGGCGGTCCTCCGCATCGGCGTGCATGTCGGAGGAATAGAAGCGATAGACGCCCCTGCCGTCGCCCTTGGCCGCGTAGAGCGCCAGATCGGCGTTGCGGATCAGCGCATCGGTGGTCACCCCGTCGTTCGGGCAAGTGGAAATGCCGATCGAAACGCCGATGACGACGGACGTATCCTCGATCCGGTAGGGCTGGGATATGGTGCTGATGATGGCCTTTGCCAGATGGCACAGGGCCGCCTGATCCTGACGCCCGACCAGAAGGACCTTGAATTCGTCGCCGCCCTGGCGCCCGACCAGTCCCTGATGGCCGACCACCCGCAGCAGCCGGTCGCTGACCTGCCGCAGCAGCGCATCCCCGGCGGGATGGCCCAGCGTGTCGTTGACGCTCTTGAAACGGTCGAGGTCCAGCATCATCAACGTGCATTCGCCGGTCCGGCCATGGGGCGTCTTGATGGCGTTTTCCAGCGCCTGCATCATCTGGACGCGGTTGGCGAGGCCCGTCAGGGAATCGAACTGCGCCAGACGCGCGACTTCCGCCTGGCTCCGCTTGATTTCGGTCAGGTCGGTGCCGCTGCCGCGAAAGCCCTGGAACCGGCCATATTCGTTGAACACGGGCTGGCCGGAAATCGACCACCAGCGCTCCTCGTTCATCATCGCGGCCTGGACCGCGACATCGGCGAAACCCGAGCGGGCCGACAGATGGAAGCCCAGCGTGCGCTCACCATCGCCATGGGAACGGTTGCCGGGGCCGACGAGCTGGGTGAACGGCCGGCCGATCAGCTCCCGCACGGGCTGTCCCAGGGTGTCGGCCAGCGTTTCGGACAGATAGACCAGCAGCCCCTGCCGGTCCGTTTCCCAGAACCAGCCGCGTCCGGAGCGCTCATATTCATGCAGCAGCCGGTCGGACCGCTGCGCGCGCAATTCCTGGCGGTAGCGCGCCATGGCCTGATCGCGATCCACCCGGGCCTGCCGCACCGTGGCGATCAGCATGACCGACACGCAACTGACCGCCAGCCCGGCCTCCGTCCATCCGCCCTGCTGCAATACTGATACGAGCAGCACGCCGAGGAAATAGGAGAGACCCAGCAGCCTGCGATCCCCGAAGATGCAGACCGCCAGCAGCGCGACGGCAAATTCGGGGATGACGAAATGAAGATCGGAGGCGGTGGAGCCGCACCAGAGACTGAAGGTCAGCCCCGACAGAAAGGCCATGGGCAGCATCAGCCACATCTGGACATGCGGCATCAGCGCGCGGAACCGTTTCTGCCGCGGCGCGATCATCAGCGCGCCGTCCGCGAGCAGGATCGCCACCAGCAGGAGCGACTGCCAGGCGCTGCCCACATGAAAGAAGGCCGTTCCGTACAACGCGGAGATGCAGATCTTCGCCAGCAGCACCAGCGGCCAGAGCGCGGCGATCAGCAGGAAGGCCCGCGAAACCCAACTGGGGGAAATGTCTCCGCCGCTGTCCGCCAGCCCCAGCGACACCATCAGGCCGGGAGCGGGCGCGGCGGATTCCGGAAGAACGGGGCGTACGGGATTCATGCCCCCGTGCGTAACCCAAACTTCTTGAAAGAAACTTACCCGATGGCCCGGAAAGGATCGAATGCCGCCGTTCCGCCCCGCGTCAGACGCGCATGGGCATCAGCACGTAGAGCGCCGGGCTGCGGTCATTCTCGCGGATCAGGGTGGGCGCGGCCGCGTCGGCCAGGTGCAGTTCGACCAGATCGCTGTCGATCTGCCCCAATATGTCGAGCAGATAACGGGCGTTGAAGCCGATGTCGAAGCCTTCGCCCTGGAACGCGCCGGGCACTTCTTCCGCCGCGGTGCCGTTTTCCGGGCTGGTGACGGACAGCGTGATCTTGTCGCGGTCCAGCGTCATCTTGACCGCGCGGGTCTTTTCCGTGGCGATGGTGGCGACGCGATCCACGCCTTCCTCGAAGCCGCGCGGGTCGATCTTGAGCAGCTTGTCGTTCGCGGTCGGGATGACGCGGCTGTAATCGGGGAAGGTGCCGTCGATCAGCTTGCTGGTCAGGATCGCGCTGCCCAGGCCGAAACGGATCTTGCTGGCGGACAGGGAAACCTCGACCGATCCTTCCACCTCGTCCAGCAGCTTGCGCAGTTCGGCGATGCATTTGCGCGGGATGATGATGCCCGGCATCCCGTCCGCGCCGTCGGGCCGGGGCACCGTCACCCGGGCAAGGCGGTGGCCGTCGGTCGCGGCCGCCTTCAGCACCGGCTGGCCTTCGTCCGACACGTGGAAATAGATGCCGTTCAGATAATAGCGCGTCTCTTCGGTCGAGATGGCGAAGCGCGTCTTGTCGATGATCTGCTTCAGCGTCTCGGCGGGCAGTTCGAAGCTGGTCGGCAGGTCGCCTTCCGCGATCACCGGGAAGTCGTCGCGCGGCAGGGTCGACAGGTTGAACCGCGCGCGCCCGGCCTGGATCAGCATCTTGCCTTCCGCCGCATGGAGCAGCACCTGGCTGCCTTCGGGCAGCTTGCGGGCGATGTCGAACAGGGTGTGCGCGGAAATGGTGGTCGCGCCGGGCTGTTCCACCTGCGCGGAAATGCTTTCCACGATCTGAAGGTCGAGGTCGGTCGCCATCAGCCTGATCGATCCGTCCGCCGATGCCTCGATCAGCACGTTCGACAGGATCGGTATGGTGTTGCGCCGTTCGACCACCGACTGGACGTGGCTCAGACTTTTCAGGAGCGTTGCGCGTTCGATGGTGGCCTTCATGTCCCTGTTCTGTCCGTTCTTTTTGCGCCTGATGACCCGGCTTCGGTCGAATCCGGGTGACAATGATGGATGGTCCTTCATAGCCGCTGTGACGGCTGCGGCAAGCACTCGCTCATGCTTTCCGCGCAAAGCGAAGGCTTGCAAAAGGAATCGGCTTGGGCTTTGCCGGGGGGATGAGACATGCTCTGGCCTTCGTCCCCGCCGCGTTGTTGGCCGCCATGCCCGCGCAGGCGCGCGATTCGCTGGGAATATTCGAAGGCTGGGGCGCTTTCCGCGATCCGGCGACGCCGCGCTGCTACGCCATCGCCCAGCCCGCGAACCTTCGTTCCGGCCAGGCAGCCAGCGGCTTCGCCTCGGTCGGAAGCTGGCCGCGCCAGAAGCTGCGGGGGCAGGTGCATTTCCGCCTGAGCCGGATGCGCGGCGACAAGGCGCCGGTGATCCTCAGCATCGGCGACCGGCGCTTTTCCCTCGTCGCCGGGCAGGTCGACGCATGGGCGCCCGACGCGCGCGGAGACGCCGCCATCGTCGCGGCGATGCGGTCCGCGACCAGCATGAGCGTCCAGTCCACCGACACGCGCGGGCGCGCCTTTGCCGACACCTATGCCCTGCGCGGCGCGGCGACCGCGATCGACGCGGCTGCGCTGGGATGCGCGAAACTGCGCTGAACCGCGCGCGCTTTCAAAACAGGCGCAAATCGGCTATGGGCGCGCCTATGCAGACAGCCGCCAACCCGCTCATGCCGATTCCCGGCGCTATCGATCCTGTGCCCGTGCCGCGCGCGGTGACGCCGCGCGAGGATGGCCGGGTCGACTTGCTGGGCCTTGCCCGTGACCAGATCCGTGCAGTGCTGGAAAGCGCGGGGCTGGAGCCCAAGCAGGCGAAGCTGCGGTCCAAGCAACTGTTCCACTGGCTCTATCATCGCGGCGAGACGGATTTCGACCGGATGACCGACCTTGCCAAGCCGATGCGCGGCTGGATGGCGGCGCGCTTCATCGTCGGCCGCCCGCAGGTGGTGGAGGCGCAGGTTTCCAGCGACGGCACCCGCAAATGGCTGCTCCGATCCGACGATGGGCAGGATTATGAGATGGTCTTCATCCCGGACGCGGACCGGGGGACGCTGTGCGTGTCGAGCCAGGTCGGCTGCACGCTCAACTGCCGCTTCTGCCATACCGGCACCATGCGCCTCGTCCGCAACCTGACGCCGGGCGAGATCGTGGGGCAGGTGATGCTGGCCCGCGACGCGCTGGGTGAATGGCCCAAGGGGAATATGGGCGGTTCCATGGCGTCCGCGAATGACGACGAGGATGACGACGCCTGCCAATATTCGCCGGACGGGCGGATGCTGACCAACATCGTGATGATGGGCATGGGCGAGCCGCTCTATAATTTCGACCATGTGCGCGACGCGCTGAAGGTCGTGATGGACGGCGACGGGCTGGCCCTGTCGAAGCGGCGCATCACCCTTTCCACCTCGGGCGTCGTGCCGATGATGGCGCGGGCGGGGGAGGAGATCGGCGTCAACCTGGCCGTGTCGCTCCATGCCGTGACCAAGGATGTGCGCGACGAACTGGTGCCGCTCAACCGCAAATATGGCATCGAGGAGCTGTTGCAGGCCTGCGCCGATTATCCCGGCGCGAACAATGCGCGGCGCATCACCTTCGAATATGTGATGATCAAGGACAAGAACGACAGCGACGCCGACGCGCATGAGCTTGTGCGCCTGCTGCGCCAGTTCAAATTGCCGGCGAAGGTCAACCTGATCCCGTTCAACCCGTGGCCCGGCACCGATTATGAATGTTCGACGCCCGAGCGGATCAGGCGCTTTTCCGACATCGTGTTCGAAGGCGGCATTTCCGCCCCGGTGCGCACGCCGCGCGGGCGGGACATCATGGCCGCCTGCGGGCAATTGAAGTCCGCCAGCGAGAAGAAAAGCCGCGCGGAACTCAACCGTCTGGCGGAGGAGAAGCAGGCGGCTTTGGGCTGAACGGGTGGGGGCGGCTTTCGGGCAGGAGCGGACACTCATTCATCCGTTCGGACTGAGCGAAGTCGAAACTTGCTTCCGACCGGAGTCACGGTCGCCGCTTATCCCTTGGAACCGGAAGCGCCTTTCTGTATTATATGAATAATACAGATAAGGAGTGTGCGATGCCCCGGTCCCTTCCCCTGTCCGCGCTGCTCGCGGCGGGTCTTTGCCTGACGGCCGCCTGTTCGAAGGAAAGCGGTGGGAACGCCGCGTCCGCGGACCGGCAGAGCGTGCCGGCCGCGCAGGACTGGTCGGCGCTCAAGGGCTTCACGGCGGTCGAGGCGGTGGGGCCGGACGATGTGGTCGTGACCATCGGCGACGGCTTTGCGGTGAAGGCGGAGGGCGATCCCCATGCCATCGAAAAGCTGGAGATCACCGTCGACAACGGCCGGCTGAAAGTCGGGCGCAGATCGCAATGGACCGGCTCCGGCGACAAGGGCGCGACGATCCGCGTCACCATGCCCGCCATTTCCGCGGTGACTCTCACAGGATCGGGCGATTTCGGCCTCGACCGGGCGGAAGGCAAGGCGCTGGACCTGTCCTTGACCGGATCGGGCGACATGGAGATCGGCGCCGTGAAAGTCGGCGCGCTCAAGGCCGATGTCACCGGCTCCGGATCGCTGGAGATCGCGGGCATGGCGGAGGCGGGCCGTCTGTCGCTGACCGGATCGGGCGACATCGACGGCGAGAAGCTGAAACTGGGCAAGGCGGACGCTTCGTTGCTGGGCAGCGGCGACATCGACTTTGCGTCGGACGGCGCGGTTGCTATCACCATCGCGGGACCGGGCAATGTGACGGTGAAAGGCAGGGCGCAATGCAGGACAAGCGGCATGGGACCGGGCCAGGCGCGCTGCGCGCCCTGATCCTGATCGGCGCATGGAGCGCGGCGGGATGGCATGTCCCGGCGCAGGCGGCGAACCGGGGCTATACCATCACCAGCTTCGACGCGATCCGGGTGGACGCGCCGGTGAACGTGATCGTCACCACCGGCATGGGCGCATCCGCGCGCGCCGATGGCGACCAGCACAGGATCGACCGGCTGAAGGTGGACGTATCGGGCCGGCTGCTTTCCATCACGATGGAGCGGGCGCGATCGGGCGAAAGCGGCGGCGGACCGGTGACGCTGCGCCTGTCGACGGGACAGTTGGGCCGGATCGTGCTGACGGGCGGCGGATCGGTCGCGGTCAACCGGATGAAGGGACTGCGCGGCGAGATCGTGCTGGGCGGCAATGGCGATGTCCGCGTGGATTCGGTGGAACTGGACCAGATCGACGTGGCGCTGGCGGGCGGCGGGCGCGCGACGTTGAACGGACGCGCTGGCATCGCGAACATCCGCATCACCGGCCCCGGCGCGGTGGAAGCCGAAGGGCTTTCGGCGCGGCAGGCGAGCATCAGCAACGATGGCGCGGGCAACGTCGCCCTGACCGCCGAGGTGAACGCCAATGTGCGCGCTTCGGGATCGGGCGATGTGATCGTCGCGGGCAAGGCGGCGTGCAGCGTGGACAACCGGGGGACGGGCCGCATCGGTTGCGGCGGCAAATCCTTCTAGGGATTGCTCCTGCGACCGGAAGAGCGGCGGCAGCCCTGTGGAAAGGACGAAGCCGACCGGGCAGATCAAGCGTTGGGGGATTGCCATGCAGCCTGGGACGGCTGTTTTCGGCCAGGAGTGGACACTCACCGAATAGAAAACTTCCGTTCGCCCTGAGGTAGGGCAGAGCCCTTCGACTGACAACTTGCAGCAGTCGCTCAGGATAAACTTGGCCTAAGGGCCAAGTCGAAGACCTGTATCGAAGGGTCTCTCGCGCGCAAATTTAGTCCTTCGATACGCCACTTCGACAGGCTCAGTGACACCTCAGGACGAACGGAAATAGAGAAACCGGACAGTCCACTTCCCACGCAACCCCTCGAACGAAGCGGCCCCGCGGGGTTCGGTCAGTCGCGCAGCAGGTCGTTGATCGCCGTCTTGGACCGGGTCTGGGCGTCCACGCGCTTCACGATCACCGCGCAATAGAGGCCCGGTCCCGGCGTGCCGTCGGGCAGCGGCTTGCCCGGCAGCGATCCCGGCACGACCACTGAATAGGGCGGCACTTGTCCCATGAATATCTCGCCCGTCTCGCGGTCGACGATCTTGGTCGACTGGCCGAGGAAGACGCCCATCGACAGCACCGATCCCTTGCCGACGCGCACGCCCTCCACCACTTCGGACCGCGCGCCGATGAAGCAGTCATCCTCGATGATGACCGGATCGGCCTGCAACGGCTCCAGCACGCCGCCGATGCCGACGCCGCCCGACAGGTGGACATTCCTGCCGATCTGCGCGCAGCTTCCCACCGTCACCCAGGTGTCGACCATCGTGCCTTCGTCCACGAAGGCGCCGATATTGACGAAGCTGGGCATCAGGATGACATTCTTCGCGATATGCGATCCCGCCCGCGCGAAGGAGCCGGGCACCGCGCGGAAACCGGCGGCGCGAAAGGCCGCCTCGTCCCAGCCAGCGAACTTGCTGGGCACCTTGTCCCACCAATGGCCCGCGCCCGGCCCATTGTCGATCATCGCATTGTCGTTCAGGCGGAAGGACAGCAGCACCGCCTTCTTCAGCCACTGGTTGACCTGCCAGCCGCCGCCCTTCGGCTCGGCCACGCGCGCCGCGCCGCTGTCCAGCATGGAAAGCGCCTTGTCGACGGCCTGCCGCACCGGCCCCTGCGTCGACAGGCCGATATTGGCCCGGTCCTCCCAGGCGGCGTCGATGGTGGCGATCAGATCGTTGCTCATGGCTTTTCCCCAATGATGTCGGCCAGAAATGGCGTCAGATGGTCGGTTTCGAAATCGATGAAATCGGGATGATGATCGTGGCGGCCGCCTTCCGATCCGTTATTCACCCAGACGGTCGTCATGCCGATCGCCTTGGCGGGCCGCAGGTTGCGCGCCATATCCTCGAAAAAGGCCGCCCGCGCCGGATCGACCTTATGGGCCGAACAGAGCGCCGCATAACCCGACGGATCGGGCTTGGGCACATATTGGCAGGCATGGATGTCGTGGATCAACTCGAACGCGCCGGCCAGCCCCAGCCGGTCGAGCACCCGCCCCGCATAGTCCGCGTCGCCATTGGTGAAGATCAGCCGCCGACCCGGCAGCGCCGCGATCCGGGCGTTGAGCGCCTCGTCCACCTCCAGCCGCTCCATCGAGATGTCGTGCACATAATCGAGGAAGGCGCGCGGGTCCGTGCCATGATGGCGCATCAGGCCGGAGAGGGTCGTGCCATGCTCCATGAAGTAACGCTTCTGCACGGCCTTCGCCTCGACCGGATCGCAGCCCAGCAGCCCCTGGATGAACTCGCCCATCTTCACGTCGATCAGGCCGAACAGGTCCGTCTTCGCCGGATAGAGGGTGTTGTCCAGATCGAAGATCCAGCAATCGACATGGGCAAGGTCCGCGCGCATGACCGCGCCCTATCCCCGCCCGCCGCCGAGGGCAAGGCGGGTTGCGCCGGTCAATCGCAGCCGGGCGCTTCCATATCCTCGTAAAAGGCTTCTACCGCCGCCCATGCCTCCTCGGCCGTTTCCACCCAGGTGATGAGGTTGAGGTCGGACGGCGCGATCACGCCTTCGTCCGCCAGCGCCTCGAAATTCACCACGCGGGTCCAGAAATCCTTGCCGAACAGCAGGATCGGAATGGGCTTCATCTTGCCGGTCTGGATCAGCGTCAGCAGTTCGAAAAATTCGTCGAACGTGCCGAAGCCGCCCGGAAACACCGCCAGCGCCCGCGCCCGCAGCAGGAAATGCATCTTGCGCAGCGCGAAATAGTGGAACTGGAAACTGAGTTCCGGCGTCACGAAGCGGTTGGGCGACTGTTCATGCGGCAGCACGATGTTCATGCCGATGGTCTGCGCGCCGACATCCGCCGCGCCGCGATTGGCCGCCTCCATGATCGAAGGCCCGCCGCCCGAACAGACGACGAAATGGCGGCATCCGGCGGGATTGGCCGGATAGGCGGCGGCGATCCGCGCCAGCTTGCGCGCTTCGTCATAATAACGCGCCTTCTTCGCCAGATTTTCCGCGATGCGCTTCTGTTCCGGCGTGGCGGCGGCGTCGATCCGCGCCTGCGCCTCTTCCGGTTGGGGAATGCGCGCCGATCCGTAGAAGACGAAGGTCGATTCGATTCGCGCCTCGTCCATCAGCAATTGCGGCTTGAGCAGTTCCAGCTGGAAGCGGATCGGCCGCAAATCCTCCCGCAGCAGGAATTCGGTGTCCTGAAAGGCCAGCCGATAGGCCGCGCTCATGGTCTGCGGCGTTTCCACCGTCTTGCGGGCGTCGGCGGCTTCCTGCCTGGCGGGACGGAATTTGCGCTCGGCGATTTCTTCTTTGGTCATGAACGCCCACTAGGCAAGGGCGGCGTTCCTGCCAAGGGGGCGTTCAGCGGCAGAAGCCGCCCCGGCCGCCCATGTCGAAATGGAAATGGTCGTGATGCGCGGCATTGTAATTGGGGCTGAGCACGGTCCTGAACCGCTTGCAGGCGCTGGCATGGATGACTTCCAGAAACTGCCGCGTGCGCTTGTCGCCGTTCCAGTCCCGCTCGATGGAGATGCGCCGCCCGTCGGACAGGACGAAGGCGGACACGTCGATCGCGTTGCTGTGCGCATGTTCGGAAAGCTTGCCGCTGCCCGCGATCGGGCGGCAATTATAGGTGCCGAAGGTTTCGATCCGCACGATCTCCGCGCCCAGTATCAGGCGCGCGGCGGGTTGCACGCCATAGCGCGCCCATGCCGCGAAATTGGCGGCGAGATTGCAGGTCATCGCCCCCAGATTGGTCGCGGGCACGCCGATGTCGAGCAGCTTGACGCTGCCCAGCGCGTTGCATCCGCCGCCGAAATTCTGGTCGGGCAGGGGGGTGAAGGCGACGGACTGGGATTGCAGCTTCGCCATGCATTGCCGCACCTCCATCGAAGGCGGCGGGGCGGGCCGCGCGCTTCTGGCCGGCTTGGGCGTGCTGACGACGCGCCCGCGCGGCACGAGATCGCCGCCGCATCCCGCCAGCGCCAGGGCCGAAATTCCACTGATCGCCCATAGGGCCGCCCGCCCCACGTCCCGCACGATGATCGTCCCCTTGTCCCGCTCTCAATTGACCAGCCGATGATTTATCATGGGTTTCTGGCCAGCGGGTTAACGCCCAACTCACTTCATCGTTCCCGACATTCGGCTTGACTCTCCTTTCCAAATCTTTAGGGCGGCCAGCGGGCCACGCGGTCCCAACGCCGCGCGTGCTCTCTGTAAGGAGACGCATTACATGACTGATACGACCGCCGCAGACGCCACCCTTGCGCCTGCCGCCAAGCCGACCACCAAACCGGCTCGCCCCTTCTTCTCTTCCGGTCCCTGCGCCAAGCCTCCGGGCTGGAGCGCCGACAAGCTGAGCGCTGAATCGCTGGGCCGCTCGCACCGTTCGAAGATCGGCAAGAACCGGCTCGCCTATTGCATCGACCTGATGCGCGAGCTGCTGAACCTGCCCGAAAGCCACCGCATCGGCATCGTTCCCGGTTCCGACACGGGTGCGTTCGAAATGGCGATGTGGACCATGCTGGGCGCGCGCCCGGTGACGACGCTGGCGTGGGAGAGCTTCGGCGAAGGCTGGGTGACGGACGCCGCCAAGCAGCTGAACCTCAACCCGACGATCCTGCGCGCCGATTACGGCCAGTTGCCGGATCTGGCTCAGGTGGATTTCTCGAACGACGTGCTCTTCACATGGAACGGCACGACTTCGGGCGTGCGCGTCCCCAATGCGGACTGGATTCCGGCGGATCGCGAAGGGCTGACCTTCGCCGACGCGACCAGCGCCGTCTTCGCCTATGACATCGACTGGGCCAAGATCGACGTCGCCACCTTCTCCTGGCAGAAGGTGCTGGGCGGCGAGGGCGGGCATGGCGTGCTGATCCTCGGCCCGCGCGCCGTGGAACGTCTCGAAACCCACACCCCCGCCTGGCCGCTGCCCAAGGTCTTCCGCCTGATGAGCAAGGGCAAGCTGGCCGAAGGCGTGTTCAAGGGCGAGACGATCAACACCCCCTCCATGCTGGCGGTCGAAGACGCGATCTTCGCGCTGGAATGGGGCCGGTCCGTCGGCGGGGCCAAGGGCCTGATCGCCCGGTCGGACGCCAACGCCGCCGCGCTCGACAGGATCGTCGCGGAGCGCGACTGGCTCGGCCATCTCGCGGCCGACGAAGCCAGCCGGTCCAAGACCAGCGTGTGCCTCACCGTCGAGGGCGCCGACGAAGCCTTCATCAAGGCGTTTGCGGCCCTCCTCGAAAAGGAAGGCGCGGCCTATGACGTGGCGGGCTATCGCGACGCCCCGGCGGGCCTGCGCATCTGGTGCGGCGCGACCGTCGATGCCGCCGACATCGAGGCGCTGGGGCCGTGGCTCGACTGGGCCTACGCCCAGGCCAAAGCCGCCTGATTTCTCTCTGCCGTGCTCCTGCGAAAGCAGGAGCCTGGAGTTCAAGGGCGGAACCAGGCCGCCCTGGGCTCCTGCTTTCGCAGGAGCGCTGACACAAGGATTTCCCAAATGCCCAAGGTACTCATTTCCGACAAGATGGACCCCAATGCCGCCGCGATCTTCCGTATGCGCGGCGTGGAGGTCGACGAAATCACCGGCAAGACCCCGGAAGAACTCAAGGCGATCATCGGCCAGTATGACGGCCTCGCCATCCGCAGCTCGACCAAGGTGACGCAGGAGATCCTCGACGCCGCCACCAACCTGAAGGTCGTGGGCCGCGCCGGCATCGGCGTCGACAATGTCGACATCCCCGCCGCATCGGCCAAGGGCGTGGTCGTCATGAACACCCCCTTCGGCAACTCGATCACCACGGCCGAACATGCCATCGCGCTGATGTTCGCGCTGGCCCGCCAGCTTCCCGAAGCCAATGCCCAGACGCAGCAGGGCCTGTGGCCGAAGAACGGCTTCATGGGCGTGGAAGTCACCGGCAAGACGCTGGGCCTGATCGGCGCGGGCAATATCGGTTCGATCGTCGCCAGCCGCGCGCTGGGCCTCAAGATGAAGGTCGTCGCCTTCGATCCCTTCCTGACGCCGGAGCGCGCCGTGGAAATGGGCGTGGAGAAGGTCGATCTCGACACGCTGCTCGACCGGGCGGACTTCATCACGCTGCACACGCCGCTGACGGACCAGACCCGCAACATCCTGTCGAAGGAAAACCTCGCCAAGACCAAGAAGGGCGTGCGCATCGTCAACTGCGCGCGCGGCGGGCTGGTGGACGAAGCCGCGCTCAAGGCGGCGCTCGATTCGGGTCATGTCGCGGGCGCGGCGCTCGACGTGTTCGAGAGCGAGCCGGCCAAGGACTCGCCGCTGTTCGGTACCCCCAACTTCATCTGCACCCCGCATCTGGGCGCATCGACCAACGAAGCGCAGGTCAATGTCGCGCTTCAGGTGGCCGAACAGATGGCCGACTTCCTCGTGTCGGGCGGCGTCACCAACGCCCTCAACATGCCGAGCCTGTCGGCGGAGGAAGCCCCCAAGCTCAAGCCCTATATGGCGCTCGCCGAAAAGCTCGGCAGCCTGATCGGCCAGCTGGAAGGCGACGCCATCACCGCCGTCGCGGTCGAGGTGGAGGGCCATGCCGCCGAACTCAACCAGAAGCCGATCACCGCGGCGGTGCTGGCGGGCCTGATGCGCGTCTATTCCGACACGGTGAACATGGTGAACGCGCCCTTCCTCGCGAAGGAACGCGGTCTCGACGTGCGCGAGGTGCGCCACGACCGCGAGGGCGATTACCAGACCCTCGTCCGCGTCACCGTCACCACCGCGAACGGCGACAAATCGGTCGCGGGCACGCTGTTCGGCCATGCCAGCCCGCGCCTCGTCGAACTGTTCGGCATCAAGGTGGAAGCCGATCTGGACGGCACGATGCTCTACATCGTCAACCAGGACGCGCCCGGCTTCATCGGCCGCCTGGGTTCGACCCTGGGCGAGGCGCAGGTCAATATCGGCACCTTCCACCTTGGCCGCCGCAACCAGGGTGGCGAAGCCGCCCTGCTGCTGTCGGTCGACGGCGCGGTGACCGAAGGGGTGCTCGCCGACATCTGCAAGCTGGCGGGCGTCAAGACGGTCAAGCTGCTCCGTTTCGCCTGACAATAAGGTTGGGGGCTGGCCTTGGACGCATAATCCGCTAAAGGCCAGCCCATGACCAGCTTCCCCCCCGGCCTCCTGCCCGAAGGACTGTCCGACCGCCTGCCCCCGCAGGCGGAAGCCTCCGCCCGCCTCGCGCGCCGCGTGCTCGATACGGTGGCGACGCACGGTTATGAGCGCGTCATGCCGCCCCTCGCCGAGTTCGAGGACACGCTGGTCAGCCGTCTCAAATCCATGCGCGCCGAGGATATGGTGCGCGCCATCGATCCCGTGTCGCAGCGCAGCCTCGCTCTCCGCCCGGACATGACCGCGCAGGTCGGCCGCATCGCCGCCACCCGCCTCGCCGGCGCGCCGCGTCCCCTGCGCCTGTCCTATTCCGGGCCGGTCCTGCGCCTGCGCGCCAATCAGCTCCGCCCGGAACGCGAACGCTTGCAGGTCGGCGCGGAACTGATCGGCAGCGATAGCGTCGCCGCCGCCGTCGAGATCGTGAACGTCGCCATCGAAGCCCTGCAAGCCGCAGGCGTCACGGGCCTCACCATCGACTTCACCCTGCCCGACCTGATCGACACGCTCGCCGCCGGACCGCTCCCTCTCGCGCCGGAGGAGATCGAGGCGGTCCGCGCCGAACTCGACGCCAAGGATGCGGGCGCGCTTGCCGCGATCGGCCCGGCCGCCGCCGCCTATCTCCCGCTGATCGAGGCGACCGGCCCCTTCCATGCGGCGATGGAGCGCCTCGAAGCGCTGAACGCCCAGCTTGGCGGCGCGATCGACAGCCGCATCGCGGGCCTGCGCGCCATCGCGAAGCCGATCGGCTGGGACATCACCCTGACGCTCGACCCCACCGAGCGCCATGGCTTCGAATATCAGAACTGGTTCGGTTTCTCGATCTTCGCGGACGGCTTCATCGGGGAGGTCGGGCGCGGCGGCAGCTACGCCATCGCCCGCGCCGATGGGAGCAACGAACCGGCCATGGGCTTCTCCCTCTACCCCGATCCGCTGATCGACGCGGGCTTCGGCGGGGAAGCGCCGCGCCGCCTGTTCCTGCCGTTGGACCATGACGCGGAGCGCGCCGCCGCCCTGCGCGCCGAAGGCTGGCACACCATCGCCGCCCTCACCGGCGACGAGGATGGGGAGCGCCTGCGCTGCTCCCACTGGCTCGATGGCACGGAGCCGCGCGCTTACTGACTTGACTTCACCGGACGGTCGCGGCTAACCGCCGCTCCGCACAGGGCGCTGCGCCCATCCTATCCCACCGGCATGTCGAGTCCCGTCGAAGGGCATGCCCGGTCCGCGCGGCGGGCGGAGGACTATATCCATGGCAAATGTTACCGTGATCGGCGCTCAATGGGGCGACGAAGGTAAGGGCAAGATCGTCGACTGGCTGTCGGAACGGGCCGATGTCGTCGCGCGATTCCAGGGCGGCCACAATGCGGGCCACACGCTGGTCGTGGGCGAGAATGTCTACAAGCTCTCGCTGCTCCCCTCGGGCATCGTGCGCGGCACGCTGTCGGTCATCGGCAATGGCGTGGTGCTCGACCCGTGGCACTTCCGCGATGAGGTCGCCAAGCTGAAAGGGCAGGGCGTCGCCATCACCCCGGAAAACCTCCAGATCGCGGAAACCTGCCCGCTGATCCTGCCCTTCCACCGCGACCTCGACGGCCTGCGCGAGGATGCGTCGGGTGCGGGCAAGATCGGCACCACGCGCCGCGGCATCGGCCCGGCCTATGAGGACAAGGTCGGCCGCCGCGCGATCCGCGTCTGCGATCTCGCCCATCTCGACGATCTCGGCCCGCAGCTCGATCGCCTGACCGCCCATCACGACGCCCTGCGCGCCGGCTTCAACGAAGCCCCCATCGACCGCGACGCGCTGATGGCGGAACTGCGCGACATCGCCGCCTTCATCCTGCCCTTCGTCAAGCCCGTCTGGCTGACGCTCAACAAGGCGAAGGCCGAAGGCAAGCGCATCCTGTTCGAAGGCGCGCAGGGCACATTGCTCGACATCGACCACGGCACCTATCCCTTCGTCACCTCCTCCAACACGGTGGCGGGCACGGCGGCGAGCGGCACCGGCCTTGGCCCCGGCGGGGCGGGCTTCGTGCTCGGCATCGTCAAGGCCTATACCACCCGCGTCGGCTCCGGCCCCTTCCCGACCGAGCAGGAGAATGACATCGGCCAGCGCCTGGGCGAACGCGGCCATGAATTCGGCACGGTGACGGGCCGCAAGCGCCGCTGCGGCTGGTTCGACGCGGTGCTGGTGCGCCAGTCGGTCGCCGTGTCGGGCGTCACCGGCATTGCGCTGACCAAGCTCGACGTGCTCGACGGGTTCGAGGAACTGAAGATCTGCGTCGGCTATCGTATCGGCGAGACGGCCTACGACTATCTCCCCGCCCATGCGCAGGATCAGGCGAAGGCGGAGCCGATCTACGAAAGCATCGAAGGCTGGCAGGACACCACGGCGGGCGCGCGGAGCTGGGCCGACCTCCCGGCTCAAGCGATCAAATATATCCGCCGGATCGAGGAACTGATCGGCTGCCCGGTCACGCTCGTCTCAACCTCTCCAGAGCGCGAGGACACCATCCTCGTGCGCGACCCCTTCGCGGATTGATCGACATGGCCGGTGATCGCTTCGAGCGCCACAAGCAGCCCTGGACGGCGGACGAGCTGCAAAAGCTCCACACGCTCGCGAAGAAGGGGATGGCCTTGAAGGCGATCGCCAAGGCCCTCACCCGCAGCGAGGAATCGGTGAAGGCCCGCGCCAAGCAGGACGGGCTTTCCATCGCGAAGCTGCGCTGATCCGGGAGGCTTTGGGGAAACTCCTACAAATCCTATCCTACGGCCGCGCCTTTCGCCAACCGCGTTCAGTTGACGACTTCCTTCATGGTTTCACCCGCCGCACGGACCCGTGGAGGAGGGAAGGCCGCTAACCCCGCCTTTCCTCCTCCACCATATCCTCGGCCAGTTCGAGGCCCGCGCGGCCATGGGATGGGGTGTGGGAGGGCGCCTTGTGGGGCGGCACATATTCGGGCTCCTCGACCTCCAGCATCCCTTCCCATTTGGTGACGACCGACGTGGCGATGGCGTTGCCCAGCACGTTGGTGGCGGTGCGGCCCATGTCCATGAAATGATCGACCGCCAGGATGAAGGCGATCCCCTCGACCGGCAGGTTGAACTGGCCCAGCGTCGCGGCGATCACCACCAGCGAGGCGCGCGGCACGGCGGCGATGCCCTTGCTCGTCACCATCAGCACCAGCAATATGGTGATCTGCGTCATGATCGGCAGGTCGATATTATAGGCCTGCGCGATGAAGATCGTCGCGAAGGACGCATACATCATCGACCCGTCGAGGTTGAAGCTGTAGCCCAGCGGCAGCACGAAGCTGTAGATGCGGCGCGGCACGCCGAAGCGGTCGAGCTGCTCCAGCATCTTCGGGTATGCCGCTTCGGACGAGGCGGTGGAAAAGGCGATCAGCACCGGCTCGCGCACATAGCGCAGCAGCGTCAGGATGCGCCGTCCCAGGAAGATCGCGCCCGCCCCGCACAGCAGCAGCCACAGGATGAACAGCGACAGGTAGAATTCGCCCACCAGTTCCCCGAAGGTCTTGAGCACGCCCAGCCCCTCGGTCGTGATCGCGGAGGCGAGCGCGCCGAACACCGCCAGCGGCGCGACCCGCATCACATAGCCCGTCACCTGCAACATCAGTTCGACCAGCGCTTCGATCACGGTGACGATCGGCTTGCCCTTCTCCCCGATGGCGGTCAGCGCCACGCCCACGAACAGGGAGAAGACGACGATCTGGAGGATCGAATTGTCCGCCATCGCCCCCACCATGGAGGTGGGAAAGACATGCAGCACGAAGTCGCGGAAATTGAGCGCCTCGGCATTGACGCCTGAATCCGCGCCTGACCGGACGAGGTTCAACCCTTCGCCCGGCGCGAAGAAATTGACGAGGACGAGGCCCAGCCCCAGCGAAATGAGGCTGGCGATGATGAACCAGCCTAGCGCCCTGCCGCCGATCCGCCCCAGCGCCGCGCTGTCCCCCATATGGGCGATGCCCGCGACCAGCGTGGAAAAGACCAGCGGCGCGATGATCATCTTGATGAGGTGGAGGAAGATGTCGGCCAGCAGATGGAAATAGCCCGCCACCTCCTTGGCCAGCGCCTTGTCGCCGCCCACCCACAAATTGGCGAGGAACCCCGTGACGACGCCCAGCACCATGCCGAGCAGAATGAAGGCCGTCAGTCGATTGCGCATGCATGTCCCTTGTCTGCGGGCGGACGGGCATGGTCCGCTGTCCTGCGAGGGAAAGACACCTAACAGCCGCAGCACAAGGCTGCAATTGCACGACGATTTCCCGTCCGCGACCGGGCGAGTGCCTTGACCGGCGAAGCGAAAGGGCCGATGCCCCAATCATCAAGGCGGATGGCCGTCCCGGCCTCGCCGTTCAAGACGTGTCGGAGTCTGAACCCCATGCCCTTTTCGAAGATAGTGCCCCTGTTGCTGGCGGCCGCGCCGCTGGCCCTCGCCGCCCCCGCCTTCGCGCAGGCCAATCCCGCGCCCGCCGGCCCCGCCGCCAACGTGACGACGCAATTGCCGCGCGGAGCCGCGCCCGGCCATTACGCGATCACCGTCACGCCGGACGCGAAAAACCTCACATTCACCGGCAAGGCGCGGATCGACGTCACCGTGTCGCAGGCCATGCCCGCGCTGGTGCTGAACGCGGCGGACCTGAATTTCGGCGCGGTCACGCTGACCCCGGCCAAAGGCAAGCCGGTGAAGGGAACCGCCAAGGTCGATGCCGCCGCCCAGACAGTGACGTTCGACTTCGGCAAACCTGTCGCGCCGGGCAGCTACATGCTCGACATCGCTTATGACGGCGTGATCGCCACGCAGGCGAACGGGCTTTTCGCGCTCGATTACACGGACAATGCCGGGCAGGCGAAGCGCGCGCTCTTCACCCAGTTCGAGGCGCCCGATGCCCGCCGCTTCGTGCCGAGCTGGGACGAGCCGAGCTACAAGGCGACCTTCGACCTGACGGCCATCATCCCCACGGGCGAGATGGCGGTCGGCAACATGCCGGTGAAGGACAGCAAGGATCTGGGCAACGGCAAGACTCAGGTGACCTTCGGCACCACGCCGAAAATGTCCTCCTATCTGCTGTTCTTCGGCCTGGGCGAACTGGACCGCGCCACCAAGATGGCCGGAGCCACCGAGGTCGGCGTCATCACCGGCAAGGGCAATACGGGGAAAGCACAACTGGCGCTGGATGCCTCCGCCGCGATCCTGCCCTGGTACAACGATTATTTCGGCGTCCCCTATCCGCTGCCCAAGCTCGACAATGTGGCCGGGCCGGGCCAGAGCCAGTTCTTCTCCGCCATGGAGAATTGGGGCGCGATCTTCACTTTCGAGCGCGCCCTGCTGGTCGATCCGCGTTTCACCACCGAAGCGCAGAAGCGCCGCATCTACGAAACCGTGGCGCATGAAATGGCGCATCAATGGTTCGGCGATCTGGTGACGATGGCCTGGTGGGACGACCTCTGGCTGAACGAGGGTTTCGCAAGCTGGATGGCGACCAAGGTCACGGACAAGCTGCAACCCGAATGGGAGATGCTGCTCAATCGCGTCGATGGACGGGAGCGGGCCATGGGCCTCGACGCGCTGGCGACCACGCATCCGGTGGTGCAGAAGATCGCGACGGTCGAACAGGTCAACCAAGCCTTCGACGCCATCACCTATGAAAAGGGCGAGGCGGTCATCACCATGCTGGAAGGCTATGCCGGCGAGGATGTGTGGCGCGAGGGCATCCGCGCCTATATGAAGGCCCATGCCTATGGCAACACCGTGACCGACGATCTGTGGAAGGCGGTCGAAGGCGCGGGGGCCAGGGGCCTCGTCTCCATCGCGCATGATTTCACCAGCCAGCCGGGCATCCCCCTCGTCACCGTGGAACGCGCCCAATGCAAGGGCGGCAACACGGTCCTGTCGCTGGCCCAGAGCGAGTTCAGCCGCGACCGGAAGGACAAGACGCCGCTCCGCTGGAACGTGCCCGTCATGGCGCAGACGCTGGGCGGCGCGGCGCGGCGCATGATCCTGAGCGGCAAGGGAGAGATCACCCTGCCGGGCTGCGGCGCCTACGTCGTCAATGCGGGGCAGTCGGGCTATTATCGCGCGCTCACCCCGGCCGCCAATGTGAAGGCGCTGGCGAAGGATTTCACGAAGCTCGCCAGCATCGATCAGGTCGGCCTGCTGGCGGACAACTGGCAGCTTGGCCTGGGCGGCTATCAGCCCATCGGGCTGGCGCTGGACCTGGTGGACGCCGTGCCCGCCACCGCCAGCCCCGCCGTGCTGGCGCAGGTGCCCGACTATCTGGAGGGCGCGCATGACATGCTGGAGGGCGACGCTGCCGGGCAGGCGAAGGTCGCCTCTTATGCCTCGACGAAGCTGACGCCGGTCCTCGCTTCCATCGGCTATGATCCGAAACCGGGCGAGGGGCCGCAGGTGCCGGTGCTGCGCTCCAGCCTCGTCTCGACGCTGGGCGCGCTGGGCGACAAGGCGGTGGTGGCGGAGGCCAATCGCCGCTTCGCCGCGCTGGAGACGAACCCGGCCGCGCTGGACGGGCCGCTCCGCAATGTCTGGCTGGGCATCATCGCCAAGAATGCCGATCAGGCGCGGTGGGACCGGCTGCGCGCCATGGCCAACGGTGCGAAGACCGATCTCGACAAGAGCCAGTTGTTCGCGCTGCTCGGCGGCGCGAAGGACGAGAAGCTGGCGGGGCAGGCGCTTGGCCTTGCCCTCACCGACGAACCGGGCAAGACCACCAGCGCCGCGATCATCGCGCAGGTGGGTGCCGAGCATCCGATGCTGGCGGTCGACTATGTGCTGGCCCATCGCCAGCAATATGAGGCGCTGATCGACGTGTCCGCCCGTTCGCAGGCGCTGGCGCGGCTGGGCGGCGGATCGGCGGACCCGGCGATGGCCGCAAAGCTGGACGATTATGCGAGCCGCTATCTGACGCCGGAATCGCGCAAGGTGGTGGACCGCGCCATCGCGGGCATCAAGACGCGGATCGAAACCCGCGCAAGGCTTAAGCCCGACCTGCAAGGCTGGTTCGCGGGGAAGAAATAAGGCTTGGCGACCGTAGCTGGGCGAGGGGGCGTTGCGCGTCCCCCTCACCCCACTCCGCCTGACCTCCCTTTGTGAGGCAAGGCTTCATATCCTCCTCCCCAGCCGGAAGAAGGGGACCGCCCTACTCCGCCAGCCCCAGCGCCCTGGCGATGTCATCCCATGCCACCAGCTTGAAATTCTGGGCGGCCGCCGCGTTATGGCCGTCCTGCGCGATGAAGAGGCCCCCCGGATAATCGGGACCGAAATCGCCCAGCATCAGGTCGATGCCGTCGGTTTCCTCCGCCCCGCCGATGGCGCCGTCGACGATGCGGAAGCGCCCGGCATAGCTGTCGTCCCCGATCCGGTAAGCGACATAGGCATTGTCGCCCTGACTGGAGACGATGACATAGCCGTCCTTCTCCCCGATGGGTGCGATGGCGACGCCTTCCGCGTCGGCGACCAGATTCTTCCCGTCCGCATCGGCGATCTTCACCGGCTCGGTCGATCCGCCCGCGCGCGCGTCGAAGCGCCAGAGGCCGACATCCTCCTCCGCGACATAGAGGGTGCCCGTGCGGTCATCGACCGCGCAGCCTTCCGACTGGGTGCCCAGCTTCAGGCTGCGCACGATCCTGCCGGCGGGCGTCGCGGCGGAGGTGTCGAGCGCGACCTGATGGATCGTCCCGTCCTTGAGCACGATGAAGGCGTGGATCGCGTCCTCTTGGCGCGACAGGCAAAGGCCATAGGCTTCGCCCTCGCCCGCGTCGATCTTGCCCAGCGCGGTCAGCTTTGCGTTGGCGGGATCGAGCCGGAACAGGGCGAGCTTCGCATGGGCGCGGTCGTTGCGATCGCTCGCGACGACAAGGATGCCTTCGTTGCCGCCGATCGCCACATGATCGCGCAGGTCGACATTGTTCACTTGCCCCGCGTCGAGGAAATCGCGGGTCTTGCCGTCCAGGCCATAGACATAGAGCCCGGCCTTCTTGTCGGTGCCCACGATCAGGCTTTGCGCCGGGTCGGCGGCGTTGCGCCAGATCGCCGGATCGTCCGCCGCGTCGGCATTGGCGGTGCCGACAGGCGTGGTTTCCCCCCGCGCCGTCACGGAAACGGCGGGGGTGGCGTTGGCGATGCGAACCGCGACGGGCACTTCCTTTTCGCCGCCCGCGCAGGCGGCGAGGGCGAGGAAGGGCAGGGTGGAGAGGAGGATCTTCTTCATCAGAAGTTCGCCGACACGCCGAATTTGATGGTCCAGCTATAATCTTCATATTGCAGCAAGCGGCGTCCTCCTCCGAAATTCTGATAGGCGAAATAGGGCGCGTTGGTGACGTTCACCCAATCGGCGAAGATGCGCACGCCCGGCATGATCCGATATTTGGCGCTGAGGTCGAACTGGAAATGATCGTCGACATAGCGGTCCTCTTCCGGCGCATCGCCCACCTTATCCAGATATTTGTCGCGATAGGTGCCCGCCGCGCGCAGCGAGAGCGGACCCTTTTCATAACCCAGCACGACGTTCAGCGTGTTCTTCGATGAGGAGGTGAGCGGAATGCTGCGCGGATCGGCGATGTCGCCGTCGGTCAGCACCGTGCCCTTGGCGTCGGTATAGGTATAGTTGACCTGCGCCAGCAGGCCGTCGAGCGGCGCGGGCAGGAAGTCGAAGACCTGGCTGTAGCTGAGTTCGATCCCCTTGATCTTGCCGGTCGCGCCGTTGACGGGGATCTTCGCCTCATCCAGCAGCTGGCTGCCATATTGATAGTCCTCGATCACCTGGACGTAGGTGAAATTCTTCACTTCCTTCCAGAAGAAGCCCGCCGACACCGCCGCATTGCGCCCGAAATAATATTCCGCCGACAGGTCGACATTCCATGCCCGATAGGGTTTGAGGTCCGGATTGCCGAATTCGCCTTCATTGTCCTCGATCACGACTTTGGGAGCCAATTGCGACAGCTTGGGCCGCACGAGGCTCTTATAGCCGCCCGCGCGCAGGACCAGATTGGACACCGGCTCGTACCGGACCGTCAGGCTGGGCAGCCAGTCGGTATAGCTGCGCTTGAAGTTGAGCACTGTCAGCGTTTCCGCGTCGAGGTCGAGCAGATTGCCGGTGATGTCGTTCTTCGTATGCTCCATGCGGACGCCGCCGATCACGCGCAGGGCGCTACTGTCCCAGCGACCGAGCAGATAGGCGGCCTGGATATCCTCGTCGACGCTATAGTCGGATTCGTTCGAATCCTGCCATGTGTCACCATCGGCCAGTTCGAAGCCCGCCAGATTGTCCCGGAAGAACCGGCGGAACGATTTCTTCGCCGGCACGGGATCGATGGAGGCGAGGTCATAATCCTGCCTGCCCAGCACGTCGGCCAGCGTCAGGTCGCCGTCGAAGCCCTTATAGACGTCGATACTGGCGTTATAGGATTTGGTGCGCCAGCGCGCCTTGCCGCCCGCCTGCACGGTGAATTCGCCGCCATCCATCGCGAACTTGCGCGACATGTCGGCCTTGACCGCCCACTCCTCGTCCTGCGCGTCGCTGAGCGTCGTGCGTTCCACCTTGTCGAACGCATATTCGGCCGGGTCCAGGAAGGCGGCCTCGCCCGCGGTGATCGCATAGGCCGTCTTCTTGCGGTTGCCATAGTCGAAGGTCACGCCGAAATCGTCGCCGTCATCGAACTTGCGCTCAAAGGCCACGGGGTCGATGGAGCCGTTCTCGCGCTCCGACGATTTCGACCAGCTCCCCATATAGGTGAAGGTCCACGGCCCCGTATTGGTTTCGCCGCCCAGGCTGATAGAGCGGATGCGCTGGCGTTCGAAACGGTCCTTGAGGTCGCGGGTGACGGTGATCTCGCCATCCTCGGAGTTGAATCCGGCGGTGGTGGCGCTGCCGACGGAGGGTGCTTCGTCCATCTCGAAGGTCAGGCGGCGGCGATATTCCTGATCGTCGAACTGGCTGTAGAGGCCGCGCACATAGAGCTTGGTCGAGGGGCTGGGCTGCCAGTCCAGCGCCAGCGACGCGCCGATGCGCTCGCGGGTCACGTCATAGTCGCGATATTCCATGGTGTCGGCGTAGACGATGCCGTCTTCCTCGTCCCAGCCGTCCATTTCATCATTATTGGTCGCGAAGCGGCGCTTGTAATAGCTCGCGCCGCCGGAAATGCCGAAATTGTCGGTCAGCTTCTGCGAAAAGTCGAACGATCCCTTGGGCGTCACGCTGTCGGTGAGGTCGTTATAGCTGCCCTCCGCCTTGACCGAGAACAGGTTCTTCCTGCGGTCGAAGGCGCTGGTGGTGTTGATCTCGATGGACGCGCCGATGGTGTCGCCGTCCATGTCGGGGGTCAGCGATTTCTTGACTTCGATGGACTCGATCAGTTCCGAAGGGATCACGTCCAGCGCGACCGAACGCACGTCGCTTTCCGGCGCGGGCAGGCGGACGCCGTTGACCGACGCGGCGTTGAGTTCGGGATCGAGGCCGCGCACCGAAACGAAGCGGCCTTCGCCCTGATCGTTCAGGATGTTGACGCCCGGCAGGCGGCGCAACGATTCGGCGACATTCTGGTCGGGGAACTGGCCCACCGCGTCGCGGGTCAGGACGCTTTCCACGCCGTCCGCGGCGCGCTGGCGGGAGAGGGCGGAAGCCTGGTTGGCGACCTGCCCGACGACGATGATCGACGAATCGATGTCCGAACCGATGCGGATTTCCGCGTCCACGTCGCCGCTGGCAGGAACGATGACGGTGGTGCGGACCGGATCGGCGCCGACATAGCGGGCTTCGATGGTGTAGGTGCCGGGCGCGACATCGGGAAAGCGATAGGAGCCGTCGCGGCCTGCTTCGGCGATGCGGTTCAGTTCCACGATGCGAAGCTGGGTGGATTGCAGGGAGCGTGTGCCGGTGCCGTCCGAAACGGTGCCGGTGATGGTGCCCGCCAGAGCGGCGGCGGGCATGGCGAGGCCAAGGACGATGGCGGCGCGGCTCGCGCTGCGAAGCAGATAGATCATGAGTGGGTTCCCCTTGTTGTCGGGGCGCCCTCTGGCCGCTTCACCTTACGCCGTCATGGCAATCCGATTACGGATTCGTGACAGGCGGCGGTGATTTCATGACGGCTGGAGCGGTTTGCCCGCCCAGCCGCGCAGCCGCGCGTAAAGCCCGCCGACCACCAGCGCGAAGATCAGGATGGTGAGCGGCATGGCCCAGCCATTCTCCTCGACCAGCGCCAGCGGCGCGTCGCTGTTGGTCGCCGCGACGATCCCCGCGAAGGCCACGCCGAACAGGCTCTCCCCGACAATGAAGCCCGTCGCCATCAGCACGCCCATGCGCTCCGCGAAATCGGGATTGGCCTGCCGCTCCGCCCAGCGATTGTAGAAATGGCCGATGAGCGCCCCGACCGGGATCAGCAGCGTCAGCGACATGGGCAGGTAAATGCCCATGCCGACGGCGAGCGGCGGCAGGCGCAGCTTGCCCGCCCTGCCCAGCCCTTCGTCGATCGCCACCACGACCGCGCCGATCAGCGCGCCGAAACCGATCAGCCCCCAGTCGAGGTCGCCGCCCAGCACGCCCTGCGCCAGCGCGGAGATCAGCGCCGCCTGCGGCGCGGGCAGCGCGTTCGGCCCCGCGCCCGGCGCGCCCGCGAAGCCGAAGGCGCTGTTCAGCAGGTCGAGGATCGGCGGAATGACGATGGCCCCGAAGATCACGCCCAGCACCAGCGCCACCTGCTGTTTCCACGGCGTCGCGCCGACGAGCTGGCCGGTCTTCAAATCCTGGAGATTGTCGTTGGAGATGGTGGCGATGCCGAACACGATGGCGGTCACGAACAGCGCATAGGCGATCAGCGCCTGCGTCTGCGACTTGTCCCCGCCCGAACCGTAGATCGCCGCGAGGATCAGCGAAGCGCCCAGCACCGCCAGGATGCCGACGCCCGAAATCGGGCTGTTCGACGCGCCGATCAGCCCCGCCATATAGCCGCAGACCGACGCGATGACGATGCCCGCGACCAGCACATAGGCCAGCGTCAGGCCGATGACCGGCACCGCATGGGCCGCGATCGGCCCGCCCTGTGCGAAGATCCACAGCAGCAGTCCGATGGGGATCAGCGCGGCGGCGATGGTGCCGCCGACGATGCCGATGGGCAGGTCGCGCTCGGTCAGGTCCAGCAGACCCGCATTGCCTTCCCTCCGCATCCGGTTGGCGGCCATGGCGGAACGGATGCCGCTGATGATCGGCCCCAATATCTTGAGCAGGGTCCAGATCGCGGCGATGCCGATGGTGCCCGCGCCGATGAAGCGGGCCTTCATGCGGAACGTCGTGCCCACCACCTCCGCCATATCCGCGCCCGCGGGCAGCGGCGCCGTCAACCAGGGCACGATCCCCAGCCAGCTTATCAGCAGTCCGACGAACATGGCGACGCCCACCGACAGGCCGACCAGATGCCCGACGCCGATCAGCGCCATCGAAAAGCTGGTCGAAACGGAAGTCGCCCCCGCGCCCAGCTTGAAGAATGTCGCCGCTTCCTCCGCGATCAGGCGGGTCTTGGCGATGATGGAGAAACCCGCCGCCGCCAGCGCGCTCATGACGATGGCGGCCAGGCCCCGCCTGTTCTCCTCCAGCCCTTCGCGCGATCCCGCGCCGACCTTCAGCACTTCGGCGGCGGCGACGCCTTCGGGATAGGGCAGGTCCGATCCGGTCACCAGCGCGCGGCGCAGCGGCACGGAATACATGACGCCCAATATGCCGCCCAGCGCGATGGTGCAGGCCGACAGCCAATAGGGGAAGCCCTGCCACCAGCCGATGATGACGAGGCCCGGCAGCACGAAGATGATCGCCGACAGCGTACCCGCCGCCGACGCAATCGTCTGGACGATGTTGTTTTCCAGGATCGTGCCGGTCGCGAACAGCCGCAGCACCGCCATGGAGATGACCGCCGCCGGGATCGACGTTGCGAAGGTGAGGCCGATCTTCAGCCCCAGATAAACATTGGCGGCGGTGAAGAGCAGGGTGATAAGCGCGCCCAGGATGACGCCGCGGATCGTCAACTCCGCCATGGGCACGGCCTTGGCCGGATCGCTGGTCACCTGATGCTCCCCCACAATGATAATATCCTTAGTCGATCCCGTAATAATATTACTTTCCCATGGATCAACAGGAAAGTGGCGGGTCCGATGTCAGGATGCGCTCGTCCCCTGGCGGCTGTCGGCCATTTGCGCCCGGTCGAGATAGGCGTCGACCATATCGGTCCAGCGGTCGTATCCACGCCCGTTCATGTGCAGTCCGTCCTGCCGGAACAGGGACGCGTCGGGCAGGCCGTCGGAGGCGAGCAGCGTCTTGCTGACGTCGATATAGTCGAAGCCCATCACCCGCGACCGCGCCGCGACGGTCATGTTGACGGCGGCCATCTTGGGCCAGAGCGTCCAGCGGATCGGACTGGGCTTCAGCGAAAGATAGGCGATATGCGCCTTGGGATAATCGGTTCGCAGCTTTTTGAGCAGCGTCAGCACGTCGCGCGCCACATCCTGCGGGCTGGCGCCTGCCGCCAGATCGTTCTCGCCGACATAGACGATCACGGAGCGCGGCTTGGAACGGGGCAGCAGGCGGGGATAATAATGCAGGACGTCGCGAGTGGTCGCGCCGCCGAAACCGCGATTGACCGTGCCGACATCGGGGAAACTGCCGTGAATGTCCCAAAGGCGGATGCTGGAACTGCCCAGGAACAGGGTCGCGTTCGCGACTTTCGGTCCCTTTTCCTCCGCCTTGGCAAAGGCTTCGATCTCGCGGGAAAAGGGGAAGGTCGGGTCGGCGTTGACGCGGGCATCGGGCTCAGCCGCCTGCGCAAGGGCAAAGGCGGGCAAAGCAAGCGCCAGGGAAACCGCGCCCGGCAACAGCCAGCGCGCGCCCCGCCTTCCTTGCCCTTTAATGCCGGTGGAGCGGGCGCAGCTTGTATTTGCCGTTCGCATAGGGGCCAAACATGTCGGAGATCGCCGGATGGTCGACAGGTTCCTCGCTGTCGTCCGTCACCAGATTCTGCTGACTGACATAAGCGACATAGCTCGCTTCGCCGTTTTCCGCGAGCAGATGGTAAAAGGGTTGCTCCTTGTCCGGCCGCAATTCCACGGGAATGGATTCATACCATTCCTCGCTGTTCGCGAAGACGGGGTCGATATCGAAGACCACGCCGCGAAATCCGAACGCCCGGTGCTTGACCACATCGCCGATGCTGAACCGCGCATGGGCGATGGGCGGAGCGGTAACGCCTGCGCCAAAAATCTGAATCGCGTTTGTCATGCTACCAATTTAGGATGCTATTGCGCGCGTACAAGAAAAATAGCTGCCAAGGCTGCTTGGCAAGCCCGCGATCATTCGCTAATGGCCGCCCCTCGACCCGGCACGACCGGCCCGTTTCCTTCCCGAAACGGCGCTGCGACGGCCTTCTGCGGAGAGGTGGCAGAGTGGTCGAATGCGCCGCACTCGAAATGCGGTTTACGGGCAACCGTAACGTGGGTTCGAATCCCACCCTCTCCGCCAGCTACCCATCTACCATCATCTACAGACCGCTACGAAAGCCCCAGAATACCGGGCTTTTCGTCGTGGTCTGTGTCTCTCAAGGACTCTTGACGGCTACCCAAATCCCTGATTTTATGTTGGCCGGTAAGTTGGCCAAGGATTTGATGATATGCCGAAGCAACTGAAGGCGCTGACGCCGTTGGCGGTGGACAAGCTTAGGTCGGATGGTTCGAAGAACCGTCGCGTCATGGTCGGACCCGCAGATTGCGCCGGATTGCACCTTCGGATTGAAGGCGGCACGAAGTCATGGGCGCTACGCTACAAGCTTGGCGAAAAGCGCCGCGACGTTGGCCTTGGACCCTATAATGGCAAGATCGGGGCGACCGACGAAGAAGCCAATCAACTGCCCGGCATGTCGTTAGACGAAGCCCGCGTTGAAGCCCGCAAGCTTCGTCGCATGGTTCGCGACGGCGTGGACCCCATCGAACAGCGTCGGGTGGACGCACAGCGCCAGCGCGTCGAATTGGTTCGGTCGAAGACGTTCAAGGAATGCGCGATTGAGTATCTGAAATCGCAGGAAGGCGAATGGGCAAACTCCAACGCGAAGCACGTCAAGCAATGGTCGTCCACGCTGGAAACCTACGTCTATCCGCTGATTGGCGAACTGCCGATTGACGCGGTGAACACCGACGACGTTTTGCGCGTGTTGCGGCAGGACGTTGAAACGAAGGAAGGTCCGAAACCCCTGTGGGATGCCAAGAACGAAACGGCCAATCGGGTTCGCGGTCGTATCGAACGCATCTTGGGTTCGGCGGCAGTTCGCCAGCTTCGCAGCGCCGAAAACCCGGCCCGGCTGAAGGGGCACCTTGATAACGTCCTGTCGAAGCGTGGCAAAGTTCGAAAGGTCGAACATCACGCCGCGATGGACTACGCCGACATTGGCGCGTTCATGGTCGAACTTCGTAAGCGGGCTGGCATGGCCGCGCGCGGATTGGAGTTCGCCATATTGACCGCCGCGCGTTCCGGCGAAGTGCGCGGCGCGACATGGGATGAAATCGACCTTGGGAAGCGCCTGTGGACAATCCCCAAGGAACGCATGAAGGCGGACAAGGAACATGTCGTGCCGCTGTCCGACGCCGCTGTGGCGCTGCTAGAGGCGACGCCGCGCCTGAAGGGGTCCAACTACGTCTTCCCGGCCCCAAGGGGCGGTGCCATGTCCGATATGACGCTGGCGGCGGTCCTGAAGCGCATGGGCAAGACCGGGGTGACGGTTCACGGTTTCCGGTCCACCTTCCGCGAATGGGTTGCCGACCGGACGAACTATCCGCGCGAAATCGCCGAACACGCATTGGCGCACCAACTGCCGAACAAGGTCGAAGCGTCGTATCAGCGCCGCACCCAACTGCCGCATCGCATCAAGCTTATGGCTGAATGGGCGACGTATTGTGCAACCGTCGAACAGCGCACGGCGAATGTCGTCGCAATCAAGGGCGCGGCATAATGCCCACAATGCTGCATGGCGGGTTCGACCCTTCGGCGGACGGGCGCAACGACACACCTTGGACGAAGCTTGCGACCATCGCCGAACACTTGGAAGCGGGTGAACCGTTGCCGCCATATCTGGCGCAATGGCTTGGCGCTGCCATCCAATATGCCGACGAAGACACCGACGAACTGTTGCGCCGCCTTGGGTTAGGCAAAGCCGGGCGGGGCAAGCCCGGTCGTTGGACGGCTGAACACGCCTACCGCCTTGGCCAAGCCGTATGCCAGCACGAAGATATGGGCGCATCGCCCGACGCTGCAATCATGGCCGTCTTGGGCGACTACGAAGCACAGAACGATGGCGAAGCGCCGTCGCGTTCGACGCTGCAACGGTGGCGTGATGAATACCGCGCTGCCCATGCGGAAGCCAACCGCCCGTAATTCGCCGGGTTTGCGGGCGGACTGCCCATCAGGCCGGTGCCAATCCTGTGTCGTCTATGGAACGATACAGGAAGCTACCGATGCAAACCCTACTTCGCTTGCCCGACGTGATGGCCGCGACGGCTCTTGCCCGGCCCACGCTCTACCGCGACATGAAGCGCGGTCTATTCCCCCGCCCCGTCAAGCTTGGCCGCGCGTCGGCATGGCCAAGCGATGCCGTCAACGCCGTTATCGCCGCACGTATCGCCGGAAAGTCCGACGACGAAATCCGCGTCCTTGTGGATGACCTTCAGCGCCAGCGCGCCAACGCCGCGTAAGGGGTCGCTTCGTGCAAGACAAAGACGAAGTGCAACCGCCTTCCGGCTTGGTCGGCGAAGTAGCGAAGTTCATATATGAGGCAGCGCACCGCCAAGTTCCCGAAGTCGCAATCGCAGGCGCACTAGCCCTAATCGCTGGAATTGTGGGCAGGGCGTTCAACATCAGCGGAACCGGGCTTAATCACTACATCATGCTGCTGGCACCTACTGGCACCGGCAAAGAGGCTATCAACAGCGGTATTTCGAAGCTGATCGGCGTTCTTACCGACATAACTAGCCCACACTTCGTTTCGAATGCTGACAAGTTCATTGGTCCCGCCGACATGGCTTCGGGCCAAGGCTTGCTTCGGGACTTATCGAGCCGCCAACCGCCTTGTTACGTCGCAATCGTAGGCGAGTTCACGTTGAAGCTGAAACAGTTGGCCAAGCCCAACGCATCATCGGCTGAAATGGCCCTGTTGCGCGTGTTGCTGGATGCTTACAACAAGTCGGGTAGCGGACAGTTCATCGGCGCGACCGTCTATAGCAACACGGCGAACAACACCGGGCGTATCGACATGCCCGCGCTGTCCATCATTGGCGAGGGAACGAACGACACCTTCAACGATGTTGTTGACGAACACATGATTGCGAACGGGTTGTTGGCCCGGTTCAACATCATTGAATATTCCGGCCCGCGCCCACGTCGTAACCGCAACGCACCATTCGCGATGCCGGATGCCCACATGATGACGCGGCTTGCGGCATTGGTGAAAAAGTGCGTGTCGGACAATCTGGCGAACCGGGTCACGGTCGTTGGGATCGAACATGACGCCGAAGCCTTCTTGGATGCGCTGGACGAATACGCCGACGACCAAATTAACGCATCGGGAAGTCCGGTCACGAAGCATCTTTGGAACCGTGCCCACAAGAAAGCCCTGAAGCTTTCGGCGCTGTTGGCGGTCGGTTGCGACCATGACCGGCCCGTCGTCACGTTGGAACACGCCACATGGGCGCGCCAGCAAGTCGAACGCGACATTCGCCGCCTTATTAGCAAGTTCGAAGAAGGCGACGTTGGCAGCGCCGTTGGCGACGCGATGCTTCAACAAACCAAGGTGTTGAAGGCGTTCAACGAATGTCTTGCCAAGCCCTTCGATCAGTTGGGCCAAATCTACGGCGGCACCATCGAAATGCACGCCGCTGGCATTGTCACGCATAAGTATATCTTCAATCGCTGCAACAACCTGAAGATATTCCGCGAAGACCGTCGCACTTCGAAATTCGCGCTTGAAGCCGCCATTCAAGGCTTAATCGACAATGGCGAAATCGTTCGTCGCCCCGGCCATCAAGTTGAACGCGGCTGTGGACGTAGTTTTCTGTCATACACGCGGGCGAAGTATAACCCCGACAACGATATTGAACGCATTAAAGCACAATTGTTCTTCGGCGACGACTTCTCGACGGTGTTTGATAAGAAGGAACAGGTGTTCGATGTGAGGTCGGTATGAAGCCGAAACCCGCAGAAAACCGCCAAATATGAAAATATGACGGGATGAAGGGAAATCGCCATCGACCCCTTTAAAGTTCACTTCAGCGCCAACCCCTTCATACCTTCATATTTTCATATTTATGAACAAAACAATGGATTATCAGTATGTTGATCGAAATTGGGTTTTCATACCAGCTTCATACGCCGTCATATCGTGGACACCGGGACCGCGCGCCGTCGCATCGCCAGCCAGCGGGCATGGCGGACTTATTATCCGCCTTTGAACGGCGATAACACGTAGCTTTTGTCGAAGTTTATTCATCACGGCCAACATACCGTCCAACATAACAGCATTGGAATTGTCGAAATGACCGCCGAAATTGCCCAACTATGGAAACCGCCGTGCGTCGCCAGTTTGGACGAAGGCGTTCGCCTACATCACGGCGACCGCATGGCATGGCTTCACATGCACTACGCCTACGGGCTGTTCTACACGTCCAACGCGCTGCCCATGAAGGCGTCGGTGGACACGCTGAAGTTGGAAACGGCACGTCGCGTCGTCGCCTTGGAACGGGGCCATGCCGAACGGGCGCTAACGGCCAACGGCTTCATCACCCGGTGGACCGACGAACAGTGCGAAGCCATCGCCAGCGAGATGGCCGAAGCGATGCCACGGCATAAGGGCGTCGTCCAAGCGGTCGAACGCACCTTGGCCGAACGTCGCGACGAAGTGTTCGCCGACAAGTCACTTACTCGCGATGACGAACTATTCACCGTATATCAAATTCGTGCGTCGAACGTTCCGATGGAATTTGGCGTATCAATGATGCGTCATGGCATCGAAGTTATCAAAGAAGATGCTATCGTAACAATAGAACGTTCGTTGGACTATTTGTCGGAATTGCGTTCAAATAAGGAATATCGCCGCTTTATTCCGCTACTGCGTGTTCTTACTTCACTTAGGCGGGTCCATGATGTAGTAATCGGCAACTAGATCATTCATTCACGCGGTGTTGGTGGCAGGATTATGTGGGCTTCGGGTTCAGAAAACAGCGGAAAGCCGGGCGCTTCGACGCCGACCCCTCCCCCTGTCCAGCCGAAGCGGTATCGGTGCAAGCTGTCCAGCGTCGCCGACGTGAACCGCGAAATTCAGCGGGTCTATCGCGAATGCCGGTCGGGCTTGGTGGACGTAGGCGACGGGTCGAAGCTGGCGCACATTCTGTCGCTGATCGCACGTATTCACGAAACGTCGGACTTGGAAGCGCGGCTTGCTGCGTTGGAGGCGGGCCGGTGACATGGCCAGTGCCATCGCACGTCGCATCGCCCGGCTTGAACATGGCCGCGCCGCTGTCGTGCCCAACGTCGTTGAAGTCGGGACCGGCGAAACCGACGAACAGGCCATCGCCCGCTTCGTCGCGCGACATGGCCGCGCCCCGGCGTCGTGCATCATGGTTCCGGCCCGCGCGACCGACGACGAACTTCCCACACTTGAAAGCATGTGGGCAGACCAACAGCGCCGCCTTGTCGCCGACGCCCGCACCGAAACACGCAAATTGAAGGAAGAACCCAATGGCCGACGTAACGCCCAACGTGTCATTAGTCGCAACGCCGGAAGCCGTCAGCTTCCTGCAAAACTGCCAACTCCCCGTGCAGTTAAACGCGATGACCGGAAACCCGGCACACTATGATTATGACGCCGAAATCAACACGGCCATTACCAACCTTCAGGGCAAGGCCAAAGAAAGCGCAACTTTGGTCGCACGGCTAACACAGGACGAAGTTCGGACTTCGCCGTTGAAGCATCAGGAAGCGTCGAAGCTTGCGGGTCGGTTGGTTGAACTGGCCGAAGGGACGCAGCGCCTGTTGACCAGCAAGGCGAAGGGCTACATGGACGCTTCGTCGGACTTCATGGGCAAGACATTCACGCCGAACCCGCAGCGTGAAGGCTACTATCTTCGTGCCGCTGATTGGATTTCGCGCGAAGCCAAGAACGGCGAAGGCAACGGCTATAAGGCTATCCGTGAAGCCGTCACCGAAGACCCCGATTTCGCCGTTGCCATCTACAACACGTCGCATCGGTTGCTTGGCTTGCCCAAGGAACATGCGATGGATTTCGCCGAAAAGGCCGTCAAAGCTTTCGCCCCGGCGGCGCTTGATTACATCGAAAAGTCGCAGCGGCTGGACGAATTGGCGAAGCGGTATCCCGCGTTCATCGCGCAAGTTCGGTCGTCGTATTTCTCCCCGTTCGAACTGGCGAAGGTTCGGACCTACGTTGAAATGCCGTCGTGACACGCGCGCAAGAACGCCTTGCCGCGCTGTCCCGTTGGCTGGACAAATCGTCGGCGTCCTATCCCTCGCCAGTGTCGGCGCGTGAACCAAAGCGCAATTGGTTCGGGCGTCCGATACCGCATCCCATCGAAATGGTCGTCGTCGGTCGGTATGCGGAAATCCTGCCTTGGGACTTCGCGACGCTGCCCACGTCGGACTTCGACCGGCAAGCCTTGCCGTTGTTCGTTTCGCATGAACAGGCCGAACCGCTAAACCTTCCGCCGGTCGCCGACTTATCACCGCCAGCCGGGCAGGGGCGGGCGGCTGATCGCCTTCAGATGATCGTCGGTAAGATGGAAGACGGCGCTAGGACGCGGCCCGCTCTAGCCCCGTGGCGGGCCGATGAAGGCTGGCAGGACCGCCTATGCGCCATTGTGGGCATTCCATCGCCCGACATGTCCCTAACGGACGCCGTGGACGCCGCAGGGGCGTCGAACGTGAACCTTGACGCCTTCCCCCTGTTGGTTGTGCCCACATGGCATCTGACGGCCAAGGAACGGGCCAGCCTACGCCTTCCATTTATCCCGTCTTAGCGCGGCGTCTCGCCTTCCTTCCTTGCCGTCGCGCTTTGGGAAGCCCGGTTCAACGTAGGTGCCAGCGTTGGGCCGGGCTTTTCCGTTTCAGCCATTGCGAAGCGCGTTGTCGAATGTAGGTTCGTTCGTATGAGCGAATTTAATGATGAAGCGGGCAAAGAGTTTGACGCCGATTTCAAGGTCAACGGCTATTTGGCTACTGCTATGCGCCACATTCAGGCGCATATCAGAACCAAATACCCTGATAGCTTCGCTATCGCCGACGAACTGAACAAACTTGGTCAAGCGTTCTACGTCGATAGCACTGAACTACTCACGGGACGATATTCTCACGATCCATTGTGCGTAGCAATTCAGCTTATCCCGCGCGCCCTATCGGCCTATCAAGCGTCGATACTGTCAGCAGAACGGGGAATGCACATCGAAGCGTTGACGTTGGCACGCTCGATCTATGAAACGGCATTTTGGCTTGGGTATCTCCACCAGACGCCAGACACGGCAAAAAATACGCTTTTCGCCGAAACCATCAGGCAAGAGTTGGAAGTTTATCGCCTTAGCATCGAAATTGTCAAAGATAATGCCGAACATTTGGCTGAAACACGATCACGAATGTCAGCATTGGGAAAGGAACTAAAGAAATATCCAAATTCATCCATTAAAATGAGCGACCTTGCTTCAAAGGCCGGATTTGGCAACCGCTATACCGAATATAGAATGTTATGCGGAAAGGCGGCGCATGTAAGCGTTCAATCGACAATCCACTATCTCAACAGGCAGGACGACGGTTCCTTCAACGGTCATATCATTGGACCTGACGAAGATGCGGTTCCCGAAATCTTCGCGTTCGCCTGTGGTGCAATCATCATGGTGATTGAGGCAATGCGATGGCTTACAAAGGACACGTCCCGTGACGATGAATTTCAGGCTTTGATGGCACGGTATGCCGCAACAATGGTTCCAACCGACGCCATATCGTAAGACGTATCACTCACTGCATTCGACGCTAAAGCCCTATGGCCCCCATGTGGGCAAGGGCGCGTCAATGATGGCCGTTATGTTGGCCAGAAACTCACAATGCCCACAATAATGGCGGTTTTCCGCCATTCTATAGCGGACACCCTCTCCGCCACATATAAGTCATTGATATAGAACGATTTTTTCTCGTGCCGAAAAGCGCGCGGTTCCGCGCCATTTGGGGAGGCGGCCCGGTCTGCGGAGAGCGAATCTGGAGCAACATCTGGTTGCTCTGACGGCTTTTTCTCCGTCGCCCATTTTGGCAGTACGGAGTGAGTAGCCATCGGCTACCTTTGTTGGCCCTGCAACGCAAAGCGGCGCCGAAGCGCCGCTGGTATCGTGACTGACTGAGATTTATCACATCCCGAACAAAGCGATCTGCTCGTTCCAGTCGATAGGCAGGTTGGCTGTACGCAGGGCTGTCGCGCTAACGGATGCAGGCTGGGTCCCGGCGAGGATGGCTTCAACGATGACCGGGGCAAGGAAGTTCAGCCGGACGACGCGCGATACCCATGAGTCGTTGACCTTCTCCTGATCGGCAATGGTAGCGATATCGATCGTGCCGGTCTGAAGCTGCCGCCACCAGTTGCGGGCTTTGCGTAGCAACGCAATGAGGCCGGGATCAGGCTTGCCCTGCGTGACGGGCCTGCCATCACGCTGGATCAGCCGGAGGGCCAGTCCCGTCCGGGTGAGACGAACCGGTTCGGTAAGAGTGATGCCGTCCGGACTATTGGCGGGATCTATCGTACAGGCCCTGCATAAGGCCGCGACCGATAGCCGGATTGCTATCTCGTGGGGATGGACGACCACCCTGGCCACCAGATCGCTGATCACATCACGCTGTTTGTGGCGGACAGAAGCCGCAAGCTGCTCCGCCTTTTTGAGGATCGTGCGCAGACGATCACTTTCGAGCGTTATGCCAGCCTGTGTCAGCAGAGCCAGAGGATCATCAAGCGCTGTGGCAAGACTGGTGACCACGGCCGTTTCGATTTCCCGTGCCGGGATACGCAGACTATCGGTGGCGTGCCGGTCTGCATTATGCTGGAGTGATCGGTTCACATAATAACGATAGCGGACTTTCCCTTTGCAGGCATGGGCAGCGACCAGCGGCTCGCCGTGCTGATCAACAATACGACTGGCAAGGAGGCTGGGCGAACTCGCTCTGCTGCCCGACCTCTCGCCCTGCCTGTTGGTGGCCAGCATCTGCTGGACAGCGTCCCATATGTCCCGGTCGATGATCGCCTCATGTTTTCCGTCATGGATCTGACCTTTGTGATGGATTTCGCCAATGTAGATGGGATTGGAGAGCAGCTTGTAGATCTGCCCGCGGGTGAATGGACGACCACCTGTTACCCTCCGCGTCGTGGCGGTGCGTTCGGGAGCAATGATGCCTTCGCTGGCCAGTGCATCGGCAACCAACCGGACATTCCCGAGATCGAGATAGCGCGCGAAGATGTGCCGTACGATATCGGCATGGTCCTCGACGATCGCCAGCGTCCTGCCATTGGGCTGGTAGCCAAGGGGCGGATTGCCGTCGTCACGCTGCGAGGCAGTCGAGAGAAGAATGAGCTGAAGGTCGGTGAGACGTGGGCTTTTGATCATGGATGGTGCTCCTATTTCGGAGCGGCACCGCGCCGCTCCCACCATGAACCGCCGACATACAGGGTTGGCGGCGGCAAGGGCTTCCAGTTCGGTTTCGATCCGCACCACATCCCTCTGGAGCCGCTCGCACAGGTCGAGCACTGGCAGGATGCGCGGTCGCAGGTTGATGCCTTCGCGATCCTGGATGATCAGCAACTGCTCGACGACACGGTCGCGATAGGTAGCCGATGACTTGGCGCCAGGCTCGACCCGCCCACCATAGACACGCAACAAGCCGCGGATCATGTTCTCGTTGGCCAGGCGCTGCTGCACCAGGCGATGACGCATGATGAGCTGGGCGCGCACCTCGAAGCAGGCGGCGCTCTTCACATAGACCTCGGTCAGATAGTCGCGGCCGGTGCGCGTGATCTCGGCAATGCCGCGTGCGTCATTGGTGTCGGTCTTGTTGCGCTTGAGCGATAGCACCCGGTGGACCTGCAGCGCGTCCATCACGGCGACCTGGTGGCCCTGCTTGCGCAGCCCGCCGGCGAGATGTGCCGACATCGCCCCCGTCTCCATGCCGACGACAGCCACGTTCGAGGCGAAGTTCTTCGCGAGGTAGCGCCCGATCTCGGTCGGATGCGTCTTCATCGAAACCTGGTGGACGACCTTGCCATCTCGATCCAGCACACAGACCGATGTCGACTTGAGGCCGACATCAAGGCCTACCCAGACGCGGCCACATGCCGGGTCTACTTCTGCTGCTGCCCGGATCGCCAGGATCTCGGGGTTCGTGATCTTCTTCGTCATCGCGTCTTCTCCCTTCCATCGTGCAGCACCATCGTGCGCCCATTGGCAGGAGAGAAAAGACCTCAGCTAAACCACACCCGGACATGCCATCACGCAAACGGCGGTCGGACGAGAAGCTGCGATCCCGCAGGCCCGACAGGTCGAGTTCGAAGGAATATCGCGATGAGTGTCACGTCCCACAGCAAAAAAGGCCTCTTGCTGATTGCCATGCTGGCCGGAGCAGGATCGGCCGGCGCCTCCGCCCAGACGCAGGGGCCGCCGCAGTCCGACCTTTCGGCCACGATCTATACATCGCCCGCTGAAACGGCGGAGATGACCGAAGGCCCGGAAGTGAAAGGCATCATTTCCGCGCGCAGCGACGACAAGGTGCAGGTCACCACAGCCGACGGCGCCCGCACGGTCGTGGCCGTCAACGACGCCACCAAGATCAGCGCAAGCAAGGGCCTTTTCGGCCTCGGCCGCAGCAAGCTTGCGGCGGACTCGCTGCTCAACGGCCTGCCGGTCACCATCCGGACGTTGCAGTCGGGCGGCGACCTGGTGGCGAGCCGGATCACGCTTCAGAACAAGGATCTCAGGACCGCGTCCATGATCCACAACGGCACCGCCCAGCGCTTCGACGAGCAAACCGCCGCCACGGAGGCGCTGCGCGGCCGGATGGGCGAGATCGACCAGTATAATGTCAAGAGCACGACGAACGTGAATTTCGATACCGGCAAGGCGGTGCTCTCCGCACAGGCGAAAAACGATCTGTGCGCGACCGCCACCGCCGCCGAGGGCATGGACAACGCCCTGCTGCTGGTCGTGGGTTATACCGATGCCACGGGAGAGCTGGAATATAATCAGGAACTGAGCGAGAAGCGCGCCGGCCGCGTCGTCAATTACCTTCAGCAGGCCTGCGGCTGGAAGCCCTATCGCATGCTGACGCCCACCGGCATGGCCGAGGCGGACCCGGTGGCGAGCAACGACACCAGCGAAGGCAAGGCGCAGAACCGCCGCGTGGCGGTGAATGTGCTGGTCAGCAAGGGGCTTGACGGCTTGTGAGGGGTGCGGGGCGGGCTTCGTCCCCGCCCCTCGTTCCTTAGCTGGCCGCCCCGGTTCAGGCGGCGATCAGCTGCACCGCACTGGGTTTGGCGAGCGGCAGGCCCCCATTCTTCGCCTGGGCCAGCAGCTCTTCCTTCCGCGCCAGCATCAGGTCGCGCAGGACGACCAGATCCACATCGGTCCTGCGGCATTGCGCGAACATGCCTTCGGAAGGCATTTCCTCCTCATGGACATGGTGCTTGATGTCCTCGGACAGCACCTTGACCTTCGCGTCGTAGAAATCGTCGTCGGGCGATCCCGCCTCGATGTCGTTGATCAGCACCTTGGCGCCGTCATGCTCCACATAGGCTTCGTCCAGCGTGTCGTCCTCTATCCTGCCCCGGAATGCGGGATAGAAAATCTCTTCTTCTATCGCCGTATGGATTTTGAGTTCGGTGCAGATGTCCCGCGCCAGACTTTGCCTGCGGTCCGCGGAACGGGCCTTTTCATATTGATCGAACAGATGCTCGACCTTGCGGTGGTCGGCCTTGAGCAAGGCGATCGCGTCAGTGAATTGGGGGGTAGCCATCAGAGCCTCCTTGGCATTCTTCCTGAAGGCACGAAGCATCGAAACGGCGCGGCGGTTCCACGCGACCGGCTCGCAGTACGGCCAACGGAGCGCGCGGTTGATCCGGATCAAGGGACCGGCATCCCGACGCGCTCCGCGCCTTCCCTTCTACCGGCGGCCGAGCAGGCGTTCGACCGTCGCATGGGCGGGCGGCCGCCCGGACGCGGGGTCCTGTTCCTTTTCGAGCCGCGCGCGAATCTCCTCGATCTCCGTGTCGGTCAGATGTTCGATGCCGATGAATTCGGCGCGCGCGTCCCGGATCGCGCGCAGCAGTTCGTCCAGCTTGGCCTGCATGGCGCAGGCATCCCGGTTCTGGGTGTTCTGGACCAGGAACACCATCAGGAAGGTGACGATGGTCGTGCCGGTGTTGATCACCAGCTGCCACACTTCGGAAAAGGCGAAGATCGGCCCGGTGACCGCCCAGGCAAGGACCAGCACGGCCGCCAGAATGAAGGTGGCGGGCTTTCCGGCGAGGGAGGCGATGCGCCCGGCGATTTTCGTGAAGAACTTATTCATGGCCCAGCTCTCCATGTCCGTGCGGCCTGGCATGGCCCTTCGCGCGCGGATAGCGCCGGTCGATCCGCGCGATCAGCCCGTCGGCCTGTTCGCCGCCCGCATATCGCGGCGGCTGGTCGACCCTGGCCTCCATGATCCACCCATAGGCATAGCGCTTCATCATGCTCTTCTCCTGCGGCAATCCCCCTCGCGCTCATGGCGTTCAGAACGCCGTCCCCGGCGCGAGGTTCAAATCCCGGCGGCGGGGTGGGCCGAGGATATGCCGTACCCGATGCGGGGAGGAGGCCCCGGCGCGGGATGAACTCTCTCGGCCAAGCTTCGTTGGGATGGGTGCAGCAGGAGAAACCCCATGTCCCAGACAACCGGCATGATCCACGAAGACCCGCTTCCCGGCCATGAAAGCGGCCTGGAGCCCCAGCCCGAATGGGAGCCGCGCTATCCCGGTTCCGGCCGCCTCGACGGCAAGGTGGCGGTCGTCACCGGCGGCGACAGCGGCATAGGGCGGGCGGTCGCGGCGCTCTACGCGCGCGAGGGAGCCGACATCGCCATCCTTTATCTGTGCGAGCATGACGACGCGCGCAAGACGGCGGACATCGTCGAAAGCGAAGGACGGCGCGCCATCGCCATCGCGGGCGACCTGGGGGACAGCGCATTTTGCGGCGAGGCCGTCGACCGGATCGTGAAGGAACTGGGCGGCATCGACATCCTCGTCAACAATGCGGGCGAGCAGCATCCGGACGAGGACATCACCGACATCAGCGAGGATCAGCTGCGCCGCACCTTCCAGACGAACATCTTCGCCATGTTCTTCCTGACGCAGGCGGCGCGCCCCCATCTGCGGCGGGGCGCGGCGATCATCAACTGCACGTCCGTCACCATGTATCAGGGATCGAAGGAACTGCTGGACTATTCCAGCACCAAGGGAGCGATCACCGCCTTCACCCGGTCGCTGTCGGAAAATCTGGTCGGGGACGGCATCCGGGTCAATGCCGTGGCGCCGGGGCCGATCTGGACCCCGCTCAACCCCTGCGGCGGCGCGAGCCCCGAAAAGCTGGAGCATTTCGGCGAATCCACGCCGATGGGGCGGCCGGGACAGCCCAACGAAGTGGCCCCCAGCTTCCTGTTCCTCGCCTGCGAGGACGCCAGCTATATGTCGGGGCAGGTACTGCACCCCAATGGCGGAACCATCGTGAACGGCTGAGGCCGGTCAGGGCGAAGGCGCGCCCGCGCGGCGGAGGCCGGCGGCGGGCATATCCGCTACGAAGGGCAGGATTCGGGCCAATGCCCTGTCGACATAATCGGCCTTTTCGTCCACCGGCGCGACATAGTGCAGCGCGGCTTCCGCATCGGCGCGGGACGCAAGGCGCAGGATCAGCCATGCCGCGAGATAGGGGCTGGCGAGGCATCCTCCCGCCGTCGCCACATTGCCATGCGCGACGAAGGGCGCGTCGATCACTTCCACGCCCGCCTCTTCGACCCACGGCTTCGTCGTCAGGTCGGTGCAGGCCGGGAGCGAGCCGATCAGCCCCAGCCGGGCGAGCAGCAGCGTCCCGGAACATTGCGCGCCGATCAATTGGCGGCGCGGGTCCAGCCGGATGCGCCGCAGCATGGCGGCATCCGCCGCGATCCGGCGCGTGTGGATGCCGCTGCCGATCAGCACCGCGTCCGCCTCGCCCGCATATTCCAGCGGCTTTTGCCGGGCGATGGCGACGCCGTTCATGGACGTCACCTGCCCGGTGGGGGAAGCGATGTCGATTTCCCAGCCCTGCGGGCGCATCCGGCCCAATATCCCCGCGGCGATGAAGGAATCGAGTTCGTTGAACCCGTCGAACGTCAATATCGCTATCCGCATCCCTGTCCTGCCTGTCCGCTTCCGTCCGTCACCCGATCCGGTGACCGGAAACGTCCATGCCGCCGAAGCCGTGGGTCGCCTAGTGCAATGACGCAGACGGGAGATTCACAAATCGTCTAGGACATGCGACTCTCCCGTCATGGCCCAGACCGTCAACATCCTCTTGAACGCCGCCGACCGTGCTCGGCTTGAACAAATCGTCGGCGACCGCAACTGCCCGCTCAAGCATGTGCTGCGCGCCAGGATCGTGCTGCTCTCCAGCGACCGCTTGCCGGTGCTCGAAGTGGCCCGCCGCGCCGGCGTCAGCCGACCTGCGGTCTGGCGCTGGCAACAGCGCTTCGCTGAGGAAGGCGTCGATGGTCTTCTCCGCGACAAGACGCGCAAGCCCGGTACGGCGCCGATCGCCGCGCCCGTCGTCGCACGGATCGTTGCGTTGACCTGCTCCGAACCGCCCGGTGCCGTGACCCATTGGACCGGCCGCGCAATGGCCAAAGCCTTCGGCGTCTCGCTCCGAACCGTCCAGCGCATCTGGCAGGTCCATCACCTCCAACCCCACCGTCTGCGAACCTTCAAGAGATCGAGCGACCCCGCCTTCGCCGCCAAGGTCGAAGACATCGTCGGTCTCTACATGGCCCCGCCGGCTCACGCCGTCGTCATCTCGATCGACGAGAAGAGCCAGATCCAGGCCCTCGACCGAACCCAACCCGGTCTGCCGTTGAAGCCGGGCAAATGCGGAACAATGACGCACGACTACAAACGCAATGGCACGACCACCCTGTTCGCCGCGCTCGACGTCCTCCACGGCACAGTCGTCGGTCGCTGCATGCCCAAGCACAGGCACCAGGAGTTCATCAAGTTCCTCAACGCCGTCGAGCGCGCCGTTCCTGCCGGCAAGGTGATCCACGCCGTCCTCGACAACTACGCCACCCACAAGCATCCGAAGGTCCTGGAGTGGCTCGCCGATCATCCACGCTGGGTGTTCCATTTCACCCCGACCTCGGGCTCATGGCTCAACGCCGTCGAGAACTTCTTCTCGGCGCTCACCCGAAGGGTCATCCGGCGCGGCGTCTTCACCTCCGTCGTCGACCTCCAGGACACCATTAGCGCTTACATCCGAAAGCAGAACGCCGACCCTAAGCCCTTCGTCTGGACCAAGCCGGCCGAGACCATTCTCGCCAAACTCAGGCGGCTGCCTGTACCAACCGACTGAGTCAGTGCACTAGGGCCACTCGGTTCGCTCCGGCCCGAAAGCGCGCAACCGTGAAAGCAATTCGCAATAGCATTTTCTTGCCTGTTCCCCGTCCGGACGCTAAGGCCGCGCAAGAGCCTTCTCGCAATCGCCGGAGTGAATCGTGTCACAAAGCAGGCGGAAATGGGTCCGCATCCTCTTCGCCGGTCCGGGGGCGGTGCTGGCCGCGCTCGTGATCATGGCGGGGATGCCGCTCTGGCTTCCGCGCGGCGCGGCGGGCATCGACAATCTCGTCCTCCCGCTGGTTCTGGCGCCCCTGATCTGGGCGGCGCTGTTCTTCCACGCCTGCCTTGACCGCCGGCTGGGGCGGGTCGTTGCCGTGGCCATCGCCCTGATCGTCCTGCATGGCGGGCTGGTCGCCTATGGTTTCGCCCATCCATCGCCCTCGCCCCGGGAAAGCCGCCGATGATTCATCTCGACAAGGAACAGACCAAGCTGATGGTCGCCGTCCATGGCTGGTCGGGAATCCTGCTGGGGCTTCTGCTCTACGCGGTCATCTTCACCGGCATGGCGGCGGTGTTCGCCGAGGAGATCGGCATATGGTCCGCCGGCCATTTGGAAAGCCGCTCCGCGTTCGAACGGCCCATCGACGGCACGATCCGGCGTCTGGGCGCGCAGACCCCGGCGCGATATCATGAAGGCGTCGACCTGTTCGAGATCGGCGATCACAATCTGGGCGTCTTCTTCCACCGGCATGAAACCGAGGCGGATGGCACGCTGGTCAGCCGGGGCGTCTATTACCAGCTCGACGGCAAGGGCCGTGTCGCGGCCACGCTGCACGGGACGGGCGAAGAGATATTCGGCCCGCGCAACGACGATGCGCTCAGCCACTTCCTGGTCGACACCCATGTCCGCCTGCATGTACCCGATCCCTGGGGCCTGCTGCTGACGGGCATATTGGGACTGGCGATGCTGGTCGCCGCCATTTCGGGCCTGCTGATACACCGGCACCTGTTGAAGGACATCTTCACGTTGCGGCGGCGGGCTAATCCGGTTCTCGTCGATCGCGACCGGCACAGCGTCGCGGGATCGTGGAGCCTGCCCTTCGCCTTCATCCTGGCGTTCACCGGCAGTTTCTTCTCCTTCTTCGGCACGATCGGCGTTCCCGTCGTCGCGATGGCCGCTTTCGGCGGCAATGTTCAGGCGCTGAGCGACACGGTGTTCGGCAATCCCGGCGCGCCCGATCCGCGCCCGGTGGCCATGGGCAATCTGGACCGGATCGCCAGCGACGCGATCCGCCGCAGCGGGCGCGTGCCCACCTTCGTCGCGATCGAGCATTTCGGGCGCGCGGATTCGAAAGTGACCAGCTTCCAGCCGCCCGCTTCCGGCAATATCGAGCCGGTGACGTTGCTCTACAGCGGCGCGACGGCGCAGTTCCTGCAAACCAAGCCCGCGATCGGCACCCGGCCGTCGGTCGGCGGGACGCTGGCCGCGATCATGTCGCCGCTTCATTTCGGCAATTTCGCGGGCATGGTGTCGAAAGCGGTGTGGTTCGGCCTGGGCTTTGCGATGTGCTACGTCACCATCACCGGCCTGCGGCTCTGGATCGTGCGGCGGCGGGAGGGCATGCGCTCGCTCGAATGGCTGGACCGCGCCGTGACGGTGGTCGGATGGGGGCTGCCGCTGGCGCTGGCCGCCGCCGCCGCCGCGTTCCTGATGGCCATGCCGCGGGGGACGGCGACCTTCTGGACGCCCGCCGCCTTCCTGATCGCGGCGGCGGTCGCGATCATGGCGTCATGCGTGCTGGGATCGCGCCTGCTGGAACGGGTGCTGCGGATCGGGACGGGATCGGCGATGGCGGTCCTGCCCCCGCTTCGCCTCATGGCGGGCGGGCCGGGCTGGCCTGCGTCCATCGCGGCGGGCCAGCCCGTCATCGCGGCCCTCGACCTCGCTTTCCTCCTCGCCGGGGGATGGCTGGCGTGGCAGGCGGCGGGCATCGGATCGCGGCGCGCGCGGGCAGCCGCGCCCGCCTCTCCGGTCTCGGCGGCGGGATGATGGAAGCGCTGGCAGGCATCGCGCTTTCCGCGCTCTGCATCTTCGCCCTGTGCCGGGGCGATCCCAAGCGCCTGCGGGCGGCGCGCGCGGGCGGGCAGGGCCATGGCCGGACGACCCGCTGGGCGCTGTCGATGGCCGCCTGCATTCCCGGCCTTTGGCTGGCGGCGAAAGGCGATGCGCCCGCCTTCCTGATCTGGCTGGGCAGTGGCGCGATGATCGGTTGGGGCCTGGCGGCCCTGTGCAACCGCCCGCGGCGCGGAGCGGATTGAGGCGGGCGGATCGGGCCCGCTTCTCGGGAACCGGACGAATCGCGGTCATCGCCATCCACGAGCGCGAGATCCTGTTTTCGCTCCTTCGGGTCATGGAAGAGCGGGGCCACGTCGATAAATTCCTTTGAGATTTTCCCGCGCCGGTCATACCCATGACGATGGGAGGCAAGCCATGCGAATCCGGGCGACCTTGGCAGCGATCGCGCTGACGGCGTCAGCGCCTGTCGCGGCGCAGGACAGCGCCTCCCTCCCCCTCGATTATCGCGCGGCCCAGCAGCGGCTGCTGGAGCGGTCGGACGCCATCGCCGCGTCCGGCGCGAATGTGCGCGGCAAGGAGGCGCAGCTTGGCGCCACCGCCTCCCTCGGCCGCCCCGAAGTGGTGTTCGAGGCGCAGCTTCTGGATTATCAGAAAACGCTTTATCTGCCGCTGGGATCGCTGGCCCCGGTGGCGGAATCCTTCGGGATCGAGGACCCGCTGCGCTTCCGCAGGCAGGAAACGGCCGTCCGCCCGATCGTGACGGCGACGCTGCCGCTCTATGCGGGCGGGCAGATCGCGGGCACGAAGGCGGGCGCGCGGGCGCAACTCGATCAGGCGAAGGCGGAGCAGAAGGGCGCGGTCGACAAGGCGCTGCTGCAACTGGTGCAGGCCTATTATGGCCAGCAACTCGCGGAAAGGGCGCTGGGCGTGCGGCGCGACGTGCTGGCGGGGCTGGACCGGCATCTGGCCGATGCGGTGAAGCTGGAGCGGGCGCAGTTCATCAGCCGCGCGCAACGGCTTCAGGCACAGGTCGCCCGCGACGACGCCGCGCGCGAGTTCGAGAAGGCCGTCGCGGACCTGGGGACCGCCAATGCCGCGCTGGCCGGATTGCTGAGAGCGCCGCAGGGGGTGCATCCGACCACGCCGCTCTTCGTCCTGTCGCAGCCGCTGGAGCCTTTGGAGGATTACAAGGCGGAGGCGCTCCTTTCCCATCCGGAACTGGGCCGGCTCCATGCGCTCGGCGCGCAGGCCGACGCGGCGGTGACGATCGAGAAGGCGAAGCAGCGCCCGACCGTCTATGGCTTTGGCCAGTATAATTTCGACCGGCGGGATTCGCTGCTGACCGATCCGGACTGGAGCTTCGGGATCGGCCTTCGCTACAAGATCGCGTCGGGCCTTGGCCGCAGCCAGAGCGTCGAGGCGGCGCGCCAGACCGCCTTGCAGGCCGATGCGGGATTGCGGGAGGCGCGGACGCAGATAGAGATCGGCGTCGCGAAGGCATGGAACGAGGCGGAGGCGGCGCGCAAGCGTTTCCTGCTGCTGGATGGGGCGCTGGAATCGGCCAGCGAGAATCTGCGCCTCCAGGCCCTGTCTTATCGCGAGCAGCAGGCGACCTCGCTGGACGTGATCGACGCCGAACTGGGCCTTGGCCGCGCCCGCATCCAGCGCGCGCAGGCCAGCCATGACTATGTGATGGCGCTTGCCCAGTTGCTCGACCTCAGCGGACGGATCGAGCGGCTGCCCGACTATATCGCCCGCGCTGACAAGGAGATTCCATGAACGAGATGGTCATGGAAACGCGTTCGCAGGACGAGGAAGCACCGGCCCCGGAAAGGGCGGACAGGCGTCCTTTGGCGGTGGCCGTCATTGTTGGGATCGTCCTATTTCTGGCGATAGGATTATGGCTCGCCTGGCGGCCGGCGCCCGACCAGATTCAGGGCATGGCGGACGCGCATGAGGTGCGGATCACCAGCAAGGTCACGGGGCGGATCGCCGCCTTCCATGTCGAGGAAGGACAGGGCGTCCGCGCGGGCCAGTTGCTCTATACCGTCGCCAGCCCGGAGGTCGCCGCGAGGACGGAGCAGGCGAGCGGCGCGCTCGCTTCGGCGCGGGCGCTGGAGAGCAAGGCGAACAACGGCGCGCGGCCGGAGGACATCCGCGCGGCGGAGGCGCAGTGGCGGCGGGCGGAAGCGGCGGCGGCGCTGGCGCGCACCACCTATCAGCGGACCGAGCGCCTTTTCCAGGAAGGGGTGCTGGCCGGACAGAAGCGGGACGAGGCGCGCACCAATGCGATCGCGTCCGAGGAGGCGGCGAAGGCCGCGAAGGCGCAATATGACCTGGCGCGGACGGGCGCGCGCGGCGAGGACAAGGCGGCGGCGAGCGGACAGGTGCGGCAGGCGCGCGGCGCGGTCGCGGAAGTGGATGCCGCCGCCGCCGAAACCCGCGTCACGGCGCCGATGGCGGGCGAGGTCGGGCGGCGCCTTGCACAGCCGGGCGAACTGGTGCCGCAGGGCTTTCCCGTGTTCGTGCTGACCGATGTCGCGCACCCCTGGGTGACGCTGAACGTCCGGGAAGACCAGTTGCGCGGACTGGCGAGGGGAACCGAGATCAGCGGCGCGATCCCGGCGCTGAACGGCGCACGGACAAGATTCAGGGTCACTTATGTGGCCCCGGCAGGCGATTTCGCGACATGGCGCGCGACCCGGCAGTCGAGCGGCTTCGACATCAAGAGCTTCGAGGTGCGGGTCGCGCCGGTGTCGCCGGTGCGCGGCCTGCGACCGGGCATGACCGTGCTGTTCGACTGGCCCCAATAATGGGGGATGCGGACGGAGCGCCGGGCGCCGGAGCGGCCTTTCGCCAAGGGTTCCGCCGGGAAGCCCGTTTCCTCCGGTCGAGCTTCTGGGATCTGTCGCTCATCAGCTGGATCCCGTTGCTACTGATGGCGGTGGTGGCGATCCAGCTGGGCTCCGGGGTCATGCGCGATCTGCCGGTCGCGGTGGTGAACGAGGATGGCGGCGCGATCTCCCGGGAGTTGACGCGGCGGCTGGACGCAGCGCCGGGGCTGCGCGTGGCGGCGCGCGCGCCCGACATGGCGGAGGCGGAACGGCTGGTGCGGTCCAGGGCGACCTATGCCGTGCTGCTGATCCCCCATGATACGGAGCGCACGGTGCTGCGGGGGCAGACGGCCAGCCTCACCCTCTTCTACAATGCCAGCTATTCGACCGCATCGGGCGCGGCCATGCGGGAAATCGGCACTGTGGTGCAGGCCTATGCGGCCCGTCTCGCCGCCGATCAGATCGCGATGATCGCGCCGGGCAAGGTGCATCCGCCCCCCATCGCCGCGCAGACCGTGATCCTGTTCAATCCGCAGGGCAGCTATGAATTGCAGCTGGTGGCGCTGCTCCACCCCGCGCTGCTGCACCTGATCTTCATGGTCGCGGTGGCGAGCGCGCTGGGAAGGGAATTGCGCGACGGCACCATCGGCCCCTGGCTGGGCGGCAGGCCCCGGTCCGAAGCGATGGCGGCGATTGCGGGCAAGGCGGCGATCTATGTCCTGATCTTCATGGGGTGGGGCCTGTTGGCGACCGGCTATCTGGCGGGGCTTCGCGGCTGGCCGGTGCTGGGCAGCCTGTCGATGGTGCTGGCAGGCTATGCCGCCATGTACCTTGCCTATCTGGGCGTGACGGTGCTGGTGACGGGGCTCACCCTGTCGATGGGCCGCGCCTTGTCGGTGGCGGGCCTCTATGCCGGTGCGTCCTTCGCCTTTGCGGGGGCGATCTTTCCCATCGAATCGGCGTCGGCGTTCGCCCGCCTGTGGAGCGCGCTGCTCCCCTACACGGCTTTTGCCAAGCTGCTCGCCGAACAATGGATGATGGGTTCCCCGGTGGCGGTTTCCATGCCGCATGTGCTGGTCATGCTGATATTCCTCGGCGTCGGCCTCGCGGCCGGCCTGCCGCGCTATATCGCGGCGGCGGGAACGCCCGATCTGTGGGGGCGGCGATGATCGCACGCGCCTTCGCCGCGACGTTCCGGGCGATAGGGAGCGACAGCACGGCGCTGACGCTGCTGATCGGTTCGGCGATCCTCTATTCCTTCTTCTATCCCAGCGCCTATTCGGGCGAGGTGCCCACCCGCATCCCCGTCGCGGTCGTGGACATGGACCATAGCGCCGCCAGCCGCGCGCTGACCGTCAGGCTGGGCGCGCTGCAACAGGCGGAGGTCGTGGCGCGTCCCGCCTCGCCGGAACAGGCGCTGCGCTGGATGCAGGACCGGCGGGCGAGCGCCATCGTCATCATTCCCGAAGGGTTCGAGCGGCATATCCTGCGCGGGGAGCAGGCCACGGTCGCCCTCTATGGCAATGGCGCCTATCTGCTGCGCGGCAGCACCGCGCTGGCGGGCGTGGGAGCGGCGCTGGGCGCGGCGGGACGGGCGGCGGCGACCGATCAGGCGATGGCGCTGGGCGCGCCCGCCCCGCCCGCGCTCGCCCTGATCCAGCGTCCGCTGTTCAATACGCGCGAAGGCTATGGCAGCACGGTGTTTCCCGGCGTCACCTTCATCATCATCCACCAGACGCTGCTCATCGGGCTGGCGCTGCTGGCCGCAACCATGCGCGAACGGCATGGGCCGCTGGCCTTCCGCCCGCAGGAGCTGCTGGGGATCGCGCTCGCCTTCTTCACCATAGGCTATGCGAATGTCGCTTATTATGCGGGCTTCGTCTTCTGGTTCCAGGACATGCCGCGCGCGGCGGGGAGCTTGGGCGCGCTGGCCGCGGCGGCGGCGCTGTTCGTCGCGGCGACGGTGGCGGCGGCGCTGGCGCTGGCGAGCTTCTTCAAGACCCGGGAGCGGCCGATCCAGCTGTGGATCATCACATCCGTGCCGATCTATTTCCTCTCGGGCCTGTCATGGCCGGTGGAGGCGACGCCGGGCTGGCTGGCGGGGCTGGCGCGGCTGTTGCCCACGACGCCCGGCATCCAGTTGATGGTGGGGATCAACCAGATGGGCGCGAGCCTGTGGGACCAGAGAAGCGAACTGCTCAACCTGGCGGTGCTGGCGCTGCTCTATGGCGGGATGGCCGCCGTCCGTTACTGCCGGGGCGGCAGTGCGGGGGAGCGCCGCCATAGGGCCTGAACGCGCGCCTAGAGCATGATCCGTTCATGCTGAATCGGATCATGCTCTGATTCTCTTTTATTTTCCGCATTTTCCGAGCCAGCAGATGCAGCCATCTGCTTCGAAAATGCTCTAGCGCGCGAACCGGACGCCGATCCACAAGGTTCGCGGCGTGCCCAGATCCATCGATCCGCCCGCGTTGCGCGTCACCACCTCCTCATCGAACAGATTTTCGCCGCGCGCGACGAGCGTGACGCCACGGCCCAGCGGCAGGCTCGCGACGGCATCCACGGTCAGCGCATCGGGCAGCGCGTTGCTCTGAAGATCGTCTTCATATTGCTTCGACACATAACGCAGCGTGGTGGAGAGCGACGGCCCCGCCTGCGGCCGCCACGCCAGCGTCGCGCTGGCCGCGTGGCGCGGGCTTTGCGCGGGCCTCAGGCCGTCGAACGGTTCGCCGGGCGCCCGCACCTTGCTGCGGCTATAGGCGTAAGAAGCGGAAAGCTGGAAATCGCTGATCCGGCCCGATGCCGTCAGTTCCACGCCCCTGGCGATCACCGCGTCGACATTGCGCCGCTGGCGGGAGGTCGGCCCGGTCGTCACATTGGCGATGGCGTTGTCCAGCCGGTTGTAGAAAGCCGTCGCCGCCAGCATCAGGCCGGGCAGGGGCGTGAAATCGATCCCGGCCTCCACGCCCTTCAGCTTTTCCGGGGACAGGGCGGCGTTGGCCTCCGTCCGGATGGGGAAGACCATGAAGGGCCGGTACAGTTCGTTGAGCGTCGGCAGGCGGAAGCCGGTATAGCCCGCCGCACGGAACGCGACGGCTTCGTCGACCCGGACCAGCGCCCCGGCGCGCCCGGAAAACTGCCAGTCGGAACGGGTCGCGAAGTCGTTGTTCACCGTGACGAGGCCATGGGCGTCCGCCTCCCGGAAGAAGCCGCCGCTGATCCGCCAATGATCGGCCCGCACGCCTCCGGTCAGGATGAGGTTGCCGATCGTCCAGTCATCCTCCGCGAAGACGCCCGTCGTGATCTGGTCGCCGCCCGCATGACGGCGCGCCGTCACCGGATTGGCGGGATTGCCCGCATTATAGGCGTCCTCAAACATGTCGCCCGTGGCGAAGCGGGTATCCGCGCCGATCCGCAGCACATGGTCCGGGCCGACCGGCGGGCGCAGCTCGATCTTGCCGCCGATGCCGGTGGAGGGCGTGTTCCTCTGGTCGAGCGACTGGCGGAAAGGGGCGTTGGACGAAATGACGATGTTGGAGAAGTTGCGCGCCTGGACATAGGCGAGCGCGTCGACCTGCCACGCCCCCCGCGCAATATAGCGGATGGAGGCGTCCTGCCCCTCGCTCATGCTGTCCGCGCCGCGAAAGCGCAGGGTGCGGTCGTCATGGAAGACGGTCGCGCGGAATTGCAGTTCGGACGTGGCCGACAGCGGCGCGACGGCGCGCAGATTGGCCGACCAGCCGTCATAGGCGGCCGGCACGGTCGCCGCGACGCGCTGGTCGCGCGGCGTGGTCTGGAAGCCGTCGCCCCGGTCCCAGCGCCCCGACAGCGACACATAACCCCCGCCTAGATCGGGCGTGATCGTCGCGGCCAGCTCCGTCGCGTCCTTGCTGCCGTAGAAGGCGCTGGCGGCGAGGGTGGGAAGCTGCGAGCGGGTGGCGCTGGCCAGTTCGATCGTGCCCGCGACCGCTCCGGCGCCAAAGGCGCCCACGCCGCCGCCGCGCGTCACCCGCACCACCGAAAGCCGGTCGGGCACCAGCGCGCCGAAGGGGATATAGCCGAAAAAGGGATCGGCCATCGGCACGCCGTCCAGCAGCACCAGCGTGCGGCTGGAAGCATTGCCGCCCAGCGCCCGCAACGTCGCCCCCTGCGCCGAGGGATTGGCGGAGCGGCTGTCGGACCGGCGGAACTGCTGGAAACCGGCCACATCGGACAGCACATTCTCGATCCGCCCGGACGCGGCATCGGTCAGCCGGTCGCGGTCGATCACCACGGAACCATAAGCCGGGCTGCCGGGCGGCAGCGGCAGTCCGGCGCCGGTCACGACGATATTGGGCTGCCCCTGCGGCTGCGCATCCGCTTCCGTTTGCGCCAGCGCCGTGCCGGTTGCCGCCGCGGCCAGAGCGATCGAAAACGGCAGATATTTCACGACGGAGTCCCCTTGTTCCCGTTCCATTGGCGTCAGCCGAAAAAGGCTCCACCCGTTCCTGTTGTCATTTGGCGTGGGGACGTAAGGCGAGGGTCGAAACCCTGTCAAGCCGCATGGACTTCCAAGTCCAGCATCCGCGGCCGCTCATATGCGATCCGGGAAAGGCCATGCGTCGCCGGGATCGGGCCGGGCAGGCGAGGAATTTTGCAGGAAAGCGGATTCCCCCTTGCCGAGGCGCCCAACCGCTGCTAGTTGGCCGCCTCACCCGCCGAGAGGGACATCCCTCCGGCCGCCAGAGCGGGCGTAGCTCAGGGGTAGAGCACAACCTTGCCAAGGTTGGGGTCGAGGGTTCGAATCCCTTCGCCCGCTCCAGTTTTCTCCAAGAAAACTAATTAATTGCACCTCGCGTAGCTCGCGAGGCCTTAGTGACAAAGCTCCAATCGCTCGCCGTTGTCACCACATTGTCACCAATTCAAATCCAACTCAGGGCTAGTCAGGCGTTCTCCCAAGTTCAGCTTAGACTGATCGTATCGATCGCCGATCTCAAGCCTGTCGGCCCGAGTGAGCGACTTTGGCATAGGCACTGGTAGGCGGATCGCTCGCTCCGCCGCAGAACCAACCACTCGCATTAGCCGCTGATCCCTGGGCTCGAAGCCTGTCCTCCTTCAATCAACCCGTGAAGGGTCCGCTACGCGTGCGCGTGCGGCCGCAGCTTTGCTGCGGTGATTGCGGCCAGCCCCCGGCCTGTGGGGCGACTGTCGAGCGGGGTGGTCCCGCTCCAAGGCAGGAGCCGCAACATGCCACTGGCAACCGCACAATCGCTTGGCTGGAACCTCTCCCGGACGCTGATGACGGTCATCGTCCTCATTGAAACCAATCAGGGCTACTTCGTCATCCCCGCTGACGAATTTGATGGCGACCCCGAACAGGTGGTTCGCGAATATGACCCCTTCAGCCGCTAATCTCAGGCACATTTCGCCTTTTCGGCCTGCGCCCTGTCGTGCTATTCTTGCACCGCAGATTGCGCTGAGGTGGTGGTGGCGAGCGCGTCCAGACAAGGGACGCTTATGACCATTTTTCTCATCCTCGGGGCCGTTGCTGGCCTTTATGTGCTCGCGCTGCTCTTCCGCCTCGCCAGCTACGCGCTGCCTGTCTATGCTGGGCTCACTTGTGCTTTCCTGCTGCTCCGCCATGATGTCGGCCATCTCGGAGCAATCCTGGGCGGACTGACGGCAGGCATTGCAACGCTTCTGATTGGACAGGGCCTCATCGCCTTTGTCCGCTCTCCCATGCTCCGTGTCGGGATCGCGTTCCTCTTTGCCATACCCGCGGGCATTGCCGGTTTTCAGGCGGCGCACGCGCTTGGATCACTGGCAACGGACAACAGCATGCTGCTGGCGATCCTTGGATCTATTGCCGCTATGGCGACATCTCTCTCTGCATGGCGAAGCGTGACGATGTCGGAGCGTGACACGTGCGTCACCTCACAGTTTGCCGGTCCCGTCGGTGGGCAAGCTTCTACAGCCCAAGCAATGTCGGCCGAGTGATGGCGTGAGGGGGCAATACCGCCGGTCCAGTCGCTTCCTTTGCTTGGCCGATTTTGAACCGAGGGTTCAGGGCCAGCGTTCACCCGAGCCAGTGCATGCGATCAGCATCTGGCGTCCTTCCCGGCAGAACCGACCAGTACGACCTCTTTCGATCCGCGCCCATGTCAGCAAGACGCTTCGCTTGGCAGGCTAGCCGCAACGGTGCTTGCCGCACTTTCTTCCCCCGGCGTTCCGCCGTTCCTCGCGCAACAAGAAAGCCCGGCCACACCGTCCTTCGCTAACGCTGCGGGCTGACGCTGCGGCGCCTGTCACTGGCTGACTGTCAAACGGCGTTCAAAAGGGACCCCCGATCGGCGTCGAAGAGGGACCCCCTTTTTCGGATATGATGTTGGTTTGTTGAAGATGGCCTTGCGCTGCGTGCGGCGGAGGGCGGGCGTAGCCCGACCGGAGGCGCGCGCAGCGCAAGATAGATTTTTGAAGGCGCCGAAGGTAGCGGTCAGCTGCGGTTTTTGAAGCGCCAGCTGTCGTTGCCCGTCTCGATGATATCGCAGTGGTGGGTGACGCGGTCGAGCAGCGCCGTAGTCATCTTGGGATCCCCGAAGACGGTAGGCCACTCGCCGAAGGCAAGGTTGGTGGTGATGATGACGCTGGTGCGCTCATAAAGCTTGCTGATGAGGTGGAACAGCAACTGCCCTCCCGAGCGTGCGAACGGCAGATATCCAAGCTCGTCGAGCACGATCAGATCGAGCCGCGACAGCTGCGCCGCCAGGGTCCCGCCTTTGCCGATCCGGGTCTCCTCTTCGAGGCGTGTCACCAGATCGACGGTGTTGAAGTAGCGGGCGCGAGCGCCCCTTCGCACGACATTGGCGGTGATCGCGATGGCGAGGTGGGTCTTGCCTGTCCCCGTGCCGCCGACCAGCACGATATTGCGGCGAGGCGGGAGGAAGGAGCCATCGTGAAGGGAGCGGATCATCTCCTCATTGATCGGTGTGCCCTCGAAGCTGAACCGCTCCAGGTCCTTCACCACGGGCAGCCTCGCAGCCGTCATCCGATAGCGGATGGAGGCTGCATCCCGGTGGGTCGCCTCAGCACGGAGCAGGTCGGTCAGTATCTCCATGGTGGTGCGCTTGCGCTGGAGGCCGGTGGTGACCGCCTCGTCGAACGCCGCCGCCATGCCCTTGAGTCCGAGGCCGCGCATCGTGTCGATCATATCATGCCGCTGCATCATAGCCTCGCAGCAGATCATAGCGGGCACAGTCGGCGAGCGGAGGATGCTGCAGCATCCGGTCTTCCGAAGTGACGATGCTGTGGGGTGTCGCCGGCTCGCGGCGCCGGGAGAGGATGTTGAGGATCAGCTCGTCGCTGGCCGTTCCGTTCGCCAACGCTTCGCGCACGGCAGCCTCTACCGGCTCCAGGCCATCGGTGAGCACCGCCGAGAGGACCCGCACGAACCTGCGATCGGCCTCGTCCCCGGTGCCGAGCCTTCGCCGTAATCGGTGCAGGGCGGGCGGCAGATCCCAGTCCTGGAACGGTGCGCCGTTACGCAGCGCGCCGGGCTTGTGCGCGAGGACCGGCAGATAATGCCAGGGATCGTATATCGTGCGGTTCCGACCGAAGTGGCGCTCATGCTCCCCGACGATCGCATCGCCGCAGCGTATGACGATGCGATCGGCATAGGAGCGCACCTGAACGGTCCGGCGTGCGGCCGTCGACATGACCGAGTAGCGGTTGCGATCGAAGCTGATGAGGCAGGTGCCGGTGACGGCATGCTCGCTCTCATGGAAGCCGTCGAACGGTGCCAGGATCGGCTGCAGGGCCGGTCGCTCCATATCCAGCGCCTCGGCGACGGTAATATCCCCGCGTTCGGGATGGGCATGATGCTCGGCCCAGCGCCGGCACTCGGCCTCCAGCCACCCGTTGAGCTCGGCCAGGCTGGCGAACCGGAGTCGCGGCTGGAAGAAGCGGCCTCGGATCGTCTGGACCTGCTGCTCGACCTGGCCCTTCTCCCATCCCGCCGCCGGCGAGCAGGCGGTCGGCTCGACCATGTAATGATCGGTCATGATCAGGAAGCGGCGGTTGAACACACGCTCCTTGCCGGTGAACACGGCCGTCACCGCCGTCTTCATATTATCGTAGATACCGCGTCGCGGCACACCGCCGAAGAACGCGAACGCCCGGGCATGGGCATCGAACAGCATCTCCTGGCCCTCGCGCGGATAGGCCCGGACATAGGGTGCGCGCGAGTCGCAGAGACGCATATGCGCCACCTTCACCCGCATCGGCTTGCCGGCGATCTCCACATCCTCGTGGCTCCAGTCGAACTGGTAGGCCTCACCCGGCTGGAAGGTCATCGGGATGAACGCCGGTGCGCCTTCGCCAGCATCCTTCCGCCGCGCAGCACGCCAGCGCGCCGCATAGCGGCGCACCGCATCATAGGATCCATCGAACCCCTCGCGCACCAGCAGGTCATGGATACGCGTCATCCGTAGCCGATCGCGGCGGCCGCGCCCCTCGTTCTCCTCAAGCAGCGCATCGAGACGATCCTGATAAGGACCGATCCGCGGCAGCGGCTGGACTTTGCGCTGATAGTTGAACGCCGCCTCCGGCGACCGGATCGCCTTGCGGACTACCTTCCGCGACAAACGAAGGTCGCGCGCGATCGCCTTGATCGCCTTCCCCCCTGCATGCTCACGCCGAATCCGAACCACTGTCTCCACGATCAACATCCCGTTCTCGCCAACTGATCAAAACCAGTCGGCCGACTAAATCCCCGGGATGAAGGGGTCCTTTTTGCACGCCGATCACCCCACGAAGGGGGTGCCTATTGCACGCTGATCCTCACCAAATCCGGCTGAAAACCGATGGAAAGACGCTCAAAAAATGAACGTTGGTCCAGCCCAATCGAGGCCTATCGGCAGCACTTGGGCACAGACCTTCGATACTCATCCAGCTGAATTCTTTAATCGGCCACCCATATCTCGCTGCGGTGCCAGGCCAGACGGCTTCTCTGTTCATCCACCAACTGCAACGGCGGCGCTTTTTCCAGCGCCAGTGCAAGACGCGCTGATTTGCCAAGGCTGGGCGAGGCAATAGCATTGCCCAAGTCGTCGAAAGTCACCAGGCCGCTGTCGAATGCGGCGTCCCACAAGGACGACAGTAACAAACCATTGTGGACATTCAGCCTTTCCTGATCGCTTTCGCAATCGGCCCAAGGGATTATATGTGAGGCGCGAAGCAGTTGCGGCTCAACTACGCCAGTGAAGGGGCAAGTTCTGTTCCAGTAATCCATGACTGCTACCCGGAATCGATCCTGACCTATCCGGACCTTCTGAGCGCGTTCGGCCTCTGTGTCGCCCAGGTGAGAGGTTTCCCGAATGAAGTCTTCAAAGGGCAAAGTCGGCAGGCTCAGCGACAGGCGGTAGACTGCACTGACACCGGCAAAGAGGGCGTCTCTGGTCATAAATGCAAAGGCTGCCGAATGTCCCTTCGCACATGGTCCGGCAGACTCTGCCTTGAGTTCCCGGGCTGCTCCTGGATGAGCGACTGACAAGAAAAATGGCCCATGCAAGCCTGATGCTGTTGCAGCAACAGCTATCTCCCCCGGCGCTGATGCAGACGAGTAAAACAGCCAGCCAGCCGCCTGGCCTTGGGCAATGCGATACCCCTGACCGTTCGCGGCATCCCGCAGCTCAGATTCGAGAGCGAACGGGTAGCTGGATAGGCGCAGATTAGTACTTGTTACCATGTGGAGCCATACGTGAGATTGCCGTCTGACAGTGAGCCGGGCAACGCGGCCTCAGCAGAGGCCAGGCCAAGAAATGTGGCTGCGCGGGTAGCGCCGACGTAAATGTACCTTTCAAACATTTCAGGTTGTTGGCTCGCAAGAATTTCGACGTCCAAAAAGAACACTGCTTCGAATTCGAGCCCCTTGATGTGCTCGATCGGAAAAATCCTCACGTCGTTGGTCTTTCCGATCGCCTCCCCGTCTGCATAAGCCTTCGCTTTGAGGCTGAGATCCGCGAGCTTACTATTCAAAGCTTCGGTCAGGGCCGCCATGTTGCTCTGGTCAGGCAGAAGAATTGCAATGGTCGGCAAATTTCCGTCAGAGAGTGCTTGTATCTCCTTGATACGCGCGATGAGCCAGGAGGTTTTTGCGTCATTGGTTTCAAGAGAAAGTCCGCATACCGGATCGTACCCGACGTTCTCCCCATAATCTGGCGCCTGATGCTCTATCGCAGCGCCCTGCGATACCGCGAGCTGCCGCGCAAATGCGGCCAGCTTCCGGCTTTGCCGATAGGTCACGCTGATATGGTGCGACTCAAGTTGCGGCGCGACCCAGTCAAGCTCAGCGACTGACCGGCTGCCCCACATCGTGAGGCGCTGATTGAAATCGCCGGACAAGAAAAGCGAGCGGGTTTGCGAACGAGCAAGCGCCGCCATGCACGCCAATTGGACCGGCGAGAAGTCGGTAGCTTCGTCGACCAATATCTGGTTTCGCTGAAGACTGGCGACCGTTTCGAATATGGGTTGGCTACGTTCAGCAAGTCTGGAGGCCACTATGCGATCGCGCTGAAAGCTGACCGCAACCCGCAACATGCAAAGCATGATGAGGTCAACTTCGGCCGGATGCACCTGAGACGACGCGCCGGCCTTCTCGCCGTACCAACGATTTTCCGATCGCATAGTGCGACGAAAGCGCCGGTAGCGTGCCGGTACACGGCGCAAGTAGTTCGAGGGCGCATTGGCCAGTCTGCCCGCCGCGCGCTGGAGCAACAGGACCTTCCCGACATCCTTGAGATCAGGGATTGCAAGGTCTCGCTCTTGCAAGAAGGCTAGGATTTGACCGGCCCGGCTTGCCGCTGCGGGTCGCCCGCCAGATGCTTGGCGTATGGCCAAGGCCCGCATTGCGCGCCTGAAGATGTCGGCTACCTGTCGTCTGCCTTGCAGAACGGGACGTGCGCTCTCTGTTTCTTCGACAACCTCGTCATCGCTTTCGTCATCCTCGGGTTCTTCATCTTCGCCGTCGTCGCGGCTTTCGTCCAGCATTGCGGTGATCTTGACGGCAAGATCATCAAGCAAAGCGGGGTTGGCACTCGCCAGAACTTTCAACGGCTGGGCTAGCGCACCGCCCGTGTTCTCACCCAACTGCCGGGCAAGTGCGATCAGTTCCTCCCGAAGACCCGCCAATTCACCGATAAGCTGGATGATATTGCCGCTGGATCGCGCCAAAGAGGCGGAAACCCGCCGTCCAATAGCGGCGGCGCGCCCGTCGCCCGCTTCGACCAGGCGCACTGCCTCTGTCTGCAATTGCTTGACGAAATCCTCAGCCTGCCAGGTATCAAACGTTTCGAACCAGTCGATCTGATTGAGCAGGGTACCATCGGCTAGCCACGTGTCATCTGCAGGTTGTGGCATCGTCAGGCCGCCGCCACTGCCCTTGCGCAGGATACCAAGCCGGTTGCGGGCCACATCCCATCGATAATCATCCCAGGTTTTCAGCCGTTCATCGTGTGTCGGAACGCCTTCTTTGCCGAGGGCCTCCTTCACATACAGACGCAGCAATTCTGTGGGCGTGAACAAGATCCAGCTGTCGGCATGCACCAGCCCTGCCGCGTCGACCCCTTCAACGAGCGACTTCTCCTCCTCCTCGAGATAAGCGAAGTCCAGTTTTTGGCGCAAGCGCCGCACCATCGTGGTCGTCTTGCCAGTGCCCGGAGGCCCGAGCACCGCGATCTGCCGATCGATGGGCAGGCGGAAAATCGTATCCTGAAACTTGTCGAGGATCGGAGCGATGCGCAGTTGCATGGCTGTAAGGGCATCGCGTTTGATGCCGTCGTATTCGTTGGCATTGCTGTCTTCGGTCGCCCCTTCCTCCAGCCATTTATCGAGTGCATCAATGGCATCGGCTGAAAAGCCGTCCTCGCGAAGCAATTCGCGCAGTGACTTGAACGAACGGGGCGGGGCATCTTCGCGGAATTCAACGGCTGGCTGCGAATCCCAGCCAACGCCGTCTTCCTGCGCCCTGAATGTCATCTTTTCACGGACAAGAAACCACCGCGAGCCGCCCGGAGCGGGGATCTCTACGTCTTCCCCAATAGAACGTGGGGCCAGCCTGCCCATCGGGCTCATGTAGCTGCACAACGGATACTTGGTGGAGGAAACCGTCCCGGCGGGCGAGATGTAAAGCGTTTGCAGCGTCTCATCTTCGCCTTCGATCACCAGCCGTGCGATCGCGGGCTCGTGTCGCAAGCGCTGGAGATTTGAGACTCGGCCTTCATTCTGATCGCGCAGATTGGCCGAAAGTTTTTCGGCCGTCGCTTCGTTGACGATGGCAAAGGAATCGAGCGTCACCCCGCGGCGCGACAGATCGGCACTTGCCGAGGCGGCAATGCTCTCAAACGCATCAAGCGCTTCGCGTGCAACCGGTTTCAGGTCTTTCAATTCAGCCCCCTTTGTTGATTGCGTCATGCTCACCGATACCCCTCCGTGCGGGGTCGCATGCCGCCTGTTACCAGCGCGTCATAGGCGGCGAGGACGAGGCGCCTTGTTCGGTATTCGCCGTGTTTGGCGATTTCGTTCTTTTGCAGGACGCGGAAGGTTTCGCTGGGGTAGTCTGCGCCCATCACGTCCTTGGGGTCCAGCACATAGCGCAGCTCGTCGCGGGTCAGGCCATAGGCCAGCGCATACCAGCCATCGAGCTCGGCGCGCAGATGGGCGCGGCGGTCTTCGTCCCACGCGAAGGGTTGGCCGTCATAGCCCAGATCGCGGGCGAAGGGGGCCATGTAGTTGCCGGTGGTGGCCAATATCAGCACTCGTCAGGGCATCACTACGATAGTGTCCATTCCGGCAGATGTAATGTACTCAACATCAATCGGGTCGCGGTGATGTCGGCCAAGGTTTGCAAACCCTGCGGGATCAACGATCACATACCCCTGCGACGCAAAACCACCAGACTGTCGAACATTTCCTGAGTAAGTAACTACGAATGTTCGACCAGGAAACACGATTGGATTGGAGTAGCCTATCGCGTTTAGCCACACGACGGTCACTAGGCGCGAGTAAGGCTGAGGCGGCCTATTGGCTACTGCTGCAGCTCTCAGGTAGGAGTCCAAATTTTGATATCCGCCGGCCAAGTCCATTCCTGTGACCCGCCTTTTGAGGCGGTTTAACTCGCCTGTGTCTTTGACCCGGATTCCCATTGTATTGCCGTCATTGCCCTGATCCCAGATTTTAAATTTATTTGGCATCTTCATCTCCTCATCAATACCGCTTCCGGCAAATCCAAATCAGCTAAGAATCCCTTTTTCATGGTCATTGCACCGCCTCCGAGCGCATTGCCACCGAGTTCGTCTTTCATTTTATCAAGAACGAGATCGGAAAGAAGATAATCAAGAAGAAACTGAAGCCTAGAAATATTGTTAGACTCGTCAAATACCGAGAACGTCGCAACTGCCCCAATATCTGTGCCATATTCGTCAAGATAAGCTTCCAAAATAGGCGAAAGACCGGCGATAAGAATTTTCGGACGTTTTGAGTTTCTGACTCGCTTATTTATAGAATTTGGCAAGAGGTCACTCTCCAGAAGTCGCGGAAATTTATAAGATTTCTTGAGATAACGACACTCATCCCTCCCCCAGAAGCAAGCTCGGGGGTCTATCAGGCCGGTCGTAATCAGCCTTTGGCCAGCACCAAATTCGTCATCAATGATTGCTTCTCTGATATCGTATGCGTCTGCGGTCGTCATGCTACCAGCAACATCAAAATGATCTCCTAGCCTTTCCCCTGTTGCCGCCACAATCTTTCTATCCGCCCAGACAGAAGAAACTATAGACCACCAATTGTTCGAGAAATCCGAACTAGTTTTCCACTGAATATCTCCAATATTACTCCTACTAACCTTTACGCCACCATCGTTGCGAAGGGTCAACAAAGCGATGTCTATCGTAGCACCAAAAAAAAGATCTCTTTCCGGTGGGCAATAGATCATTGAAGGCCTCAGTCGGCTGTTAAGGGACTTTCGAAGCTCTTCCGTTGTCGGACTGTTTAAGATAATTCGAGGTAAGACTAAACCCGACGAACCAGCAGGGCGCGCTACATCCGAAACTAGACTCAGAAATCTCGCTGAAAGGTCAGCTGCACCTTTGACGCCTGATGTTCGAAATTTTATGGCTTCGAAATCTCGTGCATTTGATAACTCATTCTCAATCGCATTGGCGAAGGGTGGATTGCCAAGCACGACATCGAAACCTCCCTTGCCGATCATCACCTCTGGAAAGGCCAGCGGCCAGTGGAAGGCGCGAGCATAGCCCGCCGCTTCGACTGCGGCTGCCTCGAGCGGACCGTAAATCTGCCCTCCGCCAAGTCGGGTGCGCAAATGCGACGTCGTCGGCACCGTCACGCTGTTGGCGTTGGCGGGCACGCCGCCCTTCTTGGGCAGCAGGAACCCGGCGATATAAAGATCGCAGGCGACCTTGGTGGCATAACGCTTAGGATCAGCCTCCCACGCGGCAAAGCGGCGGCGCTTTTCTGCAATCTGAGCCACGCTGTCTTCGGGCAGATGGCGCAAGTCATCCATCGTCGCGGCCAGCCTGGCCGGGGGCAGCGTGCCGCCGCCGCCGATGAAATCGAGCGTGCCCTGGCCCTTCTTCTCATCCTTGTTGCGCTTGGCGAAATACTTCGCCGTATCCTTGTCGTCGCCGGTCAGCGGCTTGTAGGCATCATCGGGAATGCCCTCATCCAGCGCCTTAAGATCGAACACGCCCAGCAGGCTATCCCCGCATTGAATATTGGCATCAAGGAAGCCCAGCGGCTTGCCCGGCTCCACCGATTCAATCCACAGCGCCACCTTGGCCAGCTCAATCGCCATCGGGTTGCGGTCTACCCCGTGGATGCAGTTGCGCACCACATCGCGCATCGCCGCATTGTAATCGGGCGCATCGGGATTGCGCAGCTGCGCCACCCGCGTCGCCATTCGACGTGCCGCGCCCAGCAGGAAGTGGCCTGATCCGCAGGCGGGATCGATGACGTTCAGCTCAAGGATGGCGTCCGCGCCGCCTTCTGCCTCGGCCCGTTCCAGCACCGGATCGAGTGCGCTGTCGAGCAGGCACTGCACCAGACTGTCCGGCGTGTAGTAGCTGCCCGAAACCTTGCGTGCATTGCCACGCGCTTCTGCGCCGCCCGCAAATTCGAAGGTACGTCCGTCGTCCTTGCGTGTGGGCACGAGTTCGAGCAGCCCTTCGTACACGCTGCCCAGTTCCTCGGTCGCCATATCGCGCCAGTTGATCCGCACGCGGCGGCCATCCTCGATCAGCCAACCCAGCTTGAACGCAGCGGCCAACAGCGCGCGGTTAGGGATTTGCGCAGCGTCGAGATCGGGCGTGAGCGAACGGTCGAACAGGCCGCCGAGTGCCGGGAGGCCCAGCAGCTTCTCGCCACGTTCCAACGCGCGGAACGTGACCTTCACGCCCTCCCAGGCATCATGGTGATGATCATGCGCGTTGCGGCGTGTCGACCGGTCTCTGGCCCAAGCGAAACCATAGTTGTTGCTGTAGAGGTCGCGCACCGCCTTGGGCGTTGCAGGCGGGTGCAGCAGGTCGCGGTCTTCGGCTACGCCAAGGAAGATCAGGCGATAGACCACGCGCAGCAACTGTTCGAACAGGTGCGGCATGGTCAGCTGGTTGGTATCGAGCCGTTCCCGGATGGCGGGATTGGCATCGAGGATGCCTTGCCCCAGCGCCATCAGCGCTTCCTCGACATTGACGCGCAACCGCTCACGTGCGGACGTACCCGCCCGCATGCCAGCCTCGCGCCAGCGTTCTAGCGCGCAATCGCTGGCCGCCGCGCCCTCGGCTCCAAAACGGCTCGCGTGGATCAGCAGCCACAGCGCCGCGAAATCGGCGAACATCTCGTCGCGGAAGACCGCGCCAAGGTCTGCCTCGATCCATGCAGGCCGGGTCAGGCTGGCATTGTCACGCATCAGCCGCACGCGGTCGCCCGCAAAAACGAGGCCCCACAGGAAATCCGGGTTCGCGTTCAGCCAGTCCTGCAACAGGACGGTCGGCGAACGGCGCGCAATGCGGCCGTCGGCACCATCGCCGAACTCGGGAAGCGCCCGGGCAAACCCGTCGCCAGCCTTGCCCTTGTCGGCCGGTGCCGGAGGCGCGATGACCACGGGCACACGCCCACCCTTGGCTTCCCATGCAATGGTGAAGCGTCGATCCTCGCGCATGTGGTGGTGCGGCCCGGTCAGTTCAAAGCCGAATGCCTGCTCGAGCAGATTGCGGGCGAACTCCGCCGTCTGCTGCATCGTCGGCTGTTCGAGCCGTGCGTAACCCTGCCAATGGGCCTGGGCGATACGGAAATAGCGCGTGATCTCGTCGCGCAGGCCCGTGCCCTTGGGGCAGCCATAATCAGCCGCAGTCTTCTGGTCGGGCGCGGCAGAAGCGATGGCCTGAACCTGATTGGGTGCAATCAGTCCGCCTTCGATGGTGAGCGCGGCAAAGCCTGTGTCACTTGCGCGTTTGGTGGGCCGGGACATCAGTTGACCTCCGGCAGAAGAACATAGAGGCCAATGATATCCGCAGGGAGGACCGGGGTCACCTTGACGGTCGCACCGCCGCCTGCCGCTTCGGTCAGACGCAGATGATCGTGAGACAGGGCTTCACCCCTTTGATGCGCGAAAGCCTCAATGGCCGGGCGATAAGCGGAGAGACGCTCATGCGCGGCCTCGATCTGCCTAATACGGGCGCTTTCATCCATGTTGCTTGATGCCTCGGCCTCAAGCAGCGACAGCGCGCCTTCGGCATTGAGCGCGACATCCTGACCGAGGCCAGAGAAGGCAAGCCCTGTAGCCTCTTCGGCCAGCAGCAGCCGGTTCAGACGTCCGCTCGTCACCAGCTTGTAGCGCAGCCGCAGGACGAGCAGCGTCGTCATCTGGGTGACCGCCCGGGTCCGCCAGACGCCGGCGCGGCCAAGGGCCTTGCCGTCTGCGCCAGCAGGATCGAGTGCGCCTTCGGCGAGTGTTTCTGCCAGCACCGCGACGATAGGATGCACTCGCCCGACATAAGTGATGCCGGGAAGTGGATCATCCTCAAAGCTGATCCGCCTTGTCCCTTTAAGCCCGCGCTGCTGGAGCCGTTCGCGCATAATGTCAGGCAGGAAATCGGTGTGCAGAAGGGAGTGACCCTTTGAAGCCTCAAGCGGGGCCTGCACGCGCTTCAGAGCCCGCTCTGTGAAACGGGAGACTTCTTGCGGGCCTCCGTTGAGCGCCCGCATCTTGCGCCATTCGGGCAGCACTTCATCCGGCTTCAGCGCGCCTTGTGCATAGCGTGCGCGGCTGGCTTTGGCGCCTTCCGCCGTATCGCGCCATTGGCGTTCGAACAGCTCGGCCCCCGGGCCGAAATCAAAAGCCATCTGGCTGCGCGCGCTACCGCCGCGATGAAGCAGAACCGCCTGCATCAGCGCCGAAGTCACGCTCTCCTGATCCTCCGGCATCGGAACGCTGACGCCGGTAGCCTTTTCGATGGCTTCAGCTTTGCGCAGGATCACGTTGAGAACGGCACCGTCGATGGGGCTGTTGTCGCCATACATCATGATCGAGCGCACGACCTTCGCCCGCTGGCCGAACCGGTCGACCCGGCCTTCGCGCTGTTGGTGCCGTGTCGGGTTCCAGCTGAGATCATAATGGACCACCGCATCGAACAGGCTCTGGAGGTTGATCCCCTCCGACAGGCAGTCCGTCGCCACCAGGATACGGTTCTCATGCGGCTCCAGCGCATCCACCCTAACCCGGCGTTCGTCGGGTGCCAGCGTGCCAGTCACCACCGCGATCTGATGTTTTGGGAAGATTGTACGCAGCGTTTCCCCCAGCGCCTCTGCCGTTGCAATAAAGCGGCAGAAAATGACCGGTTTCACGCCGTCCTTCAGCAAGGGACGAAGTTCGGCAACAAGCTGCCTCACCTTCGGATCGTCATCACGCCTGCTGCACAAGGTTTGTGCAAGGTCGATCAGACCGCGCAGCGCAGCTCCCTCTTCGCCATGCTCACTCGCGGTCGCGGGTTCTACATCGCTGTCATTGAGCACGCCGTCCTCAGCATCGAAGACCACCGGCTCGATTGCTTCCTCCTCAGCCATCCCGCCCAGCCGATTACGCAGGGCACTCAAGGCCGCAGCGGGCGATGAGCCAACGCAGCGCATCAGGGCCAACGTTCCCCAGAAGGCAAGGCGACGATGGCGCTGATCGGACCCGGCGCGCTCGGTCACCGACAGGCAATAGTCCAGCACAGCATCCTGAAATGCCGCGAAGTCTCCTGTCAGCGTGAACGGCGCTTCCTTGGCCTCGTGTTTCGCAAAGGCGCGCTGTTCGTCCCAGCCGTCCTGAATGTCTGGGCGGCGACGCTGTACAAAATGCTGCGCCAGACGTCGGGCGTAGCGCTCTCGGGCATTGCTGTCGCCCGCATCGGGGCCGCCCTGCAGATCCTTGTGCACAAGGCCAAGCAAGCGATCGTAGGCCACAGTGTCGCCGCTATGTGGCGTGGCTGTGAGCAGGAGCAAGTGCCGCTCGCCTTCTGCGGCAAGTCGCTCAAGCAAATCGTAGCGTTGATGCTTGCCACGTTCGTTGCCGACGCAGGCATGCGCCTCATCGACAATCACAAAGGGGGGGCACGCCCGAGCAAAATCGTCCCGGCGACTGTCGGCCTTGATGTAGTCGAGACTGACGACCGTAAAGGGATAGGCCTCGAAGAGGCTTTGTGAGGTGGGCAGCCCGCGCTCAAGACCGCGCGCCCTAGCAGCAGTTACAGCAACCGCGTCGATATCGAACTTTTCGCCAAGTTCGCTAACCCATTGGTCGACGAGATGCGGCGGGCAGAGCACGGCAAAGCGATCAACGATCCCGCGATCCAGCCATTCGCGCAGGATCATACCCGCCTCGATGGTTTTGCCTATGCCGACATCGTCTGCGATCAGCAGCCGAGCAACCGATTGCTTGAGTGCCATCATGAGCGGAACAAGCTGATATGCGCGAGGCTCTACCCCGAGATGGGCCGCGCTTCGAAATGGCCCAGCCCCGCGGCGAAGCGACAGCCGTAAAGCATCTGCCAGCAATCTGGCTCCATCCTGTGTGTCCAGGCGATCCGAGGTCGGTGCGGCAAAGCTTGCGGCCGAAACTGGAGATGTTTCCAGCGCGGGTGCAATCAGCTGAGCGTCATCATCCGTGCCCGACAATGGCCGCACATTGAGCAACTCTTCCGACGGGGAAGGCAGAACAATCCATTCGCGGCCACGCGCGCGCACCATGTCTCCGGGAGAAAAAACAATCGCGTTCATGCGCTAATTCCCAAAGCTGCAAGGAGTTCGTGCCTAGCCTGCTCATCAGGCGTCAGGGGCAACGATATGATGTCGAGAATGCCAAGCGCAGAAGCTTCAGCCACCAGACCGGGTGTCGGGCCGCCAGGCACTGCGAGGACGCCTCGCGCGGGCCAGAACAATTCCTGCACCGATCCGTCGATGGTGATCGCCGAAGGTGTTGGAACACCCCATTGCTCAACTGAGGCCAGCCATGGATGCTCCGTTCCAGTGTTTTCCAGCCCAACTTCAGTCGCATGTGCGAGCTTGCAAAGGACTTCGATCACCTGTTCGTGACGGCGATCAATCAGCTCGTGATCAGGCTGATTGAAATAGGACAGGATGCAGCGATAACATCCGGCAACGCAGGCATCATCAGTCTCCAGCATATCGGCGGGCTCAAATGGCTCGCGATAATGCATGAGTGTGAGCGCCACCTGAGCGACTTCGGCGACCTTTTTGGGGTCAGCCACCAGCCGGTTCAGCACGCCAGCGCCGCCCTCGGTCGCCTCATATAGAAGAATGGCATTGCGAATGTCGCGGCTCGGCAAAGATTCGCCGAGAATTTCACCCTCTTCCAGCTCGAAAACCAGCTGTGTGCCGCGAATAAACGCGTGCTGGAATGTCGCCATTTCCTCCGTGCTGAAGGATACCTGTGGTTGCAACAACAGTGCGTTTTTGTGATCCTCGACCATCGGGACGATCCGCTGCGGCTTGGCCTGGGTCGGATCGCCCATGCCATCATCATCGTCACCATTGGCAGGATCTTTCAGCCATCGTCCCGAATTGGGGTCGATGAAGAATCCGCAGATCGATTTCGATTTTCGCCGCCGCAGCCCCTTGTTGATGCGCGAGAGCTTTGTTGCTGCGCCATAATCCAGTGTCAGTAAGTCCTCTCCAGCGTGACCAAGCACCGTGGATCGGATGTCTGGCGCACCATTATGGACTGGCCACTGAAAGACCGTCTGGATCTCGAAACCGCGGCGTTGACGATCCTCGTCATTGGCCGTGATTCGCTCAGCTGGCGCCGTCTCGACATTGTCGATGCGGAACACGGTATCGAGCCGCTCCGCACCACCCAACGAAGTGTGGCACGCGTGGCAACGTTCCTGAAGCTCGTCGGTATGCGCAGCTCCGCACTCAGGGCACAGGATCAGTGTCGACGTCGCCAGCTGTCCGTTGTCCATTCGGCCCTCGGCGGGGAGTTTTGCCTTGGTTACGCGGTAGGCCCGGCCTTCATGATAGATCATGCTGTTCGGACCGAATTCGGCGATCGCGAGGAAGCGCGGACGTTGCAAAACCGCGCTTTTGGCAGCCGGGATGAAGGCGTAAAGCGGGAGACGGGGGAAGTTGTAGCCCGGCAGAAAGCCCTCGGTGGCGAGGTAGCGATAGGTATAGAAGTCCGAACTGTTGGATGCCTTCCCGCACTCAAGGATCTCAAGCTCTCTGGATGCATTGCGATACCGACCGGCTGCTGCAGTTCTCTCCCCGGCCTTCAGACCCACCTTATTCTGGATGGCGTGAGCCAGTTCCTGTTCGCGGCGCGCACTGCTGTGCAAATTGCGCCAGCGATCGAAGGCCTCACTCAACGAGGCTAAGGCCTCCTTGTCGGTCCGCTCGACAAAGGCATCGACGTCCGCAAGCCAGGGTGCATCTCGAAGATTGACTGCAGGTAGCATGGAATCGATGAGGCGGCGCAGGATTGGCTTGGCTGCCCCACTTGCTGCAAGCACCTGTAAGCCGTCGTTGATTTCTACCGTCAACGGCTTCCCATCTCCGCCCATGTCCAGGTTTTCCGGAATGGAGGATTTCAGCGGCACATTGGCTGCAGCAAGCCATTCGGCGTGGAGGTGGCTACGCAGGAGGTCCTGATTGGCGAGATCAAGCGCTGGCGGTCGCACGGCGCCTGCAACCACAGCCTGTTGATCCGCAAAATAATATTGATCGTGGGGCGATTGGGCAGCGCAATAGACAACGATCAACGCCGCTTGCCCGCTACGCCCCGCTCGGCCTGAGCGTTGGGCATAGTTGGCGGGAGTCGGAGGCACGTTACGCAGGTAAACAGCATTCAATGCGCTGATATCGACGCCAAGCTCCATTGTCGGTGAGCAGAACAGAGCAGGAAGGAAGCTATTCGGCTCACCTTGCTCTCGCATTTGCTCAAGATTGGTTTTCAACCTTTCACGATCCGGCTGCTCAAAGCGGAAGCGATCTTCCCGCCACGCCCGTACTTCCTGATCGACCTGTGCCGTGTGTTCCCTGGCCTCGAAACTGTAGGGAAGATCGCCGGGATGGCTGAGCATGTCTGCGACCTGCTCGTACAAATCCCGGAAGAAAAGGTTCTGCCGCTTGCCATCACGACGTGCGTCAGCAGGGATCAGGCGGATTGCTGTCGGCGCCATGCGCCATGCCGGCGCCTCATAACCGACATTGACCCGTCGCACGAACTGATGGGCCTCGGCAGCCTTCAGCAAGGTCTCGATCAGTTCGTCATACTCTTTCGCCGGAACCTGTTCGTTGTTCCAAAGCTTAGGATGGCGCAGGGCTTTGCCGAGCTTGCTCTGGCGGCCAGCCCGCAGAATCAAGGCTGCTTCAGAAGCTCGTATGGTGCCGCTTCGAGGAGGCGAAATCATCAGGAAACCACACTCCCGCAGCGTGTTTTCCTCCTCCCTGTCGATAGCCCACGGAAGCCGCAGGCGGTTGCGTGATACTTCTGCCGATTGCTTCACCTTGCCCCGGTCAAGCGCGTCCGTTGCAACCGCGAGACCCTGCCGCATCTGATCGAACAGGATTTCGAACAAATGACGTCTCTGGTCTGGCGTTGCCGACGCCAGGCGCGGATTGCCGGCAAACTCTTCGTCGTCGCCAATCAGATCATCCAGCCCCGGGAAGTGCGCCGTGACCAGACCGACTTCTTCCAGATTGGGATTTGTGTAACGCCACCCTCTGCGCAAATCTGCCCAAAGCCGGTGAGCCAAAACTTCGGACAGAGCCTCTTGGGCCTCCTGCCGGTTTTGGTAGCCCTTGGCGTTCGGATCGAGCATCCATTCGCCAAGGCGTTCCTTATCGTCGAGGTCGAAGCCCAAGGCCAACCGCACGGCCTCACCAAACTTGTCTGCCTTTAGCCCCTGGGGACCGGCATTCCTGACCGCCCGCAGGATCGCTGCACGCAGAAGGGTGACAAAGATAAAATCATTGAAGTGACCTGCCTGAAGCGCTGCGTCTTGCCGGTTGTCGGTGAAGCCGAGCAACTTGCGGGTATGCGGGTGGAGCGACCCATCCCGCTCCATCCATGCCAGAATGGTAGCAACGATCAGGGTGGTAGCCGAACTTCGTCCTTCAGCGGACAGACCGGCCAGCTTGTTGATTTCACGCGCTTGTGATGCTGGCTGATGACCGCATTCCGGGCAGAAGCGGTACTTTCCTGAAAAGAACCACGCCGGGATGCCCTCGTCGCCAAAGCTGCCGTCCGGGCGCACCATGACAAGCCGCCCTTCATGCTTTCCGCGATGCGCGGACTTCAGACGAATCTCACCGCTTGCCGTAGGCTCCAGCCATTCGTCAGGATAGTCATCCGGACTGCCTGCAAACCGGAAACCTGCGTTGACCGCAGGCACCAGATAACCCGTTTCCGTGCCATCAGGCTCTGCCTCGTCGCGGGCAGCCTCATCAATAGAGCGAGCAATGACGCGATGCGCGCCATCAGCATTCGTGATGGACACGCTATGATGTTCCTGACCGCATTCGCGGCAGAAGAACAATGGGTAAAGGCGTGCCTCAGGGTCATCGGGATGGAACTTCTGTCCCTCGAGACTGACCCGACGCTGTTCGGATGGTTCTAATGTCGAATAAGCTTGACCGGCGCCAGAAATGAAACGGTGAAGTTTGAACGCAAGAAAGGCCCTTGAAGAAGTCCCTCCGCGCTCACTCTCTGGCTTGCCCATCATGGCAAGCATATCCGCTATCGCGCGACTGCAATCCTCTTCGGATGCGCCCGTCTGAAGGCTCAATGCTTGCGCTGCAGTGGTAAGGGTCATCGGCTTTCGGCGCCGCAGCTTCTCGGCGTCGTCGAGACCGACCTGAGTCTCGATCCAGCACGCCAGCGGATGAAGCGTGAGATCAGCATCCGTGAGACTGCCGGCAAGCGGCTGCAGCACAGCCTGGCGAAGCTGTTCGCCCAGCGTTTCTGCCTTGATTGCGGGAGACGTGGCGCGGGCGAGACTTTCATCGATGATACTACCAACACCGATAGACTGCCCAAACAGCTTGGTCGCAACTTCGGCAACTGCTGCCGCTCTCTCGGCTTCGTCGGGCGAGCTCGACATGGTGGCTGACGTGCCGATGCAGATCAGATCTTTCGATGGCGTGAGGCGCTGCTTTACGCGCCGAACCAGCATGGCGACATCGGCGCCTTGCCGACCACGATAGGTGTGAAGTTCATCGAGAACGAGGAAATCAAGGTTCTGGGCGTTGTCTATGACCGCCCGATCAAGGCGCTCCTGCCGAGTCATCAGCAGTTCGAGCATCATGAAGTTTGTTAGCAGGATATCGGGCTTGTCCCGCGATATCTGTTGACGCTCTTCATCCGTTTCCTGACCGGTATAGCGCGCGACGGTAGGACGCAGATGCACCGGCAAACCAGCATCATCGACAAACTTCCGGATCTCTCCCAGCTGCGAATTTGCCAACGCATTCATCGGATAAATGATGATAGCCTTGGTACGCGGGGCTTCCCCGGCCTTCTTTGCCCGGACGATGGCATCCACGATGGGCACGAAAAAGCACAGTGATTTACCCGAACCTGTTCCGGTCGTGACAACGAAGCTCTCACGGTTCCGGGCTTTCGCAACGGCCCGTTCCTGATGCCGATGCAGGCGAATCGGTGTTCGATCCGGTCCAGCGGCGAAGATCGACGCCAGTTCTGGCGCAACGTCACCCGATACGACCAGCTCATCGATCGATTTTCCGGCCTCAAAGCGTGGATTGATCGTGATCAGGGGGTCGGGCCAGAAACGGCCCTGCTCATAGATGGACCGGACCTGCTGATCGATTTCCAGCGCACGGATGGCAGAGAAAGAACGAGCGAACGAGGCATATCGGTCAACGAGCGCTTTATCGAGTTCGAAGATATTCACGCAGCCAACTCCCTGACGGATTCGCCATTCAGTAAAACAATCTGCTGGTCCTGCGGAGCGCGAGCCGCAGGGTCCGTATCAAGGCCCAGCCGCCGCAATGCGTAATAAAGGAGCGCACGCCGAACGGTGATGCTGACCCGACCTTCGTGCATCCCGTAATCTAGCTCAATCACGCGCTTCTGGTTCGGACTGAGGTCGGGGTGAGGGCCGATCTCCAGCGCCACCATCTCATGCCAGGCTGCATCGGATAAAGGCGATGAAGATGACGGCCTTGTATGGCGTGTCTCGATCACTCTGGAGACAACAAAATCCCGGAACTCGCCACTCTTCTCGCAGAAGGATCTGGCGTGCCATCTGAACCCATCAAAAGCGAGGGCATGAGGGGCTACCCACCGCCACTGCGGCTCCGGCGACGCCATGGACTGATACAGTATTTCGACCGCTTCTTTCCGCCGGGCAGCAATCACAATCGTGCGCAGTATCTTCGGGTCTACCCCGCGTGCTGGCGCAGGCGGAGCGTCGAATGCAGGCAGACTGCCGATCCAGGAATCATGGCTCGCGACAATCCCTTCCGCCACAGAACGCACCTGGGACAGATAGCTTGTGGCGTCTGGCTTGAGAAACAGCGGAATGAAACCGGATGAGCGGACATAGGTTTTGCCGCTCTTGTCGTAGACCATATTGTCCGGTGCCAGTGCGATGTAGCGGTTCAGGTCACCGGATGCCTGATTGGGTGAGACGCCAAACTGCTCAATCAGATCACTTCGATTGACATGACCTTCCCAGAACAAACGGAACTCGATGAATTGGAGCTTTTGCTCCACGCCCCATCGTAGATTTGGCTTGTCTCCGGCCATGGCGCCCCCGAATCATTTTCCGGAACCTTCCAGAAACTTGATGTATCGATATCTAGGTCAGCCCGGTCCATACGTGCAAGTAAAAGTTTGTCGTTCCACGAAATTTTGGATGATTTTTTATATCCCAATACTGTTCGCATTCTGTTCAAAATTGCCCCGAGCAAAATTGCCGCATTCTAGGGGAAAGCATTCCCCTGCTGCCGAGCCCACCGGTCTCATCAGACCCCTTCGTGCGGGACTGCCGCCCCGCAACGCCCCGCGAGAGGAAGAGAGCGGGATTGTCCCGTGACGGGCTGAGAGCGGCGAGAGAGGCTCGCTGCGGGTCCGTCGCGGAGACCTGCCATGGCGCAACGACATGTTGCCCGCTCAAACCCTGAGCGAATCAATCTTTACCAGCAAATCACCGACCGGATCATCGCTGATCTCGAGGCTGGGCGCGTCCCATGGGTTCAGCCCTGGGGAACGGCCAATGCCGGCATCGGCATGCCGCACAATGCTGTCAGTTCCCGTCGATACAGTGGCATCAATGTGCTTACCCTCTGGCATGCCGTCGTCTCCCGAGGCTTCTCAAACCATGCGTTCCTGACGTTCCGGCAGGCTGCGGCCTTGGGGGGCTCGGTGCGTCGCGGCGAACGCGGTGTCGGTATCATCTACACCCGCCGCTTTGTGCCCAGCAGCGAACGTCGCCGAGCGGATACCGAAGGCACCGCAACCAGTGGCGGGATTCCGTTCCTCAAGCATTTCACGGTGTTCTCGGTCGACCAGTGTGACGACCTGCCCGAACATATCTGTCTCCCACCGCCGCCCATCCCGGATGGCCTGATCCTGCCGCACGCCGAGGAACTGATTGCCGCGACGGGCGCCGATTTTCGCATCGGTGGCCCGTCCGCTTATTACAGCCCGGGGCATGACTATGTCGCCGTGCCGCGGCCCGACGATTTCCATGAGCCGATCAACTGGCATCGCACGGCTTTTCACGAACTGGGCCATTGGACTGGCCATGCCACCCGACTTGGCCGCGATCAGATAGGCAGCTTCGGCTCCAAGGACTATGGCCGCGAAGAATTGGTCGCGGAAATGGCCGGAGCCTTCATCTGCGCAGCGCTCGGGATTGTGCCAAGCGTTCGCCACGCTGATTACATCGGCTCGTGGCTCCAGATTATCCGGGAAGACAATCGCGCCATCCTGCGCGCCGCCAGCGCTGCCTCCAAGGCGGCAGATTATATCCTCGCCTGTCGTGACACTGCATCGACTGGCCTTGATGTCGCTGGTGAGGACGAAGTCGACGGCTTCGAGCTAGAAGGGAGGCTGGCGGCATGAACCTCCTCACCCCCGAAATCCGTGCGGCCTTGCTCGCGAACATGCTCGCGCGCCGCAATGCGCAGGCACAAGGCGAACGAGAGCCTGATCCGGTTCCCGTTGTCCGCTTCTTCAATCCGCTTGGCGCGGCCACCTGGCTTGCCACCGAACTCGACGAGGACGACATCCTGTTCGGCCTTGCCGATCTCGGCCTTGGCTGCCCTGAACTCGGCAGCTTTTCGTTGCGGGAATTGCAGTCGCTGCGCCTACCGTTCGGCCTCGGTATCGAGCGGGATATCCTCTTCGACACCGCGTTGCCCATATCGGCCTACGTCGCGGCAGCCCGTCAGGCGGGTTCGATCCTGGGAGCTGAAAAGCAGCTGAGGGAACGCGCCGTGGCAGAAGGGGATGGCTGAAGTCTGGTAGCCTGGCGGCCTGCCAGATCACGGGTTGGTCCGCCTGCGGCGGCCCCAGAGGAAGAGGAAGGCCAGGGCCTTCGTGACGGGCTTGGAAGCCGAGAGAGTGTCTCGCGGCGGCCCGTCACGGAGACCTGCCATGGCCAGACAGCCTGCAAAAATCACCCTCAGCCCTTCGCGTGACATTCCCTTCGACCATCTGATCCTGTCACAATCCAATGTCCGCCGCGTGAAGGCCGGCGTGTCGATCCCCGAACTTGCCGAGGATATCGCGCGCCGGACGTTGCTTCAGAGCCTCAACGTGCGCCCGGTACTTGATGCCGAAGGTCAGGAGACCGGCATCTTCGAAGTTCCTGCCGGTGGTCGCCGCTATCGCGCCCTTGAGCATTTGGTGAAACAGAAGCGCCTGGCGCGCACCGCGCCGATTCCCTGCATCGTCAAGGCGGCGGACAATGACGTTTCGGCTGAAGAAGACAGCTATGCCGAAAATGCGCACCGGGAGCAGTTGCATCCGCTTGACCAATTCCGGGCAATGCAGGCCATGGTCGACAAGGGCAGCGCCGCCGAAGACATCGCCGCGCATTTCATGACCACGCCCGCCGTCGTGCGCCAGCGTCTCAAACTGGCGTCGGTCTCGCCCAAACTCCACGATATCTATGCCGAGGACGGCATGTCGCTGGACCAGTTGATGGCGTTCACCGTGTCCGAAGATCATGAGCGCCAGGAGCAGGTATGGGAAATGCTCACCCATAGCTTCAACAAATCCGCCGCCTACATCCGCCAGCGCCTGACGGAAAACAGCGTCCGGGTTGCCGACAAGCGGGTGCGGTTCGTCACCGTCGATGCCTATGTCGCAGCAGGCGGCGGCGTGATGCGCGACTTGTTCGAGGACGATGACGGCGGCTGGCTCACCGATCCTGCACTGCTCGACCGCTTGGTCGACGCGAAACTTGCCGCCGAGGGCAACCGCATTGGCACTGAAGGCTGGAAATGGGTGGCAACTGCCGTCGACCTGCCATGGAATGCGACCAACGGACACCGTGAGATCGTTGGCGCAGAATTACCCATGACTGAGGCTGAGCAGGCAAGACTCACGGCGCTTCAGGCTGAAATCGAGCAGATCGAGACCGAATGGACCGACGACCCCAACGTGCCGCAGGACGTCTATGCGCGGATCGAAGGGCTTGAAACGGAAATCGGCCAGCTGGTCGACCGGCCCATGATTTTCGATCCTGCCGAAATGGCAATCGCCGGTGCCTTTGTGACCATCGAGGCGGATGGTTCGCTTTGCATTGAGCGGGGCTACGTCCGAGCCGAAGACGAACCGGTGGTGGAAGTCAGCGGCGAAGACGATGGCTCCGGGGTCGATCCCGTTTCGGGCGAGCCAATACCTGGCGCAAACCACCGTGGGACCGCACCAAACGCCAGCGGTTCGGCGCCTACTGGAACTGAAGAAGAAGATGCCGACGACGACATCCTCAAGCCGTTGCCCGACCGGCTGGTTGCCGACCTGACCGCCTGGCGCACGCTTGCATTGCAGGATGCCTTTGCCCAAAGCCCCGCCACAGCCTTCGCGACGGTGCTGCACGCGCTCGTGCTCGACACCTTCTACAGCTACAGCCGCGAGAGCTGTCTGCAACTGTCGCTCAACCGGGTGTCCTTTGCCAATCCACCTGCAGGTCTGCGCGACAGTGCTCCCGCGCGGGCCATCGCCGAGCGCATGAATCGCTGGGAGGATCGACTGCCGGAGTCCGACAAGGAACTTTGGGACGCGCTTCTGGCCTTCGACGCCGATGAGCAGGCCAGTCTGTTTGCCCATTGCACATCGCTGGCGGTGAACGCGCAGGCCGAGATCGTCCCCAAATACGACAATGGCAGGGTGTCGACGCATAGCGTTGCACGCCGCATCGCTCACAGCCACGTGCTGGCGCATGCCGTTGGTCTTGATGTCGTGGCGGCAGGCTGGAAGCCCACTGTCGATGGCTATTTCCGCAGCGTGACCAAGCCGCGCATCCTTGCCGATGTGACCGAAGCGTGAGGATCAGCGTGCAATAGGCACCCCCTTCGTGGGGTGATCGGCGTGCAAAAAGGACCCCTTCATCCCGGGGATTTAGTCGGCCGACTGGTTTTGATCAGTTGGCGAGAACGGGATGTTGATCGTGGAGACAGTGGTTCGGATTCGGCGTGAGCATGCAGGGGGGAAGGCGATCAAGGCGATCGCGCGCGACCTTCGTTTGTCGCGGAAGGTAGTCCGCAAGGCGATCCGGTCGCCGGAGGCGGCGTTCAACTATCAGCGCAAAGTCCAGCCGCTGCCGCGGATCGGTCCTTATCAGGATCGTCTCGATGCGCTGCTTGAGGAGAACGAGGGGCGCGGCCGCCGCGATCGGCTACGGATGACGCGTATCCATGACCTGCTGGTGCGCGAGGGGTTCGATGGATCCTATGATGCGGTGCGCCGCTATGCGGCGCGCTGGCGTGCTGCGCGGCGGAAGGATGCTGGCGAAGGCGCACCGGCGTTCATCCCGATGACCTTCCAGCCGGGTGAGGCCTACCAGTTCGACTGGAGCCACGAGGATGTGGAGATCGCCGGCAAGCCGATGCGGGTGAAGGTGGCGCATATGCGTCTCTGCGACTCGCGCGCACCCTATGTCCGGGCCTATCCGCGCGAGGGCCAGGAGATGCTGTTCGATGCCCATGCCCGGGCGTTCGCGTTCTTCGGCGGTGTGCCGCGACGCGGTATCTACGATAATATGAAGACGGCGGTGACGGCCGTGTTCACCGGCAAGGAGCGTGTGTTCAACCGCCGCTTCCTGATCATGACCGATCATTACATGGTCGAGCCGACCGCCTGCTCGCCGGCGGCGGGATGGGAGAAGGGCCAGGTCGAGCAGCAGGTCCAGACGATCCGAGGCCGCTTCTTCCAGCCGCGACTCCGGTTCGCCAGCCTGGCCGAGCTCAACGGGTGGCTGGAGGCCGAGTGCCGGCGCTGGGCCGAGCATCATGCCCATCCCGAACGCGGGGATATTACCGTCGCCGAGGCGCTGGATATGGAGCGACCGGCCCTGCAGCCGATCCTGGCACCGTTCGACGGCTTCCATGAGAGCGAGCATGCCGTCACCGGCACCTGCCTCATCAGCTTCGATCGCAACCGCTACTCGGTCATGTCGACGGCCGCACGCCGGACCGTTCAGGTGCGCTCCTATGCCGATCGCATCGTCATACGCTGCGGCGATGCGATCGTCGGGGAGCATGAGCGCCACTTCGGTCGGAACCGCACGATATACGATCCCTGGCATTATCTGCCGGTCCTCGCGCACAAGCCCGGCGCGCTGCGTAACGGCGCACCGTTCCAGGACTGGGATCTGCCGCCCGCCCTGCACCGATTACGGCGAAGGCTCGGCACCGGGGACGAGGCCGATCGCAGGTTCGTGCGGGTCCTCTCGGCGGTGCTCACCGATGGCCTGGAGCCGGTAGAGGCTGCCGTGCGCGAAGCGTTGGCGAACGGAACGGCCAGCGACGAGCTGATCCTCAACATCCTCTCCCGGCGCCGCGAGCCGGCGACACCCCACAGCATCGTCACTTCGGAAGACCGGATGCTGCAGCATCCTCCGCTCGCCGACTGTGCCCGCTATGATCTGCTGCGAGGCTATGATGCAGCGGCATGATATGATCGACACGATGCGCGGCCTCGGACTCAAGGGCATGGCGGCGGCGTTCGACGAGGCGGTCACCACCGGCCTCCAGCGCAAGCGCACCACCATGGAGATACTGACCGACCTGCTCCGTGCTGAGGCGACCCACCGGGATGCAGCCTCCATCCGCTATCGGATGACGGCTGCGAGGCTGCCCGTGGTGAAGGACCTGGAGCGGTTCAGCTTCGAGGGCACACCGATCAATGAGGAGATGATCCGCTCCCTTCACGATGGCTCCTTCCTCCCGCCTCGCCGCAATATCGTGCTGGTCGGCGGCACGGGGACAGGCAAGACCCACCTCGCCATCGCGATCACCGCCAATGTCGTGCGAAGGGGCGCTCGCGCCCGCTACTTCAACACCGTCGATCTGGTGACACGCCTCGAAGAGGAGACCCGGATCGGCAAAGGCGGGACCCTGGCGGCGCAGCTGTCGCGGCTCGATCTGATCGTGCTCGACGAGCTTGGATATCTGCCGTTCGCACGCTCGGGAGGGCAGTTGCTGTTCCACCTCATCAGCAAGCTTTATGAGCGCACCAGCGTCATCATCACCACCAACCTTGCCTTCGGCGAGTGGCCTACCGTCTTCGGGGATCCCAAGATGACTACGGCGCTGCTCGACCGCGTCACCCACCACTGCGATATCATCGAGACGGGCAACGACAGCTGGCGCTTCAAAAACCGCAGCTGACCGCTACCTTCGGCGCCTTCAAAAATCTATCTTGCGCTGCGCGCGCCTCCGGTCGGGCTACGCCCGCCCTCCGCCGCACGCAGCGCAAGGCCATCTTCAACAAACCAACATCATATCCGAAAAAGGGGGTCCCTCTTCGACGCCGATCGGGGGTCCCTTTTGAACGCCGTTTGACAGACGAGACTGTAGGCCCGGAGCAAGCTGCCAAACCGAGAAGAGTAAGCGCTGCTCGACGGCAGCCCTTCACACTCGTCGATGATGATGCCGGATAGAATGCCCTTGGTCTGATAGACCTCCCGAAGCGCCTCGATCATGTCGGCATCTGACAGCCTGAATGAGCGTGCGCCGATGATGGCCTGCGCGGCGTCGAACAGGTCGTGCTCGACAATCGCCTCGAACGCGCCGGGGCTGCGGATCCACATTTCCGGGTCATTGCGAACCCGCTTCTTCTTCAGCTTGAAGGACTGCCGATTCCATACATTGTCGCCGACATACTTCCCGTTGATGAGCATCTGATGGACCGTCCCGCGTGTCCACGCACGCCCCAGATCAGTCAGGATCCCTCGACTGTTAAGGTCATCGGCGATTTCGCGCTCGCTGAGTTCGTCATGGACAAACGCGGCGTACACGCTGCGAACCACCGCGATCTCGTCGTCGGGACCAGGCGTAAGAATTACCCGGTCTGTCTGAATGCTCTTATGCTCGCCGCGGGTCAGCACGCCCTTGGTCGTGCCGCTTTCGTCAATCAACGTTCGCCGCAGGCCAAAGCCAGCTGGCCCTCCCTGTCGGTATCCCTTTTCAATTAGCCGACCCTGGCCCGCAAAAACCTTTGTCGAAAGCTCCCGGCTGTATTCGCCGGCCATCGCGCGCTTCACGCCCTTTACGATGGTCGAGACCGGGCTGCCGTCATTTTCGAACTGCTCCGCGCAGTACAGCACTGCGATCCCGGCGCGCTTGCAGATGTATTCGTAGTAGGCGCTTTCATCAGCGTCCTGGAAACGGCCCCAGCGGCTGATGTCGTACACCAGGATCATCGTGAAGTCGGCGGCACCGGTTTGAACGTCGTCGATCAACCGCTTGAGAGCGTCGCGTCCTTCGATCTTGAGCCCGCTTTTCCCCGCGTCAGCATAGGTTCGCACGATCTCGATTCCACGAGTGGCAGCATAGTGCCGGATCGCATCTGCCTGATTCTCGGTCGAGTATTTCTGATGGTCCGTCGACATGCGGACATATTCAGCCGCGCGCACGAGCCTTGGGCCATGCTCGTTCTTGCTGTCGCTGTCGTCGTAACCCCGGTCCTGCAATTTGCGCCCTTTCGATCACCATGCTGCCGTGGCCAGGGCGACCAACCGCTGCAGCGCGAACTACGGACAACTCCGGCATTCCCGCACCTTGACCAGTATATGTGGGAAAGGAGCGGAAGATGTTGCCGAAAAGGGGCAGGAGGTTGCCGACCTGGAAGGGGGCACTGGCTGGACGCCAAGACTATGCCGAAACCATCGCGGATCTACTGAGGCGTGAACACGGAGGCAGCCATCGCGCCGTGAAACAAATTATGAGCATGACGGACGCAAGCGAGCGCACCGTTAAGCATTGGATGGCTGGACAACATGGACCGGATACTGTTTTCTTCCTTCGCCTATTAACAAACTCCCCTGTGATCAGGGCATTTGTCCTTGGCTTGATCGAAAGCGCACAAACAGCAGAATTAGCGCATCAGCGAGCTGCTCAGCTTCGCACGTTTGGCGCTCCTGTCATGCAGGTACCGCAAACACCCCGGCAGGATTGGCCTGAAAATGGCCGTATAAATGACCCTGAATCTGTCCCAATAAATGACCCAATAAACGAAGCGCTGAACGAGAGGCAGCGCTGGTTTCTTGCCCGAGTCGGCGCTGGCCATTTTTGCCGTGCAGACGACATTTCGGCCGACTGGAAGGTAAGCCTCAAAACTGCACGACGTGACATTGCCGGGCTTTGCTCTTCGGGTCGCGTTCGGTTCGTGGGCGCGCGCCGCAACGGACGCTATCGTATCATCGCCTGAGCTAAACTAACACAGACTCAGGCCGCGACAGCGGGGCTACGAACGCCCTTCGCGGAAGCCCCTTTCTTGCCGACAGGCGTTGAAGGTTGCCGAATGCTATCCCGCGAGGAGAGCCTGCGGAGGTGTCGGAGAGTCTCCAATTCCTCGGGGTGGCGATCAAGGATTTCGATCAATCCGACAGCAGCCTCGCTCGGCGGTGTCGTACCGCTCTCGTATTTCTGAAAAGCGCGACGTCCGCCACCGATAATCCGGCCTGCCTCTTCCTGGGTGAGGCCGAGCTTCTTTCGCACTGCCTTGACGCGCGCGGCATATGCCGCGCGCAGCTCAAGATAGGCCCGATCCAGAGCTTGCAGCTCGGCACCTGAATGAATGGAATCACCATCGTCTTCAGGATACCAGCCCGGCACCTCGACCTCGCGCGACATCGACCCAACACTGACCGTTTGCACACGGGCGTCGCGGCGGAGGACCTGGCCGGTCTCGGGATGAATCCGTGTCTGCGTCACCTTCAAACCTCCTTGAACGACGTCAGCACGACATCGATCAGCGTCTCGCCGGCAAACTTCAGATAGAGATACAGACCGTCGCACGGGATCCGGTAGCTGTCGTGCCAGACCTTCGAGTTCACCGGATTGTGAGCCGTCTCCGACTTCACAAAGTCCCGAGGTTCAAGGGCCTGTACAACCACCACCACATCTCCGAGCGAGTAGCCCAAGGCTTGAGCACTACGCGTTGCCGTCCGCGTGATCTCCAAGCTTGCCACATCACAAAACTTCGCCTGCACGGCGGAGAGATTGTGGTGCGGGACTCTCTTTCTCGCCATTCAATATACACCTTGAAGGTTAATTTTCAACAGTGGGATTGCGGACACAATTCCACTCGGCATAACCCAGGCAGGTAGATCAAAGGTCACGCGGCTTGCTGCATCGTTTGCAGTCGCGCCGCTCCGACCTCCAACAACCGAGCGATCTCATCCGAAGTCCGTTGGACCGCCAGCTTCAGCGCCTCATCGATATGGATGTAATCCTGCGTCACGTTCTGGGAGGCGTGCCCGAGCATGGCGCGGATCGTAAGTTCCGAAAAACCGAGTTCGCCAGCGATGCTCCCGAACGTGTGCCGCAGGGTGTGGGGTGTAACCCCCGAAATCCCCGCGAGTTTGCAAACACGGTCCAGACAGGAGCTTACAGCGGTGTAGGGGCCGGGCCCAGCTTCAGACGGGAAAACGTGAGGGTTTCCGACGATTTCAGCCTGACTCTGGACTACTTTGAGCGCTGCCGGCCCAATTGCACGCACCTGCGCGCCGCCCTTGGTGTCAGGGAAACTGACAAATCCGCCCCTAGCATTGACCCAAGCCCTCTGCATGGCTTGCGCCTCTTCCCGGCGATAACCGGTCAGAAGGAGTGTTTGCAGGACGCCCAGCGCAACAGGATTCTCATGATTTTGCTCGGCATAGGCAAGCGCCTTCCCGAGCATCTCGATCTCGGCAACACTCAATCGTCGGGTTCGCTTCTTGCTGGCCAGTTTCTTGGCGCCTTGAGTGGGGTGGTTGGTCAGCAATCCCTTGTGCTTAGCGTGGCCGATGATTGCCTGAATTGTGCCAAGGCATCGCGAGGCGACACCGGCTCCGCCGGTCGCCTTTCCACCTCGTCCACCAGTGCGGGCTTTGGCCGTTTTCCCATTTTTCACGTCGGATTGCATCTGCTCGACATCGGCGATGCTCAACTGCGTGACCACGCGCTTGCCAAGGAGGGGGATGATGTGCGTCTTGATCCGGCTTTCATCCATATCAAGCGATGACGCCTTTATCGGGCGGTTCAGCCTTCCGAGGATGTTCCCGGCACGCGCCTCGATGAGATACCAATCGCACATCTCAGCGACCGTCATACCTTTGCGTGCCCGGCGATTCTCGTCGGCGGGATCTTCGCCTTGGATAACAGAAGCGAGGTGCAGCTTCGCCTGATCGCGAGCCTGATCAACCGTCAGTATACCATATCGGCCAATATTGATTCGGCGCTGGATGCCCTCTGGATTCCGATATTGCAGGATAAAGGTCTTTGTACCCGAAGGCAGGATGCGTGCGCCGAAGCCCCGGACTTCCGTATCCCAGAGCACGGCTTGCCCCTTGGCGGGAGGGAGCAGCCCATCTACGCTGCGTTTGGTTAGCTTGACCGTGGGCATGAACTTCCCCCGTTTGGTGACAAAATCTCTTGCCGAGCATATTGTCACCAGATTGTCACCAGAGGCAAGCCCATTTTAGGCTACGCGATCGGGCTTAGGAAAAGATGAGTTGCACTATATCACTGGATTTGCGTACTTTATCCAAGTCAGGCGTACTCAGGAAAAGCCAGTCGGTCTTCTTGCCAAGGTTGGGGTCGAGGGTTCGAATCCCTTCGCCCGCTCCAGTTTTCCTAGGGAAATCAGCGAATTAGAGAGCCTCCCTCGGGAGGCTCTTTGCTTACGCGCACATTCGTACCTCATCGTGTAAGCACTATGTAAGCAGCTCAACGCGCAAGTTCGGATAGCGTAGCGACGGTTTGGCGCTTTCAAATGCCTCCACAAGCCCCTCAGTCAGCGCGCGATAGTGCGGATGCCCTCGCCATAGTTTCGATGCGCAACCGGGACGCTGCTTTCTGGCATATGCCAGATCGAAGCTACGGGGCTGGTTGATCACATTATGATTCGAATGTCAGGAGGGGGGAATGCCTTCCCCTGCGGTCGAGCCCAAGGTCTCGCCCGACCTCTTCTGCGGGGAGATCCCCGCAACGCCGCCAATAGAGTGAGAGTGCAGACGGGTTTTCCGTGACGGGTTGAGGGCTGGGAGAGAGGCTCCCGGCGCCCGTCGCGGAGATCCGCGATGTCCAGAAAAACCGCACCCGCTCGCGCCAGTCAGAATCGGGCGAGCCTCTATGATGAAGTCACCGACACGATCATCGCCGAGCTGGAGGCCGGCCGGTTCCCCTGGGTCCAGCCTTGGGGATCAGCCTCGGTGAAGGCCCCTCTCACCATGCCGAAGAACGCCGCGACCGGTCGGCAGTATTCGGGGATCAATGTGCTAATCCTCTGGGGTGCGGTCATCCAGCACGGCTTTCCCAGTCAGAGCTGGCTCACCTTCCGCCAGGCCCTGTCACTGGGCGGCAATGTCCGCCGCGGGGAGCACGGCATCACCGTCGTCTATGCCGACCGTTTCACGCCGGAAGACGAGAAGCGCCGCGCCCGCGAGACCGGCGAGGACGCCGCGGTGATCCCGTTCCTCAAGCGCTTCACGGTGTTCAACGCTGCGCAATGCGACGGCCTGCCTGAAGGTGTCGCCACCGTCGCACCACCGCCTCCTCGCGGCCTCATCGAACCGCAGGTCGAAGCCCTGATCCGGGCGACGGGCATCGATTTCCGCATCGGCGGTGATCGAGCCTTCTACGTCCCGACGTCCGACTATGTGCAGGTGCCGCCGCCGCAGGCCTATTTCGAGCCGATCAACTGGCACAGGACGGCCCTGCACGAGCTGGGGCACGCCACGGGCCACCCCTCACGCCTGAACCGTAATTTCTCGGGTTCATTCGGCTCGAAAAAATACGCCTTCGAGGAACTGATCGCGGAGATTAACGCCGCCTTCTGCTGCGCCTCGCTCGGCATCACGCCCACCGTGCGCCACGCCGATTATCTCGGCTCCTGGCTCGAGGTGCTGCGCGAGGACAACCGCGCCATCGTTCGCGCCGCCTCACAGGCGAGCAAGGCGGCGGACTGGTTGCTCGGATTCCTGCCGGACACCGCTGCCGGCTGCGCCGATGACGAACGGCGGGCGGCGTGACGATCCTGAAAACTGGCCTGAAAACCGGAAAGACGAAGACGCGGCTTTGCGCCTTTCCGCCTGCGTGGCGCTGCCCTCTTAGAGTGAGAGGGCGGCGCTTCGCTTCGTGACGGGTTGGAGGTCGAGAGAGAGTCTCCCGGCCGCCCGTCGCGGAGTAAAGATCATGGCGACCGCCATTCAAAAAATCACCCTGTCGTCGGCCCGCGACATCCCCTTCAACAAGCTCGTGCTGAGCCAGGCCAACGTCCGGCGCATCAAGGCCGGCGTCTCGATCGACGAGATGGCGGAATCGATCGCCCGGTGCGGCCTCATCCAGAGCCTGCATGTCCGGCCCGTCCTCGACGCCGATGGCCATGAGACCGGAATGTTCGAAGTGCCCGCCGGCGGCCGCCGCTATCGCGCGCTCGAGTTGCTGGTGAAGCAGAAGCGCCTGGCCAGGACCGCGCCGGTGCCCTGCGTCGTCGGCGACGCCAACAGCGACATCCTCATCGATGAGGTCTCGCTGGTCGAAAACATGGAGCGCGCGCCGCTGCATCCGCTCGACCAGTTCCGCGCCTTCCAGGCCATGCGCGACAAGGGCATGACCGAGGAAGCCATTGCCGCCGCCTTCTTCGTCGGCGTCACGATCGTGAAACAGCGTCTGCGGCTCGCCGCTGTCGCCCCCGCGCTGCTGGAGATTTACGCCGAAGACGGCATGACGCTCGAACAGCTGATGGCCTTCACCGTCAGCTCCGACCATGACCGCCAGCAACAGGTCTGGGACGCGATCAAGGAAGGCTGGCAGAAGGAGCCCTACCACATCCGCCGGATGCTCACCGAAACCACGGTGCGGGCGTCCGATCGGCGGGCCATCTTCGTGGGCGTCGAAGCCTATGAAGCGGCGGGCGGCCTGATGCTGCGCGATCTGTTCCAGTCCGACGATGGCGGCTGGCTGCAAGATCCGGCCCTGCTCGACCGTCTCGTGGCCGAAAAGCTCAAGCTCGCCGCCGACGAGATTGCCAGCGAGGGCTGGAAGTGGGTCGATGCTGCCCTGAGCTTTCCCTATGGCCACGAGCAGGGCTTGCGCGAACTTGTCGGGACTGCGGTCGATCTGACCGACGAGGAGCGCGCGACCCGCGAGGCGCTGCGCGACGAATATGACCGGCTCGAGGCCGAATATTCCGAAGCCGACGAACTGCCCGACGACATCGACGCGCGTCTCGGCGAGATCGAACAGGCGCTCGAGGCCTTCGAGCAGCGTCCGACGGTCTATGATCCGGCCGACATCGCCATCGCCGGCGTCTTCGTCAGTCTGGACTCCGATGGTTCGCTGTCGGTGGATCGCGGCTATGTCCGTCCCGAGGACGAGCGTCCGGTCGATGCCGAAGGGGACGACACCCCCGAGTTCGACGGCGGCGACGGTCCTGCGGCTACGCCTGCCGTGCAACGCGCCGTCATCACCATCGGCGGCCAGGCTGCGGAGCCCGAAGACGACGAGGAGGACGGCGTAAAGCCGTTGCCCGAACGTCTCGTGATCGAACTGACCGCGCATCGCACCCTGGCGCTGCGCAATACCGTCGCCGAGCATCCCGACGTCGCCATGACCCTCTTGCTGCACAAGCTGGTCAGCGACACCTTCCGGCACACCGCGCCCCCCGGCTGCCTCGAAGCCAGTGTCCGCCACATCTTCTTCTCCGCCCAATCGGAGGAGCTGAAAGACAGCCCGGCGGCGCACGAGATCGCCGACCGGCACGCCAGCTGGGGCGATCACGTTCCGGCCGACGACCAGGCGCTGTGGGACTGGCTCACCCATCTCGATCCCGGCACACGGCTCGATCTGCTCGCCCACTGCGTCAGCTTCGGCATCAACGCGCTGTTCGAGCGGCCGAACCCCTATGGATCGGGGGTCAGCCAGCATGGTCTGGATGTCCGTTTCTCGCAGGCCGACCGGCTCGCGCGCGCGACCGGCCTCGACATGGTGACGGCGGGCTGGCGACCGACCGTCGGCAATTATCTCGGCCGCGTCACCAAGCCCCGCATCCTCGAAGCCGTCCGGGAGGGCGCGGGCGAACGGGCCGCCCAGCTCATCGACCATCTGAAGAAGGGCGACATGGCCAAGGAGGCCGAGCGCCTACTCGCCGACACCGGTTGGCTGCCGGAGCCGCTGCGCCTGACATCCCTTGATGGCGATCAGCCCATCCCGAACGATCAGACCGACGCCGGCGAAGATAGCGCCCTGCCGGATTTCCTCACCGATGACGGCGAGGACGAAGACTCGGTCGATGACGAGGACGAAATCCAGCACGCGGTCGCCGCCGAATAGCGCGAGCAACGCGGGGCGGCTCCGTTCGTCCCGCGCGCGCCATCCCGATCTTCCTTCTGCCCGGTCCCACGGTCGACAGTCTGCATGGCTGTGCCGTGCGGTCCGGGCTTTCTCGTTTCAGGAGCCTGTCATGGCCGATTATTTCACCCATTTCTCGTGCCTGTTCGACGTCGGCACGCCCGACAACGCCGCCCGTGCGCTCGACCTCTACAACACGCTCTCCGAGGATGGCGCATCGGAGGAACCGCCCTCCGATGGCTTCCTCCTTTCGATCCAGCCCGAGCACGGCGGCAGCCAGCTCTGGATGCGCGACGACGTGACCGGCGACCCTGAGCGCCTCATCCGGTTCGTGCAACGCTGCGCCTCCGAGTTCGGGCTCACCGGCAGATGGGGTTTCCAATACGCCAACACCTGCTCAAAGCCCCGGCTCGACGGCTTCGGCGGCGGCGCCCATGTCCTCGACCTCGCCACCGGCGAGACCGTGGACTGGATCTATACCGATGGCTGGCTCGACCAGACCATGTCCGGCGAGGGAGGCCCGCTATGAGCATCCCCGCCCATGCCCGGAGCAATTTCCAGACCCTGCTGCGCGCGGCAGGCGACGGCAATCTCGCGCTCATGGAGTGCCTCGACGCGGTGACGGGTAGTCCACGCTACGTCATCTGCGCGGTGGGACGCGACGAGGGCGATTACGTCTTCACGCCCTTCGGCCATCTCGCCGACGGCAATCCTTACGACGCTTATCTGCCGCCCGACCCCAACGATCCTGACGGCTTCGTGCGGCCGGAAACGGGAGAGGCGCCATGATGGACATCGACGCCATCTTCGCGGCGGATCACGAGCGCCCGCCCGCCGAACGGTCGCTCCCTTGGCCAGAGACCAGGGACGGCCTTACCGTCATCATAGAACCCAAGCCCCATTGGGCCAGCGACATGCGGGCATTCCGAACCAAGACCCGTGAATATTGCGCCTATGCCGATTGGACCGCGAACGGCGCCCGCGCGCGGTTCTTCGGGCACATCGACACCAGCGGCGATGACCTGATCCGCAAGGCGCGCAGGCTCATCGCCAGCGAGATCGCGGACGGACACTGGAACTGATCTCTTGGAAAGCACCCCGCCGCACGGCCGGGGTGCTTTTTTCATGCCGGCCGCGAAGGGCATTTCGAGAGTGAGAGGGCTGCCGGGACGGGTCGAGTCCGGGCGGTCGAGAGAGAGCGCCGTTCGGGCGTCCCTTTCCCGCTCTCCCGAGGTTCCCGACTATGAACATTCTATCGCCCGTGGCCATGCCGGCTGCGCCCATCGTCCGTGCGTCCGCCATCATCGCCGCCGCCCATCAGCTTCTCGCCATGCTCGAACGCGGGCAGCGGATCGACAACGCCGGCCTTCGCACCGCCATGGAGATCGCCTTCGAGGCTTCCGACGCGAGCGGCGTCTGGGACTGGAAGACGGCCTACGAAGCCTGCGAATGCGCGACCGTCCTGTTCCTGCGCAAATACGGACGTGCGCTTTTCTGTAAAGCCGACACTCCGGCTGCACGTCTTTCCGCTTTGTCGAAAGTCTCCGGCCTTCTGCCGACGCACACCCGCCGTTCCGAGGAGAGCCAGGCGCTTCAGCAATTCTCGACGCCGATCCCGCTCGGCCTTGCCGCCATTACCGCAGCCGCGATCACCCCGCGCGACATCGTGCTGGAGCCCTCGGCCGGCACGGGCCTGCTCGCCATCCTCGCCGAGATCAGCGGCGGCTCGCTGCTCCTCAACGAGCTGGCGGAAACCCGCGCCGATCTGCTCGGCCAGCTCTTTCTGGCCCTGGCCGTCACGCGCGTCGACGCCGCCCAGATCGACGATCATCTTCCTGCGAGCGCCGTTCCCTCCGTCATCGTGATGAACCCGCCCTTCTCGGTGATGGCGAACGTCTCCGGCCGCATGGCAGACGCCGCTGCGCGCCATGTCGCCTCGGCCTTGGCGCGGCTCGCCGACGGCGGGCGCCTGGTGACGATCACCGGTGCGAATTTCGGCCCCGAGCAACCGGCTTGGCGCGATGCTTTCGTCCGGCTTCAGGAGCGCGGCCGAGTCGTCTTCACCGCTGCGATCGACGGCTCGATCTATGCCAGGCACGGCACGACCATTGAGACTAGGCTCACGGTCATCGACAAGCTGCCCGCCGAAGATCCGGCCGTGTTTCCGGCATCATCGGGTCTTGCGCCCGATGTCGCCACGCTGCTCGCTTGGATCGAGGCGCAGGTTCCACCGCGCCTGCCGGTCGCTCTTCCCGATAACGCGCGCGCCGTGACGGGCTCCGCGCCTCCCACCGTGCGCGGCTATCTTGCACGAGCCGCAACCGCACGTCCGACCACGTCATCGTCCATCGACCCGGGGGGCATCGGACTCGCCTACGATCCTGTGGACTGGACGCCGCCGGAGAGCGCCAACCTCACGGACGCGATCTATGAAGAATATGGCTTGCAGTCGATCCGTATTCCCGGTTGTCAGGCGCACCCCACCAAGCTCGTGCAATCGGCGGCCATGGCGAGCATCGCGCCGCCCAAGCCCGCCTATCGGCCGATGCTTCCGGCAAATATCACCGATCTTCTGTCGGACGCCCAGCTTGAAACCGTCATCTATGCCGGCGAGGCCCATTCGGATTTCCTTGCCGGTTCGTGGACCGTCGATGCGACTTTCGATCTCGTCCAGGCGGCTCCGGCTGAGGCTGAGAACGCCGTGCGCTTCCGCCGTGGCTTCATGCTCGGCGACGGCACCGGGGCCGGCAAAGGCCGCCAGTCTGCCGGCATCATCCTCGACAACTGGCTGCGCGGACGCCGCAAGGCGGTCTGGATCTCCAAATCCGACAAGCTGATCGAGGATGCGCAGCGCGACTGGTCTGCGCTCGGCATGGAGCGTCTGCTGGTCACGCCGCTGTCGCGTTTTGCACAGGGCAAGCCGATCACCCTGTCGGAAGGCGTCCTATTTGCAACCTACGCCACGCTGCGCTCCGACGACCGTGGTGAAAAGGTTTCGCGCGTCCGGCAGATCGTCGATTGGTTGGGCTGCGATTTCGACGGAGTGATCATTTTCGACGAGAGCCACGCCATGGCCAATGCCGCAGGCGGCAAGGGAGAACGCGGCGACGTCGCCGCTTCGCAGCAGGGACGCGCAGGCCTGCGGCTCCAGCACGCGCTGCCCCATGCCCGCGTCGTCTATGTCTCCGCCACCGGCGCGACCACCGTCCACAATCTCGCCTATGCCCAGCGGCTCGGCCTGTGGGGCGGCGAGGATTTCCCCTTCGCCACCCGCGCCGAATTCGTCGAAGCGATCGAGGATGGCGGCGTTGCGGCCATGGAAGTGCTTGCCCGCGATCTGCGTGCGCTCGGCCTCTATACTGCCCGTTCGCTATCCTATGATGGCGTCGAATATGAACTGGTCGAGCACGCCCTGACCGACGAGCAGCGCCGTATCTACGACGCCTATGCCGGCGCGTTCGCCGTCATCCACAATCATCTCGACGCCGCGATGCAGGCCGCCAACATCACCGGCGACGACGGGACGCTGAACCGGCAGGCCAAGTCCGCCGCCCGCTCGGCGTTCGAGAGCGCGAAGCAGCGTTTCTTCGGCCACCTGCTCACGTCGATGAAAACGCCGACTCTGATCCGTTCCATCGAACGCGATCTCGATGATGGCCACGCCGCCGTCATCCAGATCGTCTCGACCGGCGAAGCGCTGATGGAACGCCGACTGGCGGAAATCCCGACCGAGGAATGGAACGATGTTCGCGTCGACATCACGCCGAGGGAGTATGTTCTGGACTACCTCGCCCATTCCTTCCCGGTGCAGCTCTACGAGCCGTTCACGGATGGCGAGGGCAATCTGTCCTCGCGTCCGGTCTATCGTGACGGCCAGCCCGTCGAGAGCCGTGAAGCCGTCGCGCGGCGCGACGAGCTGATCGAACGGCTCGCGTCCCTGTCGCCCGTTCCCGGCGCGCTCGACCAGATCGTGCAGCGGTTTGGCGCCGACATGGTTGCCGAGGTGACGGGCCGCTCGCGGCGCATCGTCCGCAAGGGCGAGCGTTGCGCCGTGGAGAACCGGGCGCCCTCCGCCAACCTCGCGGAAACGGCGGCCTTCATGGACGACCTGAAGCGCATCCTCGTGTTCAGCGACGCCGGCGGCACCGGCCGCAGCTATCACGCCGAGCTGTCGGCGAAGAACCAGCGCCTGCGTGTCCACTACCTCCTGGAGCCCGGATGGAAGGCCGACGCCGCCATCCAGGGCCTGGGCCGCACCAATCGCACCAATCAGGCGCAGCCGCCGCTGTTCCGCCCGATCGCCACGAACGTGAGGGCCGAAAAGCGCTTCCTGTCCACGATCGCACGGCGGCTCGACACGCTGGGTGCGATCACGCGCGGTCAGCGCCAGACCGGCGGTCAGGGCCTGTTCCGGCCCGAGGATAATCTGGAATCGAGCTACGCCCGCGATGCGCTGCGCCAGCTCTACCTCCTGATCGTCCGCGGCAAGGTCGAGGGGTGCTCGCTGGGGCGTTTCGAGGCCGCGACTGGTCTGAAGCTGATGGACGACAATGGCATCAAGGACGACTTGCCACCGATCACCACATTCCTGAACCGCCTGCTGGCGCTCACCATCGAGCTTCAGGGCATCCTCTTCACCGCCTTCGAGCAACTGCTCGACGCCAAGGTGGCGGGAGCCATCGCCAGCGGCGTCTATGATGTCGGGCTGGAGACACTGACGGCGGAGAGCTTCGTCGTCACCGAACGCACGACCATCTACACGCACCCAGCGACAGCTGCGCAGACGCGGCTGCTTACAATCACGGAACGTCGCCGGAATCGGCCGACCACACTCGATGCGGCGCTCGGCTGGCTCGACGATCCGCAGGCCAGGCTGCTCGTCAACGTGCGCTCGGGCCGCGCCGCTGTTCAGCTATCCGCGCCGTCCATCATGCTCGACGATGGCGAGATCGAGCGCCGCGTCCGGCTGATCCGGCCGATGGAACAGCATCATGCGACCCTCGACATGATGGCGGACAGCCATTGGCAGGAGGCCGAGCGCGACACCTTCGCCGCCGTCTGGCAGCGCGAGGTCGACGAGGTGCCCGCGTTCACCGACGGTACGATCCACATGGTCAGCGGTTTGCTACTGCCCGTGTGGAAGCGCCTGCCCAACGAGTCGACGCGCGTCTATCGGCTTCAGACCGATGATGGCGAACGCATCATCGGACGGCGGGTTTCGCCCGCCTGGGCCGCCAACGCCGCCTCGACCGGAACCACCAATCTCAGCAGCGACGACGCCTATGCGGCGTTGGTGGACGGCCGCACCATCCTCGACCTGGCTGACGGGCTCCAGCTTCGCCGCGCGCGCGTCATGGGCGCGAACCGCATCGAGTTGTCGGGGTTCAGCGACACAATGCGGGATCGCCTGCGCGCCTACGGTCTCTTCAGCGAGATCATTTCGTGGAAGCTGCGCTTCTTCGTGCCGGTCGGCGCCTCCGGTCCCGCCGTCCTCGGCAAGCTGCTCGACACCTACGCCATCGAGCGCATCAGCGAGCGCGAGGCGGCGTGATGGCACGGCAGGACGCTTCCGATCTGGCGCACCGTCTCGGCCGGCAGGCCGAGGCGGTTTGCCGCCACTATCTTTCGAATGGGCAGCGCCAAGGCAACTATTGGCAGGTTGGCGATGTCCGCAACACCAAGGGCCGCTCGATGTTCGTCCGGCTGAAGGACAGCCCCAAGGGCCGCGCGGGCAAATGGACCGACGCCGCCACCGGCGAACATGGCGATCTTCTCGACCTCATCCGTGAATCGCTCGGCCTCACCGACTTTCCCGATGTCACCGATGAGGCCCGCAGCTTTCTCAGCCTGCCGCACCCCGAACCGGAACCCGCGGCGCCAAGGCGCGGCGTTGCCCCGGCTCCTTCGGGATCGGCCGAGGCCGCACGGCGACTGTTCGCGATGTCGCAGCCGATCGCAGGCACTGTCGTGGAGACGTATCTGCGCCGACGCGGCATTACGCTTCTGCACGGAACCGGCAGCCTGCGCTTCCATCCGCGCTGCTATTACAGACCCGACGATGGCCCGACCGAGACCTGGCCCGCCATGGTCGCCGCCGTGACCGACCTCAATGGCAAGATCACCGGCGCACACCGCACCTGGCTCGCGCCCGACGGCTCGGACAAGGCGCCGATCGACACTCCGCGCAAGGCAATGGGCGATCTGCTTGGGGCGGCCGTCCGCCTCGGTGTGCCCGGCAGCGTGATGGCGGCAGGCGAAGGTATCGAGACCATGCTGTCGCTCCGGCAGGTCTTGCCCGAAATGGCCATGGCCCCGGCGCTCTCGGCGGCGCATCTGGCGGCCATCCTGTTCCCATCGACTCTGCGGCGGCTCTATATCGTCCGCGATGACGATCCAGCCGGTGACGGCGCGCGCGACGTGCTGATCGAACGCACGAACGCCGAGGGCATCGAGGCCATTCCATTGTCGCCGGCGCTCGGGGACTTCAACGAGGATCTCCAGCGTCTCGGCATTGATGCGCTCCGCGCTGGTATCCGGGTGCAACTCGCACCGGAGGACGTTGCCCGCTTCATTACCCGGGCAGCGTAGCCGGAAAGGGCTGAAGGGCTGCGCGCAGCGGTCATGTCCGAGTGGATGCGCAGCGACGGAAAGAGGACCGCGCCTCGGCCTTCGAGAGGGCGATCGGCCGTCAGCCGGGCCGGACAAGGCAATGGCTGCGGCCGACGATTTTCCGGCGGCCCAGGCCCACCCCATGCGGCAAGCCGCCTGGGGACCCCGAACCCGCGCCTTTCCATCGCGAAACAAAATCGCCTGCCTTCGCCATCCTACGCTGACGCTTCGGCCCTTCGCTGCGCTCCGGGTGCAGGTCTGTCCCGCCCGACGGCTTCGTCGCCATGAAGGCCGCGACGGTCGCGGTCCAATCCGACGGAGCATTCCATGAGCGAGCACGACGACTACGAACCGCACCACGAATCATCCCCGACCGACCAGCTGATCCAGGACTTGCAACTCCACGGCTATCGTCCTTCCGAAGACGAACTCGACCAACGCCCGCCACCGGAAGACCGCACCATCGAAGGCGCCGTCGCCGACATATTCGACGCCCTCGTCGCCACGATCACGGACACGAGCCTCGATTTCGATCTCCCCGATCTGCTCTGGTCGACCGTCAACATCTTCCACCGCGCGGTGGACCGGATCGAACAGAAGCTCGACGACAACGAGCAAGCGCAAAAGCAGCTTCAGCGCGAACAGGACGGCTCCGAGGTGAAATCCCTCCAGCTCGAGCGCCTCATCGACATCGGCATGAACCTGATCGACCGCCGCGACGGCATGGAAACCTTCCGCGAGGCTGCCGCCGAGCGCTATCGCGTCGCCACCGGCTCACCCTGGTCGCAACGCACCGGATCGCGGGTCAACCATCGCCACCTCACCGCGTCGCTGATCGACAGCCGCGATTTCCTCGCCGCCAGGAGGCGCGCAGATAGCGAGGTGCTCGTGCCAGCCGGGCCGAAGATCGCCTTCTCGGGTGGCGACACCGCCGACCATAAGCATATCTGGGCCAAGCTCGATCAGATCCATGCCAAGCACCCGGACATGGTGCTGTTGCACGGCGGCTCGCCGAAAGGCGCCGAAAAGATCGCTTCGCGCTGGGCCGATAGCCGCAAGGTGCCGCAGGTCGCCTTCAAGCCCGACTGGACCAGGCACGCCAAGGCGGCACCTTTCAAACGCAACGACCAGATGCTCAGCATCGTGCCGATCGGGGTCGTGATCTTCCCAGGTACGGGCATTCAGGATAATCTCGCCGACAAAGCCCGCAAGATGGGCATCCCGGTCTATCGGTTCGGCTCGGGCGGCGCGTAAGCGCCGCCGTCAACCCAAGAGTAGCTGAGGTTGCGTGCCCAGCACGATCCATTCGACGATGTTGCCGGCTCTGATAGTGAAACCACGATTGCGCAGGGCGTCGGCATCGGCATCGCTCAGCCGGCATTGCGTGCCATGGCTCGATGAACCGTCAATATTTACAACGCCGATCTCATCTCCTTTCCGCCCGTATACATGCGCATGGGTCTGCCCAACACCGTGAGTTGGCTGATCGATGCGAATGTTCTTATCGAAACGACCGTTAACCCATTTGCCTTCGTCCAGGCGTTCAAAGCGGTCATTGTCTTCGGACACAAGGATTTCGGTCAAAGTTGGAAGGTTCGCGAACTCACTGAATCTCAAAATTTTCCTCCAATTCGAACATTGAGTACTAACTACGTGACGCACCACTCAGAGAAAACTACCAACTCCAAGTCTGGAGAACCCACCGCAGGATGCTCCAGTTCGGAAGAGGCATACACCCATCCCGTAGGCCGTCTGCCCACCCCCGCTTCAAGACGCTGACCCTTTGGTTCTGCCGATGGCCTGACGCCATCAACCCGTAAAGGGTCGGACTACGCATGCGCGTGCCGCCGCTCCTGCTGCGCCTTGCGCGGTGATTGCGGCCAACGGCCGAACTCTTCGGGCGCCTGTCAGCGGGGGATGGACCTCCGCTCAAACAGGAGCCAGGTCGATGTCCTTCCAAACCGCTCACGCCTTCGCCTTCAGCCTCGCCACCACCCTGATGGCCGCCATTGTCATCTACCGCGCCGGCGACGGCACGCTCTCCGTCACCCCGGCTACCGAATATGACGGCGACGACGACGCCATCATCGGTGAAATCGACCCCTTCGCCTCATGAGGCGAACGGGGTCGCACGAACGGCGGACGCGGTGCGCTTGCGCTCCCCCGGCGACAGAATTTCTGCTAATCTCGCTGTCGCGCCATGGTGGTGGTGGAGGCGCATCCGTCTGACATTTGCGGAGACACCACCATGATCTTCATCGGCATTCTTCTCAGCATCGCCGCCATCGGCTTCCTTTGCTGGCTGCTGTTCACGCTTGCGGTATTCGCACTTCCGTTCTTCGCGGGCGTGACCGCAGGCACATGGGCCTATGGCACTGGCGCCGGATGGCTAGGCGCGATCCTTGTCGGTTTTGTCGCCGCAGGTCTTACCTTCGGCCTCGGCCAATTGCTGCTCGCGACCGTCCGTCCGACCTGGGCGCGGCTGCTCATCGCCGCGGCCTTCGTCGCCCCGGCTGTGGTCGCCGGTTTCCATGCCACTCATGGTATCGTGAAACACACCATGCCGTCGGAGACATGGCAGACCGCATTCTCGATCATCGGAGCCATCGCGGTCGGCATCGTGGCATTCGCCCGTATCACCGGAATGGCGGCGCCCAGCCCTGTGGCGGGGCATGTGTCCCACACCTAACCCCCGACACCCATTTGGAGCGGGATCAGGCGGCGCATGGCATTATCGCGCACGCCATCAGGCTAGCCCGATAGGAAGCGGAATTGCGGGACATCGGCTGTGCCCGCCTGTAGTGCAGCGGTGGAGCGCGCCGTAAGCGGCAGCGACGTCGTGGCCGGAGGAACCTCAGTGTCGAAGCGTTCCGTCAGGGCTAACGGAATGGCAAATGCGTAGCGCAGGCCTGTTCAAGGGATGTTTCCACCTGTGATCATTGATCGGGTCTCTGGGGCCAATGCGAGGGCCGCCACTGTCTCCGCCAACGATCCCGTCCAGCACCCGCTCCAAAACGGCCTCTTCAATGGCCTGATCTGGCCGAAGGTCAGCTTCGCCTCGAGCGCCTAAGCCACAACGGCTGGTCCCGACTTTCTTCCCCTGCCGGCTGCGCCGTCATTCCTCGCGAAACAACAAAATCGCGCCTGCGCCATCCTCCGCTCTCGCTGCGGTCGCAAGCGATGTGTCGGCGCTCGCCTCCGGCCGGTCGATCGCCATCGAGGCCGCAATGGTGCGGGCTCGAAACGGAAAACGGAGACTTACAATGGCGACCATCGGCACCTTCAAGAAGACCGGATCGAACGAATTCACCGGCGAAATCGTCACCCTCAGCGTCCAGGCCAAGGGCGTGCGCATCGTTCCCGACCTGCGCGCCAACGGCGAGAACGCCCCCAGCCACCGGGTCCTGGTCGGCCGCGCCGAGATTGGCGCAGCCTGGTCCAAGCGCTCCAACGAGGGCCGCGACTATCTGGGCCTCAAGCTCGACGATCCGAGCTTCAACGCTCCGATCTATGCCAACCTCTTCGACGACGACGATGGCGAAGGCTTCTCCCTCATCTGGTCCCGCCCCAACGGTCGCCGCAGCGACTGAGGCGGACACAGCAAGGCCCCGGCCGCAAGGCCGGGGCCGCCTTACGGTTCAAAGCGGATCGGCTGCCACTGGTGCGGTCCGCGGATAGGTGCGCCGCAACCGAATGCGAACGGTTCGGCTTTACTGGTGAAATCCGAAAAACCGGGCAGAAGAACCCTCGGCCTCACCAATAACATCAAGACAAATAGGCGAATCGACCGGTCAAGATCATCGCGATGCCGGTCCCGACTCGGGCCTATAAGCTAGCCGGAAGGGGCGAGGGCGACTAAAATAGTCGTAGTTCTGGAACGCGCGTGGGTTGCGATGGGAGGTGATCATGCATGATCACCGCCCGACAATCCCGGGCCGCACGCGCGTTGCTGGGTTGGACGCAGGAGACGCTCGCTGACAAGGCCCGCATATCGCTGACAGCACTCAAGCGCCTTGAATCCGAAAGCGGGCTCGAGGTATACGAGACAACACGCGATCAGGCACGCAGGGCCCTGGAAGCCGCCGGCATCGTTTTCCTGTCGACCGACCGAGGGCAAGGAGTGCTGCTGGTCGACGATCGCGGAAACAAGCCGAACCGATCCACCGTCGCGCACTGACCTCCCGCGTAATTGCCCATTGCATACGCTGCCGATGCGCTCGATCGAACTTGGTTAACGGGCAAGCTTCGTTTACCAATCGCGTTTGTACCATGACCAAAGCATTCGACGATATCGCTCCGTCCGGGCAGGAACTCACCGAGTACGACAGGTCGCATGTCAAACTCTACATGCGCTTGTTGGATGCGGCCGCTGACGGTGCGCATTGGGAAGAAGCCGTCCAGGTCCTGTTCGGCCTCGACCCCGCCAGCGAACCAGAGCGCTGCCAGCGCATCCATGATAGCCATCTCGCCCGCGCCCGCTGGATGACGCACACGGGTTATCAGCATCTCCTTCGGCAGGCCCACGGCTGACATGCTTGCAGCCCGTGTGATGCCCTTTCAACATCACGCGATGCCCCGCTTCAGGGTTCCGGCATCCACCCCATGCCACGAACAATGGGCATTCGACTTACGCGCACCACGCGGGGAGTTGATGCAATGAAGCCTGATACATCGGACTGGCGGAATGAGGGGGGCTACGACTTCCTCGATACTCTTGCGATCGAAGGACTCGCATGGGAATGCCTTCGCAGATCCCGCCTGTATCAGGACCATTACGCACGTCTGGCCGCCGCCAGCACCGAAACCTTGCCGCTGCCTCACGAAGCGCAGCAGCGCTGGGGGTTGCGATTTCGCCGCAAGACCCAGTCTTTCAGCGATGCAGCAGCAAGTGGTGTGGTCGCCATCAAACAATCCGGCCCTCATAGTGCTGACGCAGCGGCCAGACTTCCTGCCCCAGGCCGACAATAGTCTCGCCGATCGCTTCATTGCGGAGCGTGACGGCCCAGAAGGGGCCTACTCCGTTCTCCGCGAGCATGACCTCCAGATCCTTTTTCGCCCCGGCGTATCGCCCACTGATCAACTCGCGGCAGTCATACCAATCGATGACGACATCCTCGACCGCATCGATGCGCTTACCCGGTTGTCGCGAGCCTGGCTCGAACGCCCGCCCCTGCGCGACACACGCCTGACCGTCGACCAGCGCCGCCGTTTTCGTTTGAGGCTCCGCGCAGCCGATGGGCGCATGAACGGCGCCACCTATCGCGAGATCGCCATCGCAATTTACGGGGCGGCGCGCGTCGAAACCGACCCCTGGAAGACATCCCCGTTGCGCGACGCGGTGATCGGGTTCGTCGAGGCAGGCATGGCGCTCATCGGCGGCGGCTATCTGAAACTGCTCCGGCACCGCCGCCGCGCTTAGCCGGGTCGATGACTGGGGTGTGAAATTCAGCCACCCCAACTTCCCCATCCCACCCGCCGATGGTCCTCCGCCACCGTGGTCGCTGTCAGCCGCTGATCGCCAGCGGCCCCCAGCAACCTCACGGAGGCCCGCTCATGCGACCCGATACCGCCGCGCTCCCGCCACGCTACCTGCGGACCAAGGAAGCCGCCGAGTTTCTCAGCCTCTCGGCACGCACGCTCGAAAAGCACCGCACCTATGGCACCGGCCCGGCCTACCGCAAACTCGGCGGGCGGGTCGTCTATTCCGTCGACGACCTCGAAAGCTGGGCGGCGCGCGGCGCCGTCACCTCGACTTCCGATCCGCGCGGATCGGTCCTTCCCGCCAAACGCCACGCGCTGCCGATCGGCCAGATCGCCGGCCGCTACGCACGCTGAGCGCGCCGGTCCCCTGCATGGCGGCGCGTCGTGACCTTTCGGAGCGCGGGCAGCTCGATCTGTTTCGCGCGCTCCCTGGCGACTTCGCGCCGCGAGACGCGCAGGATCTGATGGCCTATCCCTTTTTCTCCCTCTCCAAATCCCGTCGCATCGCTCCGATCGATTTTGCCGCCGGCAACGTCACGATCCGGGTCGAAGCCGTGCCCGATCACGGCATGGCCACGATCTGGGACGCGGACATCCTGATCTGGGCGGCCAGTCAGATCGTCGAAGCGCGCGATGCCGGTCTTCGCACCTCGCGCCTGATGGCAGCGACGCCCTATGAAATCCTCAACTACGTTGGTCGCGGCACGTCCTTGCGCGACTATCAACGCCTCAAGGCGGCGCTGGACCGCCTGCAATCCACCACGGTGTCGACATCCATCCGGCAACCGGTCGAGGGTCGCCGCCATCGCTTCTCCTGGATCAACGAGTGGCAGGAGCGCACCAATCGTCAAGGGCGGCCTGACGGCATCGAACTGATCGTCCCGGACTGGTTCTACAAGGCCGTTCTCGATGACGCTCTCATCCTCACCATCGACCCGGCCTATTTTGATCTCACCGGCGGCCTCGATCGCTGGCTCTACCGCCTCGTGCGCAAACATGGCGGCCGTCAGCGCGCCGGCTGGCGTTTCGACCTGCGCCATCTCCATCTCAAATCCGGCAGCCTGTCGCCGTTCAAGCGCTTCGCCTTCGAGCTACGCGACATCGTGCGGCGCCAGCCGCTGCCCGGCTACCGCCTCTCTCTCGAGGTGGAGATTGGTGGGCGCACGCTGCTCGCCTTCGAGCCGCTCGCAGCCTGTGGAAAAGCTGTGGACGGCCTCGTGCTATCGGGAACCCGGACTATCGTGCCATCAGGAACCCGAGGCTCGTGCCATCGGGAACCCAAGTCAGCCATAAGCTCTGGAAAACACAGGTGGAATCGCACCCTTAACTTAGAGTCTAACCCAGAATCTAACTTTGAAGAGCGCGCGCGCGATGTGGGAAACCTTATCCGCACCGCCGCGAACAACCTCCGCGCCAACGGCAAAACGCCAGCTCGCGGCACCTCCGCCACCCAGCCAGGCCGGCAGGAAGGCGAACCGCTTGCTACCGATCCGCGTCCGTTCGGGAACCGGCCCGGAGGTGCGCGATGATCGTCGCGCTGCTCAATCAGAAAGGCGGTGTCGGCAAGACGACGCTGGCGCTCAACCTCGCTGGCGAACTCGCCGGACGCGGCAAGCGCGTCACCCTGATCGATGCGGACCCGCAAGGCTCCGCGCTCGACTGGTCCGAGCAGCGCAGCCGTTGCGGCCTGCCGCGCCGCTTCGGCGTCGTCGGCCTGGCCCGTGACACGCTCCACCGCGAAGCGCCGGAACTGGCGAAGAGCGTCGATAACATCATCATCGACGGCCCGCCGCGCGTCGCGGGCCTGATGCGCTCGGCGCTCCTCGCCGCCGACCTCGTGCTGATCCCCGTGCAGCCGTCACCGCTCGATGGCTGGGCGTCGGCGGAGATGCTGGTGCTTCTGGGCGAGGCGCGCATCTACCGCCCCGAGCTTGTCGCCCGCTTCGTGCTGAACCGCTGCGACGCGCGCACCATCCTTGCCCGCGAGACGGCCGAGATGCTGGCGGAGCACGACCCGCCGCTCCTCGCCGCCACCATCGGCCAGCGTGTCGCCTTTGCCGCCGCGGCGCAGACGGGCCGTCTGGTCGCCGAACGCGACGATGCGACATTGGCCGCGCGCGAAATCGCGGCGCTCGCCGACGAACTGCTGCGTCTTCCCATCGGCAGGAGCGCTCCATGACCGAGCGATCCACCCGTCGCGGCTTCGCAGCGCGCCCTGCCGATCCCGATCGATGGATCAAGGGTGCCGACACCGCGCCGCACACGATCGATGCAAGCGCGTTCACCGCCCGGCTAACCATCGACGTGACACCCGAGTTGCGCGGCAGGATCAAGATCGCCGCCTTCGGTCGCGGCGTCACCGTCGCCGACATGCTGCGCGCGATGCTCGCGCGCGAGTTCCCGCCAACCGAAGGAGATTCCTCATGACCGGCATCGCGGCTCCCCACGCGAGCGGCGGCGCGATGCCGTCAGCACGTCCTCGCGACGACTTGACCCATGTCGAGCTGACATGGGTCGAGCAAAAGATCGAATACTGGATCAGGTTCGGCCGTGAGGCGCACGAACAGATCATCGACCGCCGGCGGCGTGTCGTCTCGTTCCTGCCCAATACCGTATTCGCCTTCGTCCGATGGACGGCCAACGACTTCGGAACGGTCAGTTCTCACATCGACATCGTGCGCGCGATCGAGCCGGGCGAACCGCACCAGACGCTGCCTTTCGTGCGCCCGGGCGGTGAAATCCTGCTGAAGATCGAAGGCTGGCCGAAGGTCGAAAGCGTCCTCCGGCATATCGATGGCATCGAGGCGATCGGGATCGACGCGGACACGGCTGCGCCGGACCATTGGCGTCATGTCCACAACCGCCTGGCGGCAGGTCATCAACCTCAGACCTACACGCCCGCGCAGCATCGCGCCTTCCTGCTGCGCACCAGGGTCATGCTGTGAAGCGGCCCGGCCTCATCCTCACGATGGCGCTCGCCACGATGGGCGTTGCGTATCCGGCGCTCACGCCGATGCCGATCAAGCTCCTATGGAACGCATCGGCCAGCGCGCCGGTCGGCCTCTACATGATCGACTCCGACGGCCCATTCGAAGTCACCGACCTCGTCGCCGTCGATGCGCCCGAGCCGCTCGCCGCCTTCCTCGCCGAACGCGGCTATCTGCCCAAAGGCGTACCGCTATTGAAGCACATCCTCGGCGCCGCCGGGCAGACGGTTTGCCGCGCGAACCTCACCATCACCGTCGATGGCGTCGAGATGGGTGAAGCGCGGGAACGTGATCGCGCGGGCCGCGACCTGCCCGTCTGGCAGGGCTGCCGCCGCATTCCGACCGGCGAAGTCTTCCTCATGAACTGGCAGGTCCCCGACAGCCTCGATGGCCGCTACTTCGGCCTGACCTCCACCAAGCAGATCATCGGCCGCGCGGCCCCGCTGTGGACCGACGAGGAAGGCAACGACCGCTTCGAATGGGGCGCGCCGACGCGGTGAGCGCGCGACCAGCGGCATTCCCACCGCCGCCGATTTCATCACCGCAGCACAATCGACAGGAGTCTCGCATGACACAGATCGGAGAGTTCACGAAGCTGAAGACTGGCTATGACGGGCGCATTCGCACCCTCAGCCTCGACATCGCGGTCGCCATCGTAGCGGCCGAGCCGAGCGATACCGAGAATGCGCCGGACTATCGCGTTCATGCCGAGGGCGAGGACGGCCCGGAAATCGGTGCTGGCTGGAAACGCTCCAGCGACAAGGCCGGCGCGTTCGTCTCGATCCAGCTCGACGATCCCACACTCCCGCAGCCGATCCGCGCCAACCTCTTCCAGAACGGTGACGACAAAACGTCCTGGTCGCTGCACTGGTCGCGCCCGCGCGATCGCGCCGAGAAGGACTGATCGATGTCTGCTCGCCGATCATCGACGAGCCGGCAGAGTGCGCCCGGGCGGCCTCGATCCGCCCGGCGCATGGCTCTCCTTCTCCTTTCCGGCCTGATCGTCGCCACCAGCGCGGCCGGCACCGCTGTCGCGCAGAGCTCACCCGCCCCGAGCACGACATCAGCCGAACCGCACGCCGCCTTCGTCGCGGAAGCTTCGCGGCGCTTCGGCATTCCCGAACTCTGGATCGGCACCGTCAAACGCGCCGAAAGCGCGGGTGATGTTCGGGCCATATCATCGGCCGGGGCGATGGGACTGATGCAGATCATGCCCGACACCTGGGCGGATTTGCGCACCCGCTATGGCCTCGGTCGTGACCCCTACGATCCGCGCGACAATATCCTCGCAGGCACCGCCTATCTGCGCGAAATGTTCGACCGTTACGGCAATGTCCCGGCGATGCTGGGGGCCTATAATGCCGGTCCTGCCCGCTACGATGCCTATCTGCGAACAGGCCGCGCACTGCCTGCCGAAACGCGCGCCTACATCGCATTCCTCGCTCCGCAACTCGGCGCGGCATCGCCATCCGGCCCACCGTCCGTCACGCCGCCACCCGCGCCAGATTGGCGTGAGGCCCCGCTGTTCGTCGTGCGGTCCATTGACGCGCGTTCCGTCGTTTCACGACCGGGTAACGCACATACGGACGATCGCCGGCCCCCGGTCACGGCGCGCGCATCCGATCCAGCCGAACCGCTGGACACGCCCCTCGTCGTCGCTCGCTCCGACCCGGGAACACCGTGATGAGCCCGTCCGGCAACCGTCGCAGCCTGTCGCACCCTCGCGTAACATGGAGGGCGCAAGGGAGAGAGGCAGGCACAACAACCGAACGATGGCAGGATAAAAGGGCGCACATTGTGCGGCGGTCGGGCGGTTGTTTTTGCAGGAATTTCTGGCGCGCCGCGCACATTGTCATGCTATTGGGCAATGTGCGCCACAGGCCCAGTGCATTGTCTTTACGCACTTTTTTGCACATTGCGGGCTCGCCTCATGGCCGATGACCATGAGTTCCGCGTTCGGCCTGGGCGCATCCGCTCGACCCGCGCCCAGTCGGCCCGGCCCTTCATTGCCCAGGCCCTCGCCGCAGCGAAGAAAGCGGGCGGCGGCATCTCGCGTTCCGGGCGCATCGTCTCCGCCAATCGCTCCCGCTTCGGCCGTGGCCAGCGCGCCAGCATCCAGGCGAACCGCTTCATCACCGCGCGCACGCGCGGCGCGGTCATCAAGGCCCGCGTCGTTCGGCATAGCGCCCGCGCAGCCCCCCTCGGCACCCATCTCGACTATCTCCGCCGCGACGGCGTCACCCGTGACGGAGAAAAGGCGCGGCTGTTCGGATCGGGGAACGAGGATGCTGACGGCCGGGTCTTCGCCGAACGGTGCGAGGAGGACCGCCATCACTTCCGTTTCATCGTCTCGCCCGACGACGCTGCGGAGATGTCGGACCTGAAGTCCTTCGCCCGCGATCTGGTCGGCCAAATGGAGAAGGATCTGGACACGCAGCTCGACTGGGTCGGGGTCGATCACTGGAACACCGCTCATCCGCACGTCCACCTGATCGTGCGCGGCGTCCGCGACGACGGCCAGGATCTCGTGATCTCCCGCGACTACATCAAGGAAGGGATGCGCGACCGGGCGCGCGACCTCATCACGCGGGAACTGGGACCGCGCAGCGATCTCGACATCCGCCGGACCCTCGAAAGCCAGATCGGGGCAGAACGCTGGACGCAGCTCGACCGGCAGCTTGTCCGCGATGCTGGAAAATCGGGCGTCATTGATCTTGCCCCGGACGCCGACCGCCAGCCCGACGAGTTCCATGCACTGAAAGTCGGGCGGCTGCGCAGGCTGGAGGTGCTCGGCGTCGCCGAACAGGTCGGCCCAGGGCAATGGATCATCAAGTCCGAGGCCGAGACGGTGCTGCGCGAACTTGGGCTACGCGGTGACATCATCAAGCGCATGCACCGCGCATTGGTCGAGCACGGCATCGAGCGCGGATCAACGAACTATGTCCTGGCCGGCGAAAGTCTCGACGTGCCGGTCATCGGCCGACTGGTCGCGCGCGGCCTCGACGACGAGCTGAAGGGGACGGCCTACGCCATCGTCGACGGCGTCGACGGCAGGACGCATCACATCAGGCTGCCGCATCTCGACGCCGCCGGTGACAGCCGAGCGGGATCAATCGTCGAACTGCGCGCCTATGAGGATACGCGCGGTGATCGCCGCGTCGCGATCGCCATCCGATCCGACCTCGATCTCAAGCAGCAGGTAAGCGCGATCGGCGCGACGTGGCTCGACCGGCAGGCCATCGCCCGCGAGCCGGTCGCCATGTCGGAGGGGGGATTCGGTGCCGAGGTCCGGGAGGCGATGCAGCGCCGCGCCGACCATCTGGTTGGCGAAGGTCTTGCCGATCGCCAGGGGCAGCGCATCACCTTCGCCCGCAATCTGATCGACACGCTCCGCCGCCGCGAACTGGACGCCGTGGCCGACAAACTCAGCTCCGAAACCGGCCAGCCGTTCAAGCCAGCGGGAAACGGCGAATATGTCGCCGGCGCCTATCGCCAGCGCCTTGCGCTCGCATCCGGCCGCTTCGCCATGATCGATGACGGCCTCGGTTTCCAGCTCGTGCCCTGGTCGCCGTCCCTCGACAAGCATCTCGGCAAACACGTCTCCGGCGTCGCACGCGCCGACGGCGGCGTCGACTGGAGCTTCGGTCGCAAGCGCGGCCTCGGCCTCTAACCACCCAACAAGAAAGGAACGCTGCGATGTCCGCGACCAAAATCCTCTGGGGGCAGATTACCGTCGTCTTTCTGATCATCCTGATCACCACCTGGGCGGCAACCCAATATGTCGCGTGGAGCCTTGGCTTCCAGGCTCAGCTCGGTTCGCCCTGGTTCGTTCTGGCGGGGGTGCCGATCTACTATCCGCCTGCGCTCTTCTGGTGGTGGTACTTCTACGAAGCCTACGCCCCGGACATCTTCGCCGAGGGCGGGATGATCGCGGCATCGGGCGGCTTCATCGCCATAGCCGTCGCGATCGGCATGTCGGTCTGGCGCGCTCGCGAGGCGAAGAACGCCGAGACCTACGGCTCGGCGCGGTGGGCCGAGAAGGGAGAAGTGAAGGCGGCCGGGCTGCTCGGCGCTGACGGGGTGGTGCTGGGCCGCTACGAACGCGCATACCTCCGCCACGATGGGCCGGAGCATGTGCTGTGCTTTGCACCGACACGATCGGGCAAGGGCGTCGGTCTGGTCGTGCCCTCTCTCCTGACCTGGCCAGGCTCGGCCATCGTCCACGACATCAAGGGAGAGAACTGGCAGCTTACCGCAGGCTTTCGCGCCCGGCATGGCCGCGTCCTGCTGTTCGATCCGACCAATCCGAAATCCTCGGCCTACAATCCCTTGCTCGAGGTGCGCCGCGGCGAATGGGAGGTCCGCGACGTCCAGAATATCGCCGACATCCTCGTCGATCCCGAGGGCAGCCTCGAAAAGCGCAATCACTGGGAAAAAACCAGCCACGCTCTGCTGGTCGGCGCGATCCTGCACGTCCTCTACGCCGAGGACGACAAGACGCTCGCCGGCGTCGCGGCCTTCCTCTCCGATCCGAAGCGGCCGATCGAGTCGACCCTCGCGGCGATGATGAAGACCAGCCATCTCGGCGACGCGGGGCCGCACCCTGTCATCGCCAGCGCTGCGCGCGAACTCCTCAACAAGTCGGACAACGAGCGCTCCGGTGTGCTCAGCACCGCCATGTCATTTCTCGGCCTCTACCGCGATCCCGTCGTCGCCGAGGTGACGCGGCGCTGCGACTGGCGGATCACCGATATGGTGGGTGGCAAGCGCCCGGCCACACTCTACCTTGTCGTCCCGCCGTCCGACATCAACCGCACCAAGCCACTGATCCGCTTGATCCTCAACCAGGTCGGGCGGCGCCTGACCGAGGATCTACAGGCCAAGGCCGGGCGTCATCGGCTGCTGCTCATGCTCGACGAATTTCCCGCGCTCGGCCGGCTCGACTTCTTCGAATCCGCCCTGGCCTTCATGGCGGGCTACGGCCTCAAGGGTTTCCTGATCGCCCAGTCGCTGAACCAGATCGAGAAGGCCTACGGGCCGAACAACTCCATCCTCGACAACTGCCATGTGCGCGTTTCCTTCGCCACCAACGACGAACGCACCGCCAAACGCGTTTCCGATGCACTCGGCACCGCCACCGAAATGAAGGCGATGAAGAACTATGCCGGCCACCGGCTCTCGCCCTGGCTCGGCCACCTGATGGTATCGCGCTCGGAAACCGCGCGTCAGCTCCTGACCCCGGGCGAAATCATGCAGCTTCCACCCACCGATGAGATCGTCATGGTCGCCGGCACGCCGCCCATTCGTGCAAAGAAGGCGCGCTACTACGAAGACATCCGCTTCAAGGAGCGCATCCTGCCACCCCCCAAACTGGAACGACCCGCCGAAGGTCGGCCAGACGATTGGAGCAAGCTGCCGACGCCAGCGCGCCCCGAGGCGAGCGATGCTGCGGCCCCACCGATCGGCCCCGATGACGATCCGACCGAGTCCGAGCGGCGTCACCAGCCCGAACTCAACCGGGTGACGCCCATCGAGAAGAAGACGCCGATCGACAATGAGTTCGAGATCGAACTGCCCGACGATACCCAAGACGAAGCAACCCGCAATCAGCGGCTGACCCGCGTCATGCGGGGCGTCGCTCGCCAGGTTTCGCTCGATCCCAACGACGGCATGGAGCTGTAGTGCCATGACCGGACGCAAGAAGAAGGCGCAGATCTCGGTCTATCTCGATCCCGATGTCATGGCGATGCTCTCGGACTTCGCCGCGCGCCGCGAGCAATCGCTCTCCCTGATAGCCGAAGCCGCCATCGCCTCCTTTCTGTCGCCGGACGACGCGCAGCGGCGGGAGGCGGTGGTCGCCAAACGGCTCGACCAGATCGATCGCCGCCTGACGCGCATCGAGCGCGATGTCGGCATCAGTGTCGAAGCCATGGCCGTGTTCGTCCGGTTCTGGCTGACGACGACGCCGGCGCTTCCCGAACCTGCCGCTCAGGCGGCGCGGGCAATGGCCGGAAAGCGCTATGAGGCTTTCATCACCGCGCTCGGACGCCGTTTGGCGCAGGGGCCGAAGTTCAGACAGGAGATCGTCGAAGATGTCGGCGAGGCGCCGGCGGGCGAGGAGAAGGCCGCTTCATAGAAGCTGGTCTCGCCGGATCAAGATCAGCGCGCCGCCGCCGTTCTCCTGTATTTGCACGCTACACCACTACGACGAGCGATACTTGTTGAACTGGCCTGATTCAGGGCTCTTTTAATCGTCCCCGATCCGGGGACCGCCTTTTCGGCCCCGCGAGAAAGTGGGGCGAGATGACCACGATCAACCAGAAACCGGAGGCATTCGCACGCGGGGCGCGTATGCTGCGCACCGCACTCGGGTCGACCATCGCCCATCTGCTCGAAGATCCCGCCGTCGTCGAGATCATGCTGAACCCGGATGGGCGCCTGTGGGTGGACCGGCTGTCCGAGGGGCTCTCCGATACAGGAGAGCGGATGTCGGCCGCCGATGGCGAACGCATCGTGCGTCTGGTCGCCCACCATGTCGGGGTCGAGGTGCATCCGCGCAGTCCGCGTGTCTCCGCCGAGCTGCCGGAAACCGGCGAGCGCTTCGAAGGCTTGCTGCCACCCGTCGTCGCCGCACCCGCCTTCGCGATCCGCAAGCCGGCCGTCGCGGTTTTCACGCTCGAGGCATATGTCGCCGCGGGCATCATGTCCGCCGACCAGGCCGCGATTCTCCGCAGCGCCGTCGCCTCACGCGCCAACATCCTCGTCGCCGGCGGAACGTCGACAGGCAAGACCACGCTCACCAACGCGCTCCTCGCCGAGGTGGCGAAGTCTACGGATCGGGTCGTCATCATCGAGGATACGCGCGAACTTCAATGCGCCGCGCCCAACCTCGTCGCCATGCGGACGAAAGATGGCGTCGCAACACTCTCCGAACTGGTCCGCTCCTCACTGCGCCTGCGCCCCGATCGCATCCCCATCGGCGAGGTGCGCGGCGCCGAGGCGCTCGATCTCCTCAAGGCCTGGGGCACCGGCCACCCTGGCGGCATCGGCACCATCCATGCCGGCACCGGCATCGGGGCGCTGCGCCGCCTCGAACAACTCATCCAGGAAGCCGTCGTCACGGTCCCGCGCGCGCTGATCGCGGAGACCATCGACCTCGTCGCTGTCCTCTCCGGCCGCGGCTCCGCGCGCCGCCTTGCCGAACTTACCCGCGTCGAAGGGCTCGGCCCCGACGGCGACTACAGCATCCGTCCGGCCACCCCCAACCCAACAGGAGACCTGTCATGATCCGCACTCTCTCGCGCGGCTGTCGCACTATGGCCAACGCGGCCGCCGCCGTTTCCCTGAGCCTGATGTTCACCTCGGCCGCGCATGCCTCCGGCTCCTCGATGCCGTGGGAAGCGCCGCTCCAGTCGATCCTGGAATCGATCGAAGGCCCGGTCGCCAAGATCATCGCCGTCATCATCATCATCGTTACCGGGCTGACGCTCGCCTTCGGCGACACGTCCGGCGGCTTCCGCAGGCTCGTCCAGATCGTCTTCGGCCTGTCGATCGCCTTTGCCGCCAGTTCGTTCTTCCTGTCGTTCTTCTCGTTCGGCGGCGGAGCGCTCGTCTGATGACCGCGACGCTCGAACAGCTTGGCGAAGTGCCGGGCTTCACCGTCCCGGTTCACAGGGCGCTGACCGAGCACATCCTGCTCGGCGGCGCACCGCGTGCGCTGGCCATCATGAACGGCACGCTCGCCGGCGCGATCGGCCTTGGCCTGCGCCTCTGGCTGGTCGGTCTGGCGATCTGGGCCATCGGCCATATCGCAGCGGTGTGGGCAGCCAAGCGTGATCCGCTCTTCGTCGAAGTCGGCCGCCGCCATCTGCGCATCCCCGCTCACCTGTCCGTCTGAGGAGGTGCGCTGCTATGATGAACCTTGCCGAATATCGCCGCACGGCAACCCGCCTCGCGGACTTTTTGCCTTGGGTCGCGCTCGTCGCCGAAGGGGTCGTCCTCAACAAGGATGGTTCGTTCCAGCGGACGGCGCGTTTCCGTGGCCCAGATCTCGACTCGGCGGTCGCGGCCGAACTGGTCGCTGTCGCCGGGCGGCTCAACAACGCCTTCCGCCGTCTCGGGTCGGGCTGGGCCATCTTCGTCGAAGCGCAGCGCCACGAGGCGTCGACCTACCCCTCGGACCGGTTTCCCGACGCCGCCTCCGCGCTCCTCGATGCCGAGCGCAAGGCCGATTTCGAGGAGGCCGGCGCGCATTATGTCTCCGGCTATTTCCTTACGCTCACCTATCTGCCGCCGGCCGAGGATGCCGCGCGCACCGAATCCTGGCTCTACGAGGGGCGCGAACGCACCGGCATCGATCCGAACGAAACCCTCAAGGTCTTCGTTGACCGGACCGATCGGGTGCTGGCGCTGTTCGACGGCTTCATGCCCGAATGCGCCTGGCTCGATAGCGGCGAGACGCTGACCTATCTCCACTCGACGGTATCGACCAAACGGCATCGCGTTCGGGTGCCGGAAACCCCGGTCTATCTCGACGCACTCCTGGCCGATCAGCCGCTGACAGGAGGCCTCGAACCCCGCCTCGGCGCCGCTAACTTGCGCATTCTCACCATCGTCGGCTTCCCGACCGCGACCACGCCTGGCATTCTCGATGATCTCAATCGGCTGGCCTTTCCCTATCGCTGGTCGACGCGCGCGATCCTGCTCGACAAGACCGACGCCACCAAGCTGCTGACCAAGATCCGCCGCCAGTGGTTCGCGAAGCGCAAAAGCATCGCCGCAATCCTCAAGGAGGTGATGACCAACGAGGCGTCCGCGCTGGTCGACACCGACGCCGCCAACAAGGCGGCGGACGCGGACCTCGCGCTTCAGGAACTCGGCGCCGACTACGCCGGCCAGACCTATGTAACCGCCACGATCACGGTCTGGGACGATGATCCGCGTATCGCGGACGAGAAACTTCGTCTCGTCGAGAAGGTCGTCCAGGGCCGCGACTTCACCGCGATGACCGAAACCATCAACGCCGTCGATGCCTGGCTGGGTTCATTGCCGGGCCACGTCTATGCCAACGTGCGCCAGCCCCCCATCTCGACGCTGAATCTCGCCCACATGATCCCGCTGTCAGCGGTGTGGGCGGGGCCGGAACGGGACGAGCATTTCGGGTCGCCCCCCTTGCTGTTCGGCAAGACCGAGGGCTCGACCCCGTTCCGGTTGTCCCTGCACGTCGGCGACGTCGGTCATACCCTGGTGGTCGGCCCGACGGGCGCCGGCAAATCTGTTCTGCTCGCCGTTATGGCGTTGCAGTTCCGGCGCTATGAAGGCTCCCAGGTCTTCGCTTTCGATTTCGGCGGTTCGATCCGCGCTGCCGCGCTCGCCATGGGCGGCGACTGGCACGATCTCGGCGGCGACCTGACAGACGGCGCGGCGTCCTCGGTCTCACTGCAACCGCTCGCCCGTGTCCACGATACCTCCGAACGCGCATGGGCGGCCGACTGGATCGCCGCCATCCTGATCCGCGAGGGCATCGCCATCACGCCTGACGTGAAGGAGCATCTCTGGTCGGCACTTTCCTCGCTGGCCTCGGCGCCCGTCGAAGAACGCACCATCACCGGTTTCACGGTCCTGCTCCAATCCAACGACCTGAAGCAGGCGTTGCGGCCCTACTGCGTCGGCGGCCCCTACGGACGGCTGCTCGACGCCGAAACCGAGCATCTCGGATCGGCGTCGGTCCAGGCGTTCGAGATTGAGGGGCTGGTCGGGACCGGCTCGGCGCCAGCCGTGCTCGCCTACCTGTTCCACCGGATCGGTGACCGGCTCGATGGCGCCCCGACCTTGCTCGTCATCGACGAGGGCTGGCTCGCGCTCGACGACGACGCCTTCGCCGGGCAATTGCGCGAATGGCTGAAAACGCTGCGCAAGAAGAACGCCAGCGTCATCTTCGCCACGCAATCGCTGTCCGACATCGACAACAGCAGCATCGCGCCCGCCATCATCGAGAGCTGCCCGACACGGCTGCTGCTGCCAAACGAGCGGGCGATCGAGCCGCAGATTACGGAGATCTATCGCCGGTTTGGGCTCAACGACCGACAGATCGAGATCCTCGCCCGCGCGACACCGAAGCGCGACTACTACTGCCAGAGCCGCAAGGGCAATCGCCTCTTCGAGCTGGGCCTGTCGGAAGTCGGCCTCGCACTCGTCGCGGCATCCGCCAAGACCGACCAATCCGCGATCGCGCGCACCCTCGCTGAACATGGCCGCGAGGGCTTCCTCGCCGCGTGGCTGCGCCAGCGCGGCGCTGAATGGGCCGCGGACCTCATCCCCGACCTGACGAACCTCATCCCCCCGCAGCCCGAGAAGGAGTAATCACATGAAGGCCACCCAAGGTTCACGGCCCAAAGGCTCACGCCAGCGCGCATTGCCGTTCGCGGCATTGCTGTTTGCGATGCCGATCGCCGTCTCGCCGATCCTGACGGCGCCGGCGCATGCGCAGTTCGGCTTTGGCGGCATCGTCTATGATCCGACCAACTATGCGCAAAATGTCCTGACGGCGGCGCGCTCGCTCGAGCAGATCAACAACCAGATCCGCTCGCTACAGAACGAGGCGCAGGGCCTCATCAACCAGGCCAGGAATCTGGCGAACCTGCCCTATTCGGCACTCCAGCAGATTCAGCAGAACGTCCAGCGCACCCAGCAGCTCCTCCAGCAGGCGCAGAACATCGCCTTCGACGTCCAGACCGTCGATCGAATGTTCCAGCAACAATATGGCCGCGTCTCCCTCTCGGCGAGCGACACCAAGCTCGTGACCGATGCCCGCACGCGCTGGCAGAACACCGTGGGCGGTTTGCAGGACGCCATGCGCGTCCAGGCGGGCGTCGTTACCAATATCGACGCCAACCGCGCCGAAATGTCGGCGCTCGTCTCCCAGAGCCAGGGCGCGCAAGGCGCGTTGCAGGCGACCCAGGCCGGCAATCAGCTTCTCGCGTTGCAATCGCAGCAGCTCTCCGACCTGATCGCACTGATCTCGGCAAATGGCCGCGCCGCCGCACTGACGGAAGCGGACCGTGCGACGGCCGCCGACCAGGGCCGGGAACAACGTCGCCGCTTCCTCACACCCGGTTCGGGCTATCAGCCGGGCAACGCACAGATGTTCGGCAACGACAACTGAGGGCTCGGCCATGGATGGCAAGATGTTGGCCCGGCTCGGTGCGGTGGTCTTCGTATCGCTCGCGATCACGGCGACGGCAATCGAGATGACCCGGACGGAAACGCCCCCGGACAGGGAGCCCGCCCGTGCTGCCGAATCCGCGCGCGATCCGCTCCGCGAGGACCAACGCCGGTGCCAGCAGCTTGGCCAGGCCGCGGCCAGTGATGCGCATTGCATGCGTATCTGGGCCGAAAGCCGCGACCGCTTTCTCGGCCGCGCCCCGGCATCCGCCAAACAGCCGTCGGAAGGTCAGTGAGCCATGGGCGGCGCAGGCGTCATCGACAATTTCCTGGGGGTCTTCACCTCCTACATCAATAGCGGGTTCGGGCTGCTCGGCGGCGACGTCGCGTTCATCGCCACGACGCTCATCGTCATCGACGTGACGCTCGCCGCCCTGTTCTGGAGCTGGGGCGCGGATGACGACATCATCGCCCGACTGGTCAAGAAGACGATGTTCGTCGGCGTCTTCGCCTATCTGATCGGCAACTGGAACAACCTCGCCAGGATCGTCTTCGACTCGTTCGCCGGGCTGGGCCTCAAAGCCTCCGGCACGGGCTTTACCGCACAGGATCTGATGCGTCCCGGCAAGGTCGCGCAAACCGGGCTCGACGCTGCGCGTCCCCTGCTCGAATCCATCTCCGATCTGATGGGATGGGTCGCCTTCTTCGAGAACTTCATCCAGATCGCCTGCCTGCTTTTTGCCTGGGCGCTGGTGCTGCTCGCCTTCTTCATCCTGGCCATCCAGCTCTTCGTCACCCTGATCGAATTCAAACTGACGACGCTCGCCGGCTTCGTGCTCATCCCGTTCGGACTGTTCGGAAAGACCGCCTTCATGGCCGAGCGCGTGCTCGGCAATGTCGTCTCTTCGGGCATCAAGGTGCTGGTTCTCGCCGTCATCATCGGCATCGGCTCGACCCTCTTCAGCCAGTTCACCGCAGGGTTCGGCGGCGCGACGCCCACCGTCGACGACGCCATGGCGATCGTGCTTGCGGCCCTTTCGCTGCTCGGACTTGGTATCTTCGGCCCCGGAATCGCAGCCGGTCTCGTCAGCGGCGGGCCTCAGCTCGGCGCGGGCGCGGCCGTCGGCACCGGCCTTGCGGTAGGCGGCGCAGCACTCGCCGCCGGTGGCGCCACTGGCCTTGCCCTGAAGGGCGGAGCGGCTGCGATGTCCGGGGGTGCGGCCGCTGTGCGCGGTGGTGCGGCTGCCGCAGGGGGCGCCGCCTCCGCCTACAGTCTCGGCTCTCTCGGTCAGTCCGGCGTCGCGGGCGTCGCATCCGGTCTCGGCGGTGTCGCCCGCGCGGCGGGAGCGGCCACCGTGTCACCGCTGAAACGCGCGGCTTCGCGCGCTGCCGAGAGCGTCAAATCCAGCTTCTCCGCAGGCGCCAAGGCCGGCTTCGGCGCAACGGGCGGTTCCTCGACCATGGATGCGATTGCCGGTTCGCAGACCGCGGGCCAGTCCGCAACCACGCCCCGCGAAGGGCCGCCCGACTGGGCCAAGCGCATGAAGCGGAGCCAGTCCCTCGGCCACGGGACCACGCTTGCGGCCCACGCCGTCCGTTCCGGCGACAGCCATGGCGGCGGTTCCTCCGTCAACCTTTCCGAAAGTGACCGCTCATGAGCCTCTTCAAGCGACCCGCTGCCCACTATGGGAAATCTCCTGAACCCCAAACGCCCTATCAAAGGGCGGCCCAGGTATGGGACGAGCGTATCGGTTCGGCCCGCGTCCAGGCCAGGAACTGGCGCATCATGGCGTTCGGTTCGCTGTTCCTGTCTGCTGGCTTTGCTGCCGCACTCGTCTGGCAATCGGCGCGCGGGACCGTCGTGCCCTGGGTGGTCCAGGTCGATCGCCTCGGGCAGGCGCAATCGGTGGCGCCGGCGACGGCTGACTATCGGCCGACCGACCCGCAGATCGCCTGGCATCTCGCCCGCTTCATCGAGCAGGTGCGCTCGATTCCGGCCGACCCCATCATCGTGCGCCAGAACTGGCTGCGCGCCTATGAATGGACGACAGACCGTGGCGCGGCGTCTCTCAATGACTATGCCCGGGCCAACGATCCCTTCACCAAGGTCGGCCGCCAGCAGATCGCGGTCGAGGTTTCCAGCGTCCTGCGCGCCTCGCCTGATTCCTTCCGCGTGGCCTGGATCGAAAAGCGTTACGAGAACGGCCAGCTAGCCGGTTCCGAACGCTGGACCGCGATCCTCACCATCGTCATCCAGACGCCTCGCGACGCCGAACGGCTGCGCGCGAACCCGCTCGGGATCTATGTCAACGCCATCTCCTGGTCGCGGGAGATGGCCCAATGAGCATGTCTATCCGCAGGTCCGGCCCGCCGGCTTTCCGCAAAGCCACCTTGGCGATGGTGCTGATTTCCGCAACGACGTTGGCGGGATGCGCGACGTTCAAGCCTCCCACCATCAGTTACGACAACGATGTGCCGCCCTTGCCGGCCGTACCGGCACCCGTCGCGGAACAACCGCCACGTCCACTCCATACGCCGCCCGCCTGGACCGTCGCGCATGGCGGAACCGCCGCGGGCACGCCGATCGGTCGGGTCGGGAACGCCAATGCCGCCGCGCGCGTCGAGCCCCGGCGCGAAGGCTACTACAATTCCATCCAGATCTACCCCTGGAGCGAAGGAGCGCTCTATCAGGTGTATGCGTCGCCCGGACAGGTCACCAACATCGCGCTCGAGCCCGGTGAAAGCCTGACAGGCGCGGGTCCGATCGCCGCCGGTGATACCGCCCGCTGGATCATCGGCGACACCGAGAGCGGGTCCGGGCTCGCACGCCGCGTCCATATTCTCGTCAAACCGACGCGCCCCGACATCACGACGAACTTGGTCATCACGACGGATCGGCGCATCTACATGCTCGAACTGCGGGCGGGCCAGAACCCCTATATGCCGGCGGTCGCCTGGGCCTATCCCGCGCCCCCAGCGTCGCAGCGCGCCAGCATGCCGGCAACGCCGATCATTCCTGCGGCCGCAGCGCGTCACTACCGATACGGCATTGCCGGCGACACACCCCCCTGGCGGCCAATCACGGCCTATGATGATGGCAGGCGTGTCTATGTCGAGTTTCCGCGCGGCATCGCTCAGGGCGAGATGCCGCCGATCTTCGTGCTCGGCTCCGATGGCGAGCCGCAGATCGTCAACAGCCGTGTCCACCAGAACATCCTGATCGTCGACCGCATCTTCGGCGCCGCCGAGCTGCGTCTCGGCAGTGGCGATCGCCAGCAGACGGTCAGGATCGTGCGAACCGATGGGAAGCCCGCATCATGAGCGACACTGACAACGACAGCGCAGAACAGGAACATCCGACGACTCCTGCTGCCGATGCAGCCGCTCCCATGCGGCTGCGCGCCGAACCGCCGCGCGTGACCCGCCTGTCGCGCAAAGTTCTCGCGAGCATCGGCCTCGTCGTCAGCCTCAGCATCGGCGGCGCGCTCGTCTACGCACTCCAGACCCGCGATACCGGCAAAGCCAGCGAAGAACTCTATTCGACCGACAATCGCGCGACGGCCGATGGCCTGGCTGGCTTGCCGCGCGACTATACCGGGCCAGTCCTGGGTCCGGCGCTGCCCGGAGATCTCGGTCGGCCGATCCTCAATGCGCAGAACCGCGGCCAGCCCGTCATGCCGCCCGCCATGGCGACGCCCCAGGCCGATCCCGAGGAGCAGCGTCGTTTGGCCGAACTCGAAGCCGCTCGCACCAGTCGCGTCTTCTTCCAGAGCGGCCCCGGCTCCACGCCGGCAATGCCGGCGAGCATGGGCGTCGGTCCGCTCGCCGGCCTGGCGCAGGGGCAGCAACCGGGCGCACCCAGCGCGCAGGATCGCCAGCTCGCCTTCCTGGGCGCCCCCGTTGACCGACGCACGGCGGCGGCCGATCGCGTCATGGCGCCAGCATCACCCTATATTCTCCAGGCGGGCGCAGTCATTTCGGCCGCGCTCATCACCGGCATCCGCTCCGACCTGCCGGGCCAGATCACCGCGCAGGTGACGGAGAGCATCTATGACAGCCCGACTGGCCGCATCCTCGTCGTTCCCCAGGGCACGCGGATCATCGGCGAGTACAGCAACGATGTCGGCTACGGGCAACGCCGCGTCCTGCTCGTGTGGAGCCGCCTGATTTTCCCGAATGGCCGCTCGATCGTGCTGGAACGCCAGCCTGGCGCCGATCCGATAGGCCATGCGGGTCTGGAGGATGGCGTGGACTATCACTGGTGGGATCTCGCCAAGGCCGCCGGTCTCTCCACGCTGCTATCGGTCGGCGCGGAACTCGCCGTCGATGACGACGACCGGCTTTTGCGCGCCATCCGCAATGGCGGACAGGACACCATCAATGACGCCGGCCAGCAAATCATCCGCCGCCAGCTCCAGGTCGCGCCGACCCTGACCATTCGGCCGGGCTTTCCTGTCCGCGTCGTCGTCACCCGCGATCTCATCCTCGAACCCTACGGAGGCTGACATGACGAAATTGAAGCTCGGTCCAATCATGGCGGAAAAGCCCGTCAAGGCCGCACTGGAGCTGCCGGCCTCGCTTCACCGCGATCTCACCGCCTATGCCGAGGTGCTGGGCCGGCAGACCGGCCAGCCTGTACGCGATCCCGTCCAACTGATCGTGCCGATGCTGGAGCGCTTCATCGCCACCGATCGCGGGTTCGCCAAGGCTCGCCGGGCGAAACCCATGGGCGATGCCGGTTCATAAATCCACGCCCTGACGCCACGCCATCGTCTTCGCCATGCTGACGAAGCGCCTGAGCGCCGGGTTGTCATTCTCTGGCGACCAAACGCCGTTGAAGGGAAGAACCTCGCCAATGATCGGCCGATAGCAGATGCCCGGCACATGGGCTGCTGTTGCAGCCTCGCTCATGACTGTGAGCCCGCTGCCGATCGCGACGAGCGTCAACAAATTGTCGCGCCCGACAAACTGCGCATGAATCTTCGGATGGTGGCCTAGATCGGCGACCCGCTGCACCAGATAGTCATGGATTTCCTGGCCCGGCGGCACATCGCTGACGATGAAGGTCTCGTGCGCGAGATCCTGCCAATTCACTTCCTCCTTCACGGCGAGAGCATGTGTCTCCGGCAGCACCACGAAAACACGCTCCGACCAGAGGTAGGTGGTCTCGCATCGGGGCCACTCCAGCGTCCCTGTGAGAAAGGCGATGTCCAAGCGAAACTGCCGGATCGCGGCGACATGCTCCGCGGGATTGCCGTCGGCAACCTCGACATGGATACTGGGGTGCTCTGCCGCGAAGGTCCGGAGAAGATCCTGGAGGAAACCCGATGCCAGGGACGAGAAGATTCCCACGCGCAATTGACCTTCCGCGCCACGTCCTACCGCGTCCACGATCTCCGCGCCTTCATTGATGTATCGAAGAACCTTTTGCGCTTTCGACAAAAGCCGCTGTCCAGCAACGGTCAGGCATACACCGCCACTGTGACGGTGAAACAGGGCCGAGCCAAGCCCGTCTTCCATGTCGCGAATCCGGCGGCTGATGGTGGACTCCTGTACGCCCAGAGCCGCGCCCGCCTTGCGGAAACTCCCATGCTCGGAAGCCGCCACGAAATAGCGCAGATGTCGAAAGTTCATACTCACACCTGGAAATCGTCCGGGCAGCCCCCTTATCCCGAATGCTTGACTGAGACGCTGGGAGGCCTGCCAAAGCATCTTCCCAGCGTGGCGACATAGTTCGGTCGGCGCTACCCCGCACACCGGAGAACGCCGACCGAACTATTACTCTACGGATTTCTCTAGGAATCCAAGTGTGTTGGCATTCTCGACCAACGTCCGCACCTTGGCGCGCTCAAGACCATCAGGCACTTCCGCCTCGATTTCGAGCCTGAGCTTCACCTGACTTCCTGGCAGCGTCGTGAGCTGTTCGACAATAGCTTCGACGATCTGATGGATGTCTCGGGCAGGGCGCTCCGGCGAGATCATCACGGCGCCGGAGAAGCGTGTCGGCTTCTTTTCCGGGGGAGGCGTCGTTGTCGTGCCGTCCGTGGGTTGGCCATCGGGTGCCGGCGTGCCGTCGCTGGTTACGGGGGAAGTGCCGCCCGTCCCAGGCTGAGCCGGCACCGGACGGTGAGCTTCCGCCACCGCAGGCGTCACGATGACGCTGTCACTGTCGATCACGACCACGGCGTTGACCGCTCGTTCGATAGCCAGTCCCAGATAGGTGTCGGACTTTTCGTCCCATCGCTCGGCATAGGCGAACGGCCCCGGCAACATGCCGCTTACTGCCGCCTGTACGGCTTTGACCAGCACGTCCTGACCTTTGAGGCGCGGCAGATAGATGTAGCGGTTGAGATATTCCCGCAAATCCTTCAGCGACAAATGCGGCTTGTCGTTCCAGATATATTTCTGGAGATCGCGGTCGAGACGTGCAGGCCCGAGCTCGGTGAGCAAGCCTTCTTCCGCTACCAGCTTCTTGCTTGCGCGTGCTAACAACCCGTCCTGTGCCGGGATCTTACCCGAAACCCATTCCCAGTCGGCTTGGGCGCTCTCCTGTGCGGGATAATGCAGGTAGCACCACGCCTCTTTCAGGCGCGTCTTCATCGTCTCATTCGCTTCAGCCAACTTCGCCTTGGCCAGCGCGCTGTCGCTCTGGGTCAGGTTCAGCCGCTCCGTGTCGCGGACGATTTCGCCCCAGGCAAGAGAGGCACGCACGGCGTCTTTGAGATGATCAAGCTGGCGCGCCTCCGCGGCTATGAACACCAACGTATTGCGATAGACCCGCGGCGTGCTGCCGCGCTGAGTAAGAATGTCTTTCGCTTCGACGAGCGCATCCGACCCCTCGCGCCCATTGTGCGGATATTTGACGCCCAGCACCACAGCGCGCACGCCGCCGGCCTCATCTGGCACTTCGGCCGATGTCGCCGGCGCGACCTGCACGGCGTCGAAATGCCCGCGATCGGCGAGGCCATACACATATTTCCCAAGTTCGGCATCGATTGTCACGTCAACCAGCGCCGCCTCGATCTGTGCGGCCTTGTCAGCCGCGATCCTGTTGAGGCTCGCCGACATCGAGTACCAATACCGTCCAAGATCGGCATGCATGAACTTGGCCTGGTTGGTCAGGCGCCTCAGCGCATCACCGAAGATTGCAGGACGCTCGCCGGGCTGCACGACGCCGAGATTGATCTGCTTGTCGTCGAGACCGGTGTTCTGCTGCTGCGCCGTCGGAGCGGTCCCCATGAAGATCGCGCGGGCGACACGACGTGTCGCCGAATAGCGATTGAGATTGGGTGCCGACTGATCGACCTTGTACGGCGTGGATGTCGTGCCATCGACATCGCCGGCGATGATCGCCTGCCAGCTCACATCAAGATAATGGAGCAGTTCCGGTTCGACGCGAGGCGAACTGACCGCCACGCTGCCCGGCATGATCATTACCGACGGATCGCCGCTCATCCAAAGCTCATGGATTGCCTGCGCCATCAGGCGCAGCACACCGCGCGTGCGCTGGAATTTCTCGAGCGATCCCCAGCTCGTATAAAGCTGATCGAATAACTCGGGATGGATCGGATAAGCCTTCTCCAGCTTGCGCCGGTAGTCCTCATCCGCACAGCCTTGCGGGAAATCGTTGGCATTCTCCCGGTACATCTTGGCGAACTGCTTCAGCGTGTTGTCACGGTGATGGAACTTGTCGCCCGGAATTTCCTTGAACAGCCGTCGCCGCACGATCTCATAGCTTTCTTCCTGACTCGCCGGCCTCCACGAGGATTCCACGCGGCTGAAGGTCTGCTTGAGACGAGCGAGGGCTTCTTGCCCACCTTCGCCACCCACTTCGATCTGCGACGCAGGCAGGGAAGCCACGAGCAGCGTGCCGGGGCTGGCTTTCACCGCCTCCGTGAGCGACTGTACGAAGGACAGGTTCGCGTCGAACGACCCCGACGGCAGCCCCTCGACCTTGTAGATCTGGCGGAGATAAGCGACCCATTCGTCGATCAGGATCAGGCACGGCGCATATTTCTTGAACAGCGCCTCCAGCAGATTCGAGCCCGGCGCGATGCCACTAGCGTCATTTTCCGCAACCATGTCGAAGGCTTCGGCGCCGCCTAGCTGCCAAGCCAGATCACCCCAGGTCGTGCGGATCTTCCGGTCGCCCTCGGCGATGAGCACGTCCTGCGGCCCCCGCGACGTGCCGACCAGCACCGCGCGGCGGATATTCTTCGGAACCGTCAGCCCGTTGTTGTCGAACAATTGGTCGAGGCCCGACAGGTCCTGCACCGGCGTCTGGCCCGCCATATGATAGAGGGCGAGCATGGAGTGCGTCTTGCCGCCACCGAAGTTGGTTTGCAGTTCGACGACGGGATCGCCGCCGCTACCGGTCAGTCGCTTTGCGGCCCCGATCAACAGCGTACTCAAGCCCTCGGTCAGATAGGTGCGGCTGAAGAACTGACGCGGATCGCGATATTCTGACGGCGCGCTCCCCGAATGAACCTTGGCGAGATCGGCTGCAAACTCGGCCTGCTGGAACTCACCAGTGGCGACATCCTGATGCGGCTCGACCACTTCTCGCCACGGCAGCAGCCCCGCGACCGTTTCGACCGAGATTTCAAGGCGCTGGGTTTTGCGCCGCTCCTCATTGCGGGCCAGTTCGCTAAACTTCGTCCGAAGGATGGTGTCGCGCATCTTGCCAAGCTGCTCGGCGACATCACCCGCGCTAATTGCCTCCATCAAGCGACGCATGGAATCGAGCGCGCGCTCGGCATCATCGTAGGTAAAATTCTCGTTGTGCGAGAGCTTGTTACGTACATCGAGCAGTTCGGACACGTAGGACCGTTCCGGATGACCAAGGACGTTCGCGAATGCGTCCCTCCAGAAGGCCATCATGGTCTTCAACAACCCTTGCTGATCCCACCCCACTTCTCCAGCAGAATTCGGGCGGAGTCCTTGGACACGCTCGACCACCTCCAATTGCCAATGGCCCTTGAGCGAAGTCTCCAACCGCTTTTCAACGAAAGGGATCAGCGCCGACGGCAGCAGTTCCATGCCTTCAAAAACATACTGGCGGGTGCTTTTTGCCACGTCCCGTTCCCCCTCAAATATCCATGCGGGTCTGGCGATCCCCGCTCGTGTCGTGGATGGCTGCGGCTGCCTTCGTCAGCTCGGCCCAATCGGCGATCAGGGCGTTGTAAGCGGTGGCCTCCTTCGCATCCTTCCGCTTGTTGGCGCTAATGTCATAGAGGCAGTATGCGAGATCCTTTACGGTCTCGGCCTGGGCGTTGATCTTCTTCAGGAGGACGGCAGTGTCATGAGAGATACCGTCCTTCTCGTGCAAACGGACCAGATGCTGAAGGCATTCCCACACCGTCAGGTGGCTATCGCTTTCCGGCTCCCAATCCTCGTCGAGTTCGTCGCGGATCAGAATGCGAACCTTGCCAGCGGCACTTTCGACGATACCGGCATGCTTGACGCTCTCGACCGAGATGCCACGTGCGCGGGCAAGATTATCGGCAACGCCATAGTCGCCCTTACCATTGCCGTTCTGCTCGAACCAGGTGATGGCGAACCGCGTGTCGGCGTCGAACTCGCCCTGGATGCCGCCGAGATACTCATCGAGTTCCCGGTTAATGAGCTGAAGTGCTGTCTTTACGCTCATCGGACTGTCATCGGATTCCAATACGGCCTTGTAGCGAGAAAACACTCCCATGCCGGGTCCGATGGCTGATTGCGGCATGTCGGCAGGCGCAATGTTCGCGACCTGAAGCTCGGCGATGGCCGGTGGCAATTCGCGCTTCAACGCGCGAACGAACTCGGCGCGCGTAATGGCCTCAGCCGTGGCTTCCTTTTTCCGGCAAACAAGGACAACCGAGTTGGCGAGGGCGTTAGTGCCCGAGGCAATCATGCGGTTCGCCATCTCGGTACGCATGGGCCATGTGCCGACAACGGCATAGCCCGCTTCAACCACGGCTTGCAGGAAGGTCGCCCAACCGGTCGAACTAATCCCGTCCTGCGCGACTTCGCTTTGCTTGAAAGCGTAATAGATTGTTGCAGGGAACAGGTCTGACGATTGGGCCGCCATATTGGCGATCGCCCGGCTCATGCCATCGAGAAAGAAGGCTTCCGCAGCATCTTTCCCTCCATGACGGTATGGAGTTGCGACTAATTCCTCGGCCTTGGGTGTGGCAAGCACCCCGAAAATCTCGGGGTAAACCGGCCGCAGTGCAGGCTTCATCCAAGAAAAGAAAAAATCTGAAAGATCGGCATATCCAATGTTGTCGTAATATGGCGGATCAGACGAGATAACAGTCCTTTCTGGATAAGTGACCGACTGCGCATCATGCTGGATTTCTAATCCAGTATTTCTCGGCATCAGAGCGTCCAAGGTTTTCACACCCCATTCGATACAGTTGCGCCAATTTCCCGTAGATGCCGAAAAAATATTTGCTTCCGTGAAATCCCACGTCATCGGAAGAGCTTGCCGCCCAAAGGTATTCCGAATGATTTCTCTGCTACTGTGCCAAGTAGTTATCGACGAATGATAATCCGTCGCTTTGGAGACGCCAAAAGTCAGATAAACACTCACCGCTTCGGCATATGCCTTGGCCCCACTGCCACCGTCGCACAGCGAGGTCAGATCAGATGAAAGGCCAGCGGCGCGAGCATCAACCTCAACCTGCGCCCGCGCCTCATGCACCAGATCGCTGAACGTATTCAGCGCAAGAAGCTGGCGGTCGGTGAACAGGTCGCCAAAAGTTTCCATACCGTAGGCTGGTGGCGAGAACCAACGGGGGTTGTTCGGCTGGCGCTGTTCAGGCTTCCACGCCGGCTTGCCTGATTTTGCAAGCGTATCATGCCTGTCGGTCGGCGCGACATAGGCCCTGCCGCCTTTACCTTCGGCCACGATGGCAATCAGGGTCTGCCCCATATGCCCGGCTTTGCCCGCTGACGTGATGTGCTTTGGCGTGATCGCGGTATCCGACATGATGCAGCGGAAATTCGCGCCACGCCCGGCCTTGGTACCTTCCTTCGCCACCTCAAGCTCGGCCTTCGTTCCGCCCTTCCGGATGCGATAGGTGATAGTCTTGGCCTTACGGTCCACGATGGGTTCAATCCATGCCTCTTTCCCGGCCTTGGAACTCAGCAGGAAACTCGACGCAATCGGCACCTGCACATCCGCAAACGCCGGGTCCGGGCTTGGCACGGTCCGAGCCCAGATCCAGGCAATCACCGTAGCCTTGCCTCCGCCATACTCCTGCGGCAAATCCACCTCTGGGTAGAGATGTCCGATGCGCTCCCACGCCTTTTCGCGCATCCACTCGCCGTAATATTTCACGTCCTCGGCGAGCCCCTCCGAATTGCGGTAGAACTGCCGGTCTTTGACGCCGGGATGGATAGGCTCCTTGTCTTTAAACTTCGGTGGGATCTCGATCATTGCCTTGCCGATCATTACCGCGACCGGGTTCAAGTCTGAGCCATAGGCGGGGAGGCCAAGGCGTTGCGCCTCTAGCGGGATCGACCCGCCACCCGAGAACGGATCATAGACCGGCGGCAGTTCTCCGCCGCAGCTCTTGCGGATTTCGGCGCGGGCGCGCTCCAGCACCTCCTCGTTGGTCGAGTTTTCCCACTTCACCAGTTCCTCGATGATCCCGAACAACCGCTTGCGCTCAGCCTCCTGCGCCTCGGGCGTGGGGAAGTTTTCGGGGTTGCTCGATGGATCATCTACGAGTTGGGCGAACAAGACCGCACGGCATGCGGCCAACGGCCGCCGCGCCCACCACAAGTGCAACGTGGACGGATGCCCATGCCGGATAGACTTCTCTCGTGCGGAAGCCGCGTTGATCGCTTCGAGCGGGATCGCGACTTCGATGAGCTTCTTTTTGTAGGGCTGGGTCATTGTGCAGGCTCTTCAATCGTAAGGGCAGCAGCACCCAGTGGGTGCGAGGCGGCGTCGTAGAAATGCAGGGTGGCTTCGGGCAGCGCTTCGATCAACGCAGCCTTCTTCTGGCGAATATTGCCGTTGGCGCGGAGCGAGACGGCAACCGCTCGGCCTTTGTGGTTTCCGATAGCGTCAATAAGGTGCTTGTCGCTGTCCCCGAGGCTGTGGCCGAAGACTACCAAGGGTTCGATGTCCTGCGCCAAGCGGGCAAATACAAAGGAAAGGTAATCGGACCGATAAATCGACGCGAGCTTCTCCTGAGCCGTCCCTTCCGAAATGAAGAGCGGCATAGCATCCTGATAAGCGGTTCCGAACAGGTCCAGCAGGTTCTGTCCCGCAGCAGCCGGCCTTTTCAATGTCTGGCCGTTCGGCCGCCGATAGAGGTGGAGGCCACCATGCAGGAAATGCACCTTGGTCTTTTTGCCCCAGATCTCCGTGTTTGTGACATCGAACTTTTCCGACCAGAAATAATCCCGGAAGCCGTTCAGATTCCGCATAAGCGCCCAGTAGAGCGTAAGATCATAGTTCGTGCAGTAGATCGACGCAAAAGCCGATAGTTCGGTCGCGATAGCGTCGAGATGGGCGTCAGGCACGGATTGCCATGGCACATGCACCGAATGGACCGCCCGGATCAGCGCCCCCCGAATGCTGGCCTCCCGCTCTGAAAACGAATCTAAAGGCAGGTCGAGCGCCGCAGACACCGTCTTGCTGGTCGCCAAGGCGCTCAAGACAACTTCGAAATTTCGTGTTTCCAGACGCTCAAAGAGCGAGATGTCTGCGGCGTTGAGCTGTGCTCCATCGCCTTGGGCTGCGGTCTCGAATAGCGAGCCATACCCGAAACGCTGCCACAAATTCTGGCTGAAACCGTTGCCGATGAGCAATCCGGACCAATCCTCCTGGTCTTTCAGATCGGTCCAATCCCGAAGCTGGTCATCCAATCCGTCGGTCATTGGGCCGCTCCCTCTCGAAACCCCTGTTTTCTGAGGCTGACACGATACCGATAGGCCGCGACCTCCTCGACCACGACGCGATCGCCAGCTTGGGCGCGATACAATTGATAGAAAGCGCCGATCCAGCCTCGCGCGCGGAAGAACTTCTTCTGACCGTCGAGGTCGGTTTCGACCGGTTCTGCGCCGCCCCAGTCGATCGTGAGATCACGCTTCGCCCGCGTCGCCCTGTTTGAACCGCCAATGGCGTCGGCGGGAAAGCGGTCGAAGAACGAGCGCAAATAAATGTGCTTGTTCGTGATGTTTCCATCGGTGATCTCCACCTCACCGATGACGCGCCCTGACACCTGCGACCGTGTTATGGCCATTACCGCTGAGGATTGCGCATTGTGGCTAGCGGCCGGTGATGGCTCCGCCCTTACGGGAGTGGGCATGCTCGGCGTGCCGTCATCCCATTCAATATCGATATGAAGCTTGCGACCGCGCTGCGCGACATCGACCGTTACGGTGTCTGCACTGCCGGACCGATTCCACCGCGAAGCGTCGGCCAGAGGCATCGCCACTTTAGGCTCAACCGTCGTGTCCACGGCTCCAAGCCGTCCCGCAACACCTTCGATGGCAGCGTCGTCCAGCTCGACCCAAGTCACGGCACCGCTCTTGTGTCGGTAAGCGACCGGCTGGTCGAAGCGACGCACGTCGACGAGCTTCCATGGGGTAGTCCATTTGGCGACTTCGCCCGAGCGGATCATATCCTCAGGAATACGGTGATGCTCGAAGGTGGCGATCATCTCGGCCGGAAGCAGCGGCGTGCCCGATTCGATCAGCTTGGCAACGCCGTAAATCGCCCCGGTGCCTTTGCGGATCAGGGCAAACCAGCCACGATGCGATGTCGCCGACGACCGCATCTCCCAGTCCTTCGTGCCATCGAGAATGTAGCCGATCCAGGGATCAGCGATGATCAGGCCTTTGGTGATCCTCATCGCGGCGCCTCCGCCCGCTCGAGGAGGCGCGGCAGGTGGAACTGGATCGCGGTTTCGAGGAAAGAAGGTTCACGTTCGACCAGCGGCCCGCGTACATATCGCGGCTCGTGCGCGAAGCCGGCGTTGACAGATACGATCGCCAGGATGAATTTTTCCGGCTCGTGCAAGGAAGTGATGACCTCCTGCCGCGTGACCATCACGCTATCGGCACCGTCGATGCGGCCCTTCACCTCGATGAAGCGCAGATGCCCCGACCTCGGATCATGCGAAGCGATGTCGTAGCCGATTTTCTGGTCAGAGACGTCGGCCGGCTCATTGCCCAAGGCCCGCTCCGCCGCCATGACAGCTTCCATCGCCGCCAATTCGATGGCCCGGCGTGCTGCGGAGTCCTCCGCGAAATGGTTCGGAATGCTCGGCGCCTGACGCGTTTCGAGCAGGCCACGCGGAATGACCACCATGCCGCCCCTCACACGCGGCGGCTGCGACGAGATGAACCTTTCGCGCTCTAACTGGTCCATTCGGCGCTTCTGGCGCTCCGCCAGGTCCTCGGCCCGGCGCTGGGCATTCTGCCAGTTCACACGCGTTTTCTTTCCGGCCCGTTCCTCTTCCTTCAGCTCAAAGGCGCGCGAGTCCCAGTAATTGATCTCCTTCTTGAGCCGCGCACGAACTTCCTGCTCGACCTTTTCAATTTCAGGCAAGCGACGTGCCTTGACCTCGGCGACATGACCTTGGGCCAGATCGACCGTAGCAAACCGGATCGCAGCTTTTTCCAGATCGGTGGTCAGCCAGCTTTCCTCCAAAAGGTCGCGCACACTGGCGACTTCTTCCGGTCTGGCGGGCCGCAAATTCAGATGCGGAGCAATGCCGGCATTGACGGTCGTGCCGGCCTTGTCGATCGCGGCAAACTGAAGGCGCTGAGAAATCACATGTGGTTTGCCGATGCTGGTGACGCGCCCGTCCTGGACCGTGTGCTCCAGCAGGAATATCGCCGACAGCGCATCACCGTCATCAGTGTCATCCACCAGGATCGCGCCCTGCCGCATGATCTGCTCATACTGTTCCCGGATCAGGCTGATCACCGCTTCGAGCAGCGGATGGCCGGGACAGACAAACGCGGCGACCGGCTGCTGGTTGATCTTGTCCTTCTCGAAACAGATCCGCTCATATTGCGTCTGGATTGGCGCGCCGGTCCCGATCTGACGATCGCGCTCGCGGATACGCACGGGGACATGTGTTATCTCCCAGCGCCCTTCCTCGCGGCGCTTGATCCGGCCACCAAGGTGCTGGAACGCCTCGACAAAGAAGCTCTGAATGTGATGCGGCTGTAAGCGCAGCGCCTCTGCCCGCTCCATTTCGAGGCGCAGTTCCTCGACTCTGGCCTCGGGCATGGTGTCGTTGGTCAGCGCGCGGCGGCGGAGCAATTCAAGCAGGTGCGCTTGGTCAACCGCGCCATCGACTTGCTGGAAGAGGCGGGCCTTGACGTCCTCCTGTTCGCCGTACTGGATTGCTTCGAACAAAAGGTCCTTGAGGGCCACGCCGTCGAACAATTCACCGAGCACATCGTAGACGCGGCCACCAAGCGCCTCACGCGCAGCTTCCAGCTTTTCGAGCAGGCGCGCGTAAACCTCACCTTCGCGCGTATCAGCCGCGACGAGATTCCACAGGTGGCAAACCTCGGTCTGTCCGATGCGGTGGATGCGGCCAAACCGCTGCTCGATCTTGTTCGGGTTCCACGGCAGGTCGTAGTTGACCATGAGATGACCCCGCTGAAGGTTCACACCTTCGCCCGCCGCATCGTTGGCGATCAGGACCAACATGTCCTTATCCTGTCAACGGGCACCGAAGATTCCGCAAAAGTGGGCATCTAAAATTCCCTAGTTTGGCGGGAGGGTTTGTGTCGGTGATCAGCCGTGATGGAGATCGGGCTTTTCCTTTGCTGGCGGGCGGCCGCGCCGTTTCGGCAAGGGCGGCGGGTTGATGGACGGTGCCATGCGCGCATGCTCGGGCAGGAGGTCGGCGTGCTGTCGCATGCGATAGCTGGAGCCCTCGATCTGGATGACCACAGCGTGGTGAAGAAGGCGGTCGAGCAGCGCGGTGGCCACCACCGGATCGCCAAAGACATCACCCCATTCGGCGAAGCCGCGGTTGGATGTCAGGATCATGGCACCCTTTTCGTATCGGGCGTTGACGAGCTGGAAGAAGAGATTGCCGCCGCCGGGCGTGACGGGAAGATACCCGATCTCGTCGACGACGAGCAGGGAGGATCGGCATAGGAAGCGGATCTTCTCGCGCAACGTGCCCTCGCGTTCAGCCTTGGTCAGTGAAGCGATCAGATCGGCGAGCGGGATGAAGTAGACGCTCTTGCCCGCCTTCACGGCCTCGACGGCAAGGGCCGTGGCGATATGGCTTTTCCCGGTACCGGGCGGGCCCAGCAGATGCACCACCTCGGCCCGGTTGATGAAGTCCAGGCCAGCGAGCGCCAGGATGCGGTTCCTGTCGAGCGATGGCTGGAAGGAGAAGTCATATCCGTCCAGCGTCTTGATGATCGGCAGCCTTGCCATGCGCAGGGCTGCCTTGATCCTGCGGTTCTCCCGGAGCGACAGTTCTTCGTTCAGCAATATGTCGATGGCCTCGATGCCATCGATTTTGCCCTGCTCTATGCCGCGCAGGGTGGCGTCGAGCATCTCCAGGGCGCGTGGCATTTTGAGATGGACGAGGCTGCGGCGGATATTATCGACGCGGGATGCGGCACCCCCATGGTTCATGGCCGGTCTCCCCGCGCCAGTTGGCTGCCGATCGCCTGATAGATGGCCAGGGAGCGCACGGCGACATGCTCGCCTACACGACCGATGGCGATTACCTCTTTGCCATGGATACGGCGCTTGGCGCCGCTGCTGCCTGTCCGATGCGCAGGATCGATCCTGTACTGCCGACGCCCCTCAAGAACCGGGTGCTCGGCAATGACCTGGCCCAGGTCTACGATCCGGATCTTGTCGGGTAACTGCTGGATTTCGACGACGCGCCGGGTGCGATCGGGAACGCTGTAGTAATTGCCGCCGACCGAGACCATCCCATCGTGGCTGACGCGGCGCTCCAGCTTCAGAACAGCGTCAAAGCGGCCCGCCGGGAGCAGCTGCAACTCAGGCTGCTCGGCGGCGAAGGCTTCAGCAATAATCCGCTGCGTCGTGCCGTGGACACGGACGTTGGCGACGGTATCGAGCCAGTCGATCAGCTGGACATTGAGATCGTCCAGATTGCGGAAGCTCCGGCCCAGGAAGAAGTCCTTGCGGATATAGCTGAATGGCCGCTCGACCTTTCCCTTGGTCTTGGCCCGATAGGGACGGCAGGCGCGCGGCACGAAGCGATAATGCCCGGCCAGAGCCAGCAATGATCGATTGTAGATGATGTGGCCCTGATCATCTTCCCCGGTCACAGCGGTTTTCATGCGATCGTAGAGGATCTCGATCGGGACGCCGCCGAGCGCTTCAAAGGCCTGCATATGACAGCGCAACAGGCTTTGGAGATCCTGATGCATGACGTAGCGCGCAAACAGGAAGCGCGAATGTCCCAGCACCAGGCTGAACAGCCAGACGATCCGGCTGACGCCGGGCTCATCGGTAAATTCGACGACGAACCGGGCAAAGTCGACCTGTGCCTGCACGCCAGGCGGCGTCTCGAACCGAACCTCAAAGGGCTTGGGGCCGTTTTCCGGCCGGATCGCTGCCAGGAACCGCTTTACCGCGGTATAGGCGCCCATATATCCCAGCTCACGGATTTCCCGCGTCAGGCGCGCCGCAGTCAGATCGGGAAAGGCCGTCACTCGCTCACGCAAAAATTCCAGATAGGGTGCCAGTTTGTTCGGTCGACCCAGCATGCGAGGGCCGTAAACCGGGGCCTCGATGCCCCGTTCGATATATTTTCGGATGGTCTTGGGATCGCGACCAGTGCGTCGGGCAATGGCGGATATCGATACGCCCTGCCGATGTAGTTCGAGGATCATCATCAATTCTCCAAGTCGGATCATCGGCCCCGTCTCCGCGTCTGCAAAGGAGATGAGGACAATGTCGGCTCATCTCATTCTGCCGGGGCTAGCCCCGGCAGAATGAGATGAAGGGGCCACCAACTAGGGAATTTTCAAAGCCCACTTTTGCGGAGAATTGCACGACCGATGACATATCCTGCATGAAGCGCTCGACGACCTTGCGCCGCTCCTCGCGCGACACGCCGCCATGGATCACCTCCACGGCCTCGGGATTGCCAAGCCGCGCCCTCACCTTGTCGAGCAGGTAATGCAGTGTGTCCTTGGGCTCGGTGAAGATGATCAGCTTGCGGCGGTTGCCCGCCGCGTCAACCATCAGATCGTCGTCGAGGATACGATTGAGCTGGCTCCACTTGGTGTCCACGCCCGAGCGCAGCACGCCGAGCGCCATGGTCTCGAGGCCCTTCAGTGTCTCGACTTCCAGGGCGAGCTGCTCAACCGTCTCGGCCGTCGTCGCGCCAGTGGAGATTAGATCCTCAAGTTCGTCGATCTCCTCCTGACCATATTCCTCGATGTTGCGTAGCATGTCGGCGTTGATCGCGGACTCGGACGCGCCAGATCGCCGGCCCTTGGCGGCAAGGCGGGCTTCACCCAGTTCGTTTTCCAGCCGTTCCCGACGCCGTTTGAGGGACTGGTAGATGGCGGCCGGTGACGAAGCGAGGCGCCGCTGGAGAATCTGCAAGGCGAAACCGACATTATTGCGCTTCTTTCCGTCCCCCTCGGCGAAGCGCTGCACCCGGTTCATCTCGGTGCGCACATACTCGGTGACGGCGGTATAGAGCGCGGCCTCGCCGTCCGAGAGCTGATATTTGACCGTGCGCGCTCGCCGCTCGGGGAACAGCGGTCGGCCATCGAACTTGAGGAGCTCTTCCTTGGTCAGTCTCCGCATCATGTCTTCGGTGTCAGCATAATGGACCCCGTCGCGGAACCGGCCTTCAAACCGGTCGCCGTCGAGCAAAGCCATGAAGAGCTGGAAATCCTCTTCCTTGCCGTTGTGCGGGGTCGCCGACATGAGCAGCAGGTGCCGGCAGACCTGGCCGAGCTTCTGGCCAACCTGATAGCGCCGCGTATATTTGACCTCGCCGCCGAAATAGGTGGCCGACATGCGGTGGGCCTCGTCGCAAATGATCAGGTCCCATTCGCGCGCGCTCATGAGCTTGTCCTGAAGCTCCTCATTGCGCGCCAGCACGTCGAGGCGGACAATCAGCCGATCGCGGTCGCTGAACGGATTACCCGAGCGCGAATTTTCGATCATGTCGCGGGAGAGGATATCGAACTCAAGATTGAACTTCTGGCCGAGCTCGTCCTGCCATTGCTCGACCAGACTGCCCGGCGCGACGACGAGGCAGCGTTCGAGATCGCTCCGTGCGATCAACTCCTTCATCAGCAATCCGGCCATGATGGTCTTGCCGGCACCCGGATCGTCGGCAAGCAGGAAGCGGAGCGGCTGACGCGGCAGCATTTCACCATAGACCGCCGAAATCTGGTGCGGCAGCGGATCGACCAGGCTGGTATGGATCGCCAGATACGGGTCAAAAAAATGGGCCAGCTTGATGCGGTTGGCTTCGGTCACCAGACGCAGCAGAGCGCCATCGGCATCAAACGACCAAGGCCGCCCATTCTGCTCGACTTCAAGGCGATGCTCGTCGTCCCGGTAAAGCACAGACTCGGCCACTGTGCCATTGTGATCGCGGAAAACGACACTGATCGCCTGATCGCCGATCCAGTCGACAGAAACGACATGTACAGCTTGCGCCGAGGCTACGCCTCGCACAGACGCGCCGTTCTTTATCTCCTCAAGCCTTGCCGCCATCAGTCAGCGCCCCCCGAATCATTCATAGCTGAAGCTCTGCCTTTTCAAGCGCAGCTTCAGTTTCCTTGCGGTTTATTGTTACGATATGCTGCGTGTACGCGCTTTGCTTTGCGGCATCGGCAAGCAAACCGAGGCGCTTCAAGACATAGAAGAGCATCGCATATCGAACCGTGAGCACGCCGTTACCGTGATCCAGCCCGTAATCCTTGGCGACAACCTGCTTCTGGCTGGCCGTAAGCGCGGGGTGCGGACCGATCTGTACGTCGAAATAATTGTTCCAGAGCCAGTCCCGTTCACCCGCTTCTCCCGGTTCGCCCTTTTCGCCAACTTCCAGAATGCGTGGCAGCAGGAAATCTTTGAACTTGTGCTCAAGGTGGCAATAGGCCCGCGCGTGCCAACGAAAGCCGTCATAGCCAAAGGCGTGAGGCGTGATGCGGCGCCAGATAGGCTCTGGGCGCACCTTGTTCATCGATTGATAGAAAACGTCGATTGAGACGCCTGCGCGGGTGGCATCGAGAATTTTGCGTAGGACTTCGATATCGATGTCGCGCCGGGGAGTCATTGCGACATCGGCGCTGGGCAGCTCAGCGATCCACGAATCGCTTGCAGGAATGGCCCCTTCGGCGACCGAGCGAAGCTGGGAGAGATAGATGTAGGGGTCCGGCTCAAGGAAGCGCAGAACGAACTTTGCGGCCGCGACATAGCGCTTGGCGCGAGTATCATACTCCATATTTCCTGGCGCGCGCTCTTGATAGAGCGTCAGATCTTTTGATGCTTGGGGCACCGACACGCCAAACGTCTCGACGAGATCGGCACGGTTGATTGACCCCTCCCAGAACAGCCGAAATTCAATGAATTCAAGCCGGCGCTCCACCCCCCATTTCAGCGTCGTTGCGGCTTCTGCCATCTTGGCCTCGCATAAGTAAGAATAAAAACTATATGGACATGCCGTATCGATCCGTGTAATTATTATTCCCATATTGAGCTACAGTCAATGGGCTATCGGGTGCAGAGATGGAGCAAGACATGCATCAACAGGGCTTGAAATGTCAGACCATCTGCGCGCGGGCGGCATCCGCCGCCACTGGTGTGACGCCCGGCAGTAAACGATTCCTGAAAGGAGAGCGGCAATGACCATTGCGCATCGATCCACCCTGATCGTTCACGGCCGCCTTGCGATGCGGGAGAGCCGGTTGGCCGCCGGTCGTGACGCTCGCCACGGTCTCCAGATCATGTCCTTCGAGCAGGCCGCTGTCCGCCTCGCTGGTGGCTTCGTCCGTCCGATCGATGATGAAAGCCTGCGCTCGGCCATTCAGGCAGCCATTCCGGCGACACCGATGGGTGAGTTGGAGAGCATCAAGACGCTTCCTGGCATGATCGACGCTGCTGCGGACACGCTGCACAAAGCCTGGCGCGCGGGGATCGATCTTGCTGGGCGCTCGGCCGATCATCCGCGCCTCGCTGCCATCGCTCGCCTAGAAGCGGCGGTCCTGGATCAACTGCCCACCGCCATGATGCGGCCAGTTGACATTGTCGCCGCCGCGATGGCCCGCATCGGCCATGCACCGGCAGTCCTCGGCCCGGTGGAAATCACTGGCCTTACCGAACTATCGCCTTGCTGGCGGCCCTTGCTCCAAGCCCTCACCGACCACATCCCAGTGCAGTGGACGGCTGGCCCGAGGGGCATTCCTGCATGGCTGGAGGGCATGGGCGTCACTATCGCGCGGGCGCCGGCAGGAGCCCCGGAGATCAGTGCCGTCAGCGCCGCGACCTCCTATCACGAAGCTGTTGAGGCGATGCGCTGGGCGCGAGGCCTGCTGGCATCGGGCGTCTCGCCCTCGGAGATCGCCATCGCGACGGCCTCGCCTGCGGACTATGACGATCATTTCCTGGCATTGCGCGCTGACGCCAATATCGACCTCCATTTCGTCCACGGTGTCCGAACCGTCGCCACCCGGGAAGGCCAGGCAGCCGCAGCGCTCGCCGACATTGTCGTTCGTGGGCTGTCACAATCACGGCTGCGGCGCCTTGCTGCTCTATGCCGGGAAAGCGCACCTTTCGAAGCGCTACCTGATGGCTGGCTGCGTGTTTTGCCCGCAGATGCGCCGCTTTCTACGGAAGGCGCCTGGAGCCGCGTGCTCACTCGGTTGACGCCTGAGCACTGGCCTGACGGCAAGGATCACGCCCCGGCGCTCCGCGCCGCTGTCGATGTTCTGGCGAAAGGGCCGGACGCCGCCAGCGAAATCGGTGAGGCCTTTCTCTCTGGCCGGGGGCTCGCAATCTGGCGTAAGGCACTGGTGGCTGGCCCCGCCGCCTCGATCGACGCAACTCTAGAGACCCTGAAACAGGACGATGGACTGGAGGCCTGCGTCTCTATCGTCTGGATGCCTGCCAGCGCGCTAGCGTCGTCGCCGCGCCGCTTCGTGCGTCTTCTCGGGCTGAATTCTTCGCGCTGGCCGCGTGGGATCGCCGAGGATCGGCTCATTCCCGACCATATCATCTCAACTCCGGTTCTCGATCCCTTGCCGGTCAATCTCGCCGACCGCCGTGACTTCGAGACAATCCTCGCCACGACAGCCGATACCGTCGTTCTCTCGCGCGCCAGACGCGACAGTGATGGCCGTCTCCTGGGACGCAGCCCATTGCTCGCTGGACGCGGCGACGAAATCTACCTCCGCCGCAATGCGATTCCAACGCATGCCTTCAGCGAGACCGATCGCCTCATGGGCCGGCCAAAGGAGTTCGCTGCCGACCCGCAAGCGATCGGCGCACAGGGCTGCTGGCACGACTGGAGGCAGGCGGATATCACTCCTCATGACGGTCTGGTGCGTGCGGACCATCCACTTGTTCTCGCCATCCTCAACCGCACCCAGTCAGCCAGCTCACTGCGGCGCCTGCTGCGCAATCCACTCAGCTTCGTCTGGGTCTATGCGTTCGGCTGGCGTGAACCACAGAGCAGCGCCGAACCACTCGTCCTCGACGCGCTCGGAATTGGCGATCTCGTCCACATGGTTCTCGACCGCGCCTTGCGTGACCTCGAAGCCGCAGGTGGGCTTGCAGCCGCTGACGCGCAATCCATCGAAGTCGCGGTGACACAGGCCGTTCAGGCTGTCGCTGCGGATTGGGAAAGCGAACGGCCGGTTCCGCCGACGGTCATTTGGGGGCGAACCCTCGACGATGCCCGCGTCCTGGCAGGCCGGGCTCTGTCCTACGGCGATGCCCTATTGCCGGGCACGCGCTCCTACGGAGAGGTGCCTTTTGGCGGATCGGAAGCCAAAACCGCAACCGAGGCTCCGTGGGATACGAGCACGCCAGTCACGATCCCCGACACTGGCTTCAACATCGCCGGCTATATCGACCGGATCGACATATCCGGCGACGGCAAGCGTGCGATGGTGCGCGACTATAAAACAGGTCGTCCACCGCGCGGGGACATCCAGCTGAATGGCGGACGCGAGCTTCAGCGTTGCCTCTATGCCTTCGCAGTGAAAGCGCTTCTCGGCGATGACGTCGCCATCAGCGCCTCGCTGCTGTATCCGCGCGAGCCGATTGATCTCCATCTCGATGATCCAGAGGCGGTGCTCGCGCAGATCACGGGCTATCTCCGCGCGGCACGGGCAAGTTTTGCTGGCGGCGCGGCTCTGCCTGGTCCGGATACCGGCGGCGATTATGACGATCTCGCCTTTGCCCTGCCGGCGAATGCCAGCGCTACCTATTGCAAACGCAAAATGCCCGCTGTGACGGAACGGCTGGGCGAAGTCGCTCAGGTCTGGGAGGCGGAATGATGAGCAACATGTCCAAAGTGCTGAAAGATGACGGTGCACGCCGCGATGCGATCAGCCTTCACGATCGTTCGATCCTGGTCGAGGCTGGTGCGGGTTCAGGCAAGACCGCGGTGATGGCAGGGCGCATCGCCGCCATGTTGGCCGAAGGCGTCGCGCCGCGCTCCATCGCCGCCGTCACCTTCACCGAACTCGCGGCGAGTGAGCTACTTTCGCGCGTCCGCGAATTTGTCGCCGATCTGTCGGCCGGCACGATCGCAACCGAACTGCGCGTGGCTCTGCCCGATGGGCTGTCCCAGGCCCATCGCGACAATCTCACCGCCGCTAGCGCCGCGATCGACGAAATCACCTGCTCGACGATCCACGGTTTCTGCCAGCGGCTGATCAAGCCCTATCCGGCGGAAGCCGACATCGATCCCGGCGCCGGCGTGATGGATCGCAACCAGGCCGATCTCACCTTCCTGGAGATCGTCGATGGCTGGCTGCGCGAACGCCTGTCAGGCGGCCAGGGCGGCGTCCTGGCTGAAATGGTGCTACACAGCCCCGGCGAAACCGTGGCGCTCATCCACAAGATCGCCGAAAATCTGCGCCGCCGCCCCACGCTTACCGCGCCGCTCGTTTCCCCGCTCGAGGGACACCTGACAGCGTTCCGGCAGGCCGTGGCGGATTTTGCAGGTTTCCTGGATGGCATCGCGGCGGTCGAACCGGAAACGGTGACAATCGCCGAGCAGCTCGCCGAGATGGCGACCGCTGTGGCGGATGGTCCCGATCCCGCCACGTCTGCGGGTCTCATCTGGCTTCTGACCTCGCGGCCCCATCCGGATCTTTGTAAAAAAGACGGCACTTTCTACTCCTACCGCAAGAAGGGCAAATGGGCGGCCGCCGCAAAGCAGGCCGGCCTTGCCAAGGCTGACGGGGACCGGCTGAATGACGCAGCCGACGCCCACTATGCGGCCTGCTGTGAAAGCTGGATATCGCTTGTGCAGTCCGCCGCCGGCCACGCCCTGGCGGCGTTGATGGACGAAGCACGGCCGATCCTGCAACGCTATCGCGAGCACAAGCGTGCCAGCGCGCAGCTTGATTTCGATGATCTGATTTTCGCCGCACGCGATCTGCTGCGCGATCATGATGCTGTGCGCCGTTCGCTGGGGCAGCGTTTCGCTCATGTCCTCGTCGACGAATTTCAGGACACCGACCCGCTACAAACCGAAATCTTCTGGCGGCTCTGCGGCGAGCCGGTCGATGGCGAGGACGATTGGACCCAGTTCCGAATCCGACCGGGTGCGCTGTTTCTGGTCGGTGATCCCAAGCAGGCCATCTACCGCTTCCGGGGCGCCGATGTCGGCGCCTATGTGCAAGCGCGCGACGCCTTTCGCGACCAGAATCCAGACAGCCTCTTGTCTATCTCCACCAACTTCCGCTCCTGCGGCTCGATCCTCACCTTCGTCAACGAGCGCTTCGAAGCCGTTCTCTCGGCTGATGGGCAGCCTGGCTTCACCGCTCTCGACTCCTTCCACGAGGACCGGGGCGGCCTGTGCGTGGCAGCCCTCGACATCGCCGTGGCTGACGAAAACGGCAAAGCCAGTGCAGAAAAGCAGCGCGACGCCGAAGCCGACGCGATCGCGCAGCTATGCGCCCAGCTCATCGAAAGCCACCCTATTATCGACCGTCGCAGCGGTGCGGAACGGCCCTGCCTGCCAGGCGACATCGCCTTGCTGGCACCGACCGGCGCAGAGCTATGGCGCTACGAGGAAGCTTTGGAGCGTCGCGGCATCCCCGTGGCAACCCAAGCTGGCAAGGGGCTATTCCGTCGCCAGGAAATCCAGGACCTGATCGCACTGAGCCGCGTCCTCGCCGATCGGCGCGACACGCTCGCGCTCGGCGCGCTGCTGCGCGGCCCCCTGGTCGGCCTCACAGAGGAAGAGCTTCTGGACATCATCTGGGGACTTCCGCGCACGGAGGAACAGCCAGATCGGATTCCGCGCCTGGATCTCAACGTCGACCCCTCCGCCATCGCGCACCCGCTGGCGCGGGAAATCATCGAGCGGCTGCAATCGCTCTCCCGGCGTGTCAACAGCACGACCCCGCACGAGCTGCTATCTCAGGCCGTGGATGTCATGCGCGTCCGACCGCTTCTCCTCGAGCGTCATCGCGGCCAAGCCGAGCGCGCACTCGCCAATGTCGATCTCTATCTCAGCCTGTCGACAGGCTATGCCGTGCGCGGTCTGCGCGCCTTCGCGGAAGCCATGACAGCAGCATGGTCCGACGAGGCGCGCGCCGTTGAGGGACGGCCTGACGCGCAAGAGGAAGCGGTTGCGCTGTTTACCATGCATGCGGCCAAGGGGCTGGAATGGCCGATCGTCATTCCAATCAATACCATGACCGGCGTCATGGCACCCGAAAGCGCTGTCATCGACCGTCAGGCCGAGACCTTTTATTGTCCCGTTCTCGGCGTTGCGCCTGAGGGCTACGAAACGGTACGCCAAGCCGAAAAGGAAGAACTGGACCGCGAACGCATCCGCCTGTGGTATGTCGCCGCAACGCGCGCTCGCGAGCTTCTCGTTCTCCCGCGGCTCGACATCACGCCGTCGAAATCAGCGTGGATCGGTCTTGTCGATCTGTCGCTCGCCGATCTTCCAGCCCTCGACGCTTCGCACTTGCCGGCGGGTTTTACGACGACTGCTGCTGGCGTGGCCAACCCCCAGACGCGCGCAAGTTTCGCCGCGGAAGCCGAAACCATTGCCGCCGGTCAAACCCGGCTGACTTGGCTTGCTCCCAGCCGCGACGAAAGCGCCGCCGGACGCGTTCTGCGAGAAGAAGAACCCTCGCTCTGGACAGGATCGGCTGATGACCTGCCCCAGGAGCTGGAGACCACCGCTCAGGTGCAAGGCGGCCGCGAACGCGGCTTGATCCTCCATAAGCTCATGGAAGAGGTGCTGACCGGCGAAACGGATGAGGCCGAAGCCACTCTGACCGACCGTGCCGCTGATCTTATTCGCGCCTTCGGCAAAGTCCCTGTTGCAGATCCGGCCACCGGGCTTTGCGCTGGAGAGCTGGCCGGCTGCGTCGCGCGAACCCTTGCATTGCCGGAGATCGCCGCTCTCCGGCCGGAGCTGCTCGCCGAATTTCCTGTCTATGCGCTATATGGCGAAGGCTCAGAACTGGTGGCAACGGCGGGCATTGCTGATGCACTGACCATTGGCAGCGACGGTCGGCCGGTTGCAGTGGTCGACTGGAAGAGCGACGTGAACCCCAACGCTCAGACGCTCGACCACTATCGGGCTCAGGTCAGCGCCTATCTCGACATGACCGACGCCGATCGCGGACTGATCGTGCTGATGACCTCGGGGCGGATCATTGAGGTTCAGGCAAGTGCAGCGATTTCGTAACATGAAAAGGAGGCAGTGAGGATCGAACTGGCTGCGGCGAGTAAGAAAATCAAAATCTTGAGGTAGTTATTCTGGACTTCGGGCAACTGGCTTACCAAGGTGAACGTCCATCGGGGGGAATGGCTTTGAGTTTGAGTGTCAACGAACACACCAGCGATATTGCAAGAGAAGCTTTGGCTATCTTCGATAATGTTGCGACAGGTGCAAAAGCGGAACTGGCGCGCTTCAAAGGCCCGTCGGCCGAAAGCCTCGCCCCCTTGAATACGCTCACCACCGAGAAGGCCGTAGCGAAGCTCAATGAAATCGGCCGCGAGATACTCAACGGTCACCAGATCCTGTCGCGCGAGCCGGCTATTGCCAGGGTGATCGCGGCTGACGAATCTGACAACATAACGACATTCTACATTTCCCGTTTCGCGCCCTCCGGTTTGCGCGATTCCAAGGTGCGTTTTGCCAGTTACAACGCTCCAGTCGGTCGCCTCGCGTCACTGCGCCCCGGCGGGTATATCGAGGTGCCGGGCGGCTCCCTGGAAGTGCTGGAACGGACGGTGTTTCACGCGGAGGCCCTGCCTGTCGGCTGGGACTCTCTGGACACGATATTCGAGGCAGATGGCCAGAAGACCGTCACTGTCACCTCATTGCTACGGCTGCTTTCCGAGCGCGATGCCCCCGCAGATGCGCTCGACGAGATTGAGCGGATGCTCAAAGACGCCGAGGTCGACGACAACGTCACCATTGGGCGGAAGCGCGGGATCATCGACAAGATGCAGCTTCGCGATCAGGCGGTGCTCGATGAATATCAAGATGCGATCTTCCGATTGTCGCTGGACTCGCAGCTTCTGATCCTTGGTCCTCCCGGAACAGGAAAAACGACTACGCTCATCCGCCGATTGGGGCAAAAACTCGACCCACACGGCCTCAGTGACGATGAGCAGAGCCTGATCGACGTTTCGCCTTCGCCTCTGCCGCATGGCCAAAGCTGGATCATGTTCACGCCGACTGATCTGCTGGGACAATATCTCAAAGAGGCATTCAGCCGAAACAACGTGCCTGCGCCGGACCTGCGGATCAAAACGTGGATCGGACATCGAAAGGAACTCGCGCGCAATCACCTCTCGATTTTGCGCACGGCAAATGGCGGCGGCCCCTTCATTTTGAAGGATAACGCTGCCACCATCACCCCGGATGCCGTGCAATCACCGATCGAGTGGTTCGAGCAATTCCAAACCAAGCAGAACAGCGACTTTTGGTCTGGCCTGGAAGGTGCTGCGGCAATTTTATCTTCGGCTACGGACGCAGAAATCGCAAAGCTTGGTGACCGTCTTCGCGCCGCTGTTCAGAGCGCCCAGACTACCTCCGCTGCAAGCGGCATCTATGCGCTTGTCTCACTCAGCGAAGACGTTCGCCGCGTTCTTGGCCGTGTTCGAGCAGACGTCGACGGCGTGCTGAAAACTGCGCTTGCTCGGGCTCAGGCCGGTGCGCGCACGCAGGGCGAGAATTTTTTCGAGCAGCTTATCGCCTTTCTCGACACCCTGGATGATCAGACAGATCAGGCCGACGACGATCTCGATGACGAGGAAGAGGAAGAGGAGGATCGTCCGACGAACAAGCCGGCTGCGGCGCAACGGGCCTATTATGCGGCCCTGCGGTTGCAGGCGCGTTCAAAGGCACGTCGCCGGTCAGCGAGTTCCCGCAGCGCGCTGGTTCTCGACTGGATTGGTGATCGAGGCTTAACTGATACCGAGGCCAGCGGATTGGCTGAACGATTGGGCTGGCAATTGTCCCTCAATCGCTTCAGCGCCCCCGTCCGCCAATATCTGGGCAAGGTTCCGGCTCGATACAGGCAATTCAGGAGGAGTGAGCGAGGCGGGCGTTGGTATCCCGACGGAAATCCGGGCCGTGACCTTCATCCTCTGGAGGCAGACCTTATCATTCTGGCCATGCTTCGCGCTGGAAACGCGCTGATGGCAGATAATCGGGTGCGGCGGAATATAGATCAATCCGCCTATGAGTCCCTTCGCGCGCTGTACGACATCCAGCGCAATCAGATTCTCGTGGACGAGGCGCCCGATTTCTCGCCGGTTCAGCTCGCCTGCATGCGAGCACTGGCGATCGAACCTATCGGGTCATTTTTCGCATGCGGCGATTTCAATCAGCGCATCACAGATTGGGGGAGCCGAAGCGAAGAAAGTCTCCAGTGGGTTGAACCATCGCTCCAGATTCAAAGAATTTCGATCGCCTATCGGCAAAGCCGTCAGCTTAACGATCTGGCTAAAGCATTGGCTGACCCGGCAAGCGGGAACCAGTCTGATGCTGATTTGCCGGAGGACGTGAACAACGATGCCGTGTCACCAGTGATGGCTTCCGGTCTTTCCGAGCCCGAGGACGTGGCTCTCTGGCTCAGTCAGCGCCTCTCCGAAATCGAGCGGTCAGTGTCCCCGCGACCGCTCCCTTCCATCGCGATTTTGGTGCCTGAAGAAGCGGCAGTTCGCCCAATAACAGATGCCTTGAACGCGGTCATTGAAGATCAAAACCTCCATGCGGTCGCTTGCGTTGATGGAAAAATAATCGGCCGGGATGATGAGATCCGCGTATTTGACGTTCGCCATATCAAGGGCCTCGAGTTTGAGGCTGTTTTCTTTGTCGGGGTGGACAGATTGGCGGCATCGGAGCCGTCACTGTTTGAGCGCTATCTCTATGTCGGCGCGACGCGTGCGGCGACATATCTAGGAATGTGTGCCGACGACGAAATCCCCCCGTCATTAGCCCGCCTGAGCGATCACTTTGGCGAGCGCTGGTAGCCAACTTCCTATCCCGATCCGTATCGCGGCGAGCTGAGAACCTCGGATCGCCGCGTCGACCTCACAGTATCGATAAAAAGGCATCAAAGCAGGATGTCGTCACTAGCTTGGATAGATTTCGACGAAGCTGAGCGGCAGCGCGCCCAGCGGATCATGGAGCTTTTCCAGGAACGCGAAACTCGCGACGAACTGGGACTGGGTGCCATTCGCGATTCCATTGCCGACCATCTCTTTCCCGGGACCAGCACAATCCAGACCCGGCTGCGCTATATGCTGTTCATTCCCTGGCTGTTTCAGATGATCGAAGGATCATCGGTCGGTTCGGATCAGCTCGCCCGCGAAGCAAGATCGCTGGAGATCCGGCTCGTCAACGCGCTCAAGGCTGGCGGGGAATCGAATGGGGTCATCGGCCGCGATGCCGGCGCGAACCTCCAGCGCCTGCCCAGTTCGGTCTATTGGGCCGGCTTGGGGAGCTGGGGCATACGCTTATTTCCCGGTTCGACTGACAATCTCTTTACCTCGATGCGCCACCTTCAGCGCAGCCGCCCGCGCGTGCGCGAAAGCGAGGATGCGGCATCCGAACGCCAGGCCTTGCAGATCTGGACGCCGACGCTGCCGCAGTGTCCCAACGATCTGCTCGATGCGGCGCATTTCAAGCTCTCCTCGGACGAAGCGCAGTTTGTCGTCGATCGACTGGTCGCCACTCACCCGGACAGCTTGCTGACCTTTTTGGCCCGTAGCGGTGACGGCGAGGCAGAGTGCGACAACATCTGGGAACATCCCCAGCTTGCCAATTTCCCTGCCGTTCCCCGCCGCCTGGTCGAGCACGCGGCGCTTTTTTCCAGCGTGATGCACGGAGCGTCGCTTCTTTACAATTTGCTGCTTAGCAGGCTGCGGGATCGATCCGAATGGATCGAACGCTATGAGACAAGGCTGGCCGACTGGCGTGCGGGCCTCGACATGGCGGCCATCCGCGCCTGGTCGCTCGACGCATTTTGGCAGGCCATTGAGCATCCGGCACATGGCATTCGACCTGCGGCCAAACGGTTCGTTACCGACTGGTTGGGATTACTGACCTCCGAAGGTATCGGGGACAGCCTGACGGCGCCGGCTAGCCGCCTCGTGCAGGAGCGCGAACGGCGGCTCAAAACCAATCAGTCGCGCTTCGTGAACCGAGCCGTGCGGGACAGGTGGACTGGCGCATCAGGTGCCGAGCCGCTCAGCTTCCGCTGGTCGCAAGCCCACTCACATCTGCGGGATCTGGCCCATGTTGAATAGGCCCACCCTCGATCCCGAAACCCGCGTGCTCTACGGCGACAGCCTTCAACCGCCGCCGGGCTATGTTTTCGATGCCGCCGTCGCGACCACTTTCTCGCTCGACTTTGAGACTGCGCTCGCAGCGCCGGTCAGCCTGGCTCTGTTCGCGGCTGAAAATCGCGATGATATTCTGACCCATCCACTCGCCCTGCTAGAAGGTGCGGAACGGATTGCCGGCAGGCTCGTCGTTTATGCCGATGCCGGGCACCTTCACGCCCAGGGACGACCTCACTCTCGCCTTTGCTCTTTGTTGGAGCGTATCATTGTCGAAGTCGCAGCGCCTCGCGGTGGCGCATTTCATCCCAAACTCTGGGCGCTGCGCTATCGTCCGATCCGAGCGGGCGATCCGACCCTGCTGCGCCTGCTTATTCTTTCCCGGAACCTGACGCGCGACCGTTCGTGGGACATCTCGCTCCGCCTCGATGGCAAACTTACACGACGGGTCGATGCCGAGAACCGGCCGCTGTTCGACCTCGTCAACAGCTTGCCGGACCTTGCGGTTACCGAGGTCTCGCAAGATGCGCGGGAACTGACAAATTCGGTGGCACAGGATCTGCGACGCGCCGAGTGGACGCTTCCCGAGCGGTTCGATGAGGTTCGTTTTGCGGTAAACGGTTTCAGCAACAAGGTCTGGCAGCCGGAGCCATGCGCACGGCTCGGCATCATTTCGCCATTCTGCGACGGCCAGGCCCTTGAACTGCTCCGTAACTTATCACGGGCCGAGCCGAGACTGCTAAGCCGGCCCGACGAGCTGGCATGTATCGATGCGGATGTCCTGGAGCGCTTTGAACAGGTGGCCGTGCTCGATGAAATGGCCGCCAGTGAGGATGGTGAGGAGGACGCCTCGCCCAATGCGATTCAGGGCCTTCACGCCAAGGCATTCATCGCAGAGGTGAGTTGGGACACCGTGCTTACCGTGGGATCGGGCAACGCGACCCGTCCGGCACTTATTTCAGGCAACAATGTCGAACTCTTCGCTTCGCTCAAGGGTAAGCGTTCCAAGGTTGGCAGCGTCGATGACATCATGGGCGAGAAAGGCTTTGGCCGGCTTACCCGGACCTATGAACGCAGCGAATTGGCCCCTGTCGATGCGGCCACCAAATCGGCCGAGTTGCGGCTTGACGAAGCCCGCCGCGCTTTGTGCCGTGGCGGATTACGTCTGCGGTGCGAGCGGATCGAAGACCAGGACAGCGAGGCGTTGTGGCGGGTCTGGCTGATCCCCGTTGAGCCTATCGTGCTCGCAGGCGTGGCCGCGCTCAGCATATGGCCGATTACCCGCGGCGATGGGCATGCCCGCGATGGCTTAGCCGCCCTGCGCGAGGGTGTTGCGGTCGATTTGGGAGCCATGCCCTTGGTCGATCTTACCCGGTTTCTCGCCTTTCGCCTGGAGGCCGAGGACGGCCTTGCATCCGCATTGTTTAGTACGGGGCTCGTTATGGATGGGCTCCCGTCCGAACGGCACGCAGCCATCCTTCGCTGGGTCATTGATAGCCGGGGTGCGTTTTTCCGCTATCTGCGCCTCCTCCTCTCGGAGCTGGGCGATCCCTTCGGTGCGGCTCTGGCGGCACAGGAAGGCGGCGGAGGTGGCGGATGGGAAGCGGCCGCCGACGATGCGCCGCTATTAGAAGACATGGTCCGCGCGCTCTGCCGGGGCGGCGAGCGTCTTCATGCCATCGAGCGCCTGATGACCCGGCTGGAGGCCGGCGGGGAAGACCCCGTGGGCAATCCAATTCCGCCGGAATTCCGCACACTCTGGGAAGCATTTCGTATCGCACTACAGGATCGGGGAGACGGCCGTGCCAGATAGCAGATTTGAAGCTGCTGCCGCGCTGGCGCCGCTCAAGGCCTTCCAGCGTCGGACTGTCGATTATGTGTTTGACCGGCTTTACGGAGAGCAGGATCCTGTCAGGCAGTTTCTCGTCGCCGATGAGGTAGGCCTGGGCAAGACGATGGTTGCACGCGGCGTCATTGCGCGAACGATCGAAAAACTCTGGGACACGACCGACCGCATCGACATTCTTTACATCTGCTCAAACCAGGCCATTGCCGCACAGAATCTCAACCGCCTCAACGTCCTTGGCCGTAAGGAATTGGCGCTCCCCACACGCATGACCCTCATCCCGTTGCAAGTCCGCGGCGACCAGGGCCTCGATGCCAATAAGGTGAATTTCATCAGCCTGACGCCGGGCACGACATTCGATCTGAAATCAACCACCGGTGTAACCCAGGAACGCGCACTTTTGCTGCGGATGTTGGAGGACCGCGTTTCCAGGCCGCGTGGTCTGCACAATCTGCTTCAGGTGAGCGCCGGCGTCACGGGATGGAACGGCGCCGTGAGCGACCTGTCGCTCAAGGGTGTTGACCCGCGGATTGTCGAACGCTTCCGCCGTGATGTCGAAGCAGACACTGATCTATTCGAGGAACTGGAGGCGGTATGCGACCTCTTTCCCCGGCGCCGGGAGACCTATCCTCACGAGCTTAACCAGCGGCGAAACGCGCTGGTCGGACGTCTGCGCGGAAAGCTTTCCCATGCGTGTATCGACGCCCTGAAGCCGGATCTGATCATCATGGACGAGTTTCAGCGGTTTCGCGATCTCCTCCATGGCAAGACGCCTGCGGCCGAACTGGCTCAGGAGCTGTTCGACTATTCCGATGGTTCAGGCCTTGGCGCACGTACCTTGCTGCTGTCGGCTACCCCTTATCGGATGCTCACTCTTTCCGGCGATGAACCCGATGACGGCGAGCATTATCGTGATTTTCTCGAAACGCTCTCCTTCCTTTACGGCAAGGCCAATGGACCTGAAATCGCCCAGACGCTGGAACGCGAGATGCGGGCGTTTCGCGGCTTCCTCCACGCGCTGCCCGGATCCCGTCCAGAAGCCATCACGGCCCGCCAGACGATCGAGGGCCGCCTGCGGCGGGTGATTGCACGCACTGAACGGGTGGCGAGTACGATCGAGCGAGATTCCATGGTCAGCGAACCGCCGATGACCATCTCCATACAACCTGCCGATCTTCGCCAGGCAACCGTCGTTTCCGACGTCGCCCGCGCGCTCGAAGCGCCGGAAATTACCGAGTATTGGAAATCGGCGCCCTATCTCCTCAATTTCATGCGCGATTATGCGCTCAAACGCCTTCTGAGGGATAAGCTAGACAAACCTGCGCCCGAACTGCGCGAAGCCCTGGAGCAGGCCCGGCCAGCGATGCTCGATCACGAGGCGCTCGCCAATTATGCGCCATTGGAACCTGCCAATGGCCGCATGCGCGGGCTGATGGACGAGATGTTCGCGGACGATCTCGAACAGCATCTTTGGATCCCGCCTTCGCTGCCCTATTATGGACCAGAGCGGAAGGGGGCGCCGCTTACCAAGGCGCTGATCTTTTCGTCATGGTCGATGGTGCCCGATGCGATCGCAGCGATCCTATCATATGAAGCGGAACGCCGCATGGGTGTCGGTGCCACGGGGCACCGCTATTTCGACCGAGTGCGCCCACGCCCCATTCAGTTCCGACAAGCACAGGAGCGCCTGGTCGCGATGCGCGCGCTGCATCTTGTTTATCCCTCGCCAACACTCGCGCAGCTTGCCGACCCCCGAGAAATCTTCGGTCAGACCACCCAACGGCTGACCTATGAGGCGATGCGTCAGGCTGTCGCCGAACGTCTGCGTGCAAGCGTGGCGGCACTCGAGGCTCGGACGGGAGACGCATCGGACGGCCGCGATTGGGAATGGGCCGCACCCGCCGTGATTGACGCGGTCGCGGGTGCGCGCTCGGTCTCCTGGGTGACAACGTCCTATGGCTTTGCCGCGCTTGGCAATGAAGAAGGCTTCAAGGAGCATGTTGCCGAACTTCGCACCGCTGCCGGTGACAGGCTGTTTGGTGCAGTGCCCGACACGCTCATCGATCTTCTCACCGACATCGCGCTCGGAAGCCCTGCCGTGTGTGCCTTGCGAGCCTTGCAACGGGTCGCGCCCGACATGGCACTGGACGACCATCGGCTGCTCAACGCCGCGAGCCAGATCGCTTGGGGATTTCGCACGCTATTCAACCAGCACGATGCCGTCGCACTGCTGCGCAAGGGCGATGACGATCGCTACTGGCATCGCGTGCTGACTTTCAGCGCCGAGCACAATCTCCAGGCCGTCCTCGACGAATATGTCCATTATCTCGTTGACGCCGAAGGGCTTGGCGCACGCCCGTCCGCAGATCGGATTGCCGGGATCAGCCGGGCGATCTCAGACGCGCTTTCGATCCGGCCTTCGCAGATCGATGTGGAAGACCCGCGCGTCGAAGGCAAGAAGCTCGTTATCGGTAAGTTCCAGATGCGCGGACGCTTCGCCATGCGGTTGTCCGACTATAAGGACGAGGAAGGCGGCGCGGCACGGTTGGGCAGCGTTCGCGATGCCTTCAACTCGCCGTTTCGTCCCTTCGCTTTGGCGACCACATCGGTCGGCCAGGAGGGGCTCGATTTTCACCCCTACTGCTATCGGCTTTACCATTGGAACCTGCCCGGCAATCCGGTTGATCTCGAACAGCGCGAGGGACGGGTTCATCGCTTCAAGGGCCATGCAATCCGGCTCAATCTGGCGTTTAATCAAACCGATGTCGTGCGCGGTGCAGGCGCGGACAAGGGTGACCCTTGGCAGGCCATGTTCAACGCCGCGCGCGCTGAAGCTGCGGTCGATTCCGACCTCATCCCCTATTGGATCTATGAGGGACCGGTTAAGGTTGAACGGCGCGTTCCAACGCTGCCATTCAGCCGCGAGGTGCGCCGATTGGAATGGCTCAAACGGAGCCTGACCCTCTATCGTCTAGCCTTCGGTCAGCCACGGCAGGAAGATTTGCTGGAATATCTGCACTCCCTTCTGGGCTCGGACATGAGCGCAGAAGACCTGGCCGAGCTTCAAATCCAGCTTCAGCCGTAAGCTAACCCGCATCGTCGGCGAGCGCAGTGCAGCGCTCGCCGACGATGGCCAATATCTGGCCCTGGACGGTAGCAGCGGCCTCGGCCTCCGCTGCAAAAGCCGGTAGCCTGACGGTTTCGACGGCTTGGGCGAGGCTGCCCGTCAATTCGGCAATCGCCGCCTCCGCATCGCTCTGGGGCAGGCCGATGGTGCGCGCCAGCGTCATGAAATCTCGGCGCGTCAGCCGATCATCCTTGCCGTTGAGCTTGAGCGCCATGCGATCGCCGCCGAGACCCGGGAATACCCGCGTCGTGACCGCATCATAAAGCGGGGCGAAACGAACCGAGGTGAAGGCCTTGGCGTCCGGTTCAGCGATTTTGAGCAGCGCGAGGTTTTTGAGGTGCATGTCGCCATCGGCGATCAGCCAGGCGAAAACCGCGCGGCGAAAGAGAATATCGAGATCGGCCGCAGGGTCGGTCGACAGCGGCCGCAGTCCGCGCGCCATCCGCTCTATCGTCCCATCATATTTGGCCGAGGCGGGAAGATCCAGGATCGAACAGAAATCCTCAAGCGCGATCCGCCTTTGATCGTCCGGTCCCTGGCGGATGTCGAACCGCTCCACGACGAGGGCTGGGGCCATGCCATCGGGCATCGCCGTCAGGGCGACGTCAGGCGCCGCGAAGCCGGCCGCTCGGCCAAGTTGAAGGCAGAGCCATTCCACGATCGGCAGCATCTCGAAGCCAGCGGTGCCTGCCGGCTTGAGGATATGGGTAAATGGCAGATCGATGGCCGGGAGGAGCGCGCCATCGGACGCCAGATGCATCGGCGCCTTGATCTGGACACCCGACAGGCGCGGCGTTTCCGCGCGAGCGAATATGCGCGCGAGGTTCTGCTCGAAACTCTCCTCGATCGCGCCGCGTGCCGGGCCATCATAGCGACCGGTGAAGCGCCCTGCGTCGATAAAGCCGTTCAGCCTCGTCGTGAGAATGTCCGCCGGTAGCGCCGCCAGCTCGTCGCGGGCCTCGACCACTGTGATGTTCGACATATAACGCCGCCCACGCTTCAACGCCTCGCGCTCATCGCGCTCGTGAAGCACCTGGGCGAGCCAGCCTTCCGGTAACAGGGATTCGACAAATGCCGGGAGCTTCCCGGGTGTTGTCTCCCGGACGAGCGCCGGTCCTGAACGCCGAGCCGGCTTCCAGCGCCATTCAAAGCCGTCATGAATCAGGCGGCCGAGCGGCTCGCCGTGCCAGGCGATCATCAGATCCAGCGCCGCTTTGTTGACGGGCGCTTTGGATGTGCCCGGCTGCGCCAGGAGGAAGCGTTCAGCGCCTTCGCCTTCGCGATACCAGCCATTTTCGCGCGCCAGCGCCCAGACTGCATCGGCGGCATCCTTGGGCGAGCCGTGCTCCTCGACGAGGCGCGCGGCCATCTGGACGCGCATTTCGGCAGTAATGGCGCTGGCATGCTCGCTGCGCAGACGAAAGGCTTCCAGAAAACGCTGCCGGGGTGAGGATGCGTCGATGCGCAACTCGCCCAGTTCGTCGCCGATCACCGCTGAGGCGGTCGAAGGATGCGGCGGCGCTTCGTTCTGAACGATCTCCAGGCTGCGCAGCCTCGTGCGCTGGTTGCGCCTGCCGCTGATAAAGAGCCGGCCGTCGGGTGTCGGCGCAAGCAGCACGGCGCTCGCCGACGACAGGTAGGCATGGGGATAAAGATAGTGGGCGATGCGGATCGCATGGTTCATTATGGCGGCGTCTGCATCGACATCGTGATCGACATATATGCCCCGCACGAGCTGCACGAGCTCGCCGGCTTGCGCGCGCTGGTGCGCGCGCTTGGCATCGATCGTCTCGCCAACCAGATGGATCGTCATGGAATTATCTCGCATTTCAGATGCGCGATAATCCCACTGATGGACGTGATGGGCAAGAATTATCTCTCATCTCACATGCGCGATAATTCCAAAGGTCATTTTGGAGCGCGCCGATGGGCAGCTGCCATCTGCGCGCTCCTTGGACCATCATGCCGTAATCACGGCAAGCAGCCAGCCCTATGACGGCTGACCTAGCGGGCTCCGAGCGGGTTCGCCGCCATCCCCGCCGCCGTCCTTGATCCGCCCCATACGACGGCTTCTCCGACGGTCCCGGCGCTTTTGGGTCCCGGTCCCCATATGCTTCTTACCGTCAGGCCGACGTCGACTGGTCGAGCGATGTGGCCTGAACAATGGCGCGGAAATTCTCCAGAAACTCTGGATGACGGCGCTCCAGAAAGCCCTCGATCTCGGGCTTGGAAAGGAGCCGTTCGATAAAGCCCGAGGCAACCACTAGCACCAGCATGTCATCGCCATAGGACGCCTCGAGCTCCTTATAATCCTCGCTCACCGAGGCCATCTCGCGTTCAAGCCTGGCCATCTGCTCGGCGGAAAGGCCCGTCGCTTTCTTCAGCTCGTCGGGCTTGTGCAAGTCGGCAGGCTTTGATGTCGCGAGCAGGGCCTTGGCATAGCTCACCGTGTAATTGTTCGCCGACACCATGAGCTCGGCGACCTCAAGCTGCCGGATAGGCTTCATCTTGCGCAGCTTCTGGAAGGCATGATGCCCAACCGGCTTGTCCTTGAGCAGCTCGGCGACATCCGCGCTGATCCCGGCCAGCAGGTGACGCCGCTGCCGGATGACCTTCACATCGACATTAAGCGCCCGCGCCAGCTTCTCCTCGGGCACGCCGCGATCAAGCGCGCGCACGATCATGTAATGCTCCTGGATCGTCGCGAGACGGTTCACGCGCTTGTTGTAGGTGAACGCCTCATCGTCGTCGGCCACGACGCAGGCCGCCTCGGTCGCGCCCAGAAATCGCAGGGCATCGAGCCGCATATGGCCATCGAGCAGCAAATAGCCCCCGCCTCCTTTCTGCCGGGCGATCGAAAGGGGTTCGATCAACCCGACCTCGGCGACAGACGCGGCGATCCGGCGATATTTAACCGTCTCGCGCACCCCCGCCGGCAAACCCTTGGTCGGGAGGAGATCGGCGATCGGCTGGATGATGATCTTGCGCTCGAAGGCGATTTTCACAGGATCCACCATGGCTCACCTATGCCGGTTCGATGCGCTCGGCGAGCGCGCGCGGGAGCGTGCTGAGGCCTTCGGCTCGCAGCAACGTCACAAAATGCTCGTTGGCCAGGAGGCGCCGCATCGCATTGGCAACGAACAGCAAACGGCTGCGCGCCAGCGAGGCGCGCTTGATGAGGAGCTTTTGCCGCTCAGTCTCCCGCTGATAGGCACGGATGAGGCCTTCGGAGGTCACCGGCCGCTGTACCCGCCCTGGACGTGAACCGCGCTTGTGGAGCTGTTTGCCGCTGGTGTTGCGCTGATCGATGATCTTGCGAATAGCCAGAACCTGATTGCCCGGAATGGCCTTCTCCTCATAGGCCTGCGCCAGCGCTTGCTGGACCTCGCCATCCTTGGCCCTGGCGATTTCCATTGCGATCGTGTGCGGGATGACCCCGCGATCGACCGCCGCGATCAGCTTTTCCTCGCCCCGATCGAGCAGCAGGCAAATGGCGCTCACATATTCGACAGAGAAATCGACCTTGGCGGCGACTTCCGCATAGGAATATAGACATTGTTGCCGATATACTTCTCGTTGGTCAGTACCTGATGAACCGTGCCGCGTGTCCAGGGACGGCCGAGATCGGTAAGAATGCCTTCCTCGTTCAGTGCTGCGGCGATCTCGGTTTCCGTCCGCCGTTGCACCACGAACATCCGGTAGAGCCGCCGAACCACCTCGACCTCTTCGGGAGGGCCGGGTTTCAAAATGACGCGGTCGGTTTGCAGGCTCTTCTGCTCACCGCGACTGAGCACGGCCTTGGGCTGCCGGTGCTCATCGACGAGATAACGCCGCAATCCGAAACCCGCAGCGCCGCCTTGCCGAAACCCCAACCGGATAAGACGGCATTGCCCGGTAAAGACCTTGACCGACAGTTCGCGGCTATATTCACCGGCCATCGCGCGCTTCATGCTCTTGATGATCGTCGCGCTCAGGCTGCCGTCATTCTCGAACTGTTCCGCGCAATATTGAACGGTGATGCCAGCCTCGCGGCAGATAAACTCATAATAGGCGCTCTCGTCGGCATCCTGAAATCGACCCCACCGGCTCACGTCATAGACGAGGATGGCCTTGAAGTCGGTCTGGCCGCTCCGCACATCGGCAATCAGCTGCTGGAGCGATCGCCGTCCGTCGAGACGCAGGCCGCTCTTGCCCGAATCCTCATAGGTCTTGACGATCTCGAACCCCCGCCGGGCGGCATATTGAGCGATGACCTCGGCTTGGTTCTCGGTCGAATATTTCTGATGTTCTGTCGACATACGGACATATTGCGCGGCGCGGACAGGTTCGCGCGGTACGGCTTCTGCGGCAATTATCTCCGTAGAGTTCATGACACCGACTGCTTTCGTTGACCGCAAGCGGACAGGCTCGACTTCCCACCAACTGTATTGGGAGTGAGCCAGAATGTCGTTTTCCAAGAAAGACCGAAAACTTCAGTCCAGAAGTGGAATAATATTTCCTACCTCCTCCTTCACGGAACCGCTGGCGATGGCCATCGCCGGAGCCCTCAAGGAAGAGTTCGGCAACACGCCCTCAGCCCTCAAGACGATCGCGCAACTGACCCGCTCCAACGAGCGTGCCGTGCGCAACTGGTTCGAGGGGAAAAACAGTCCAAGCGCCGAGAATCTGGTCATTCTTATGCGCCATTCCGATCTCATCCTGCGCACGGTGCTTGCGCTTGCGGATCGCCAGGATCTCGTCGTGGCAGTCGGTCTTGCCGGCCTCCGCCGTCAGCTCATGGACGCGGTCGCGGCGATCGACGGGTTGCCGACAAACACCTCGGACCATGGATCGGATGACGCCGAAGACGCCGGGACATAACGACTTTGGAACTGTGCTATGACTATATGGTCTGGTGCAGAGACGAAACGACATTGATTTCAAACGACTCGCGGCGCCGGAAAACGGTGCCGTGGCGAGCGGCGACACGCTCACCCTGCGCGCACGCCTCGTCCCCGGCCGGAGGCGCACATGATCGAATGGATCATCGGCGCCGCCCTCCTTGCCGGCGGTCTCTTCGGCAACAACAAGACGAAGCCACAAAGCCCGCGCCCGGCGCCCGGCCCGCGTGAGGACTTTCCTGCCAAGGTCGCGCAATGGCGCACCAACTGGGAGCCCGCCGTCGATCGCTCACGCTGGATCCCCAAAAGCATGGCATCGCGCATCATTGCTCGCTTTCCGCCGCCCAAGCGCTCTGACATCTCCTTATCCTGGATGGGTGGGGATCGCGTCGAGCAGGAATTGCTCACCGAATTTGCCGCGCACAATGTCGCCTATCTGGCGAAGCAAAAGGAACGGCTGAAACCCTTCTTCGACACGGTCGAGAAGAACCCGCTCACCGATGATCAGATGGACGGCTGCATCTGCATGGACGATGCGGTACAAATCGTGGCCGCGGCGGGGTCGGGCAAGACATCGACCATGGTGGCGAGGGTCGGCTATGCGCTTCACGAAGACCTGGTACAGCCCGAGCAGATTCTCGTACTCGCCTTCAACCGGGCCGTTGCTGAAGAACTCCAGGCCAGAATCAAGGCCAGGCTGGCAGGATTCGATGGCGTCGATGCTGTGACCGTCAAGACGTTCAATGCCTTTGGTCTAAGCGTGATCGGCAAGGCAACGGGGCGCAAGCCTTCGCTCGCTGAATGGGCCGAGCCGGGCCGGGATGGAGCCATGATCGTCGAGATCATCGATGACCTGCGGTCCGGCGATGATAAATTCCGTCACGACTGGGATCTGTTTCGCACGGTTTTTGGCCGAAACATTGGTTCATGGAACGAGCCTGTGCAGGCCAACGCCTATCGCGACGGCAGGCGAGGCATTCTCACGGCCAATGGCGAAATCGTCAAAAGCGAAGAGGAGCGGATGATCGCCGACTGGCTCTTCTATCATGGAGTCCTCTACCAGTACGAACGTCCCTATGAGCATGATACCGCCACCGAACATCATCGACAGTATCGTCCCGACTTTTTCTACCCGGAGATCAGCCTCTATCACGAGCATTTCGCGCTCGACGATAAGGGGCAGGCGCCGCCACATTTCGGTGGCGACTATGTCAGCGGGGTCCACTGGAAACGCGAACTTCATGCCGAGAAGGGCACGCGGCTCTTCGAGACCACCTCTCACGGGATCAGGGGAGCGGCCGGCTTTGCAGGCCTTGCAGATGAGCTGAAACGGAGCGGGATCACCCTCCAATATGATCCTGACCGGCCGGCCAAAGGCCAGCGCCCTATCACCACCGAGCAGCTCGCTGCGACAATCCGAATTTTCCAGCAGCACGTCAAAAGCAACGGTCTTTCCCACGAGCAGCTCCGGGATGCAGCTGCCAAGGATGCGCAGGATCATGCCGACCGCTCAGCCCGGTTCCTGACACTTTTCGAACGGATAGCGAACGAGTGGGAACGGCGGCTGCGTGAGGCTGACTGTATCGATTTCGATGACATGCTGCTGATGGCGATCGAGCATATCGAGAGTGGCAGGTTCGCCAGCCCCTATTTGATGGTGCTGGCGGATGAATTTCAGGACACCTCACGGGCCAAGGTGCGCATGTTGAAGGCTCTGTTGAAGAACGCCGGCGAAGAGGCGCATCTGTGTGTCGTCGGCGATGATTGGCAGGGTATCAATCGATTTGCCGGAGCCGATATCGCGGTCATGACCGAGTTCGATAAGGTATTTGATCATTCGACCCGGCTCATGCTGAACACGACGTTCCGCTGTCCTGCGCAATTATGCGAGGCCTCAAGCACTTTTGTTCAAGCCAATCCCCGGCAGATCAAAAAGGCGGTCGAGACGACGAACCTCTATGCGAAAAAGGCGCTGCATGCCTTCGCCGCGGAAACGCCTGCTTTGGCGCAGGAACGGCTCGAGCAGGATCTGCAAAGCATGTACGACTTTGCGCGGGACGGCCGGCTGAGCCCGGACGTCGACGGCCGCATCAGCGTGATGATGCTCGGCCGGTACAACAATGACGAACCCCGTGGCTGGCGGCGCTGGCAACGGCGCTTTGGCGAGTTTCTGAGTATCGAGTACCGCACGGTCCATTCCTCCAAGGGCCTCGAAGCGGACTATGTGATGCTCCTCAACGTCGTCGAGGGGATGATGGGCTTTCCAAGCCAGATTACCGACGATCCGGTCCTACAGATCGCGATGCCCGAACCCGATCCCTATCCGTTGGCCGAGGAGCGCCGCCTCTTTTACGTCGCACTGACCCGGGCGCGCCGCCAGGTACGCATCTACACCCAGACAGACTCGCCTTCGCGCTTCCTGAGCGAATTGGCGAAGTCTGGCGCGATAGAGGTGGAAACTGAGGGAGGGGTTCTGACCCCGTGCCCGAAGTGCGGCGAGGGTACGATGAGGCGGTACGATGGCCAATATGGCCCGTTCGAAGCGTGCAGCACCCACCCCCGGTGCGATTTCAAACGCAATGTTTCAGGGGAGGGTTCTGCCGCGCCCCCGCCATCCAACCGGGTGAGGATCACCCATCCGATATCAGCCGGAGATGCCTGTCCCACCTGCGGCGACGGATTGATGGTTGTCCGCTCCGGCGGCGCGTATCAGCCGTTCCTGGCTTGCTCAGCTTACCCTTCCTGCAAGACGACCGCAGCGCTAGTCCCACTACCGACCGAGTGAATGACGTCCGATCACACCGGATCGCCAGTATGCGTTGCGGCGAGGTTAGAGAACCTCGCCGCAGAACATTATTCTCGGCCGATCAGCTTGCGGCAGATTGCCTTGATCCAAGTAAGGGTGCGTTGGACCAAACCAGTTCTGGGCGGCGGCACGGGCGTTGGCGTCGGCATGCCGATGGGCGCCGGCTTTGGCGCAGGCGGCCGCTTGAGCCTACGATCACGCTCCCGTCCCGCCTCGATAGCACCGCGAGACATTCTGCCCGCCCAAAGGATCTTGCCCTGCTTGATCACATAATGTGAAGCGCAAGCGAAGTCGTGATTGCCGATCGAAGGCCAGATCGATGCTGCATCCCCTTCCATCGTCAGTCGATATTCGGTGCGCACGAGAGGCGTGGACACTTCTTCCCCGCACCCACATGCACAATTATGCAACGCGACGCAGCATTCCTCCGAGACATACAGGATCCCGTCTTCGAGAACCTCAGGTATCTCATCCACGAACACGGTTTGAAGCCTATCGACCCGGGCCATTAGGCAGCCCTGTTCGAGATGTTGTTTCCCTCGATCATGTACACCGAGTTCACCTCGTTCCGTTCGTCGCGGAAATAGTTCGTCCAGCGCTTCCATCGCATGATCGCCATGATGGCGTTGAGCGAATTGACAGCCGCGATCTGAATATCTGTCCGGTAGAGGTCGTCGTCCTCCTTGTCATCGCCGAACGGCAGCAGCCGTTCGACCTCGGACCAGGCCGTGCCGGGGCGGATGAAGGTTGCTCGGGCGCAGCCATCAAGACAATCCTCTTCCAGCCCTACTCCGATCCCTGTGTCGACGAAGGGGATCTCCAACTGAAGCAATCCCTCGGCTATCTCACGGCGTGAAGACCCCTTATCGACGCAGACGAACACGAAATCGAAGCCTGCCAGCTCGTCCACATTGGCCGCCGTCACGCAAACAGGATGCGGGGTGATGCCGGTATGCATCCGGGCATAGACCTGCGCGTAATAGGCGACCTTGTACGGGAAATCCTTGAGCAGTTCCGGCTCGGGTGAGCCAGGCGACCGGAACAGATTGTGGTTTAAGAGCTGGTCGCCATCATAAAGATGGATTTCGGTGACCCAGGTCTTTGCCAGCAGGTCGAGCAGAAACGATCCGGTTCCCCCCAGGCCAATGATCGCGACCCGCCCCTTCAGCTTGCGGTTCACGCCGCCGATCCGATAGCGGGCCGAGGCGGAATCGGGAATGGCAAACGGGCTATCGTCATTGGCGATCATCGCCTTGGCATGGGTCCGGGCGTTGGCCGTCCGATCAAGAGACCGGGCGGCGCCGCCGATCAAGCGCTCATAGGCGACCACCTTGTCATAGATATTCTCGTACCGGTGGGTGACCTCGGGCTTGGACGAGAGATAGTGATCCACGTCCATTTCGCCGCAGCGCTGTTTCTGGGAATTGTTGATGATGTTCCCCATGGGGGCGCCGTTGCGATGGCACGGCGTCCCGCCTGCGAAATACATCGTGTGATCGCCCTGCGGCGTTGCCGTAAGGCCCGTGCCGTCGAGCGACAGGGCGCAGGTGAGCACGCCCCTTGCCAAATTCCCGTCAACCGTGACGTGCGGAACGCTCCGCACGATCAAGTGGCTGTTACGCACCTCGATCTCGAAGCCCTCGTCAGCGAGGCGCTTGAGATGGGGATCACGACTTATCAGAGCGGCGGACATTGAAGACCATCCCTTTCTTCACCTGAATGGTCTCGCCCTCGACGAGATCGCCCTCGGCGCCATGGACGCCGTGGAGATAGGTGATCGTGTAGTTGAAGTTCTCAAAGTCGGGGTTGGGATATGCGATCGCCGCGATCTCCCGGTAGCTGTGCGGGCGCTTTTCCACGGTCCTGGGGCGTCCATTGACCTTGATGGTTACCATTTTGGGCTCACGGCTGCGGATCCGTTCGACCCCAGCGCCATCCAGCGAGACCTCACCATCGCTCGGGATGATGGCATCGCCTGCGCTGTCGAGGATGAGCTCAAGTTCTTCGTCGATCTCGCCATAGCGATAGATGTCGGCGGCGAGGATCGTCGGGGAACCCCATTCCCAGCCCCGCTCGTTGACGGTGAAGTTGTAGGTGCGGTCGCTGGTGAACGAGAGGAAGACCGCAATCTCGCCGCTGGCGAACTTGACCTCCTCCTCAATACTGATCGAGCGGGCAAGGCCGCCTTCAATCTGGATCAGAACGAAATCGCTGGCAGGTTCCAGCCCCGCAATCTCGCGGATCTGGCTACCGTCCAAGACTTTGTCTCCGGTGCCATGAAGGGCACCGTTGACGCTGAACTGAAATTTGTCGTGGCCCTTGGCCATAACGGTGCTCCATATTCTGCTGACTCTTGATCCCGAATCCACCATGGACTAGGATCGCCATCGAGTCCCGATGTGGACTATCTATATCGGGACTAATTTGCGTTTCAAGTCCAAATCTGTATGAGAGGGAGAATTATGCGTGGTTAAGCTCGAACCCACCGCCCAAGCGGGCGAGGGGCGGTCCGCGATTCCGGCGGCAATGGAGGCATTCCAGGGGCTGGCGGAATTATGGCAGCTGTCGACCGAGGACCAGTTGCTACTGCTCGGATCACCCGGTCGATCGACCTTTTTCAAATGGAAGAAGGATGGCGGGTCGCTCCCGCGTGACACGGTTGAACGCGTTTCCCACCTACTGGCGATTCACAAAGCGCTCGAGATTCTGTTGCCCGACACTCGCGCTGCCGATGGTTGGATTCGCCGACCCAATGCCCAGTTCAACGGGCAAAGTGCCCTTGATGTCATGCGCGGCGGCCAGGTGATGGATATTTATCGCGTGAGACAATATGTGGATGCGCAACGTGGCGGATGAATTCATCGCGGAAGATGTCGAGCAGCCCTTCTTCACGCTCATTCCATCGCGCTTCCCCACCATCGACGTGTTCGCCCGTGTCGCAAATGATCGCAGCCATGCGCTGGCCGAGATTGAATCGCTGACCAATCCGCGCTTACGCGAACGGGATCGCCTGATGAATGGGGCGCAAGTCGTGGACGGAAATGGTCCGCTTCTGCAAAACTGGAACCACGCGCCATTCACCTACCCGAACCCGGATGGTACGCGTTTCTTCGACGCGGATCGCCCCGCGCTCGAACTGGCCGCGGATATGCAAACGGCATTGGCGATCTCGATCCGAAAGCGCGAAACGTTCCTCAGCAAGACTGGTGAAGCGCCGATCGGCCTAGAAATGCGCGAACTCTCGCGGAAGGTGAAGGGACGGTTTGTCGATGGGCGTGACTGGGATCCCGAGCTTGATCTTGCCGAACGGCGCCGTCGTGGCCGCAAGATTGCAGAAGCGGGCTTCGATGGCATTCTTTTCCGGCCTGCCGAGCGACCGTCAGGCCTTTGCGTGAGCGTGCTCAAGGGCGACGTGCTGGAGCGCGCCGTTCAACGCGATCACTTCAAGTTCGTTTGGGATGGCAGTCGCGTCCGCACCGTTTACTCGTTTGCCTCCGACGTCCAATATTCCCCGGAAGATTTGTGCGGGATCACCCAAGTCCTAGCGGCCTAACGCCCATGCACCGGCATCGCCCCGCCATGGGGGCATGTGCGACGGCGCAGGACTGATAGGGCGCTCAATTGCGGCAGATCAGCGGTGCTCCAGATTGCGGGAGACATGAAATTCCAGGCCAACTGATCACCGCCGTCGATATGGCCAATGCCAATGGCATCGATCCGAAGCGTTTCCGTGCGGCCCTCCGAGCCGCGGGTCTGGGCTGGCATCCGCACAACGGTCGTTGGGAGGCCATGCGTGGAAGCAATCAGCATCAGGACATGGAAACGGTCATGGCGCAGATTTGCGGAGGGGGCTTCAAGCAACATTTGGCCACAAAGGCTCCCCGCGCCGTTCCCAAGGCAGCATTGCGCGATGAGCACTATGTGCTCGATCTCTGCGACGAATTTCTAGGCTTGAGAGCCGTGCGTCAGCATTGCTTCCCATTTCTAACCGGAGATCCAGATCGGCGTGGCCGCCGCAAGGCCCTGCCTGTCGATGGCTTTTACCCAAGCCTCAACCTCGTCGTGGAATATCATGAGCGCCAGCATCGCGAGCGTGTCGGCTTTTTCGATGACAAACCGACGGTCTCGGGAGTGTCTCGTGGCGAGCAGCGCCGGCGATATGACGAGCGGCGTTGCGATTTATTGCCGCAACACGGTTACACGCTCGTGGTGCTCGAGGTAGCCGAGTTTGCCCATGATAGAGCCAAGCGCCTGCTCAGGGTTGCCCGAGACAAGGACGTCGTTAGCCTCCGCCTTCATAAATTCGGGCCAAAAACACGCTCTGGCACAGTTTTATCTGCTGATTAATGAAAATTGAGGCATGGTGCGCCAATGGCTACTGAACCGCGCGCGCCCAGACTTGCAGTGTTGATTGATGCTGATAACGCCTCTTCGCGGATTGCGCCCCGTCTATTCGAAGAAATTGCAAAAATAGGCGAAGCCAGCGTTCGCCGGATCTACGGCGATTTCTCGGGAACCAGGCTGAAATCCTGGGCTGACGTTCTTTCGCCCCATGCCATTAAGGCCCACCAAAGCTTCGCATATACCAGCGGCAAAAATGCGTCGGACATCGCCTTGGTCATCGACGCGATGGACCTGCTGCATACCGGCCGATTCGATGGCTTTTGTCTCGTGTCGTCCGACAGCGACTTCACCGGTCTGGCGTCGCGTATCCGCGAACAAGGCATCGACGTCTATGGTTTTGGGGAGCAAAAGACCCCCGAAAGCTTCCGCCAAGCATGTCACCGGTTCATCTATACGGAGAATCTGCTGCCAGAGGCACCGGCGTCGGATGAGCCGGAGCGGCCCGATACGCGTCCGGCCAGCGTCAAAAAGCCGCCCAGCGCTGCGGTGCCATTGATCCGAACCGCAATTTCGCAGCTGGATGATGAGGCGGGATGGGTTGCCCTTGGACGGGTAGGCCATCGCCTGGCAGCCCTTGCCTCTGATTTTGACCCCAGAAGCTACGGCCAGAGCAAGCTCAGCGATCTGGTCGAAAAGGCAGGAGGGTTCGAGTCGCGCCGGACCGAGGCCGGACATATACAGATTCGTGCGACGCAAAATGCCAAGGCGAAGCCGGCGCAGGCAAAGCAAGCCAAGCCGGCATGATGGACGAGCTACCCGAACTCTTGCTCTCTCAGATCGCTGATGGGGGTTTCGTCCACACTGGCCGGTGGGCGCTGAATCCTGAAGGAGCGCTGGTTTTTGCCGGCAATGCCCCGAAGCAGCCCGGCGTCTACATTTTTGTGCAGGCCGGAACTGCGCGATATGTTGGCGTCGCGTCAAAAAATCTCGCGCAGCGCCTCTATATGTACGGTCGCCCTGGCATCAGCCAGCGAACCAATATCCGCCTGAACGGGGTTCTCCGAAACGCGCTCGCGAACGGCGAAATCATCGATGTATATGTGGCGAGCCCGCCTGACCTTGAGTGGAATGGGTGGAAGGTTTCCGGTGCCGAAGGGCTCGAAGCGGCGATTATCCGTGGCTTTCGCCTGTCATGGAATCGTCGAGGAACAGCTCCAGCTCCGATGCAATCTGCATCGAAGGGACGGCCCCCGTCCGATCTGTCCGAGACCGTGGCTTCCTGTGAAGCCGCAGATACAGGTGAAAGGCCGAATACCGCCGACCGCATTCGAGACTATGCGGAAAGCAAGTTTTTCGGCCCAGCCAGGAATGCTGGTCAGCCCCTTGTTGAAGTTTCTGCGCGGAAGATTCACGACGGTCTCAGGCTGCGCAATGCATTCCCTTCGGTTTGTCAGGCGCTCGGCGGACGAAAGATCGCTGAAATGTGCCGGGTCAAACTAACCCGGCGAATTGGCCCCGCGAACAGTTCAACGACCGCCTTTGTTTTCGAACTGCTCCAATAATGGCGGGAGCGACCGATTGACTCTGCACTGTGCATTGATCGATGCTCCTGCCTGAGCCAATTTCTTACGAATGCAGCAGCGATGAATTACACAAGGCGGCATTTTCAATGAGTAAGGAATGCCGCGTCCTGAACTTGCCCATTATCGTCGTAACGAACTGCGAGTTGCATATCCCCCGCTTTCGTCAGCATCCCTTGAACAAATCCATCCAACCTTGAAATGGCGTCGCTATATTTTTCCGAAACGGAATATGCATTGAAATGAATTTCCTTCGCAATTCGAAGAACATTTTCGCTTCTAAAGCTTATTAATTCATCAGTATTAACATAAGAATGGCTTATTAATTCTTTGACCTTCTGAGACACGGCCTCTTTGAAGGCGTCAATAGATGGCAACCATTCTTCCGATATAATCCTCGGCCTTGAGTATCTTCTATTCATCGGGTCAAGGTAACTGACAATGGTTTGCGCGACGGCGGCCAATTGCAAATACATCTCATAACGCGCCACCAAAGGTTCAATCTTTCGAACCTGATCCATGATTTCGTTATAAGTATAACGCGTTCCCAACGTATCCTTGGATTCTATCTTGGAAATGTTGCCAATAAGATTGATTAAATCTCGCTGGACAAGAGTAATCCATCCATGCGATTCCCTAATAACATTCTCTATTGCGTGAGACTTTTCACTAGAAATTGCATTTGGATCAGACAAATCTCGCAAATAAGGGAGCATATCTTTTAGATAGTTCAGTGCTCCGGCTATCTTCGAGACGTCCTGGCTCTCCATGTGCTGCTGAATATTAGATAGCGCACGATTGATGCTTCCGAGGCTTCTCTCGATATCAGCTAAGTGGGCTTGAGCTACCGCGATGCTAACAAGCATGAAGGCACCACCCGCGATCTGCGATGCCTGTCCAGATTGAACAATACGCCCTTTCCCCACAATCTGGTTGGCTCCGCTGGAAGACACTTGCACTGCGTCCGCAAATACCTCTCCAGATTTGCTTTTCATAAGCGTATATGTCCCATCTTTCAGCCCTTGCGCAATTTCGGGCTTGAAGACGAGACGGATTGTTTTCCCAGGAAGTCGCGCAGATCCGCTAACCAGATCTGATGCTAGTTGCGCTATTTTGCCTATCTGTTCGTCAGATCGATCAATGCGCCGCGTGGAAAGTGGCATGGATGCCATCTCCTCAACCTTCATCAAAACGGCACCGCTGTGGTCCACCACGGACATATCTAGGACTTCGTAGGCGTCGGGATTAGAGGTGGGGATAATGTTTGCGGGCGCAGCAGCTATGGTGCCTTGCCTTTTAAGCCGTTGGGTCTCGCGAGCATAATAGGCCGCGGCTATCGAGACTGCGACCAACATCACTACGAGAAATACTGTCATCACATGTACCACGCGAAAATACCGTACGTTTCACGTTCGTACGGTTAAATCGCTAATCTACAAGCGAAGATGAGCGTCACGAAGGCAAAATTCGACGGCAGGAGGGTAGGCTTCGCTGGCGTTGGCAAAGACCTGATTAATGCGATCTAAAAGTGATAGGGCATTCTCACCGTCAGCCTCGCAAATTGGCGCAGCGAGTGACCGGCCGTCTCACTTTGCGTTGGCAGGAATGCCCCAAGTCTCCTTGCCCATGCTGACCGGCATCGTACCGTCGAAATGACAATCATGCAGCCTTTCGATCCGCCGGACTGTGCTGGGCCTGATCGTCCGAGGAATCCAGCAGCGCGGCGATCTCACCACAGGTACGGGTAACGGCGAGTTTCAAGGCTTCGTCGATATGCACGTACCCTTGGGTGACGCTCTGTGCAGCGTGGCCGAGAAGCGCGCGGATCGTCAGCTCGGAAAAGCCGAGATCACCGGCAACGCTACCGAACGTATGGCGTAAGGTGTGAGGCGTGATCCCCTCAATGCCAACTGACGCACACAGCCGCGAGAGGCAGGCTTTGGCAGCTGTGAAATATCCGTCGCCGAAATCGGCGGGAAAGACATAAGGGCAATTCGGGCGAAAGGGCTGGCCGGCGGCCAGTTTCGCGGCAGCGGGGCCGATAGACCTGATTTGGGCGTCCCCTTTGGTGTCGGGGAAACTCACATAGCCTGCATCGGCATGAAGCCATGCGCGCTTGAGGCCCTGACCTTCAGAAATACGAAAACCGGTAAGGAGGAGAAAGCGCACGATCGCCAGTGCGACGGGATGCTCGCCGTTCCGCTCGGCATGGCGCATCGCCAGGCCCAGCATCCGGATCTCGGCAACACTCAGTCGCCGTGTCTTCTTTTGCCCAGCCAGTTTTCGGGCGCCACGACTGGGATGATTTTCAATCTGGTCCAACCGGGCAGCATGGCCAAGGATCGCTTGCAACGTCGCGACCGTTCTTGCTGCAACTCCGGGGCCGCCGGTCGTCGCGCCGCCGCGCCGCTTGTCCTTCGGCTTCGCTGTCTTCCCTGCCGCAATATCGGACTGCATTCCCTCGATATCGGCCACCTTGAGCCCCTGGGCGAGGCGTGCGCCAAGGAGAGGTTTGATGTGCGTTTCGATGCGGCTTTTATCCATCGCGAGTGTCGATTTCTTGATCGGGCGATTGCGACGACCGAGGATGCGTCCGGCTTCGGCTTCCTTGAGATACCAATCGCACAGGGTCGCAACAGTCACCTGGTCGCGAGGATTGTCTTCCGCGTCAGCGGGGTCCTCGCCGGCAGCGACAGCGCCGAGTTTGATCTTGGCCTGGTCGCGAGCGAGTTCGACGGTCAGCGTTCCGTATCGCCCCAAATTGATGCGGCGGCTTTTTCCTGCCGCGTTGCGATACTGGATGATGAAGGTTTTCACTCCGGCCCTGGTCACCCGCACGCCGAAACCTTTCAATTCCCCATCCCAGAGGAACGCTTGAGCCGATGTCGGTGCCTGCAAAGCGTCCACAGCTCTCTTTGTCAGTTTGGCCATTTCACATTCTCACCGTCCATCTGCTTACACGGCTGGATCATAGCATCTATGTAAGCAATATGTAAGCAGATGGATGGAAAAATTAGGTCGGCGTGGCGAAGCCTATCGAACGACATCCAGATTTATATATTGAAAAATAGTGCTTTATCGTGATTTCGGATATTGCAGCGTAGGCGTTGAGGGACCTTGCCAAGGTTGGGGTCGAGGGTTCGAATCCCTTCGCCCGCTCCAGTTTTCCTAATAAAATCAGTAACTTATGTTAGGCTGCGTTTGCGGCGATGTTGGCTATTTTTCATCATCGTCCACCGATCGTCCACCGTTTTCGCCTGTTCTGGCGACCAGTGGCGATCACTGGCGTAGATTTTTCGTACCGATTTTTTGAGATCAACCATCACTGTCCGAGTCCTGCGACTTCAACGGTCGCGGCGCGCTTTGGCGAAAACCCGGTCGGTAGCCATGAATCGCTCCAGCATGGGGGCGATCAGGCGGGCGGGCGGGATTGGGCTGCCTTCGCCGAGTAGCTCGCCATAAACGACCAGATCACGGTGGACGGACGCCGGCAGTTCCACGGTAAGCTTGACCGGCCGATCGTCGGCCAGCGGCCCGAGCTTCAGTTTCGTCATCGATTGTCTCCGATCGCTTCCAGGACAAGGTCGCGGGTCAGAACGATCCTGAGCGGATGCCCCGGCCTGATGGTGAGCGTGGGCTGCACATTCAATTGCCGCCGCACGATCTGCTGGCCGGTCTGGTTGATGGTGTCCTGCGAACCGCGTCGCAGGGCACGGGTGAGATCGTCCTCGCTGTCTGCCCCCAACTCGGCCCCGACCCCGAGCAAGGTCGATATGGCGGCGGCTTTGAGCAGATTCCCCCAATGCTGATTCACGCGGTCCTGTAGCCCCGCGAACCCCGACGCATCGGTGCCGGGCTGGCGCTCGAGAACGATCGAGCGGCCGTCCGGCATGATCAGCCGGTCCCAGGCGAGCAGCACGCGAGTCTGGCCCGCCGCGACCTCGCTGTCATACTCGCCGATCAGCCGCGCGCCCTGAGATCGGACAGCGAGACGACGCCATCCTTGGTCCGCATGGCGACGAGGTTGGGCGCGGCGCATTGCAGCTCGCGCGTGTCCTCGATCAGCACGATCCGGTCGGTGGTCCGCGCGACTTCCGCGAGCAGCGCGTTGACCAGCGTGGTCTTGCCGGTGCCGGTTCCGCCCGCGACGAGGATGTTGGCGCGGGTTTCCACCCCATGCCGCAGCGCATCGGCGTGAGTCGCCGACATGATCCCGGCAGCCGCATAGTCGCCCAGCGTGAACACCGCGACGGCCGGCTTGCGGATCGCGAAGGCGGGCGCGGCGACGACGGGCGGCAGCAGCCCCTCGAACCGCTCGCCCCCTTCGGGCAGCTCGGCCGAGACGTGCGGGGACCGGGCGTGAACCTCGACGCCGACATGGTGCGCGACCAGGCGCACGATGCGTTCGCCGTCCGCGGCGGTCAGCAGCTCACCGGTGTCGCTGATGCCTTCGCCCAGCCGGTCGACCCACAGCCGGCCGTCCGGGTTCAGCATCACCTCGATCACGGCGGCATCGTCGAGCCAGGCGGCGATCGACGGCCCGAGCGCCGTGCGCAGCATCCGCGCGCCGCGTGACTTCGCCTCGGAACGGATCGGGTGGACGGTCAAGAAAAAGCCCCTGATGAGGGCCGGGCGAACCGCCGCCCGGCTTCAGGGGCTCAGCAAGAAAGCCGCAAAGCGGGCAGATTCAACAAGGAAATGCAGCCGTCGAACCGTGGCGAAGAAAGACAGGGAATGGCGTAGGAACCGCGCAATGCCGGTCTCCGAACTGGGCATCGATTTTCATCAGTGCCGCGTTACCGATTCGAGATGCCGGTCAGTTTCCAGTGACAGGGCTGCATGCCAGAGTGGCGTCTTGAAGAAATGCTCCTGCCGGGCGAACCCTTCTCCGGTGCGGACCTCTTCCAGCAGCCCCGCCCAGCACAGCGGACGCAAGACATGAATATAGAGCGCGGCCCTTTGTCGCGGATATCCATGTGGCGTTTCCTGTTCGTCGGAACCGAACAGGACAGAACATAGCGTTTCCTCGCTCACGCCGTTCTGCACTTCGACATTGATCACGTTCAGGAAGATGTCCCAGTTTCCGAGCAGATGGTCTCCGTACCGGGTGTATTTGCTGTGATCGGTGTCGAAGAGCAGCCGCGATGCCAGCAGCGTCCATAAGCTGGCAGGGTCATTCTTCAACTGTCCGGCAAGACGGGTGAGATGCAGTGCGCCCTGACGGTGGCGCACGAGCTTCGCTCGCACCAGCAGATCATGCAGGATTACCAGGGGCGGAAAATCCGACTCGTTGAGCACCTTGTTGACCGCATAAAGATCGGACGCTGAATACCAGCGCCAGTCGAACGCTTCTGCGGCCCATTCCACAAAATAGCGTTTCAACCCACGCGATGCGGTAAGCCCGATCGGACCGTTGGCCTCGATATACCCGATGGTCAGCAATGCGGCACGAAGCAGCGGAGAATGCTGTGCCGGTAACTCCGGGTCGATGATCGGGTTGAAAGGCGTCATCATCTCACTGTCGCGAATCTACCGGCAAAAGCCAGTTGCCATGCGCGGACGACGCACATAGCCGCACGCTTGTCTCTGTCCACAATATCCCTTATCCTGATGACAAGAGTTTGAAGGAAACTATCATGTCCAGAACCATGACGCTGAACGTGCGGGTGAGCGGAGCGCTGGGTGAGTTCGTTGCCAGCAACGTCGGGGACGACGGGGCCTATGAGAATGTCAGCGAATATGTCCGGGATCTCATCCGCCGCGATAAGGAGCGCGCCGAAGCCGAACGGTTCGAGCGATTAAAGGTCGAATTGACCGCCGCCTTCGCGGCACCTGAATCGGCTTATGAGGCTATCGACGCCGAGACGGTCATCGCCCGCAACGCGCGGCATTGATCGCATGACCGCCTTTCGCGTCCAGGATCGAGCGGGCTGCCGTCTCGACGATATCTATGTCTATACCCGCGACACCTGGAGCGAGGAACAGGCCGTCCGCTACATACGGGGACTGTTCAAACGGTTCGGCGAGATTGCGGCGCGAAAAACCCCCTGGCGGCCTGTTCCGGCCGAGTTCGGGGTGGACGGCTTCTACTGCCGGCATGAGCATCACTATATCTACTGGCGCCTGCTGTCCGATGGCGCGGTCGGGATCGTGACGGTGCTGCACGAACGGATGCACCAGTTGGAACGTTTTCGCGAAGACGCGCCGTTGTAGCAGGCACGCGGCAGAGCTCGTCGAGGTGAGCTGGTGGGTACGGCTACATGATAATCGAAACAGAATTATTGGCCGCCATGTGCAAGGCTTTGCCCGCCTCGGTTGCTGCCGGGCCGGAAACACCTGACTGCGCGCCATGTGGCAAAGGTGCCTATGCGCTCATCATCACCATCGGCTCCCCGGCGGAATTTGCACATAAAGGCATCACGCATGTCCTGCCCGCCAGCACATACATCTATGCCGGGAGTGCATACGGTCCCGGCGGTATCGGCGCCCGATTGCGGCGGCATTTCCAGCGAGAGAAAAAGCTGCATTGGCACATCGACCGGCTCACCACCGCAGCGGAGAGTGTTCGGGCACTCGCCATTGAACACGGCAGGGAATGTGAGATTATCGCTGCGCTTGGCCATCTACCGGGATTTCGGCACCCGGCCCTAGGCTTTGGCAGCAGCGATTGCCGCACCTGTTCCTCGCACCTTCTCCAATATTGCCCATGACCGGATGACTTCACCGCTGCCCCGGCCTACAGTCTATGCTTCCAGGGGGGGGCCGGCACAGGGCTGAGATACCGCAGGCGTAAAGCAGCGCGGAAAACCCTTCGAACCTGATCCGGGTCATGCCGGCGAAGGGATGGGATATGTCCGCCTCCCGCCGCACCATGACCATGCCAGAGAAAGGGCATGACGATGAGTGAGCGCTTTACCGACAGCCTGCGGCAGGCGAGCGAGCCGTCATGGTCCAGGGCGACCGGCCACCGCCTTGTCACCCAGTTGTTCGACGGCAGCGTGCCGGACAAGGTGATGGCATCCTATCTCATTCAGGATCACCGCTTCCTCGACAGTTTCCTGATCCTGCTGGGCGCAGCGATGGCGAGCGCGGACAGTTTCGAGGCGCGGATACGGTTCGGGCAGTTTACCGGCATGGTGTCGGGAGAAGAGAACACCTACTTTCTGCGTTCATTCGAGGCACTGGGCGTCAGCGAACGGGAACGGAGGGACGCACCGGATACTGAGCCAACAGCCGGGTTCAAGGCGATCATGCGCGAGGCGGCGGCCACCCGTTCCTATGTCGCGGCGCTGGCGGTGCTGAACGTCGCGGAATGGCTCTATCTCGACTGGGCGATGAAGGCGCCCCAACCGCTTCCCGAAAACTTCGTCCATGCCGAATGGATCACATTGCACGACAATCCGGATTTCCGGGACTTCGTGGCCTTCCTGCGCGCGGAACTGGATCGCGTCGGCCCGTCCGAAGCGGAGGTCGCCCGCGACTTCTTCCTGCGCGCGGTCGCGCTGGAGCTGGCCTTCTTCGATGCAGCTTATGAGGTTGAGGCCTGATCCCATGGACATTTTCGATCGTCTGAAAGCATCAGCCCAGTCCGACTGGGATAGCTATGTCGATCATGCGTTCGTACGCCAGATGGGCGACGGCACTCTGCCCGAGCCCGCATTCCGCACCTATCTGGTGCAGGATTATCTGTTCCTGATCCAGTTCGCTCGCGCCTGGGCGCTGGCGGCCTACAAGAGCCGGACCATCGCCGATATCCGGGCCGCGCAGGCCGGCCTTGCCTCCATCCTCGACGAGACAGAACTGCATGTGCGTCTCTGCGCCCGCTGGGGACTCTCGCCTGAAGCGCTGGAGGCTGCGCCCGAGCATCAGGCGACGGTGGCTTACACTCGCTTCGTACTGGACTGCGGCGCGGCCGGAGACTTGCTCGACCTGCATGTGGCGCTGGCGCCATGCGTTATCGGCTATGCCGAAATCGGTAGGAAGCTCGCACCCCATGGTGTCGATGCCCTGGGCGATCACCCCTATCGCGAGTGGATCGGGGAATATGCAGGCGATGGCTATCAGGGGGTTGCAGATGCTGCCCGCCGTCACCTGGACGATCTTGCTGCCCGCTCCCTGACGGATCGGCGATTTGCCGAGCTTTCCAGCCTGTTCGGCAAGGCCTCACGGCTCGAAGCGGACTTCTGGCAGATGGGCCTCGATGGCGTGACAAAGGAACGCCGGGACTGATGCGCAGAGGCCGGAGGGGCTGGCAGAAAAGGCGATCGCCTGCACCGAAGACAAAGCTGAGCAACCGGGCTTTCTGGACCGTCACCGCGATCATGTCCGCCAGCGCCTTCGGGGCGGTCTGGTTCTGGGATGGCGGGCCGTCGGTTTCATCCCCCGGCGATCCGGACACATTCGCCTGCACCGCCCCCTATATCCACGACGGCGACAATATCCGGTGTCAGGAAACCGGGCGCGGAAGGCTGTACGGGATCGATGCTCCCGAAATGCCCGGCGCGTGTCGTCCGGGACGCAGTTGCACGCCGGGCGACCCGATCGCCAGCAGGAACCATCTTCGCAGTCTCACTGCTTCTGGAGACATCCGGTGCAGGAAAATCGAGACCGACCATTATGGCCGGGCGATCCTGCAATGCTGGACCGGTCAGACGGATCTGGCATGCGCGCAGGTGAAGGCAGGCCATGCCGTTAAACGCTACGGGAATCTGCGATGCAGATAATCAGCAGGAGAGCATACAGCTGTGAATGCTCGGCTCCGGCAAGCGCCAACATTGCCGACATTCCACGGCTTAAAGTGGCGCCCTAAAACCTGCCGATCATTCATCGGGCCATTGCATCCTAGCGTGCGATCCAAATTCCATTGATCCTGTGGGCAAAACCGAAGCGAGTTGCGCCCTCCTTCTGTCGACAAGACCGAAGTGCTGGCACCGGCGCGAGGCATAGAACAAAGGGAACCGCTGCACCTAGACATCGCCGCGGAGTTTCCTTTAGCTACATAAAGCATTCGACCGCGTCACACTCCATAGTATCCAACTGACGTCAGGCAGAATCGCAAGGCAATCGATCGGCATCAGGGGGGTATGGTGGCAGAGAACCCATCACAGGATTACTGCGTTCAGTTCGTCACCGAACGCGGGATCTCGCGCCAGAGCGAACCGGGCACGATCACGATCGCGCCAAGTTCGGACAGCTGGAATGATTTCGGCGAGCGCATCCTTGTCGAGATCGCCATCCAACCCCGCAGCGAGCCCCCATTCTCGCATGAGCGCCTGACCTTCCGTGGCTTCTTTGGCTTCGTCGATAAGCAGGCAGGAAAAAGCGATACACTGCATTTGCGCGACATCGTCGATCAGACTCCCGACACGCCAGTCTCGGCCGACAAGGTGCCGGATTATTTCACGATGCTGCCGGACATGGCGAGCTATCGCCGCATCGTCGGCTATCTCGGCCCGGAGGAAGCCCGGCTTGCACTGCGTGCGATAAACGACATCGTCGAGGCCGACGACCGGCCGGTCAACCGACCCTGGCTGCGCGCGGCGCGTGAGAGCCAGATCTTCCTCAACGCCTTCCTGCGCCATAGCGAACCCTATTTCACCTGGAAGAATGCGGCACCGATCCTGCGCGGCGTCGAATATGAGGAACTCGACCGGATTTCCGACGGGCTCCATATCAAATTCCGGCTCGCCGGCCGGCCCAACGACCATGACCTCACCTTCCGCTTTGCCGATGGCGACGCCGTGCTGCCGCAGCGCTTCGCGATCGTGATCGGCAAGAATGGCGTCGGAAAAAGCCAGACGCTGGCGCAGATCGTCGATGCCGCACTCGCCGGCAAGCCGAAGCTGACCGACACTCGGGGCGACCGGCCGCTATTCAACCGCATCCTCGGATTCTACCCATCGGCGACCATCACCTCGGTGTTCCCTAGCGACCGGCGCAAGCACGCGCGGGTCTGGTATCGGCGCTTTTCGATGGTGAGCGGGCGCTCGCGCCAGACGACCAGCGATCTCATCGTCCAGCTCGCGCGCAGCATAGAGGGCATCGGCGGCACCAGCCGCTATGAAATTTTCCTGAAGGCCATCACCACGATCGACGGGTTCCGGGAGCTGGTCCTGCGCACCAAGAGCGGTGAGCGCGGTCCGGTCCCAGTTCACGGCCTCAATCGCGGCGCCGAGCAGGAGACCATCCGTCGCTACGCGTCGATCAACACCCGCTCCGAACCCGTCCGAATGATCGACGGCAAAACCTATCCCCTGAGCAGCGGCGAACTCAGCTTTCTCCGGTTCGCGGCGCTTGCTGGCCTTTATATCGAGAACGGCACGCTGCTGCTGTTCGACGAGCCCGAGACGCACCTCCATCCCAACTTCATCAGCCAGTTCGTCGCGCTGCTCGATGGGCTGCTCGCGCAGACCGGGTCGGCGGCGATCCTCGCGACCCATTCGGTCTATTTCGTGCGCGAGGCGGTCGAGGAACAGGTCACGGTGCTGCGGTCGGATGAAGACCGTGCGATTTCGGCGGAGACGCCGACGCTCAAAACCTTCGGCGCCGATGTCGGCGCGATATCCTATTTTGTATTCGGCGAGGATCAGCCCTCGCGGCTGGCGCTCGAAGTCGAGAACAAGATCATGGCGCAGACAGCATCGTGGGCGACGGTGTTCGAGACCTATAAAGACCGGGTGTCGCTCGACCTACTCGGCGAGATCCGCGCTCGCGTCGAAGGCACCGATAGCGAGGCCGACGGACAATGAACCGGCTCGATCCGTCCGAGGATTTCGACGATGCCGGTGCGCTCGATGCGCTCGGCCTCAACACGCGCCTCAAATCCTATCCGGATTTCGCGGTCGAAATCCCCGCGCTCAAGGCCGGCTATCTCCAGTATGTCGCTGCCAGCGGTAACGCCCACGTCATCCTCAACGTGGCCCTACCCGACCCCATCAAAGCACAACTCAAGTCGCTTTACGCCAGCCCATCCAACGAGCTGCCGCACATCAACCGCATGCGCGCCGAGAGCGACGCCAATTGCTGCCCGATGTGCGGATCGTTCCACAGCGGCACGCTCGATCATTTGCTGCCCAAGACCGATTTTCCGGCTTTCGCGATCTTCGGCCGCAATCTCGTGCCGGCCTGCAAATGCAACAGCAAGCGCAGCACGCTCCTCACCGGACCCAATCCGGGCGAGCGTATCCTCCATCCTTATTATGACGACATCCTGGGCGAGCGGCTGTTCGTCGCGCGGTTCGAAGATCCTGGCAAAGTTCCGCGCATCACGCTGCGCCCGCTCCTCGACGCCGTTGATCCCAACTACACGGCGGTGCGGTTCCACATGGCCAACATCGTCGAACGCACGTCGATCATGCGCTATCTCAAGGCGAGCTGGATGGGCATGCTGCGGCGCCCGAGCCTCGCGGCGGGCGAGCTGCGCAATGCGCCTGCGACCCGCCAGGATCTCGATGACATTCTGACGCTCGAGCTTGACCGCCAGGACGATACCCATGGCAGCAGGAACAACTGGCGTTCAGTATTCGTTGCCGGCTTGCTGGATGATCCTGTCCTCGACTGGCTGATCGCCGCTTTCCAGCGGCCAAACTATCAACCCGACGGCCCATTGCTAGACGGCATCGTCTAGCGACGCACCATGAGTGGACTTACCCTTCCGGCAAAGGGGGACTGGTCCAGAGCGAGTGTATTGTCGCGCGCCGAATGGATGAACTGGCGCCAAACTTCGCCTATACTGGGACTGCGGCCTGACCCAAGCGCCGCCGATGGGGGACGATTGAGCGACCGGAACGACATCATCGCAGCAGCGAATGCGGGCAAGCTGCCCGAGCTGTTCGTCGAACGGCTGCGCCGTCACCGCACCGACGAGCTCGGCAAGGCGTTCCGCGCCACCCTGGCCAAACTCCACAATGACGGAACAATCGATTTGCTGGAACCCGCGCGGCAGATCGCGACATCACCGATCAACCAGCACGACTTCTTCACGGTGATGTACGTCTATAGCGAGCTGATCCCGGCGCTCGACGCCAGCGTCCCGGACATGCTCGCCGCCGTCAAAGCCCTGTCGACGCGCGCCGGCGAGGATCTCGCCTCGGGCATGGCCAATGGCGGCTATCGGACCTGGGCCGAACAGGGCAGCCGCGCTCGCGACACGTTCGAGACAATCAACCCCGAGGATGGTGACGACAGCGCCTATGTCTTCCTGGCGTTGCAGGCGCTGGCCAAGGCCGAGCCCGATGCAGCGCTCGACCGCGCGATCCTCTATGTCGGCGGCAATGCGGGTCCAGCGCGGTCGGCTGCGGCCAAGGCGATCGGCACGTTTGATCTTACCGATCCCGACCGCCGTACTCGCGCTACCGACGCGCTCGCCGCCCATGCAGCGAGCGCCGACGACAACAGCCTCGGCCATATCCTCGCGGCGATCTGCGAAATCGCTAAAGCTCATCCCGACACTCACACAAAGGCCGCGGCGCTGATCGACGCCAATATCGAACGTACCGGCGACCATGCGATCAACCAGCTATCGCTCGAACTGATGTTCCATGCCGACGAGCTACCGCCGGCAATCGTAAAGCCCCTGACCGCGATCATGCACCGTGTTCCGATCGGCAATCGCGGCACGATCCGCGACATTGGCGCGGCGGCGGGCAAGCTCGCCGACAAGAACCGCCTCGATGAAGCGCTGGCGCTGATCACGCCGTTGCTCTCACAGCATGAGGAGCTGACCTCCCTCGAGCCGCTCGGCAGCCTAAACTATCATCTGCTGCAGTTACCGCCCGATGAACTCGCTCAAACCATCATCATCTGGCTGCTGGCGTGCGACCCCAATCTTGGCCGCGCTACCATGGCGCTGGTCGGCGACCATCATGGCGATGCGCCGCTCATCCTCGATCCTCGCTCCGCAGCCGCCGGCCTCGACGACCCCGAGCGGCTGCTGCTTGCCCACCGGGCGATCGGCTGGCTGTTGGTCCATCCGGTCACTGCCGCGTCGCTGGTGGTCGGCCTGCTCGACGGCGCCGGCGACGCTGCGCAGGGCACGATCGCCGAACTGCTGTTCGATCCGCTTCTGATCAACTTCTCGGGGTCGGTCGGTGACTGGATCGCCGAACAGGCCAAGGCTCCGGGTCATCCATCACAAGCCATCCTCGAAGATCTCATCACGCGGCTCGAGGCTTATATCGAGGGGCTGCGGGAGCCCGGCCGGATCAAGGAACTGCGCCCGTCCGAGCGCGAACGGCTGATCGAGAACCACCGCCAGCATGAGTCGATGCGCCAAGCCTATAAGGCATCGGAGAAAACCTCGATCCTCGCGTCGCTCGCAACGCGGCAGGTGCTGCTCTACGGCACGCGCTCGATCAGCTATTTCAAGGGAATGGGCGGCAAGCAGCAGCGCAGCGAGATGAAGATGCACAGCTTCAGCCACAGCATCGAATCGCCGCGCCTCAACATCCTCGAGCCGTTCGACCTTGACTATATGCTGCGCGTGTTTCGCGCGATGAGAACCGCGCCATGAAACTCGTCATCCGGGAATATCTGGCGTCGCTGAAGGAGCGCGACGAACTCGACGCGATTCTACCCGACCTACTGACCGAACTGGGCTTCACGGTCTATTCGCGGCCGGCGCGTGGCACGCGCCAATATGGCGTCGATGTCGCCGCGGTCGGCCCCGGTCAGGATGGCATCCGGCGCGTGCATCTGTTTTCGGTCAAGTCGGGCGACCTCGATCGCAACGAATGGAATACGGCGAGCCCGCAAAGTCTCAGACCGTCGCTCGACGAAATCCTCGATCATTATATCACGAGCCGCATCCCGCCCGAATATGCGAGGCTCCCGATCGCAATCTGCCTGACCTTCGGCGGTGCGATCGATGAGCAGGTCCGCGCCGAAGTGACGGGTTATATGACCCGCAACACCACGCCCAAGATCAGCTTCGAGGAGTGGAACGGCGATCGGCTGGCGCAGGTCATTCTCGACGGCATCTTGCGCGAGGAGCTACTGCCAGCACCGCAACGTAGTCATTTGCGCAAGGCCGTGGCGATGGTCGAGGAGCCCGACATCGCGCTCGACCACTTCCAAAGGCTGTTGCGCGCCATAGCTGACCAGCCCGGTGCGACGCCCGCAGGCCGGCTCAGTCAGGCGCGGCTGATCAACATCTGTCTGTGGATCATGTTTGTCTGGGCGCGTGTGTCATCGGTCGTGCAATTCTCCGCAAAAGTGGGCTTTGAAAATTCCCTAGTTGGTGGCCCCTTCATCTCATTCTGCCGGGGCTAGCCCCGGCAGAATGAGATGAGCCGACATTGTCCTCATCTCCTTTGCAGACGCGGAGACGGGGCCGATGATCCGACTTGGAGAATTGATGATGATCCTCGAACTACATCGGCAGGGCGTATCGATATCCGCCATTGCCCGACGCACTGGTCGCGATCCCAAGACCATCCGAAAATATATCGAACGGGGCATCGAGGCCCCGGTTTACGGCCCTCGCATGCTGGGTCGACCGAACAAACTGGCACCCTATCTGGAATTTTTGCGTGAGCGAGTGACGGCCTTTCCCGATCTGACTGCGGCGCGCCTGACGCGGGAAATCCGTGAGCTGGGATATATGGGCGCCTATACCGCGGTAAAGCGGTTCCTGGCAGCGATCCGGCCGGAAAACGGCCCCAAGCCCTTTGAGGTTCGGTTCGAGACGCCGCCTGGCGTGCAGGCACAGGTCGACTTTGCCCGGTTCGTCGTCGAATTTACCGATGAGCCCGGCGTCAGCCGGATCGTCTGGCTGTTCAGCCTGGTGCTGGGACATTCGCGCTTCCTGTTTGCGCGCTACGTCATGCATCAGGATCTCCAAAGCCTGTTGCGCTGTCATATGCAGGCCTTTGAAGCGCTCGGCGGCGTCCCGATCGAGATCCTCTACGATCGCATGAAAACCGCTGTGACCGGGGAAGATGATCAGGGCCACATCATCTACAATCGATCATTGCTGGCTCTGGCCGGGCATTATCGCTTCGTGCCGCGCGCCTGCCGTCCCTATCGGGCCAAGACCAAGGGAAAGGTCGAGCGGCCATTCAGCTATATCCGCAAGGACTTCTTCCTGGGCCGGAGCTTCCGCAATCTGGACGATCTCAATGTCCAGCTGATCGACTGGCTCGATACCGTCGCCAACGTCCGTGTCCACGGCACGACGCAGCGGATTATTGCTGAAGCCTTCGCCGCCGAGCAGCCTGAGTTGCAGCTGCTCCCGGCGGGCCGCTTTGACGCTGTTCTGAAGCTGGAGCGCCGCGTCAGCCACGATGGGATGGTCTCGGTCGGCGGCAATTACTACAGCGTTCCCGATCGCACCCGGCGCGTCGTCGAAATCCAGCAGTTACCCGACAAGATCCGGATCGTAGACCTGGGCCAGGTCATTGCCGAGCACCCGGTTCTTGAGGGGCGTCGGCAGTACAGGATCGATCCTGCGCATCGGACAGGCAGCAGCGGCGCCAAGCGCCGTATCCATGGCAAAGAGGTAATCGCCATCGGTCGTGTAGGCGAGCATGTCGCCGTGCGCTCCCTGGCCATCTATCAGGCGATCGGCAGCCAACTGGCGCGGGGAGACCGGCCATGAACCATGGGGGTGCCGCATCCCGCGTCGATAATATCCGCCGCAGCCTCGTCCATCTCAAAATGCCACGCGCCCTGGAGATGCTCGACGCCACCCTGCGCGGCATAGAGCAGGGCAAAATCGATGGCATCGAGGCCATCGACATATTGCTGAACGAAGAACTGTCGCTCCGGGAGAACCGCAGGATCAAGGCAGCCCTGCGCATGGCAAGGCTGCCGATCATCAAGACGCTGGACGGATATGACTTCTCCTTCCAGCCATCGCTCGACAGGAACCGCATCCTGGCGCTCGCTGGCCTGGACTTCATCAACCGGGCCGAGGTGGTGCATCTGCTGGGCCCGCCCGGTACCGGGAAAAGCCATATCGCCACGGCCCTTGCCGTCGAGGCCGTGAAGGCGGGCAAGAGCGTCTACTTCATCCCGCTCGCCGATCTGATCGCTTCACTGACCAAGGCTGAACGCGAGGGCACGTTGCGCGAGAAGATCCGCTTCCTATGCCGATCCTCCCTGCTCGTCGTCGACGAGATCGGGTATCTTCCCGTCACGCCCGGCGGCGGCAATCTCTTCTTCCAGCTCGTCAACGCCCGATACGAAAAGGGTGCCATGATCCTGACATCCAACCGCGGCTTCGCCGAATGGGGTGATGTCTTTGGCGATCCGGTGGTGGCCACCGCGCTGCTCGACCGCCTTCTTCACCACGCTGTGGTCATCCAGATCGAGGGCTCCAGCTATCGCATGCGACAGCACGCCGACCTCCTGCCCGAGCATGCGCGCATGGCACCGTCCATCAACCCGCCGCCCTTGCCGAAACGGCGCGGCCGCCCGCCAGCAAAGGAAAAGCCCGATCTCCATCACGGCTGATCACCGACACAAACCCTCCCGCCAAACTAGGGAATTTTAGATGCCCACTTTTGCGGAATCTTCGGTGCCCGTTGACAGCGTGAGGCCGACAATGTCGAGGCGCCCTATCGGGCCAGCGAGTTGGCCTTGCTCGAGGTGTGGCAACTGCTCAAGACCGACATCGCCAAGACCTCGAAATCTGGCGAGGCCGCCAGCCTAGTCCTGAACGAACTGGCCGAGCTCCATTTCACGATCTGGGATGCGCTGTTCGAGGACAAGATCCTTCCGGCGGCCGAGATCCGTCATGCGATCTCGACCGCGGTCGAAAGCCACGCCGCGCTCGACATCAACCTCAAGTTGTTCGATCTCGTCGGCCGGCTGGCGCTGCGCGGGCTGTGGCTGGTCTGGCAATTGTCGCCGGCGAGCGGCCCCGTTGTTCTCACCAACGACTATCTCAACACGCTCCCGGCCCTCGTCAGCGACACCACCCGGGCGAGCCTCAATCAGATCGACCGGCTGATCGAGGCCATGATGGCGATCGTCAGCAACAATCGCGCGCTGCTCTCGCCGATCGGCGACTGGCAGGCGATCGACATTGGTCTCGCCTTCACCCTGCTCGCCTGCCGTCCCGGCGCGCATGGCGCGATTGATCAATGGGCCGAGGAACTCGCCAAGCACTCGATGTTCGCGTTCAAAGCGCACGGCCGCTACCCGATCACCAGCCGCTCCTACTGGGATCTGGTTGATCATCCGTCCGAGCGCAGCGACGAGTATCGCACCGCCTCGACCGAGGGCAGCATTCTCTATCCGTTGCTAGCGCTGTGGGCGGCGGCCAGAGGCGAGCAAGCTCTGTTTGACGAGATCGCAAAGTTCAGCGAAGACGGCCTTGCACATTGCACGTTCCAGACCTGGCTTCCCGACGAGGACAGCGAGGACAATCTTTATCTGAACCGCGACAGCCACGGGGCGGCGCTAGCCGGCATTCCGGTGACCGAGGGCACGCACGACGCGCTCGATTTCATCCTCGCCGAGGCGAAGACTAACAAGCATTATGACCAGCTCACGGCGGTGAAGCTCGGCCATTGGCCAATCGTGCTGACCGCTTGCCGCGCACATCGCCTGCCGGTGCCGCCGCAAGTCTGGCGCGACCTGCTGCCCCATGTAACTCGGCCAGCCAGAGAGCCGGTCCCGCCCCCAGATGACGGCGCGCCTGAGCCACCAGACGCTGGACCCGAAGACGCTCGCTAGACGCGATCACCCGCCAGCGCGGTCCCGCCACGCCGACAGGGCTTCGCCGATGTCGGCACTTGGACGGTGCGTGCCAATGCCAAGTCGTCAGGTGCGTCGTTTCGACGGCGGGTTGATCGATTTTCTGGTCTTCGCTGTGCTCGACTTGCGTTTGGCGCGTGCGGCCGCGCGCTTGTCCTTGAGCGGCACCACCTCGGAGACGTCAATCTTGCACACAATCGGTTGCGGACCTGTCGCGGCGCTTTCCCGAATTGCCCGCGCGCGCGAATGAAGATGGTCCATGACGGCGGAGAAGGGGACGAGTGGGTCGCCCGGCGCGATTTCCCAGCCGCCCGGGCGCGGCTGCTGGTGGACGAGGAGCAGGATGCCGTGACGCGCCGTCTGGTGGCGCAGATATTGACCGCAAAGTTGAACTTCGAGCGCCGCTTCCAGCTGCTTGACCGAGAGGCCATCCGCCACCTTGATCTCGACCGGGAGATCGACACCGCCATGCCGGCTCGTCAGCGTGATGTCGGGTTCCTTTTCATCCGCGAAATGGGTCTCGCGCTGTACGGTATAGGCTTCCTTGCGCCGCTCCTCGAGCTGGGTCGAGACCCATCGCTGGACCGCATTCTCGTCGGCCAGTCCCTGCAGCGTATCGCCCTGCGCGAACTTGCCGTGAAGAAGATCATGCTCGACCGCCTCGAGCCTACGCCGCGCTATCAGCTGCAGATCTTCCGTCGTGCGCGGCGCGCGATCGAAACTATTCTCGAACACCACCACGTCGGACGGCAGCCAGGCGACCAGCTCCGAATTCACCTCGGCATGCCGCTCTGCATGGATGCGCAGATGCTTGGGTTCGATCGGAAAATCGGCGATCTCCGCCATGCGCCGGATCGCGGCCTGCGTGGCCTCGCCGGGCGTTTTCAGCAACCTGTCGAAGATCATATGCCGCGCGTTTTGCGCCTCATCGCGCAGTCCCGGCGAATAGACCTTGCCGTTCGCGCGGACGATATCGTCCGCCGGTCGCACGCCCTAGAACGCGATGATCAGCAATTGCTCGAGACGTTCGGCGGACAAAGGCAGCGGTGGCGCCACGGTGCGATTGAACCGGCTACCGAACAGACGCGGCAACAAGGTGCAGCACAAGGTGGCCTGGTCCTGACCGTCGAGCATGCTCATCTTCTCGCGCAGCCGGTCGACGGCCCGATCGCCCTCCAGCGCGAAGAGAAAGAGCAGATAATAGGCTGCAATCACGGGATCGGTCGCTGTCGTGGCGCGGGCCTCGGCCATCTCCGCCACTCCCTCATCCGGAAAGGGCTGCGCCTGGATCAGCACCGAGACGATCTTTTCGAGAGCCGCGGCCGCCAGATCGTCATGCTCGCGCAGATAGCCGGTCAGGTCTGGAACCAGCAGCCGGGCGAGCACTCCATCGGCATATTCCAGCCGGTCAAGCATCCCGTGGTCCACCTCATCCAGCCGGTCGAGCTGGGCGCGCGACGCCCGCCACAAGACCGAACGCACAGCCTCGGGATGCACCTGGCTGAGCGATACGAGATAGTCAGGAAAGCCGTTGAGCTCGATGACAGCCAGCCGCGCCGCCCGCGCTGCGCGCGCCGGATCGAGCTGCTCCGCCCAGTTCGGGACCTTGGCCGCCGCCAGCGACATGCCGGTCAACGCCATGATGTCGAAGCTGGTGACCGTGCGGCGCTGGGCGGACTCTTCGACGGTTCCGACCGGGGTGCGCTTATAAGCGAAGGCGATCAACGCCTCACCGAAACGCCTCGTCATGTCGGGTCCGAACACCGGCTCGACCACATCGAGGCTGTCGATCGAGTAGCGCGAGCGGGACTGGGCGCGCCACGAGAGGAACTGCCATAGATGATAGAGGCGCGAGTCGACGGTCTCGTCGGTCTGTGGCGACAAGCTGTCGAAGAAGCTCGGATCGTCGCGGAGCGTGTTGATGAGCTCGACCCAGCTCTGGTCGCGGGCCTCCGCTTGATCCTCATTGCGCTTCCGCGCCGCCTCGAACCCGGCCATCCGCTCTATCATCTCGGGTGTCTCGGGCGGCGGCGACCGCCAGGCCGCAAGCTGGGCCGACAGCTCCGCATCATCGGCGACGGCGGCGACGATGCGCTGCATGTCCGCGTCGGTGCCCTCGAACTGCCGCCAGAGCGAATGCGCCGCGCGGAGCGCCGTCAGTCGATCCAGCCGATCGGTCCGCTCGCATATATCGAGGAGGAGCCAATCAATGTCGGCAAGGCTCAGCAGCACCGGCCATCCAAGATGCTGGACGAACCAGATGTTGAGCTCGCCATCGCCGCGCACGTGAGGATGCGTGCGTAGCCGCGCGATCGACCGCCAGAGCGACGTGCGGCGCCGCCCCGGCGATGCACCAAATGCCTCGCCCAGCGCCTTGAAGCTCGCCTCGGACCCGATCCGGCGGTGCGATTCATGGAGCAGCAAGAAGAGATCTGTGACGACATCGGGGACGTCCAACGGATGATAGTCGAGGAGACGAAGCGCCGCGCTGGCTGCCATCTGCGAGAAGGCCTCGCGAAACGGCTTCTCGTCGTCGACCGTGTCGCCGCTGAAATCGCCGGATCGAGCGACGACCTCGGTCAGGAAGCGGTGCAGGTCCTCCTTGCGCGTCAACCCCGCTGGCAGCTCACTGCCCAGCGGCAATATGGTCGCGATGTCGTCCTCGCCCATGACCCCGGCCTTGTCGATCAGCGCGAAGAATGTCTCGACATCGATCTCCTCCGGAAACAGCGCGTCGAGGGCCTGGAGAATGATGGAGCGCGAAAGATCGGATCCATGCTCGACAACATGCCGTGCATAGGCGGTTCGATCTGCCTTCTCGCCGAGCTTCAGAAGAGCTCGGCCCGCGAGCAGCTGCGTGATCTCGTCGGTGCTGCGATCGTAAGCAACTATGCGAACAACTGGGAGACCGCCTTTCTGGCCGCCGAAATCGACGAGGCGCAGTAGCAGGTGCCGCGCTTCCTCATCGCCTTTCGCGATCTCCCACCACCCCGCGATGTGATTGTCGAGACCGGGATCGGCGAACCGACGAAGCCCTTGCTCGCCGAACCAGAGCTTCTGCGGATCGATCGTCTCGACCTGGGCGAGAGCCGCGGCGAATGCCTTGACCCGCACCGGTATCGGCAACGACCCCGGGTCCCCATAGCGCAGGAGGTTATAGGGCGACCGCGCGATGAGCGCGTCGGCGATCGCATCATTCTCTCCCGCCAGCCATGCCGAGACCTCGACCATCTCCGGTCGAACCAGCCGGTAACCATAGGTATCGGCGAACAGGAGATCGTTCACCGCCGCCACGGGACACCCCTTGGCGAGAAGCCGTCCGAGCCAGCGCGCCAGCAAATAGCATCGCAGCGTCGCCTCATTGTCGTTGTGCAGGCGCGCCCGGCCAAGCGTCGCCGGATCGAAGACCGGGCGCCCAAGCAGCAGGAGTCGTTCGCCGTCGGACCAGTCCGGCAGGATCTCCTCGATCGGCATCGAGCGCTCGGGAGGCGACAGGTCCAGGCCGGCGGCGGGGACACGCACGGAATCGCGCCCGCACAGCAAAAATGCTGCCCCAATCCGGTCAAGGGCGTGAGCGCCCTTGGCGAGATCGAGCGGATCGCGCTTGCGGCGAAGCGGATCGGGATCGAGCAGCCTCGCCTTCAGGCTGGCCTCGATCATCTCCCGAAGCGAGCCGAGCCGCTTATGATCGCGCCAGAACTCCACCATCCAACCGAGGTCCATCGGCCGCGCCGCGAATTCCCAGAGGCTGCCATGATCGACCGCAGCCAGGAAAGCATCGATCGTCTCGATGCCTGAGGCACGCGCGAAGCGCTCGACCTGCCAGCGGCTGAGCGGCTCCAAGACCAGGACACCGATCTCTTCGCGCACCTTTGGCGGACTCTTGTCCCGGTTCTGCAGTGTCGCGCGAACCTCATCCGCGACATCGGTCGGGGGAGGGGGCGGCTCGGGGAGCGAGAGCCATTTCTCGACCGAGATGTGATCGGCAGTCTTATCCCAATCGGTATAGCGGCTCGAGATGTAGAGATGAACGCGCTCCTCCAGCCCCGCGATCGCATCGGCCAGCTTCCGACAGGCCGCGTCGAAATGATGTCCTTGGTCCTTGGCTTCGTCGACTGAGTCCACGAACAGCCAGCAAGGCGCGTCCGGGTCTACCCGCCATTGCGCAAATCGAGTGCGGTCGGTCGGAACGAGCGACGCCTCGAGGCCGGCGTCCGCAACGTCGCGCACAGTCGCCTTGAACGCAAACTTGTTCGCCTGGCGCAGGGCGGAACATTGATGGTCGAACTCGCTGGACTTGCCGCTGCCCGCCTCCGCAAGGACGATGGTGCGGCGCTTCTCCAGCAGTTCGGGCCACGCCGGCGTTCCTGTTAGGTCGTCGCCGAACAGTCCCCGGAACGGACGGTCCTCGTCCCCTTCCTTGGTAGCCGGACGAAACCGGCGACTGAGATCGTAATGCTCCCCAAACATCTTCTTACTATAGCGGCGCCGTCGAGTCCGAACAGGGCCATGAGGCCCTCTGATGATGGCGCCGCAATAGCCGACAATGAGATCGCCGGAAAAAAGGTAGCAGGCTGTCAGTTCCCGCTTCTGCATGAGCGGGTTGGGAGAGCGAGCTTGCTTGTCGCCTCACGATCGCCAATACGCAAGCGCATTAGACTTGGCTCGCGCTCTCCGAAACTTCTTCGCCCCGGATTTGGATCGTTACCCGGCCTTCGGCGGGTTATTGTCGAAGAAGACCTTCATGGTGCCTGGTCGGAGCGTTCGCTCTGGTCGGAGTCTGCCTAACTAACGGCCATTGGTAATTCCAATGTCCGTTTACTGAGATCGGCCTACGGATTCCGGACAGTCCCAAAGGTCGAACTTCCTGCCATCAACTATATTTGTGCGTCACCCGGATCCCTTGCTGCCTCGGCAGTCAGCGCGGCTACACGGCGTTCCATCTCGATACGCCGATCTTCGGGCAAGGCCGTAAGCATCTCGTCGACCCAGCCACCTGGCGTGAGAACAGCGTCAGTCGATGTCGGGGTTGCGACGGAGATAGCGAAGCATCTCCCCGAATGCGGTCCGTCCCGCCTTGCGGGCTGTCTCGACGTCGATATGGCTGCTGGCGATCGCCAACCCATGGAGCGCGGCATAGTCTTCGAGCAGCTTGACCTGCGCGGGGATCGAATAGCCTTCCCGCTCCTGGTCTCGCGTGGATACGCGGGCGTAGAGCACCGCCTTGCGGGAGCCTGATCCCTGCGATCTTACCTTTTTCTTCCTGTATCGATTTGTTGCTTTTCTCGGTTGCGCCAACGCTGTTCACTCCTTGATGTTCTCCATCCCCAGACGGAAGGGGCGCACCCAAAAGCAGAAACAGAAACCTCACGCGAGGCGATGTCGACGCAAACGGCTGGCGCCGCGGGCATGGCGGTGGGCCATAGCCGTATCCAGGCACATTGCCACCCGAGCTTGCACTGCTCCGGCCATCGGTTGCCGTGACATGATGAGCGACGGGTTGGGCGTGCTCTGCTCGATTGTTAAAACGAGAGGTGCATAATCCCGACGGCTCACTTATAGTCGGTTGCACGATTCAGGAGGTCACAATGGCGAAACAGCAAACGGAGCGGCATGGGAGAATCCTCACCCTAGGCCTTTCGCGGTTCGCCTCCATCAGCGCCGTCGAAGGCATGCACCTGTCCGACGAAGCGAAACGGGAATTTCGTGCGGATGATCGCCGTCGCGCCACGCCCGCTGAGCGCCGTCAGCGCATCATTGCGAAATACGCCGCGAAAGCCTGATCTGCCCCGTGTATGAAGCATTCAAGGATCCTTACTGCTATCCGGGCACCGACGTCCTTCGCAATCGCCTGAACCTGACCGATCCAGCTGATCTCGAAGCCTTCGAGACTGAAATCACCACCGCCCGCGCCACCGAGCCTTTGCCCAACGGACGGTTCGGCATTGCCCATTATCGCGCCATCCACCGGCATCTGTTCCAAGATGTCTATGTCTGGGCGGGTAATTTCAGGACGGTCCGCATCGCCAAGGGAGGCAATGCGTTCTGCTATCCGGAATATATCGAGCCTGAAATGGTCAAACTGTTCGCGCAGCTCAGCGCCGGCGACGGACTCCGCCAGCGGAACCGAGAGGGATTTGTCGATGGCGCCACGACCTTTCTCGCCGACCTCAATCAGATCCATCCGTTCCGCGAAGGCAACGGGCGCACCCAACTCGCCTTCATGACATTGCTGGCGGATCGTGCCGGGCATCCCCTGACGTTGGAGCTGCTCAATCCCGAGGCCATGCTTCAGGCCATGATCGCAAGCTTTCATGGACAGACGGCCCTGCTCCGAGCGTTGCTTCACGATCTGACGGCGGCCTGATCCCGGCGTCTGCACCATCGGCGTCAAGCGCCTCACCAGACATCACGAATCCCCGCGCATCTGCCGTTTTCATGATCGCTTTTTCCGTATCAGTAATGTTGTAGAGGCCGGTCTAGTGCACTGACTCAGTCGGTTGGTACAGGCAGCCGCCTGAGTTTGGCGAGAATGGTCTCGGCCGGCTTGGTCCAGACGAAGGGCTTAGGGTCGGCGTTCTGCTTTCGGATGTAAGCGCTAATGGTGTCCTGGAGGTCGACGACGGAGGTGAAGACGCCGCGCCGGATGACCCTTCGGGTGAGCGCCGAGAAGAAGTTCTCGACGGCGTTGAGCCATGAGCCCGAGGTCGGGGTGAAATGGAACACCCAGCGTGGATGATCGGCGAGCCACTCCAGGACCTTCGGATGCTTGTGGGTGGCGTAGTTGTCGAGGACGGCGTGGATCACCTTGCCGGCAGGAACGGCGCGCTCGACGGCGTTGAGGAACTTGATGAACTCCTGGTGCCTGTGCTTGGGCATGCAGCGACCGACGACTGTGCCGTGGAGGACGTCGAGCGCGGCGAACAGGGTGGTCGTGCCATTGCGTTTGTAGTCGTGCGTCATTGTTCCGCATTTGCCCGGCTTCAACGGCAGACCGGGTTGGGTTCGGTCGAGGGCCTGGATCTGGCTCTTCTCGTCGATCGAGATGACGACGGCGTGAGCCGGCGGGGCCATGTAGAGACCGACGATGTCTTCGACCTTGGCGGCGAAGGCGGGGTCGCTCGATCTCTTGAAGGTTCGCAGACGGTGGGGTTGGAGGTGATGGACCTGCCAGATGCGCTGGACGGTTCGGAGCGAGACGCCGAAGGCTTTGGCCATTGCGCGGCCGGTCCAATGGGTCACGGCACCGGGCGGTTCGGAGCAGGTCAACGCAACGATCCGTGCGACGACGGGCGCGGCGATCGGCGCCGTACCGGGCTTGCGCGTCTTGTCGCGGAGAAGACCATCGACGCCTTCCTCAGCGAAGCGCTGTTGCCAGCGCCAGACCGCAGGTCGGCTGACGCCGGCGCGGCGGGCCACTTCGAGCACCGGCAAGCGGTCGCTGGAGAGCAGCACGATCCTGGCGCGCAGCACATGCTTGAGCGGGCAGTTGCGGTCGCCGACGATTTGTTCAAGCCGAGCACGGTCGGCGGCGTTCAAGAGGATGTTGACGGTCTGGGCCATGACGGGAGAGTCGCATGTCCTAGACGATTTGTGAATCTCCCGTCTGCGTCATTGCACTAGCCAAGCGCCAGACCGCCTCGGCCAATCTCAAGGCAATGGCATCGATCGGCCTCCTGGAAGAGCGAAAGGCCGGCCGCGAACGCCTGTTCGTCAACCCGCCCCTTCTTCACCTCCTGACAGCTGATGAGCAAAAGTAACAAAATTTGCACCCAGAGCACTAATTTGCTCTCCAGCGGAAGTTCACTGCCTACCCCGGTTGCGGACCCGGAGGCTTATGCCCATAATCCCTCATAGATCGCATCTGAGTATCGGTAAGTCGTCAGTCGCTGGACGCACATGGCCGATCGAGGAACGATCGACCACATACATATCCGAAGATCGGACAGGTGAAATTGAACCTGGGTCCGGAGGCGCTACACGCTCGTACGCGAGTGATGAACCCTTCATACCCGGCGCCACGAAAGTATCCTGAAATTTTTTCGAGTATATATCAGACAAACTAAGCTGCGTTCAGGAACGTGGCTCGATATCGCTCGACTATTTTGCGAGATTCGACTGTTTGAAGCTTGAAAAAGTTCGAAACGTGAACAAAAGCGGTCACCAAAATCCTCTCCCAGAGGGTTCCAGAAGATGCCACAAGTGGCTGATTTCTGCGGGTTTTCGGTGGTATAGGTATCCCATACGGAGCGGCTTCGTGCCACCGGATACCACCATCTTGATGGTATATCTGATGGTAGCGCGGTCCTCCCCTTGCAGGAGATACCATCATGGCGCTTACCGCTGTTGCAATTAACAAGGCCAAGGGCCGCGCAAAGCCCTATGAACTCACCGATGGCGACGGGCTGTTCCTCTATGTCACGCCCAATGGCGGGCGCTATCACCGCACAGGAGTTGCTTGTCATGCTTCGCAAGATGGAGAGCAAGGGCCGCTATGAGACGGCGAAGCGGCTGCGCAGCACTGCCAGCCAGATATTCCGCTACGCCATCGCCACGGCGCGGGCCGAGCGTGACGTTGCCGCCGACCTTCGCGGCGCGCTCATTGCACCCTAACCCGTCCACCGCGCGGCGATCACCAGCGCCAACGAGGCGGGCGGCTTGCTCAGCGCCATCGAGGCGTTCGACGGCTTTGCCAACACCAAGGCAGCGTTGCGGCTCTTGCCCCATGTGTTCGTGCGTCCCGGAGAGCTACGCTATGCGGAATGGGCGGACTTCGATTTCGACAAGGCGCTTTGGGTCATCCCGAAGCACAAGACCAAGATGCGGCGCATCCACAGCATCCCGCTTTCCCGGCAGGCGCTCGCCATTCTCGAAACTATCGAGCATGCCGCGGACTATAGCAGCTTCCTGTTCCCGTCGCTGCGTTCGATCGATCGGCCCATGTCGGAAAACACCATCAACGCGGCGCTGCGGCGCTTGGGCTTCGTCCAGGACGAAATGACCGGGCACGGCTTCCGGGCGATGGCGGCGACGCTCCTGAACGAGATGGGCCTGTGGCATCCCGACGCCATCGAGCGCCAGCTTGCCCATTGCGACAACAACGCGGTGCGCCGCGCCTACACGCGGGGCGAGTATTGGGACGAGCGCGTGCGGATGATGCAGCACTGGTCCGACCATCTCGATTTTCTCCGCGATGGCGCGAAGGTCATCAAGGGCACGTTCCGCAAGGCCAAGGCCGAGCAATAGCCCCGCCTCGCATCACTCGGCGCGATCTTCGCGGTAGGCGGCGGGGTTGGCGATCCAGCGATCCACGGCGACTCATGCCAGCCGGTGCCGTGGACGCTGATCGTGATTTGCCGGGGGAAGCTGCCTTCCGCGATTTTTCTATACAAAGTGGAGCGCGAAAGGCCGGTGCGGGTCAGCACGGTTTTGAGACGGATGATCTTTTCCTTGTTGGACATCAGGGTAACTTTCGACTTCGCCGTTGATACAATCCCCTACGAACAGAATTGGCGGCACGGATTTGCAGCGCAAGAGCGCCCCGGCCAAGATATGATGAAGATGCGGCTCGCGGCGGTCTAAGTGTGGGCAACGGCGGGAAACGGCAGCGCACTATGGGAAACGCTGGCGTATGACGGTGGACGGCGGATAACGGCGGTAATTGCTATCCTATACTTGGACGGTTCCTTGCCGACTGTGACAAATAAGTCACGACATCACGCAACTTGTTGGCAATCAATGCGACTCGATGAACTTGGCGCGCTTCCGATTCGCACGACATGGCGGAGCCTTTCTTGTCATGGCCCGCCATAGCCAGAAGCCCATGCTGTATCAGTTCATTCCGCAACGCAAGAGGGGGAGGCATTACACTGCCGACAGGTGCCAACTTAGTCCTAAAAGGTGCTGATTTTATCCGTTTCTGCCCGCAGGGGGACAATTCGGATGAAGATCGCCGCATCCTTGCAGCCATAGCTTCAAGGCTATGGACAAATTATAGCCCAGAGGATATATAGCCCTATGCCGTGGACGGTTCGCAACCATGATGCCTTTGATGCCGAATATGACGCGATGCCCGATGCGGTGCAGGACGAGCTTTTGGCGGCAACGGGCCTATTGGAACTTTATGGCCCCCGGCTTGGCCGTCCCCATGCCGATACGCTTGGCGGATCGCGTCATGCGAACATGAAGGAGTTGCGCTACCATGCCGATGGCGGCGTGTGGCGCGTAGCTTTTGCGTTCGACCCGGAGCGGCAAGCGATCCTGCTTGTCGCTGGTGACAAGGCGGGCGTGGCGCAGAAGCGGTTTTACAAGACGTTGATCGCCAAGGCCGACAAAAGGTTTGACGAGCATCTAGCGGCACTGGCCGCGAAGGAGAAATGACGATGGGACGTTCGCGCAGTGAGATCATGGCTACCCTGCCCGAAGATCGCCGCCGCCGGATCGAGGCGCGGACGCAGGAATTAGTTGCAGAGGTCGAGGGACTGAAAGCGTTGCGTCAGCTTGCCGAACGCAGCCAGGAGCAGATCGCGGAAACCTTGGGCGTGAAGCAGCCTTCCGTTCACAAGATCGAGCGGCAAACCGACCTTTACCTTTCGACGCTTCGCCGCTTCGTGGAGGCAGCGGGCGGAAAGCTGGAACTTCGCATTGAGTTGCCGGGCAAAGGCGTTCTGCATCTGACAGGCGTTGGCGACATTGGGACAAATTCCGTCGTTGCACCATGAAAGAACACCGCTGTCAGCCCCGTTCGTCAAAGCTGTGGACGGCGCAATGTTCCCCTTTTCTTCTCGCGCATGATCGCGTAACGATAAAGGGCTGACTTGTCCCTTATTCTGGCTTGGCCCGTCACGGGTGCTCGGCGAACTGGATGCCATTGTCCGTCAGGATCGTGTGGATGCGGTAGGGCACCGCTTTCAGCAGGTGTTCGAGGAACTCCCACGCCGTTCGGCGATCCGCCTTGTCGACGAGTTGCGTGACGGCGAACTTGCTGGTGCGGTCGATGCCGACGAACAGGTACAGCTTGCCTTCTGCAGTTTGCACTTCGGCAATATCGATGTGGAAGAAGCCGATCGGATAGCGTTTGAAGCGTTGTCGCTTTGGCTTGTCACCTTCGATGTCGGGCAGGCGAGAGATGCCGTGTCGCTGCAGGCACCGATGCAGCGCCGATCGTGTCAGGTGCGGGATCGATGGTTGCAGGGCATAAAGACAGTCATCGAGCGGCAGCAACGTGTGTCGACGGAACGCCACAACCATTGCCTCCTCGGCCTCGGACAGGGTGGTGGAATGAGGGGCCTTCGGCCCGGTCTTCAAATCCTCGACCGTCGCCCGCTTGCGCCACTTCGCCACCGTCTTCGGGTTGATCCCCAAATCCCGGCTCAGCGTCGCGAGCGAAGCTTGCGATCGCTGTATTGCTGCTCGGACGGCGTGCGTGGTCGTGGCGCTCCCGTGACGTACCTGTCCCATAAGGCTTCCTTCCATTCCAACGAAAGGATCGCACCATCAAACCGTGGGATCAAACAACTAGGCATCCAGGCCGTGATCGCCCCCAGTTTCTCCGACATATATGCGGGCAACGCATTCAAGAACGGTATCCTGACGGTCGTGCTGCCGCAAAGCCAGGTCGATCGGTTGCTGCAGGTGGCTGAGGAGCATCCGATTATGATCGACCTTGAGACCCAGGTGGTGACGACACCCCATCAGGATCGCTTCCACTTTGAGCTCGAAGCGCTCATCAACCTTCACTCCTTTCAAGCGCGGCGTTGGCTGCTTTCTCCATATCGGCAGCACGCCGCTTTTGCACATCGACATATTTCTCCCCGGTCGTTTCGAGTATCGCTGCCTTGTGGGTGATCATCTGCCACCGCCGGATCGTCACCTCGCAATAGCCCGGCTCATATTCGATCAGCCGACCACGCCGCTTCGTCTTCTCCGCCGCGATCAGGGTCGATCCTGAACCTCCAAACGGATCAAGCACGATCTCGCCGATGCGCGAAGTGTCCTTGATGTCATCCATGATCATCGGGACGGGCTTGACCGTCGGATGCATGGCAAGCTCCGCATCCGCACCGGTCTTCGTCGCGCCGCGATAGTTCCACACATTGGTGCGATAGCGGCCGTTCTTCCCGAGTTCGACCGTATTGAGATGCGGAGCGCTTCCTACCTTCCATACGAAAACCAGCTCATGCTGAGACCGGTAGAAGCTCCCCATTCCAGCGTTGTCCTTCGACCAGATGGGGGGCTTCCCCTGGGTGTCCTCGGGAGAAGGTGAGTTCAACTATGACTTCGCCGTGTCGTGCACGGTCAAGGGCCGCAAGGCTGGACGCGCCCTTTACAACTATGAGCTGGCCAGGATCGAACATAGCGCCGGCATGTTCGGTCTCAGTGTTTTCGTGAAGGACGAGGCGGGTGTCAATCGCGGCATGGCGCCCAGCCGCTTCGACGGTTCCAGTCCCGATAGCCGGTCAGTTGTGGAGTCAGGCTGGAGCGGACCGGTCGATGAGGCCGCTGTCGAGCAAGGGGGCGGCGTCGATATTCTGGGCGTCCATGAGCGTGGCGAGGCGTTCGACGGCGGCCAGGATCATCGCCTGCTCCCATGGCGGCAGGGCGACGAAACGATCGGTGAAGGTCGTTTGCAGCGGATCGGGCGCGTCGGCGATGGCGGCCTTGCCGGCGGGCAGGGCGCTCAGGTGAAACTGGCGCTTGTCCTTTTCGCTGCGCTGGCGCTGGACGAAGCCCAGCGATTCCAGGCGATCGACGATGGTGGTGATCGTCGCCTGGCTGAATTGCAGCGCCTGGGCGATCGTGCCGGGCGTGGCGGACTGGCGGATGTCGATTTCGCGCAGGACGAGCAATTGCGATGGCGTGAGGCCGGTGGCGGTCGCCAGTTGTCGGCTGCCGATTTCCGTGGCGCGCAATACCCGGCGGAGCGCGCGCAGGGTCAGGGAAGCGATTTGCGAAGTCATGGCCGGTGCATAGCGAAACCATGAACGAGTCAGCAATGTGAATGGGGTTTGGGGGACTGTTTTAGGGCATATCCTTTATTTGATAAAATATTTTGAGTGCTGCCGGGGTTGAAAAATGGCTCTGAACTGCGCATATACCGCGCCGAGTCGAACGGAAGCGTGGCTTTCGGACTGAGAATATAATTCGGGAGATAAACAATCTTCGATTCCCAAGCACCAGCGGCCGCCGTGCCGCCAAGGGCTTCTGCGCGCTCCGGACGGAGCAAGGGGCAGGTCTTTGAGCTTCGAAAGCCCGTCGGAACGGACGGGCCCGCCATCACGGCGCTGGTCGCGGCCTGTCCGCCGCTCGACGCCAATTCCGCTTATTGCAACCTGCTGCAATGCACCGATTTCGCCGATTCCTGCGTCGTGGCGGAAGCGGACGGCCGGGCGGTGGGCTGGGTATCGGGCTATCGCCCGCCCTCCGCGCCCGAGACCTTCTTCGTCTGGCAGGTGGCGGTGTCCGCCGAGGCGCGGGGCCGGCGGCTGGCGGGCCGCATGATCGAGGCGCTGCTGGCGCGCCCGGACAATGCGGGGGTCACCCATCTCACCACGACCGTGACGGACGACAATCGCGCGTCCTGGGCCCTGTTCGAAGGGCTCGCCCGCCAATGGGGCACGGCCCTGGAGAAAAGCGCCCGTTTCGGGCGCGACACGCATTTCGCCGGCGCCCACGCCACCGAATGGCAGGCGCGCATCGGCCCGCTGCCGGCGCGCCGCCCGCCCATCGAGGAGAATTGACGACATGACCATCACGCAACCCAAGCCGACCCCCTCCATTCCCGACATAGCGATCTACGAACGGCGGGAGTCGGTCGTGCGCAGCTATGCCCGGTCGATGCCGCGCCAGTTCACGCAAGCGCAAGGCGTGTGGATGCGCGACGACCAGGGCGGCCGCTATCTGGATTTCCTGTCGGGCTGCTCGACCCTGAACTACGGCCATAACCACCCGGTGCTGAAGCAGGCCCTGCTCGATTATATCGCGGCCGACGGCATCGCCCATGGCCTGGACCTGCATACCGACGCCAAGGCGGACTTCCTCGAAACCTTCGAGGACATCATCCTGAAGCCGCGCAAGCTGGACTATCGCGCGATGTTCACCGGCCCGACCGGCACCAATGCGGTGGAAGCGGCGATCAAGCTGGCCCGCAAGGTGACGGGGCGCGAAGGGGTGATCGCCTTCACCAACGGTTTCCACGGCATGACGCTGGGCGCGCTGGCCTGCACCGGCAATGCGTCGAAGCGCGCGGGCGCGGGCGTGCCGCTCAACCATGTCGCCCATGAGCCCTATGAGGGCTATCACGGCCCGGATGTCGATACGGCCGAACTGCTGGAACGGCGTCTGGCCGACCCGTCCAGCGGCCTCGATGCGCCCGCCGCCATATTGGTGGAGACGGTGCAGGGCGAGGGCGGCCTCAACGCGGCGTCGCCCGCATGGCTGCGCGCCATCGCGGAGATCGCCCGGCGCCACGGCGCGCTGCTGATCGTGGACGACATCCAGGCCGGCTGCGGCCGCGCGGGCGGCTTTTTCAGTTTCGAGGGCATGGGCGTGACCCCGGACATCGTGACGCTGGCCAAGTCGCTGTCGGGCATGGGCCTGCCCTTCGCCCTGGCGCTGTTCCGCCCGGAACTCGACCAATGGCTGCCCGGCGAGCATAACGGCACGTTCCGGGGCAACAACCATGCCTTCGTGACCGCCGCCGCCGCGCTGCGCCATTTCTGGAGCGGCGGGGAGTTCCAGGCGGATGTCGCGCGAAGGGGCCGCCTGCTCGAAAGGCGGCTAGACGCCATGGCGGCGGAACATGGGCTTTCGACCCGCGGCCGGGGCATGATGCGCGGCATCGATGTGGGATCGGGCGAGATCGCGGGAGCGATCACCGCCGCCTGCTTCGCCCGCGGCCTCATCATCGAAACGAGCGGCGCGCATGACGAGATCGTCAAGGTGCTCGCGCCGCTCATCATCGACGACGCCCTGCTGTCGGCGGGGCTGGACATATTGGAGACGAGCATCCGCGAAGCGTTGGCCGTGCCCTACGGCGTCGCGGCGGAATAAAGGAGAATAGCATGATCGTTCGCAAGCTTCAGGACATCCGCAAATCCGACCGCAACGTGCAGTCGAAAGGCTGGGAAAGCGCCCGCCTGCTGCTGAAAGACGACAGCATGGGCTTTTCCTTCCACGTCACGACCATGTATGCGGGCGAGGAACTGCACATGCATTACCAGAACCATCTGGAAGCGGTTCTGGTGCTGAAGGGGAAAGGCACGATCGAGGATCTGGGCACGGGCGTGACGCACCCGCTCGCCTCCGGCGTGATGTACGCCCTCGACGCCCATGACCGGCATGTCGTGCGGCCCGAAACCGACATACTGTGCGCCTGCGTGTTCAACCCGCCCGTCACGGGCAGCGAAGTGCATGACGAAAGCGGCGCCTATCCGGCCGAGGCGGACATGGTTCGCGAGGCCGTCCCGAGCAACTGACCCGACAGGAAAGGGGAAGTCCCCGTGCAAGACATCTACCCGTCCCGCCATGCACAGGCGGCGGCGTTTCTGCCGCGCCTCGATCCGGTCGTCCATGGCGGCTGGCACGAAGGCGCGCCGCTGAGCCGGGAGCAGGCGGCGCAATTCGACCGCGACGGCTATCTGGTTCTGGAGGATATGTTCTCCGACGAGGAAATCGCCTTCCTGCAAGGGGAGGCGGGAACGCTGCTGGCCGATCCCGACGCGCTGGAGGAGGAGACGGTCGTCACCGAGCCGGGCGGGCGAGAAATCCGGTCGATCTTCAGGATCCACGCCCAGAGCCGGGTGATGGGCCGGCTCGCCGCGGACGAACGGCTGGCCCAGGTCGCCCGCTTCCTGCTGGGCGACGAGGTGTACATCCACCAGTCGCGGCTCAACTACAAGCCGGGTTTCCAGGGCAAGGAGTTCTACTGGCACAGCGATTTCGAAACCTGGCATGTGGAAGACGGGATGCCCCGGATGCGGGCGCTGTCCATGTCCGTGCTGCTGGCGGAGAACACGCCGCATAACGGGCCGCTGATGCTGATCCCCGGATCGCACCGCAGCTTCCTGACCTGCGTGGGGGAAACGCCGGAGGATCATTACCGCATGTCGCTCAAAAAACAGGAATATGGCGTGCCGGACGAAACCAGCCTTGCCGAACTGGCGCATGAGCATGGGATCGTCGCGCCGACCGGAAAGCCGGGCACGGTCGTCCTCTTCGACTGCAACGTCATGCACGGGTCGAACGGCAATATCACGCCCTTCCCCCGCGCCAACGCCTTCCTGGTTTACAACGCTGTCGGCAATGCGCTGGAGCGGCCCTTCGGAGCGGAAAAGCCCCGCCCCGACTTCATCGCCGCGCGCGGCGATCCGGACAGGATCGTGCCGGTCGGCGGGCCGCTGATGGCGGAGGCGGTGGCATGAGCGCGGACGCCGCGAAGGGCCATAGCGTCGAGAAGATCGGCGGCACATCCATGGCCGCGACCGCGATGCTGTTCGACAATGTGCTGGTCGCCGGGCGCAAGGGCGCGGAGCTTTATAACCGCATCTTCGTCGTGTCGGCCTATGCGGGCATGACCGACCTGCTGCTGGAGCACAAGAAGAGCGGCAGGCCCGGCGTCCATGCGCGCTTCGTCGCGGACGAAGGCGCCGATGGCTGGCGCGAGGCGATGGAGGAGGTGCGCGCCGCCATGCATGCGCGCAATGCGGAGATGTTCGCGCGGGCGGACGGGCTGGCGCAGGCGACGGCCTTCGTCGACATGCGCATCGACGCGGTGGCCGCCTGTCTGGACGATCTGGCGCGGCTGCGCAGCCATGGGCGCTTCTGCGTCAAGGAGCAACTGGTGACGGTGCGCGAACTGCTGGCCGGGCTGGGCGAGGCACACAGCGCGCACAGCACCGCGCTGCTGCTGAAGGAACGGGGCGTGAATGCCGCCTTTGTCGACCTGACGCTGTGGGATCAGGACGACCGGCGCGGGCTGGACGAGCGGATCGTCGCGGCGCTGGAGACGGTCGACCTTTCCACCACATTGCCCATCGTGACCGGCTATGCCGGCTGCGTCGACGGCATGGTGCGCCGCTATGCGCGGGGCTATTCGGAAATGACCTTTTCGCGGATCGCCGTGCTGACGGGCGCGCGGGAGGCGATCATCCACAAGGAATTCCACCTGTCGAGCGCGGACCCGAAGCTGGTCGGCATCGACCGGGCGCGCAAGATCGGACGGACAAATTACGACGTGGCCGACCAGCTCGCCAATCTGGGCATGGAGGCGATCCATCCCGGCGCGGGGCGCGGGCTGCGCCAGACGCATATCCCGCTGCGCGTGCGCAACACCTTCGACCGGGAGGATGGCGGCACGCTGATCTGCGGCGATTATGTGTCGGAATATCCGCGGGTCGAGATCGTGACCGGCATCCGCCATGCGCAGGCGCTGCAATTCTTCGAACAGGACATGGTGGGCGTGAAGGGATATGACGCCGCCATATTGGAGGCGCTGACCGCGCATGGCGCGTGGATCGTCAGCAAATCGTCCAACGCCAACACCATCACCCATTATCTGTCCGCCGACGCCGCGACGGTGAAGCGGGTGATGGCCGACCTGCAACAGCGCTATCCCGAGGCGTCGGTCTCGGCCCAGCCGGTGGCGATGGTGTCGGTGATCGGCAGCGACATTTCGCGGCCGTCCCTGGTCGCCGACGCGCTGGACGCGCTGGCCGGGGAAGGCATCGGCATCATCGCGATGCAGCACCAGATCCGCAATGTCGACGTGCAGTTCATCGTCGATGTCGCCCAATATGACGCTGCCGTGCGCGCGCTGCATCGCGCATTGGTGGAACAGGACGAACCGGCCGCGGCGGAGGGACGACGCGCCGCCTGATGCTTGCCGCCATCCATCCGGTTCGCAGCCTGCTGCTCTCCATCTTCATGCTGATGGCGGGCAGCGGGTTCCTGGCCACGTTGATCAGCCTGCGCCTGGAACGCGGGGGCAGCGGGACCATCACCATCGGCATCGTCGCCACCGCCTATTTCGGCGGCCTGATGGCGGGCGCGCTGCGCGCCGGAGAAATCGTGCGGCGGGTCGGGCATATCCGCGCCTTCGCCGCTTTCGTCGCCCTGCTGTCGGCCAGCACGCTTTCCTATGTGCTGCTCGACCATCCGGCGCTGTGGGCGGGGCTGCGGCTGATCGACGGCATCTGCGTGGCGGGCGTGTTCGTGTGCCTGGAAAGCTGGCTCAACGACCGGGCGGAGCCGGACATGCGGGGCAGCGTGCTGGCCGCCTATATGGTCGCGCTCTATTCGGGGCAGGCGATCGGGCAATTGCTGCTGGGGGCGAGCGGGGCATTGCCAGCCATACCCTTTCAGATCGCCTCCATCCTGATTTCGCTGGCCATTATCCCGCTCTGCCTGACGCGCAGTTCCGCGCCCGCGCCGATGGAAGCGAGCGCCTTTTCGATCCGGTCGCTGCTGGCCGCTTCCCCGCTGGGCGCGATGGGCGCGGTGGCGACGGGGCTGATGCTGGGCGCCTTCTATGGACTGGCGGCGGTGCATGTGCGGCGCCTGGGGCTGGACCTGCCGGAAACGGCTCGGTTCATGATGATCGTGATCCTGGGCGGCGTCGCGCTGCAATGGCCGCTGGGGCGGTTGTCCGACCGCTATGACCGGCGGCGGATCATCATCCTGAGCTTCGCGGCGGCCGCGCTGGTGAGCCTCCTGCTCGCATTGTGGGAGTCAGGCGGTATCGTGCTGCTGACGCTGGGCGCGCTTTTCGGGGGGCTCAGCTTCGCGCTCTATCCGCTGTGCGTCGCTCATTGCAACGACAGGCTGCTGGAAACGGAGCGCGTGGCGGCGAGCGGGCGGCTGGTGCTGCTCTATTCGGCCGGCGCGGCTCTGGGGCCGGTTTGCGCCGCGAGTTTCATGACCGTGGCCGGGACCGGTGGCCTGTTCCTGTTCATTGCGCTGTGCGCCGCCCTGGCGCTGGTTCTGGGGCTGTGGCGGCAGAGAGCGTCTGAACCCGTGCCCGGCGGCGAGCAACAGGAATTCCAGATCCTGCCGCGCACCACGCCCATGGCCGCCTTGCTCGATCCCAATGTCGGCGATGAAAACATATCCGAGGGACAGAGGACATGACGGCGATTCCAGCCGATGGCTCTCCGGCCATTCCAGCCCCGGCGCAGAAGAGCACGCTGCGGCGCGCCATTGCCGCATCGGCCATGGGCAATGCGACCGAATGGTTCGACTATGGCATCTATGCCTATGGCGTGACCTATATTTCCGCCGCGCTGTTCCCCGGCAATATGGACGAAGCCGTGCTGTTCGCGCTCGCGACTTTCGCCATTTCCTTTCTGGTGCGGCCGCTGGGCGGGCTGTTCTGGGGACCGCTGGGCGACCGGCTGGGGCGCAAGTCCGTGCTGGCCTTCACCATATTGCTGATGTCCGGCGCGACGCTGTGCGTGGGGCTGATCCCCGATTATGCGAGCATCGGTTTCTGGGCGCCCGCCCTGCTGATCCTGCTGCGCATGGTGCAGGGCTTTTCGACCGGCGGGGAATATGGCGGGGCCGCGACCTTCATGGCCGAATATGCGCCCGACGACCGGCGCGGTTTCTACGGCAGCTTCCTGGAGTTCGGGACGCTGGCGGGATTTTCGCTGGGCGCGGCGCTGATGCTGGGCTTTTCCCTGATATTGGGAGACGGGGCGATGCATGAATGGGGATGGCGCATCCCTTTCCTGATCGCGGCGCCCATGGGGCTGGTCGGCATGTATCTGCGCTCGAAAATGGAGGATACGCCCGTTTTCCAGGCCGCCGCCGCGCTGCATCACGCGGGACCGCCGCCTCCCAGCCTTCGGCTTCTGATGCGTGGCCACTGGCGGCCCATGCTGGTGGTCGGCGGGCTGGTCGTCGCGCTCAATGTCGTCAACTACACGCTGCTGAGCTACATGCCGACCTATCTCCAGCAGCGGATCGGCCTGTCGGGCGACGAGGCGCTGATCGTGCCGATCATCGGCATGCTGCTGATGATGGTCGTCCTGCCCTTTGCCGGGGCGCTGTCGGACAAGGTCGGGCGGCGGGCGATGTGGCGGGTGTCGCTGATCGGACTGCTGATCGCCGTCGTTCCGCTCTATATGCTGATGGGAACGGGCCTTTGGGGAGCAACCATCGGCTTCGTGCTGCTGGGGCTGCTCTACGTGCCGCAACTGGCGACGATTTCGGCGACCTTCCCGGCGCTGTTCCCGACGCAGGTGCGCTTCGCGGGCTTTGCCGTGGCCTATAATGTCTCGACCTCCATCTTCGGCGGCACCGCGCCTGTGATCGGCAGCGGCCTCATCAGCCTGACCGGCAATGAGCTGATGCCCGCATTCTACATGATGCTGGCCTGCATCGCCGGCCTGATCGCGCTGCGCTTCATGCCAGAGACGGCGGGCCGTTCCCTTCATGACGACCCGTTTGCGGAGAAGCCCGTTTGATGACCCGATTGCCGCTTGCCAATGACAATATCGCCAGGCTGATGCAGGGTTATGCGCGCGAGCCATGGATGCAGAGCGGGATCGCCCTGCTGCTGCTCATGCTGGTCGCATGGGTCGCCAACTGGGTGGCGAAGCGCATCGTGCTCCGGGTGCTGCTGCGCCTGCTGGAACATCTGCCTTTCCAGGTGGAGGCGGGGCATATCGGCGCCGTGGTCGCCCGGCTGTCGAACATCGTTCCGGCGCTGGTGATCCAGTCCGGCATCGCCGCGGTGCCGCATTTGCCAGCCGACGCCATGGCCTTTGTCCGCAGCCTTTGCACGGCGTTCATCATCCTGACGATCGCCATCGCGCTCAGCGGCTTCCTCACGCTGCTCAACGATCTGTACCAGCGGCGTCCGGACGCGGCCAACAAGCCGATCAAGGGCTATGTGCAGCTTGGCAAGCTGCTGGTCTATGGCGCGGCCGCGATCCTCATCATCGCGGCATTGATGGATCAGTCGCCCTTGTTGCTGCTTTCGGGACTGGGCGCGATGGCGGCCGTGCTGATGCTGGTGTTCAAGGACACGATCCTGTCGCTGGTCGCATCGGTCCAGATCGGGTCGAACGACATGGTGCGCGTGGGCGACTGGATCGAAATGCCGCAGTTCAATGCCGATGGCGACGTGATCGACATCGCGCTGCATACCGTGAAGATCCAGAATTTCGACAAGACGATCACCACCGTTCCGACCCATCGCCTGATTTCGGAGAGCTTCCGCAACTGGCGCGGCATGTCGGAATCGGGCGGGCGGCGCATCATGCGCTCGCTCAAGATGGACCAGGCCAGCGTTCGTTTCCTGGATGAAGGCGATGTGGAGCATATGGAGCGTTTTGCCCTGCTGCGCCCCTATCTGGATGCCAAGCGGCGGGAGATCGCTCTGTGGAACGACAAGCCCGAGGCGAACGGCGCGGTCAATGGCAGGCGGCTCACCAATATCGGCACGTTCCGCGCCTATGTGCTGGCCTATCTGGAATCGCGCGAGGACATCGCGCGGGACAAGACGCTGCTGGTGCGGCAACTCGCGCCGGGCGAAAACGGCCTGCCGCTGGAAATCTACGCTTTCGTCACCAGCACGGTCTGGGCCGAATATGAGGGCGTGCAAGCGGACATATTCGACCATCTGATCGCGATCCTGCCGGAATTCGGGCTTCGATTGTTCCAACGTCCCGCGGGAGCCGACCTGACGGGCTTGGCGGGGAGCCGTGGAATGGAGCGCGCTCCGGTCTAGCCGGATTCAGTTTCCCTGTCCCTGTCCGATGCATGATGGGGGTACTGCCAGAGGAAGGTCGCCTGACGCTCGCGAAACCCTCTGCAATCCGTCAGGCCGACAGCTCTTTCCGGACGATCGCCGCGCCGGCACCCAAGGCGTTGAGCTTGCCCAGCGCGACCTGACGGGACAATGGGGCCATGCCGCAATTGGTGGACGGATAAAGCTTGTCCGCATCCACGAATTCCAGCGCGTTTCGCAGCGTGCCGGCCACTTCCTCCGGCGTCTCGATCGTGTCGCTCGCCACGTCGATGGCGCCGACCATCACCTTCTTGCCCCGGATGAGTTCGATGAGGTCCATCGGAACGTGGGAATGATGACATTCCAGCGAAATGATGTCGATCTTCGACTTCCGCAGATTGGGGAATGTTTCCTCATACTGCCGCCATTCGGAACCCAGCGTTTTTTTCCAGTCCGTATTAGCCTTGATGCCATATCCATAGCAGATGTGGACCGCCGTTTCGCACTTCAGCCCCTCTGCCGCCTTTTCCAACGTGGCGATGCCCCAGTCGTTCGCCTCGTCGAAGAAGACGTTGAAGGCCGGTTCGTCGAACTGGATGATGTCGATGCCGGCGGCTTCCAGCTCCTTTGCTTCCTGATTGAGGATCTTCGCGAACTCCCAGGCGAGCTTCTCGCGGCTCTTGTAGTGGGCGTCGTAGAGCGTATCGATCATCGTCATGGGGCCGGGCAGGGTCCATTTGATCGGCTGATCCGTCTGCGCGCGCAGATATCTGGCGTCCTCCACAAAGACGGGCTTCGTCCGCGCCACTGCGTCGACGACCGTCGGCACGCTCGCATCATAACGGTTGCGAATCCTGACGGTTTCGCGCTTCTCGAAATCGACGCCGCTCAAATGCTCGACAAAGGTGGTGACGAAATGCTGGCGTGTCTGTTCGCCGTCGCCGACGATCGTGATGCCGGCCTGCTCCTGATCGTTCACCGCCAGGCGCAGCGCGTCCTTCTTGCCCTCCGACAATTGCTCGCCCTGCAATTTCCAGGCCGCCCAGAGCTTTTCGGGCTCCGCGAGCCAGGAGGGCTTGGGCAGGCTGCCGGCGGTCGAGGTGGGCAACAATGTCTTCATGGATAGGGCCTCGTAAATGGGATGGATCAGGCAGCTACAGCATCAACGACAGCGGCATGGCGCGACGACCATTGTTCGAGCACCGCCGCATGCGGCTTGATGAAATGCTCCTGGGCGAACTTGCCCTGTTCGACCGCGAGCCTGCTGCGTTCTTCGCGGTCGTAAACGATGAGGGTCAGCGAATAGTCCTGATATTTCAGGCTCGGCCGATAGTCCTGCGCGGCAACGGAATTGGCATTGTAGATTTCGGGACGATAGATTTTCTGGAAGGTTTCCATCGTGCTGATCGTGCTGGCGAGCTCCAGATGGGTGTAGTCGTCGAGCAGGCCGCCGAGATGATAGAAAGCCAGGGGCGCGACGGCGTGCGGCGGCATGAAGTAGCGAACCTTCATCCCCATCTTCGCGAAATAGGCATCGGTCGCGGAGACTTTGTCGTTCTTGTACTCAATGCCGAGGATGGGGTGGACATTGGCTGTCCGGTGATAGGTTTCCCGGCTCGACACGCTCAGGCAGATGACCGGCGGCTTGCTGAAATTGTCCCGATAAGCGCTGGAATTGAGGAAGTGCTTGAACAATTTTCCATGCAGGTCGCCAAAGCCTTCCGGTGCGCCGCCGTGGGGGTTCTGCTTGAGGTGGTCTAGCAGCAGGATGCTGAAATCATAGTCGCGGACATAGGATGAGAAATTATTGCCGACCATGCCGGGGATGCGTTCACCGCTGCGCGTGTCGATGACGGTTGTCTGTAGGATTTCGATCAGCGGGAAATGATCGTCATCCTCCCGCGCGCCGATCTTCAACTCCGCAGAGATGATCGTCAGTTCGACCGCATAACGATCCCCAGCGGGATTGTCCCAATGCATGATCGAATTGAAGCGATTGTCGATCATCTTCAGAGTGTTGCGCAGATTTTCCTGACGGTTCTCTCCTCGCGCCAGATTCGCGAAATTGGTGGTGATCCGCGTGGCGTCGGCGGGACGATAATCCTCGTTGAACGGGATGCTGCTGATGGAGAAGGTAAACCCGCTATTCGTCATGACACACCTGTTTTTGCCGGACAGGAGGCCAAGGGAAGAGCGCGCAGGACAGGCCCGGACGATGCTTACGCCACGAGCCTTTGCTTCTAGCGCGATCCACCGGAGGAACCCCCGTCCGAGGAACGTTATCGCGTCGGAGGCAGGTCTCCTGGCTTACGGGTCATCGCGGCGGTTCCGGCCTTCCCGAGCTTCTTGCGGAAGCCCAGTGACACGAAATGGAACCGCCACTCGCCGCTTACAGTTGCGGGGGCAGCGCCGGACTCTGTCTAGCAGACATCACCGGCTTCCCGTCTTAGCCCCGCCGTCACGCCTGAGGCGGGGAACCTCGACGAGCGGCTTACACACCATCGCGAGCTTCCTGTCAAGGTCCATATAAAGATTTCTTTATATGCAATCGGTGCAGATTGTCGCGCCAACTGAGGATCGACACGCACCCGCTTGCCCATCGAAATGCCATATTTCGAAAGAATGGATGTCGACGCGCCAACCCCGCATTGGGCGGCGAAACGCATGAGGGTCGGCTGGCATGTGGCGCACAGGGTCGTCATGAACGGGAGAAGGACAGTCGTCTTCAGGAACTGAGCCAAGGCCGGTGGATGGACCCAACGCCGCGCGATCAGAGCGTTTCTCTCTCAAGCCACTGGATAGGGCGTCGGCGCGCTGCGATTTTCGTCGACGGCAATCGCCCGCCCGACGGGCGGGAAAGCGCGTTGCGGGCAGGCCTGACGCTCGCAGACCTTACATCCGGCGCCGATAGGTGTCGCGGCGCTCGGATCGCTGAGGTCGAACCCGCGCGCATAAACAAGGCGTGAAGCATGGCGGATGTCGCAGCCAAGCCCAATGGCGAATGTCTTGCCCGGCATGCCGAAGCCGGCATTGACGCTGCCCACCGTTCGCGCGATCCACAAATAGGTGCGCCCATCGGGCATCTGCGCGATCTGGCGCAACACGCGACCGGGCTGGGCGAAGGCTTCATAGACTTTCCACAGCGGGCAGGTGCCGCCGACACGCGAGAAATGGAAGTCCGTCGCAGACTGACGCTTGGAGATGTTGCCGGCGCGATCGACCCGCACGAAGAAAAAGGGGATGCCGCGCGCTTCCGCCCGTTGCAGCGTCGAAAGCCGGTGGCAGACTGTTTCGAAGCCCACGCCGAAGCGGCGCCCGAGCTTTTCGATGTCATAGCCTTCCGCTTCGGCTGCGGCGAGGAAGTCCCCATAGGGCAGAATCAGCGCACCGGCGAAATAGTTGGCGAGGCCGATGCGCGCCAGCCTTCGTGCTTCGTCGCTGGTGAGGATTGGATTGTCCGTGAGCCTGGCAATGATGTCGCCATGCTCCAGAAAGGCGAGTTGAGTGGCCATCTGGAACGCCTGCTGGCCTTGGTTTAATTGGTCGGAAACATAGAGGGTGCGCGTAGCCGGATCATAACGGCGTTGGGCCGCATCGCTGTCGCCGCCGATGACCTGCACGCGATGCCGTTCGCCCAGCAAGGCGGTCAGGCCGGCATGGATCGAACGAGGGGTCAGACCAGCTTGGCGGTAAAGGCGCTCGGCCGCCTCATCCAGGGGTTCGACATGATTGTGCCGGGCGTAGAAGAAGTCGCGCACCTGCTCGAAGGGCATGCGCGCCGGGCCGCCGCTGATCCACTCGTCACCCAGTTGCGCCGCCATCGCCTCGCTGCGCTCGACGGATTCGCGGTAACGGCGGTGCAAGGACACGAGCGTGCGCCCCACCGCCGGCATGTTGGTCGCCAGTTCGCGGATTTCGGCCACGGATATGGGTTCCACGCCATCCGTCAGCGCGTCGCGCAGGTCGGTGATGAGGCGCGCTTCCTCATCTTCGGAGAAAAGCTGCACGTCGACGCCGAAGACCGCGTTGATCTTCAGCAGCACCGGCACTGTCAGCGGCCGCTGATTCTGTTCCAGCTGGTTGAGATAGCTGGACGAGATACCGAGTGAGTTGGCCAGTTCGACCTGCTTGAGATTCCGCTCTTCCCGCAAGCGTCGCAACCGGACGCCCATGAACGCTTTGCGCATATTTCCACCCATCATTCGCAATATTTGCAAATTTACGGCTTTTTGTCCGCAAATCTTCGCAAATTCGGTCATTCCTAGACTAACAGATAATTGCGGATGTTGCGAAGCGAAAGAGACTTTGCAGCAGGGTGGACATGACGAAGCGGATCAAGCGGCTTCCGGCGGCGCGCGCCCGAAGCGGTCAGCGGCCCGTGCCGGGGCCGGGTTGGCGGTTGACGCCCCGGATCGCTCAGACGCCGCCCGCCCAGCCGTGTCGCTCAGCTGTCCTGAGGCATTCCCTGTGGCACGATGGTCTGGATGATGTTGGCATCCAGCTCCTCGAACGCGTGCAAGCCTATCGTGTCATAGAGTTCCTGCCGGGTCTGCATGCGGTCCAGCATCTTGTGGGTGCCGCCCTCCGCCTTGATCGAGGCGTAGAGTTCGGCCTGCGCCCTGTTGGCGATGCGCAGCGACGATACCGGCCAGATCACCATCTTGTAACCCATCGCCTCGAACTCGGAGGCGGTGAAGAAGGGCGTCTTTCCGAATTCGGTCATGTTGGCGAGCAGCGGCACGTTCGGCATCGCCGCGTGGAACTTTTCGAACATCTCGCGGCTGGTGAGGCCTTCGGGGAAGATCGCGTCGGCCCCGGATTCGACATAGAGCTTCGCACGCGCGATGGCGGCATCGAAGCCCTCTACTCCCACCGCGTCAGTCCTCGCGACGATGACGAGATCGCGGCGCGCCTTGGCCGCCGCGGCCACCTTGGCGGCCATGTCGGTGGGGGAAACGAGGCTCTTGCCGTTCAGATGCCCGCATTTCTTGGGCAGGATCTGGTCCTCCAGATGAACAGCGCCCGCCCCCGCATCCTCGAAGGTGCGGATCATGTGCATGACGTTGAGCGCCTCGCCATAGCCGGTGTCGCCGTCGACGAGCAGCGGCAGGCCGGTCGCGCGGACGATCTGGCGGATGAAGAAGGCGACCTCGTCCACGGTGATGATGCCAAGGTCCGGCAGGCCCATGCTTGCCGTCATCGCCGCGCCGGAGAGATAGAGGCCGTCGAAGCCCGCCTGCCTGGCCTGGATCGCGGCCTGCCCGTTATGCGCGCCGGGCAACTGGTAGATGCCGGGGCGCTCAAGACCGGCACGGAAACGCTTGCCAGCCGGTTCGGTGGGAAGATCGGCGGAAAGAAGATAAGGCATCGATGATCCTTTTCAGCAGTCGCTCCCGAGAGCGGGAGCAAGGAACGTCAGGCGCGTTCCGCGAGCGGCACGAACTTGAGATCCTCCGGCCCGACATAGTTGGCGCTGGGGCGGATGATCTTGTTGTCGGCACGCTGTTCCATCGCATGCGCCGCCCAGCCGGACGTGCGGCTGATGACGAAGAGCGGCGTGAACATCGCCGTCGGCACGCCCATCATATGGTAGCTGACGGCCGAAAACCAATCGAGGTTCGGGAACATGTTCTTCACTTCCATCATAACCGATTCCAGCCGGTCGGCGATGTCGTACATCTTGGTCGATCCCGCCTCGTCCGACAGGTTCTTCGCGACCCGCTTGATGACGACGTTGCGCGGGTCGCTGATCGTGTAGACCGGGTGGCCGAAGCCGATAATGACTTCCTTCGCCTCCACGCGGCGACGGATATCGGCCTCCGCTTCGTCCGGGTTCTGGTAGCGCTTCTGGATTTCGAAGGCGACCTCGTTGGCGCCGCCATGCTTGGGGCCGCGCAGCGCGCCGATGGCGCCGGCGATGCAGCTATACATGTCGGAACCGGTGCCGGCGATGACGCGGCTGGTGAAGGTCGATGCGTTGAATTCATGCTCCGCATAAAGGATCAGCGACGTGTGCATGGCGCGAACCCAGCCTTCAGGCGCGGGCTTGCCATGCAGCAGGTGCAGGAAATGACCGCCGATGCTGTCGTCGTTGGTTTCCAGCTCGATCTCCTTGCCGTTGTTCGACAGGTGATACCAATAGAGCAGCATGGAACCGAGCGAAGCCATCAGCCGGTCGGCGATGTCGCGGGCGTCGGCGGCATTATGGTCGTCCTTTTCCGGCAGCGCGCAGCCCAACGCCGAGACGCCGGTGCGCATCACGTCCATCGGATGCGCGGCGGCGGGAATGGCGGCCAGCGCCTCCTTGACCGGCAAGGGCAGGTTACGCAGCGCCTTGAGCTTGGTCTTGTAGGCCTTGAGTTCCGCCGCGTTGGGCAGCCAGCCATGGACCAGCAGATGCGCGATTTCCTCGAACTCGCTGGTCTCGGCGAAATCCAGAATGTCATAGCCGCGATAGTGGAGATCGTTGCCCGAACGGCCGACCGTGCAGAGCGCGGTGTTGCCTGCCGTTACGCCCGACAGGGCGACTGACTTTTTGGGCTTGAAGGTGATCTCGTTCATTAGGGGCCTCTCCGTGTCAGAAGGCGCCGGCGCAGGGACCGGCCGAGGGAATGAAGGGGAGCCGGGTCATGCGCGATACGCCCGCTTGCCGGTCAGGGTGGTGAATGTGAAGCGGCCGCTGGCGGCGGTAGCGAGGCTGCCATCGTCATTGGGCCCCGTCGCGAAGACGGAGACGACAATCGCCTGATGATCGGCGAACAGGGGCCAGGTTTCGATGTCGACGTCACGAGTTGCGAAGCCTTCGTTGACCTGCACGTCATCGCATTTGGCGAAGCGGATCACCTCGAGAAAATGCGACGAGGCCCGCTCCGCCGCAGCGGCGACCATGGCGTCCATGAGGTCGAGGCCTCGTTCTGGCAGATTGGAAAGCATGGGCGCATTATCCGCAAGCTTTGGCTGGCGAAAACGGCTGAAAAGGCGGAGATTTGCGAAGGAAAAGTTGCGAATTGGCGAAGATTGCGAAGCTTTGGTTCAAGCTGTTTGCCGGAACGCGCCGGATGGCCGGTTCGTTGGGCATAGGAAGGAGACCGGGATATGACGGATGCGCCCAGAACCGATGCCGACGAGCATGCGATCGACGATCAGGAACTGAAGAAAGGCCAGCTCACCTCCGATGAGAAGCTGGACATCGCGCTCGAAGGATCGATGATGACGTCCGAACCACCGCAGATTACGGAGCCCCGGCGCGCCGACGACCCGGATTGACAAGGCCATCGGCGTCGCGGGTCAGAAACTGCCCGCGGGTACGCGCACTTCCCCCTGCATCAGGATACGCGCGCTGCGGCTCATGATCGCCTTGGTGACGGTCCATTGCCCGTTCGCGAGCTTCGCCTCCGCGCCGACGCGCAGCGTGCCCGAGGGATGGCCGAAGCGCACCGCCTGACGCTCTCCGCCGCCCGCCGCGAGGTTGACCAGCGTGCCGGGCACCGCTGCCGCCGTGGCGATGGCGACCGAGGCCGTACCCATCATCGCATGGTGCAGCTTGCCCATCGACAGCGCGCGGACCAGCAGGTCGATCTCGTCGGCCTCGATCGTCTTGCCGCTGGACGATGTGTAGCGGGTGGAGGGGGCCACGAAGGCGATGCAGGGCGCGCGCAACGATCTGGCCGCTTCTTCCGGCGTCCTGATGATGCCCATGCGCAGGGCGCCGATCGTGCGCAGCGCCTCGAGGCGCTTGAGAGCGGCGGCATCGCCGTTGATCGCCTCGCGCAATTCCGTGCCGGTATAGCCGATGTCGGCGGCGTTGACGAAGATCGCTGGAATGCCGGCGTTGATCAGTGTCGCCCTGAGCTTGCCGCCCGTGACGATATCCTCGGGCACGTCCAGTTCGTCGACGATGTTGCCGGTCGGGAACATCGACCCGCCCTCATCGCCGTCTTCAGCCGGGTCCAGAAATTCGAGGACGATCTCGGCGGCGGGAAAGGTCACGCCGTCCAGTTCGAAATCGCCGGTTTCCTGTACTTGCCCGTTCGTCACCGGCACATGGGCGATGATCGTCTTGCCGATATTGGCCTGCCAGATGCGGACGGTGCAGACGCCGTTTTCCGCGCGCGCCGGATCGACATAGCCTGCATGGATCGCGAACGCCCCCGCCGCCGTGGAGAGGTTGCCGCAATTGCTCGACCAGTCGACGAAATCGCTGTCGATCGCGATCTGGCCATAGAGATAATCGACGTCATGATCCAGCACGCTGCTCGGCGAGACGATGACGCATTTGCTGGTGCTGGACGTCGCGCCGCCCATGCCGTCGATCTGCGCGCCATAGGGGTCGGGGCTGCCGATCACCCGCTGGAAAAGCCTGTCGCGCGCCCGCCCCGGCACACGGCAGCTTTCGGGCAGGTCTTCCAGCCGGAAGAACACGCCCTTGCTGGTGCCGCCGCGCATATAGGTGGCGGGGATGCAAATCTGCGGTGCATCGGACATCAGGCGGCCTCCGGTTCCGAAGCGAGGAAATCCTGCGCGAACCGCTGGAGCACGCCGCCCGCCTCGTAGATCGACACTTCCTCCGCCGTGTCGAGCCGGCAGCGCACCGGCACGCCGATCTTCTCGCCATCCCGGCGATGGACGATCAGGTTGAGTATCGCGCCCGGCTTGCGTTCGCCCAGCACGTCGAAGGTCTCGGTGCCATTGAAGCCCAATGTCAGTCGCGTGGTGCCAGGCCGGAACTCCAGCGGCAGCACGCCCATGCCGATCAGGTTGGTGCGGTGGATGCGCTCGAACCCCTCGGCGACGATCGCCTCCACGCCGGCCAGCCTTACGCCCTTGGCCGCCCAGTCGCGCGAACTGCCCTGGCCATAGTCGGCGCCAGCGATGATGATAAGCGGTTGGCGACGCTCCAGATAGGTTTCGATCGCTTCCCACATGCGCATGACCTTGCCCTCCGGTTCGACGCGGGCGAGCGATCCTTTCTTCACCGCCCCGTCGACGACCGCCATCTCGTTCACCAGTTGCGGGTTGGCGAAGGTCGCGCGCATCGCGGTCAGATGGTCGCCGCGATGGGTGGCATAGCTGTTATAATCCTCTTCGGGCAGGCCCATTCTCGCCAGATACTCGCCCGCCGCCGAACTGGCGAGGATAGCGTTGGACGGCGACAGGTGATCGGTCGTGATATTGTCCGGCAGGATCGCGAGCGGGCGCATCCGCAACAACGTGCGCGGGCTGGCCGCCAGCGCGCCGACCCCTTCGGTATCCCAATAGGGCGGCCGGCGGATATAGGTGGATTGCGGCCGCCAGTCGTAGAGCGGGTCTGCCTTGCCGGTGTCGCGTGGGGCGAACATCGGTTCATAGACCTGTCGGAACTGGTCGGGCTTTACGCTCGCCTCGACGATGGCGTCGATTTCCTCGTCACTCGGCCACAGATCCTTGAGGCGGATTTCCTTGCCGTCGATCACGGCCAGCACATCCTTCTCAATGTCAAAGCGCACCGTCCCGGCGATTGCATAGGCGACGACCAGCGGCGGAGACGCGAGGAAGGCCTGTTTGGCATAGGGATGGATGCGGCCGTCGAAATTGCGGTTCCCCGAAAGCACGGCGGCCGCATAGAGATCCCGATCGATGATTTCCTGCTGGATCGCCGGATCGAGCGCGCCCGACATGCCGTTGCAGGTGGTGCAGGCATAGGCGACGATGCCGAAGCCCAGCTTTTCGAGTTCCGGCAACAGGCCCGATTCCATGAGATAGAGGCGCGCGACCTTCGATCCCGGCGCGAAGCTGGTCTTGACCCATGGCTTGCGGGCGAGGCCCAGCGCATTGGCCTTCTTCGCCAGCAGAGCGGCGGCGACCACGTTGCGCGGGTTCGACGTGTTGGTGCAACTGGTGATGGCCGCGATGATGACCGCGCCGTCGGGCAGCAGGCCTTCCTTTTCCTCGGCCACTGCCTTGTCGAGGTCGACGGCGATGCCGCGCTCCTCCAGCGCGCTGGTGGGCAGGCGGCGGTGGGGGTTGGACGGGCCGGCCATGTTGCGGACCACGGTGGACAGGTCGAATTCCAGCACGCGCTCATAGTCGGCGGTCTTGAGGGCGTCAGCCCAGAGGCCCGTCCGTTTCGCGTAATTCTCGACCAGTGCGACCTGCTCTGGCTCGCGGCCGGTCAGGCGTAGATAATCGATCGTCTGGCCGTCGATATAGAACATCGCGGCCGTGGCGCCATATTCCGGACACATGTTGGAGATGGTCGCGCGGTCGCCGATCGACAGGCTGTCCGCACCCTCGCCGAAGAACTCGACCCAGGCGCCGACCACCCGCTCCTTGCGCAGGAATTCGGTGATGGCGAGAACGATGTCGGTCGCGGTGATGCCTGGCTGGCGCTTGCCCGTGAGCTTTACGCCGACGATGTCGGGCAGGCGCATCATCGACGCGCGGCCCAGCATCACCGTCTCCGCCTCCAGCCCGCCAACGCCGATGGCGATCACGCCCAGCGCATCGACATGGGGCGTATGGCTGTCGGTGCCGACGCAGGTGTCGGGGAAGGCGACGCCATCGCGTACCTGGACCACCGGCGACATCTTCTCGAGGTTGATCTGGTGCATGATGCCGTTGCCCGCCGGGATCACGTCCACATTCTCGAACGCCTTCCTGGTCCATTCGATGAAATGGAAACGGTCCTCGTTGCGGCGGTCTTCCACTGCGCGGTTCTTGTCGAAGGCCTGCCTGTCGAAGCCTCCATACTCCACGGCCAGGCTATGGTCGACGATCAGCTGGGTCGGCACCACCGGGTTGACCTTGGACGGATCGCCGCCCTCGTCGGCGATCGCGTCGCGCAGGCCAGCCAGGTCCACCAGCGCCGTCTGACCTAGAATGTCGTGGCAAACGACACGGGCGGGATACCAGGGAAAGTCGAGGTCGCGCTTGCGATCAATGATCTGCGTCAGCGCATCGGTCAGCAGTGCCGGATCGCAACGTCGCACCAACTGCTCGGCCAGCACGCGCGAGACATAAGGCAAGCCATCATAGCTTCCAGGCCGGATCGCCTCGATTGCTTCGCGAGTGTCAAAATAGTCGAGGGCTGTCCCCGGCAGCGGCTTGCGGAAGGCTAAGTTCATCGACGCATTTCTCTTGTCTATAGGGCTTTATCGTCGATGCTCCTACCCTCGCGCGCGCACGAATGGACAGTTCTGAAAAGGCGAAGATTTGCAAAGAGAAATCTGCAAATCAGCAAATTTTGCTAACTTTCGAAGCAGGAACCGATCCGATGCAGATCGCATCGTTCGCGACCTCGGCATGCTGCGCGAAAGCCCGGACATGTTCTCGCCGATCGCGGCCTTTTCGAGCCGGAGCCCGGTGTGCGCCTCGCTCGCCCATTCCCGCGCGGCCGCCTCTGTGAGGCCTGATGGGCGTGGAGACCTCATTTATGAAGCGCGGGAAGCTGATGGACGCTTGGGCGGCATATCGCGGCGTGCCGAGCGGGCGCGAACTGTGCCGCGAAGCAGGGTAGGAGAGCGGGTCGTCGCCGATTCGCCGGGCCGTTTCGACTCTTCCTCCCGCACGCGGGAAGGGCGGATTGCCGTTGCGTCGCTCCTGCGGTTGGGCACGGGCAACATAATGCCAACCCGTTCCCCGTCCGTCGACCATCGGCGGCTTTTGGGGTGTCATTTGGGCGCTATAGCGTAGGTGTAATTCTCGGTTTCCTCGTCTCCCGCCGGCCATAAATGCACTGATGTAATTTATATCGTCGCTGTCCCGCGTAATCCTGCGAGGGATGGAGCCGCATCATGCGTCATCTGCGACGCCTTCTTTTTCCCCAAGCCTGCCCCCTTCATGCTTCGGCCCCGGCGAAGGCCCGCATCGGAGGGCCATCGCTGCTGGTCGATGTCCGTGGACAGGCCGCTCCTGTCATGCGCGCGCTCTTCGTGATCAGGGGTATCTGATGACCCGCACTTGCCTGTTTGACTCGGGCGGCGGGCACGTGCAATGGAACGCCATGCAATCACGCCATGATCATGTGCGCTTCCGTTACCAAGGAGGACAGCTTCTCGCGGGCATCTAGCCCCGGGTTCCGGCGCTTCACGCCCCGGGCTCGGGGTCAATCGACAGATTGCGGCACGCCATGCAGATGCGCGCCCGTTCCTTTCGAAAGCCAGCGCCATGACCAGAATGCCCAATGGGACAAGACCTCCCGTTCATCTCATAGACAGCGAAGCTGAAAGCCTGACCAACCTTGCCCTGGGCGTCGCCGACACCGCGCCGCAGGTCAGCGAACTCCTGCTGGACGAAATCGCGCGCGCGCAAACCCACCGCGCCGAGCGCATGCCCCCGGATATCGTCACCATGCATTCCTCCATCGAATATATCGACGAGGCGAGCGGCGTCGAGCGGACCGTGCAGATCGTCTATCCGGCGCAGGCCGACATCGCCGCGGGCCGGATTTCCATCCTGACGCCCATCGCTGCGGGCCTGATCGGGCTGCGCGAGGGACAGGTCATCAATTGGCCGGATCGCGAAGGACGCAGGCGGAAGCTGCGCATCGTGAAGGTGATCCAGCCTACCCGAATCTAAGGGCCGCATGGCCCCCGCAGGACATCCCGTCCACGTTCACAAGGAGACATGACATTGCCCCGGATCGACGAAAAACTTCTGCCGCTATTCGAAGATGTCCTGAGGCGGAATGCCGGTGAAACCGAATTTCATCAGGCTGTCGAAGAAGTGCTCGAAAGTCTGGGCGTCGTCGTGGCAAAGCATCCGGAGTATATGGACAATGCGCTGATCGAGCGGATCTGCGAACCGGAACGGCAGATCATCTTCCGCGTCCCCTGGGTCGACGACAGGGGGCGGACCCACATCAACCGGGGCTTTCGCGTCCAGTTCAATTCCGCGCTCGGGCCGTATAAGGGCGGCCTGCGCTTTCATCCGTCGGTCAATGTCGGCATCATCAAGTTCCTGGGTTTCGAGCAGACATTCAAGAACGCGCTGACCGGCCTTCCCATCGGCGGCGGCAAGGGCGGGTCCGATTTCAACCCGCGCGGGCGTTCGGATGGCGAGATCATGCGCTTTTGCCAGTCCTTCATGACCGAACTCTACCGGCATCTGGGCGAATATACGGACGTTCCGGCGGGGGATATCGGCGTGGGCGCGCGCGAAATCGGTTTCCTGTTCGGCCAGTACAAGCGGCTGACCAACCGCTATGAAGCAGGCGTCCTGACCGGCAAGGGCCTGATCTATGGCGGCTCACGCGCGCGCACCGAAGCGACGGGCTATGGCACGGTTTATTTCATCGACCAGATGCTCAAGACCCGGGGCGACAGCCTGGAGGGGAAGCGGGCGGTCGTTTCCGGATCGGGCAATGTGGCGGTCTTCGCGATCGAAAAGATCAAGGAATTTGGCGGCAAGGTCGTCGCATGTTCGGATTCGTCCGGTTTCATCGCCGATGAAGCGGGCATCGATCTGGATCTGTTGAAGGAGGTCAAGCTCGCGCGTCGCGATCGGATTTCCGAATATGCGCGGCTGAAAGGCGCGGGCGCCTATTTCGCCGAGGAGGGCAGCGTCTGGGAAGTGCCGTGCGATGTCGCCGTGCCGTCGGCGACGCAGAACGAGCTGAATGGCCATGATGCGGCGACCCTGATCCGCAACGGCGTCGTCGCCGTGGGCGAGGGCGCGAATATGCCGTGCACCCCGGATGCCGTCCGCCTGTTCCAGAATGCCAATGTGCTCTTCGGTCCCGCGAAGGCGGCCAATGCGGGCGGCGTGGCCACGTCGGCGCTTGAAATGCAGCAGAATGCCTCAAGGGACAGCTGGACGTTCGAGGAAACGGAAGCCCGGCTGGCGATGATCATGCGCCGTATCCATGACAGCTGCGCGGAAACCGCCGACTTTTATGGCGCGCCGGGCAATTATGTGCTGGGCGCGAATGTGACGGGCTTCGTCCGGGTGGCCGAAGCGATGCAGGCGATGGGCGTTATCTGACCGTCCGGCGCCAATATCAGCGGGTATTTCGCAGGCGGTTGACGCGATCCCGGCTTCCTGGCCGGATCACGCCAGCCGCCTTCATGCCGTTTTGGAAAGACGGGCGCATCCTTGCCGGTCAAGCCGGTCAAAAGGGCAGGCGCGTGCCATGAATCGACGCCCGCCCATCCGGGATGGCCCATGCGGCAAGCCCCGATCTGCGTATAATGGAATGACCGCCGGCTGATCGGGGAACCGGCGGTGGCGTGGCCGCCCCCCGCTGCCGCGACGAAGGGCCCGGCTGCCCCCGACCATTCCCGATCTTTTCGCAGCCGGGCCCGCCTGTCGAGCGGGGGAAAGGGCGCGGGGCCGACCCCTGATCCGTCCCTTTCCTCTTAATATTCGATCCCCGCCTGCGCCTTGACTCCCTGTTCGCGGAAGGGGTGCTTGAGCAGGGTCATTTCCGTCGCCAGATCGGCCATGTCTATCAAGGCCTGCGGTGCGTTGCGGCCGGTGACGATGACATGCTTCATTTCCGGCCGGGCGGCGAGCGTTTCCAGCACCTCGTCCAGCGGCAGATAGTCATAGCGCAACACGATGTTGAGCTCATCCGCCAGCACCATGTCATAGGAAGGGTCGGCGATCATGCGCTTGACCTCCTCCCACGCTTCACGGGCGACGGCCATGTCGCGCGCGCGGTCCTGCGTGTCCCAGGTGAAGCCTTCGCCCATGGGCTTGAACGCGACATTTTGCGGGAAGGCGTCGAACACGACCTTCTCGCCCGTGGTCATCGCGCCCTTCACGAACTGGACGACGCCCACCTTCCGGCCATGTCCGATGGCGCGCACGACCATGCCCAGCGCCGCCGTCGTCTTGCCCTTGCCCTTGCCGGTATGAACGATGAGCAGGCCCTTTTCCACCGTCCTGGACGCCACGATCCGGTCGTGGGCGGCCTGTTTCTTCTTCATCTTCGCGCTGTGCTGTTCCTCGGTGCGTTCAACCATGGTCATGCTCCTGCAAGGCTGGCGAGCAACGGGCCCGCGCTGTTCGATCGGGGTTTCCACAGGCCGCGCTCCAGCGCTTCGGCAAGGCGCGCGGCCGTTTCGCGCAGCGCCGCCGGGTTGGCCTGCGCCATGAAGGCGCGGACGGCCTCATCCTCGATGAAGGCGGCGTGGACAGAGTCGAAATGATGGTCCTTCACCGCGTGGGTCGTGGCGGCAAAGGCGAAGAGATAATCGACCGAGGCGGCGATCTCGAACGCGCCCTTATAGCCGTGGCGCATCACGCCCGCGATCCATTTGGGATTGGTGACGCGCCCGCGCACGATGCGGCCGATCTCATCCTCCAATGTACGGATGACGGGGCGTTCCGGGCGGCTGTGGTCGTTATGATAGCTGATCGGCCGGGCGCCCTTGAGATGTTCGACCGCCGCCGCGATGCCGCCTTCGAACTGGTAGTAATCGTCGCTGTCGAGCAGGTCATGTTCCCGATTGTCCTGGTTCTGGACCACCGCGTCGGCATCGGTCAGGCGGGCGGCGAACAGGTCGCGCTGCGCATCCCCCTCCACGCCGCCGCCATAGGCATAGCCGCCCCAGTCGAGATAGACGTCGGCCAGATCGGCGCGGCTGTGCCAGATCCGCTCGTCGATCATCGCCTGCAAGCCCGCGCCATAGGCTCCGGGCTTCGATCCGAACACGCGCGCGCCGGCGCGGCGGTTGGCGGATGCGGCATCCTGCCCCCGGTCGATCATCGCCGCCATGTCCGCGCGATGGCGGGCGGCGGCGGGATTGTCCTCCTCCGGCTCGTCCAGTGCCATGACGGCGCGCGCGGCGCTGTCGATGAGGTCGATCTGCTCCGGGAAGGCGTCGCGGAAGAAGCCGGAGACGCGGAAGGTCACGTCGACGCGCGGGCGGCCCAGTTCGGCGACCGTCATCATCTCGAAGCCGACGACCCGGCCCGACGTCCACTCCCAGCGCGGCCGCACGCCCATCAGCGCCAGTGCCTGCGCGATATCGTCGCCGCCGGTGCGCATATTGGCGGTGCCCCAGGCGGAAAGGGCGATGGCCCTGGGGTGGTCGCCCTCCCGCTGGAGATAATCCTCAACGAGAAGCTGGGCGGACTTGCGCCCCAGTTCCCAGGCGACGGCCGTCGGAACGGCGCGTGTGTCGACGGAAAAGAAGTTGCGCCCGGTGGGCAGGACGTCCGGCCTCCCCCGCGTCGGCGCACCGGACGGGCCGGGGAGGACGAAACGCCCGTCCAGGCCCGCGATCAGCGCCTCCGCCTCCCGCGCGCCGCACTGGTCGATGCGAGGGGCAAGGTCTTCGGTTATCGCACGCAGCACGGCCGCGGAGCGCGGCCCTGCCGTCTCCGCGCCGTCCAGCATGGCGAGCGCCAGAAGCTCCAGCCGTTCGACCGCATCGCCACAGCTTCGCCATGGATCGGCGGACAGGGACGTCAGCCGCTCCGGCCTGGGGCCGTTCCATGGGTCGGCCATGCGGCAATCGAGCGGATCGAAACCAAGCGAGAGGTCGTCGGCCATGGCGCGGAGCAGCGATGCCTGCCCGTCATGCTCATAGCCGCGCGGCGTGCGCGCCAGCGCCGCGAGCAGGTCGCGCCGCAGCCGCCCCTCCGGCGAGCGGGTGAAGATGTGCAGCCCGTCACGAATCTGCAATTCCTTGAGTTCGCACAGATAATTGTCGATGGCGGAGAGCGCGTCGTCGCCGTCTCCGGTCGCGCCCGCATCCTTGTCCAGCCCCTGCGCGCGCGCCAGGTCGATAATGTCCCGCCGCAGCCGCTCCAGCCGTCGCGGGTCCATGCCCGCGGCAAGATAATATTCGTCGACCAGCGCTTCGAGTTGCTTCAACGGCCCATAGCTTTCCGCGCGTGTGAGCGGAGGCGTTAGATGATCGACGATGACCGCGCCGATGCGCCGTTTGGCCTGCGTGCCCTCGCCCGGATCGTTGACGATGAAGGGGTAGAGCTGGGGCAGGGCGCCGGCGCAGATTTCCGGGAAGCAATCGGCGGAAAGGGATACCGCCTTGCCCGGCAGCCATTCCAGATTGCCATGCTTGCCCACATGGACCAGCGCCTGCGCGCCAAAAATCCGCTCCAGCCAGATGTGGAAGGCGAGATAGGCGTGGGGCGGGGGCAGCGCCGGATCGTGATAGCTGGTCTTGGGATCGATATTGTAACCCCGCGCCGGCTGGACCGCCAACACGACATGGCCGAAGCGGTGAATGGCGAGCCGGAAGGCGCCTTCGCGCACGAAGGGGTCGGCTTCGGGCGGTCCCCAGCGTTCGAGCATCGCTTGCCGCGCCGCTTCCGGGACATGGGCGAAGGCGGCGCCATAGTCGGTCAATGGCAAGGCGGCTTCGCCGTGCCGTTCCAGCGAAGCGAGGTCGTTGGTGACGCCGCCGGTCATCACGCGCATCAGGTCCGCGCCATCTTCCGGCGCGGCGCCGGTGTCGTAACCCGCTTCCCGCAGGGCGGCGAGGATGGCGGCGGCGCTGGCCGGCGTGTCCAGCCCCACGCCATTGCCGATCCGTCCGTCCCGGTTGGGATAGTTGGCGAGGATCAGCGCGACGCGCCGCTGCTTGGGCGGGGTGCGGCGCAACGCGGCCCAGTTGGCGGCGAGATCGGCGGCAAAGGCGACCCGGTCCGGCGCGACCTTGGGGACGACGATGCCGCATTGCGTCACGGCATCGAAGCGTTCCGCCGCCTTGAAAGTCACCGCGCGGGTGAAGATGCGACCGTCCACCTCCGGCAGGGCGACGTTCATCGCCAGGTCGCGCGGGCCAAGCCCCCGTGCCGACGCTTCCCATTCCGCCTGCTCCACCCCGGCGAAGGCCAGCTGCAGGATCGGGCAGTCGGCCTGTTCCAGCACGGCTGGCGTCCGCTTGTCCCCGGCGGACGAGGCGGCAAAGCTGGTCGCGTTCAGGATCGCGTCGGGCGCGATCTCGCCCAGCAGGCCGCGCAGCCAGTCGATCGCGAAGGGTTCGCGCAGTGCCCGGACATGGACGGCGGCGACGTTGAAACCGCGCGCCTCCAGCGCCTCCACCATGGCGTCGACGGCGTCCAGCGTGCCCGCGATCATCAGCGCGCGATAGAAGATGAGGAGCGCGACGGGCTTCCCGTCCAGCCACCCTGTCCGCAAATCCGCCAGTGTAGGGCGGTCGCAGCCCTTGAGGTAAAGCCCTGCATCGGCAACCGGCACCGGATCGTCCGGCGCGCCCGCATCCTCGCCGATCAGTCTGGCCGCCAGGCGCAGGAAGGCCAGCGCATTGGCCGTCCCCCCCTGCCGCAGATATGCGCGCAGCTTCTCCCGCACCTCGGCGGGCAGGGTGGACGCGCGGTCAAGCGCCGGGTCCGCCTCCCGCCCATCGGCGATGGCGGCGAAGGCGATGCCCTTTTCCCGCGCGATGGCGGCGATCTCATCTATGCCATAGGGCCAGTAGCTTTTGCCCCCCAGCAATATGACGCACACGAAACGGGCATGGGCGATCGTCTTTTCGACATAGAGGTCCGTCGAATAGGGATGCCGCAATGGCAGCAGGTTGGCGAGCCGGACGCTGGGAGCACCCGGCGGCAACTGCCCCGCCGCCTTGGCGAAGCAGGCCAGTTCGCTGTCCGCCACCGTCAGGATCACGATGTCGCCCGGCGGCTGGTCGAGGTCGATCGCCTCCTCCCCATCGGTGATGGTGCCGGGGGTGGCGGACAGCAGGTGCATCAGCCCAGAATATCCCGCAGGTCCGATGCGATGACCGACCGGTCCAGTCCCTTCTGCCCGATCACGACCAGCTGGGTCCGGCGTATTTCCGCAGGCATCCATGCGCGGTCGTAGAAATGCTGGATGCGCGGGCCGACGGCCTGCACGATGAGGCGGCTCTGCTTGCCGTTTACCGCCACCATGCCCTTGACGCGCAATATGTCATGCGCCGCGATCAATGCGCCGAGCCGGGCGGTGAGCGCCTCGACTTCTCCGACCTCGCCGCCGGTGACGACGAAGCTGTCGAAATCGTCATGGTCATGATCGCCGCCCTCCCCGTCATGGTGGGATGGCCGGGCGTCAAGGCTGTCTTCCGCCGCCGCCGTGATGCCCAGCAGCGCGCCCACGTCCACGGCGCCATGATCGGCGCGGACGATCTTCACGCCCGCGCGGGTTTCCGCCTCGACCTGCGCCTCGACCCGCGCTAGCGTGGCGGTATCGACCAGATCGGTCTTGTTCAGCACCACCATGTCGGCGCAGGCCAGCTGGTCCTCGAACAGTTCCTCCAGCGGGCTGTCATGGTCGAGATTGGGATCGGCGGCCCGCGCCGCCGCCAGCGCGGCTTCGTCCGTGGCGAAGCGTCCCGCCGCCACCGCGTCCGCATCGATCAGCGCCACTACGCCGTCCACCGTCGCGCGGGTGCGGATGTCGGGCCATTGGAACGCTTTCACCAGCGGCTTGGGCAAAGCGAGGCCGGACGTTTCGATGATGATATGGTCGGGCGGGTTCGGCCGGTCGAGCAGCTTCTGCATGGTGGGCAGGAAGTCGTCGGCCACGGTGCAGCAGATGCAGCCGTTGGCGAGTTCGACGATGTCGTCCTCCGGGCATGCCTCGTCATTGCATCCCTTCACCAGCTCGCCGTCCACCCCGACATCGCCGAACTCGTTGATGACGAGGGCGAGGCGGCGGCCCCTGGCATTTTGCAGGAGATGGCGGATGAGCGTGGTCTTGCCCGCGCCCAGGAAGCCGGTGACGACGGTGGTGGGCACCTTGCTCATGCGCCTTCTCCCGTCGGTTTGAGGAAGGGGGGAGCGGCAGTAACGGTGTTCATGGGAGGTCTTCCCTCGCAGCGCCGGAGCAACCGGGCCAGGGCTTGCCGGCGCCATCCAGCGGCCCGGTGCCGGTGGACGCACGACGGCTGGCCCGCGCCCATGACCGGGCGTTCGCCCATGGACGCAGGACCACGCGGCCCCAGCCGCATGACATCGTCGCTCAGACGGAAAACACCGTGCCGCGGCCATCCCCTGGACCAGGGCAAGAGCGACCAGACGCCGGCAGGTCTCCTGGCTCGCGGGTCATCGCCCGATGCACGGCCTTCCCGGACCTCGCCTGTTTCAGCGTCCGGCCCAGTGGCTGCTTCCCTTGGGGGAAGCGTGTGCATCGCGCTGCCGCTTACAGTTGCAGGGACAGCTGCGGCTTGGGATGGAGCTTCCCTGCCCATCCGCACCGCATTCCCATTTTCAGCCTCTTGCGAGGCACCGGCGCGATCAATACCCGGACGCGACGGATGCCGCCCCGGACGACCGGCTCATATCGCCTGCACCGGCGGGCCGCAAGGGCTCAGCCGCCGCCGTTCAACGATTGCAGCCGCCATGTCCGGTGAAAGGACAGGACGGTGCGCGAGAGCGGGGCGATGTCGATCGCGAGCGTGGCGCGCAAGGGCAGGTCGAGCGCGTGGCACAGGGCGGCGCGAATCATCATCGGGTGGGTGATCGCGCAGACCGGCCGCCCGCTTTCCCGGATGCCGTCGAGCCAGCAGCCGATCCGCGATGCCGCCGCCTCCATGGTTTCGCCGCCCGGCGCCTCCCTCGTGGGATCGGCCAGCCAGCCGGTCAGCGCTTCCGGTTCGTCGCTTCCGATCTCCTCGAAGCATCGGCCGGCCCAGCGTCCCCAGCCCATGTCGGCCAGCGCGGCTTCCGGCCGGGCGAGCAGGGAGAGGGCGAGAGCGGTTTCCTCCGCCGCGCGCGACGGGCTGCGGAAGGCATGATCGCGCAAGCGCCCGGGAAGCTCCATGCGGGCCGCTGCCCGGAGGCCGCCTTCGTCCAGCGATTCCGAAGGGTCGGGAAAACCGCCGCGGCGGCTGGAGGGCGTGGCCGCGATGCACAGGAGCAGGAGAGAGGTCGGCAGGGTAAACTCCAACAGGCCGTTGACGCCGCCAGCCCCCCGGCTCTAAGGGCTGCATCGTCCTGGAAGAAGAAGCCGGTGCAAATCCGGCGCGGTCGCGCCACTGTTATCGATGCGGACATCCGCCGTCGAGAGCCAGACCTTCCTCCCGGATCGTAAGATCAACCCTTGGGACGCGCAATCCCTTCAGGAGCAGAATATCATGGCAATGAGCGCCGCATTTTTCGACGACGGCTTCATCCCTGTCCAGGGTGGAACGGCGATCCCGGTCGAGGACATTCTTCCATGGGCCGTGTTCGGCTCGCTGATCGCCTTGATCTTCCTCTATTTCGTCAGCACGGAACAGGGCGCCGTCGCGATCTTCGACGGCATGTACGTGCATGAGTTCGTCCATGACGGACGGCATCTCCTCGGCTTTCCCTGCCACTAGGGCCGGGTCATGACGAAGGATCTGTTGTGGCGCGGGATGCTTGCGGGCATCCTGGGCGCCTTTCTTGCGACCCTGTGCGCCCATCTCGTCGCCGAGCCGCAGGTCGACCGCGCCATCGCCTATGAAGCCACCCATGCCGCCCATGCGGCCCATCATGACGAAGGGCCGGCGGGTGGCGAGGAGGAGGAACTGGTCAGCCGTCCTACCCAGAAGGGGCTGGGTCTGTGGACGGCCCTTTCCCTCTATGGCGCGGCGGTGGGCGGCATCTTCTCGCTGCTGTTCGCTTATGGCTATGGCCGGTTCGGGCGGATGGGGCCGCGCAGCTTCGCCCTGCTGCTGGCGGCCCTGGCGTTCCTGCTGGTCGTGGTCGTCCCGGCGCTCAAATATCCGCAGACGCCCCCGGCGGTCGGCAAGCATGAAACCGTGGAGCTGCGCACCGCCGCCTATTTCTCGATGATCGCGCTGTCGCTGGCCGGCGCGGTGATAGCCTGGAAGCTGTGGAGCGCTTTGGCCCAGTCCCGGCGCGGGATAGACGCGACCCTGTTTTCGGCCGGCGCCTATCTGCTGGTCGTGGGCAGCGGCCAGATGTTGCTGCCCAGCATCGATGAAGTGCCCGATGATTTTCCGGCGACGCTGCTCTGGAATTTCCGGGTGGCGTCCCTGGCGACGCAGCTTCTGCTCTGGGCGACGATCGGCATCGCCTTCGGCCTGATGGCGGAGCGCCTGCTCCAGCGCCGGGGGTGAACGGAATATCTTTTTGCGGGCATTAGCGGGGCTGCGATCTGTCCGGGGGCGCGCGGCCGGCTGCGGGAAAACGGATGCCGGGATGGCGGAAGTGCCGATCGAATCGCACTTCTGCCGATCGGGCTATCGTGATCGAGCCACGCCTTTCGACCAACCGAATGTCCTGTCATGGTCATGAAATGATCCCTTCCTAGCGGGCGGATGCTGCAACGCAACATCTGCATATGAAGGGGTATCATAATGGTTCGTTGGGTATCTGGTCCGTCTCTGGCGGCGCTGGCTTTCGCCAGCTTTGGAACAACTGCCGCCTATGCGCAGTCCACGGGGTCCATCGACTTCGACAAGGAAATCGTGGTCACGGCCGCCGGAAACGAGAGTGCGCAGGTCGGCGGAGTCGCCGTTCCCAACACGTCCAAGGCGAAGGCCGTGCTGACGCAGGAATTCATCGCCCGGCAAACGCCCGGCCAGTCCGTCAACGATGTCATCAACCAGTTGCCGGGCGTCAGCTTCCAGAACAACGACCCCTATGGATCGGGCGGCGGCACGCTGACGATTCGCGGTTTCGACGACACGCGCATTTCCCAGACGGTGGACGGCATTCCGCTGAACGACACCGGCAATTACGCCCTCTACACCAACCAGCAGGTCGATCCCGAACTGATCGATCAGGTCAATGTCAATCTGGGCACCACCGATATCGACAGCCCCACCGCCTCGGCCAGCGGAAGCACGGTCAATTACCGCACGCTGGTTCCGACCGAGGATTTCGGCGCCCGCCTTGCGGGGACTTATGGCGACTTCTCCTATTTCCGCCTTTTCGGGCTCGTCAACACGGGCATATTGACGCCAGCGGGCACGCGCGCCTGGCTTTCCGCCAGCCGGGCGACCTATGATTCGCCTTTCGGTCATTTCGGCAAGGTCGAAAAGACGCAGTTCAACGCCAAGCTCTATCAGCCCATCGGCTCCAATGGCGACTTCGTTGCCGTCGCCGGGCATTTCAACCGCAACCGCAACAATTTCTCCGGCTCCGTGGCGCTGCGGACGGACACCGCCGACGGCCGCGTCGTCCCGAATCGCTTCCCGCTGACGAAGGACGAGCGCTATTATGATGCCGGGCGCTGCGAAACCGCCACGCCGACGCCCGGCGTGGCGGATGCGGCCAATTCCTGCGGGTCGCTGTTCGACTATCGCTACAATCCGTCCGACACGGGCAATATCCGTGTCAATTCGCGCTTCACCCTCAGTGACCGGCTGACGCTGACCCTCGATCCCTATTATCAATATACCAAGGCGAATGGCGGCGGCACGGTCGTCGGCAATGAGGCGCTTTATTTTCCGCAGGAGGGTGGCCCCGGCTTTTCAGGCTATGTCGGCGGCGCGCCTTATGCGGGCATGGACCTCAACGGCGATGGCGACATGCTCGACAAGGTGCGCCTGCTCGCGCCCAGCCAGACCAAGACGCACCGCCTGGGCGTGATCGCCTCGCTGCGCTACGACATCAATGACAGCAACTCGATCCGCCTTGCCTATACTTGGGATCGCGGCAAGCATCGCCAGACGGGCGAAGTGGGCAGGCTGACCGTTTCGGGCGACGCGATCGACGTTTTCCCCGTGGACGATCCGCTGATCGGGGCGGACGGAAATGTACTGCAAAAGCGCGACCGGCTTTCCTATGCTATCCTTCATCAGATCTCGGGCGAATATCGCGGAGAGTTCGGCGGGCTGACCGTCACCGCCGGATTCCGGGCGCCGTTCTTCAAGCGGAACCTCAACAACCACTGTTTCGCGTCCAGTGCGAGCGGCTTCGTCGACTGCTTCTCCGGCAATCAGGCAGCGGAAGACGCCTATGCGAAGGCCCATCCCGGTTATGGACGGCCCCAGCAGCGCATCTTCAAATATAACCGTTTCCTGCCCCAAGCCGGCCTTGTCTATGAACTGACGCCGCAGGCCAGCCTGTTCGCCAATTACTCCAAGGGCATACAGGTCCCCGGAACCGACAATCTCTACCAGATCTTCTGGTATCCCAAGGGAACCGGCTCGGTCGAACCCAATCCCGAAACGACCGACAATTTCGATCTGGGCGGCCGTTTCCGCTCAGGCAACATGCAGGCGCAGGCGTCGGTCTGGTATACGTCCTACAAGAACCGGCTGGCACAGTCCTACGACATCGTGAACAGCATCTCCATCTACCGCAATCTCGGCAAGGTGGAGAAATATGGGGTCGACGCCAGCATTTCCTACGCGTTCATGCCCGAATTGCAGGTCTATGCCTTTGGTTCCTATCTGAAATCGAAGATCAAGGACGATGTGGTCCTGTCGGTCGATGACGACGGCAATCCGGTCTATGGCGAGACGGCGGGCAAGCGCGAGGCGGGCGCGCCGACCTATACGTTCGGCGGGCGCATCCAGGCGCGGCTCGGCCCGCTTGAGCTGGGCGGGCAGGTCAAGCGGACGGGCCCGCGCTATGTGAACGACCAGAACCTGCCGATCATGAGCGGGGGCGTGGCGGTCTTCGCCGCGCGGACCCCCTCCTATACGCTGGTCGATCTGGATGCGCGGCTGCCGCTGGGCATCATCGGGCTGAACGACCAGTCCTACTTCCAGTTCAACGTCACCAACCTGTTCGACAAACGCTATTATGGCGGTTTCGACGGCAAGACGGAGACGACGACGGGACAGTTCGTGCAGATCGGCGCGCCCCGCGCCGTCAGCGGCACGATCAACTTCGCCTTCTGACCGGCCGGCCGGCCGCCGGGCGGGGTTTCCCGCCCGGCATTTCATCATCGGAAAAGCAGGATAAAGACAAACCCATGTTCACTCGCCGTTCGGTTCTTGCTGGCAGCGGCGCGCTGCTGTTCGCTCCCGCCATCCTGCGCGCGCAGACGCTGTTCACCGCCTGGCCTTTCCGGCTGGGCGTCGCGGCGGGCGACCCGCAGCCGGACGGCTTCGTGATATGGACCCGCCTCGCGCCCGATCCGCTCGCCGAACATGGCGGGATGCCGATGCAGGCGGTGGCCGTCGATTGGGAGGTCGCCCCCGACGCCTCGTTCAAGACCATCGCGGCCAAGGGCGAAGCCGTCGCCCGCCCGGAACTGGGTCATGCCATGCATGTGGAGGTCGCGGGACTCCAGCCCGACCGCCCCTATTGGTATCGTTTCCTGATCGGCCGCGAACGCAGCATCACCGGCCGGGCGCGCACCATGCCTGCCGCGGGCGCAACCGTGGACAGGCTCCGCATCGGCGTCGCCGGCTGCCAGAATTACGAGGACGGCCTCTACACCGCCTATCGCCACATGGCCGGAGAGGATCTGGCGTTCGTCTTTCACTATGGCGACTATATCTACGAAGGCCGCGCCTCCCAGGCGCGCTGGAACTGGAACAGCGGGCCGCAGCCGCTTGCGCCCGTGCGCCAGCATATCGGCCAGGAAATCTACGACCTGGCCGACTACCGGCGGCGCTATGCCCAGACCAGGCTGGATACCGACCTCCAGGCCGCCCATGCCGCCTTCGCCTTCTTCCCCACGTTCGACGATCATGAAGTCGACAATAACTGGACCGGCAATCACGATCAGGACGACGTGCCCATCGAATATGCCCGGCTTCGCCGTCAGGCCGCTCTCCAGGCATGGTATGAACATATGCCGGTGCGGCGCGCCTCCATCCCGGCCGGCCCCGCCATCCGGATGTATCGCGGCGCCCGTTGGGGCGATCTGGCGGATTTCCGGTTTCTCGACACGCGCCAGTTCCGCAGTCCCCAGCCCTGCGGCGACGGCTTCCAGCCGGTCTGCGCGGGGGTGTCCGATCCCAGGGCGGAGATATTGGGAAGCGAGCAGGAGAAGATGGCGACGGCCCCCGGACGGGCGCGCTGGACCGTATTGGCGCAGCAGGTGATGATGATGACGATGGACCGGCGCACCGGCGACCAGCCCGCGCCGATCATGAACATGGACACCTGGTCGGCCTATGCGGTTCCCCGGGCGCGGATATTGAAGGCGCTGGCCGGCCGCGGCGACGTGATCGTGCTGACTGGCGACGAGCACCAGAATTTCGCCGGTCAGGTCCGCGGCGCGGATGACCGCCCGGTCGCGGTGGAATTCGTGAGCACGTCGATCAGTTCAGGCGGCGATGGACAGGATCTTCGCCCGGGAAGCGACCGGATGATGGCGAACAATCCCCATCTCGCTTTCCTCAACGACCAGCGCGGCTATCTGGTCTGCGACATCGGACGCGATCAATGGCGGTCCGATTTCATGGTGATGGATCAGGTGTCCAAGCCCGAAGGGCGCATCGGCCGCCGCGCCAGCTTCCTTGTGGAGCGAGGAGAACCGGCCCTGCACCGCGTGGAATCCTGAATCGCCCCTGCCGGGACCGATCACCCCTTTTTCCATTGCTCGAGCTGCTTGAGCAGATCGTCGGCAATTTGATTTGCGGTGAACCCCGTCAGATCGCGCGACTTGCGCCCCTCCGCTTGCGCGGACAGCCACCATTCCCGGCTGCGGCGGCTTTCGGAAGCCTCCAGCGCGGTGAAAGCGGCCAGCGGGCGCGATTGGGGAGTCAGGCGATAAACAAACCGCCGGTCGGAATCTGAACCGACCGTAATGACTGCGGTCCCGCCCTCCTGATCGACCTGGGTATCGGCCCAACCTTCGGCAATCATGGCGTCTCTCACCGAATGAAGCGCCGGCCCGCCGTTGACGGCGATCTGCTGTTCGATCTCCTTTCGACTCGCGGGCGTGAACAGCCGTTTCAGCCGCTCGCGGATGGGCGCGGCATCGGTGGAGATGATCGCGCCTTCCACATCCGCGCTGGCTTGCCGGACCATCGAGTAGGCCAGCAGGATCATGATGAAGCAGAAGGGAAGCGCCGCCACCAGCGTCGCAGCCTGAAGCGCGCCCAGCCCCCCCGCCAGGAGCAGCAGCATGGCCACGGCGCCAAGCACCACGCACCAGTAGATGCGCTGCCAGCGCGGCGTTTCGTCCGCGCCGCCCGACGCCAGCGTATCGATGACCAGAGATCCGGAATCCGCCGATGTCACGAAGAACACGCCGACCAGCAAGATAGCGAGCGTCGACGTAAAGGCGGGCCCGGGCAGATATTCCAGAAAACCGAACAGGGCCGTCGATAGATCGGCCCTTACAGCATCCGCGATCGCGCCCGCCGCGATGCCGAGGTCGAGGTGGATAGCCGTGTTGCCGAACACGGTCATCCACAGGAAGGTGAAACCCGTCGGCACCAGCAGCACGCCGATCACGAATTCCCGCAATGTCCGCCCGCGCGATATGCGCGCGATGAACATGCCGACGAATGGCGACCAGGCGATCCACCAGGCCCAATAGAACAGCGTCCAGTCGGCCATCCAGGCGCGCGGTTCATAGGCATAGAGCGTGAAGGTGCGAATGAAGAAATGGTCGAGATACAGTCCGAAATTCTGGACCAGCGCATTGAGCAGGAACAGGGTCGGCCCGGTCACCAACACGAACAGCATCAGCAATATCGCCAGGATCAGGTTGAACTCGGACAGCCGCCGCACGCCTCGGTCGAGGCCGCTGAGCACCGAAAGGGTGGCGATTCCCATGACGATGACGATGAGCCACGCCTGCACCGTCGTGGTGTTGGGCAAGCCGTAAACATAGGAGAGGCCCGCGCCCATCTGGGCCACTCCCAGGCCCAGCGACGTTGCGATGCCGAACAATGTCCCGCAGATGGCGAAAATGTCGACGGCATCGCCCGCCCATCCGTGGATGCGCTTTCCCAGAACCGGATAGAGGCCGGAACGCAGCGTCAGCGGCAGGCCCTTGCGATACGTGAAATAGGCGAGGCTCAAGCCGACGATCGCATATATGGCCCATGCATGGACCCCCCAGTGCGTGAAGGTGATCACCATCGCTTCCCGCGCGGCCAGGATGGTGCCGGCCTCGACTTCCGGCGGGGCGCTATAATGCTGGATCGGCTCGGCCACCGCGAAGAACATGAGGCCGATTCCCATGCCGGCCGCGAACAGCATCGCCAGCCAGGAGATATAGGGAAAGTCGGGCTCCGCGTCGTCGGGGCCCAGGCGCAATCGGCCCGCGGGGCTGATCGCCAGACCGATCACGACCACCAGGAAACCCGCGACCGATGCAATGTAGAACCAGCCGAAACGATCGATCACCCAGGCTTGCGCCTGGCGAAAGACGATGTCCGAGGTGCCCGGCGCCAACAGCGCTCCCGCCAGCAGGAACAGGGCGATGAGGCTGCTGCCCCAGAACACGCGAGGATTCATCGTGGCGTCCGGCACCACGCATGTCTAACCCAATGCCATGGCCAGGACCACAGTCCTCTTCCCTTTTTTTTAATGGGATAGCCAGAAATCATGACTTCATCGAACGTGCTCCCGGCGCGCGGCGACGTGCCGCGGCCCGCATCGCGGATCGGATCGCCATGTCCATGGCGGGCGCAGGAACGGGCTTACCATGGCCCTGGAGCTATGAAGCGGCGCGATGCCGGTGCCCGGCAGCGATCATCGCGCCGCTTCACGTCATCGAGCGGCGAGGAGGTTGGCGACGACCGAGGCATTATAGGCCCGATAGGCGGATTGGACGAGCGCGGTCCATCGCGGCAGGTCGACGATGATGTCGCCCGGCCGCGCCTGCTTCATCTCTAGATAGGCGCCCTCCGACTGCATCGCCGAGGCGCCCGCCGAATGCGAGAAAGGGGCCTTGATCACGACGTCTTTCGAAAGCGTCATCATCGTCGGGCCGGCGATGCCGACGGACTGGCCGACCTGGATGTTGGTGGGGGATGGCGCGCGGATGGCGAATTGCGGCTCGATCTCGACGCTGGCGCGGCGGCTGCCGGCCAGGGTCCGGCCAATGCGCGCGTCGGCATCGGCGAAATCGATCGTCAGCGACGGGGAGATGAACGCCGCACCCAATTCCAGCGCCGGCTTGCTGAGGGCGTTGCCCTTGCCGAACCGGGCCAACATGCCGAACCCGCCGACCTTGCCGGCTGACTGATACAGGTCGGTCAGCGGCGCGGCATCGGCGCCCACACTGACATAGGCTTTCTTGATTCCGGTCCCGATCGTCATGCCGCCGTCGCGATTCTCTTCCCTGTTGCCCGGGATCAGCGTCACGCCGGCCGTGCGGGCCGTCCGGGCCACGATGTCGTCGCCGATCGACGGGATGCCAGCGGCCGCCATCTGCGCCTTGAGATCGGCGAAGGCCTCATTGGCGAGCCGCCGCATCATTGCCTCGTCCACGCCGATCAGCGCGGTTCCCGCGCGCGCCTTGACCCCGACGGTGGCATTGGCCGACGCGCGCTGGGCGGTCACGAAGTTGATCGAATAGGACAGGATGGCGATCTTGTTCTTCAGGCCATGGCCGTTCGGCTTGGACAGCTTGACCGGCGGAACGGGGACGGGCGCCTGGGCGAATGCCCCGCAAGGCGCCAGCGCGAACAGGGCGGCGTAAACGATATGCAGCGAACGCATGATATGCTTCTCCCTGGCAGGCGCATGATTACCCACGGCATCGGATGCCGGGGCAGGCCCTTCACCTGCCGTATAACTATGCCAAGGCCCCCGGCCTCCGAAAACCCGGTCTCACTCGATCCCCCATGGCGGAACACCAGGACCGGGCGCACGGCTATCACGGGTGGGAATGGCGCCGTTACCCCCGTTTCGGGAGGGACGAACCGGAAGGGAAGGGCTCAGCCCAGCCCGCGACGGCGCGCTTCCACCACGGCCTGGGCGCGATTGTTGACACTGAGCTTGGAATAGATCGTGCGGACATAGGTCGAGACGGTCTGCGACGACAGGCCGAGCCGACGCGCGGACTCCGCGATGGTGTAGCCGCGCGCCAGCAGATCGAGCACTTCGGTTTCGCGCCGGGACAGCGCCCGCTGGTGCGGCAGATCGCCTGCCGCGATACGCTTTTCCGCGCTTTGCCGGAAATGGGCGAGGATGCGCAGTGCGATTGCGGGGGACGTTGCCGGCTCACCGCGCGCGAGCCGTTGCAGACACCCCCGAAGGATGTCGGGCGGGTCTCCTTTCAGCAGATAGCCCCGCGCCCCGGCCGCGATGGCCTCCATCAGGTGAAGATCGTCGCCATAGATCGTCGCGACGGCGGCGATGGCATCCGGCCATCCGGCGGCGACCTGCCGGATAATCTCGATGCCCGATCCGTCGGGCAGGTTTATGTCGACCAGCGCCATGTGAAGATGGCCGACCCCCGGCCGCAGCATCGTTAACCAATCGGCCGCGTCCTCCTTCGTCGCGTGGGACACGACCGGATGGGCGGGGAAGGCGGACGACAGGATGGCCTCCAGCCATGCCCGCGTGCGGTGCTGGTCCTCGACAAGAAGGACGTAACCGACAGGACTCTTCGCGGCGAGGGTCATTCGGCAATGGTAAGCGCCGGCCGGGGCGCCGTCACTCCCTGTTCCGGGATGGTGGGCATCGGGGCGTAAGGGAAATCGAACCGGGCGATCGTTCCTGGCCGTCCCGGCCCGATCACGAACCCGCCGCACAGCGCCTGCGCGCGCGCGGCCAGGTTGCGCAATCCGTTGCCCTGGCGCTCTCCCCGCCGCTCGGGAAGGCCGACGCCGTCGTCGGCGATCGTCCCTTCCACGACGCCATCGCGGCAGGAGATCCGGATCGTGACCGAACGGGCGTCGGCATGCCGCAATATATTGCTGGTCAGCTCCCGCACCATCGAGGAAAGCGCCCGGCACGCGCGATAGTCGAGCACGGCTTCCGCTTCCCGCGGGTCGGGCAACGGCCAGTCGAGCGCGATGTCCAGTATCTCCAGCCGCCGGGCCACCTCGTGCCGCAATTCGGCCATGAGCGAGCCGAAGTCCCGCTGTTCCCCGCCCAGCCCCGATACGATGAGGCGAATATCGTCGAGCGCGGCGTGGAGGGCCGGACGCGTCCCCTCATCGGCGCCGTGGAGCGCGGAGAGCAGCCGGGCGCCGACATCGTCATGGAGATCGCGCGCGATCCTCAACCGTTCATGGATCACCGCCTGATCGTAAAGCTGCCGTCGCGCGTCGATCGTCTGTAGCAAGGCGATGATATCCTGGGCCAGCTTGCGCTCTTTCTCCCCGAACAGCCGGCCGCCGCCGTGCATGAACCGGAGGCGGAGCGCGCTGGCCCCGGCGACGGCGGGCAGCCGCAGCTCGGCGCCGTCCTCGCGGATTTCCGGAGCGTGGACGTCCTCCCCGGTCCGCATGATCGACAGCGGGTCGAACGCATGGCGCAGCAACGCCTCCCAATGTTCGGTGCGATGGTCCAGAGCGAACGCCACCTCCGAAACCATGCCGAACAGCCGGGGGCGATCCTGTCCGCGACCGGCAAATCTTTGCCACAGCATGTCCCGGACCGGCAGATAACCGAGCGTCGTGACCAGAAGCGCGAGGCCCAGCGACGGCGCGGGCGCCATCTGGATGCCGATCATCAGAATCGCGTCGATGACGACCAGCATCACGCTGGTTCCGGCAAACAGCAGGATGCGGAGCGCCCAGCGATCGAGGTCGAACAATCGGTAGCGCGCGACCGCCACCGCCGCTCCGCCATAGATGGCGAGGAAGGCGATCACGGCATAGCCCTGCGCTACCGAAGATGTCGCGCCGAACATCGGCGGCAGGATGATGAGGGCCACGAACAGCGCGCACCCCGACAAAACCGAGACGCCGAACCAACGGACGATGACCCGCGCGGCCGGATCCCCGGCGGACGCGCGCCACTGCCAGGCAATGCCCAGCGCCAGCGCCGCCAGCGCGACGAGCACGGGCGCCTGATGCGCGATCGCGGGTGTCGGGGCCAGACGCATCGACCGGATCAGGAACGCGCCCGCGCACAGCATGAACACGGCCAGGATCGTCCTGTCGCGGACGAGGCGGCGCGGATAGGTGAGGAACAGGCTGATGAGTGCGGCGCCCAGCACCCACGATCCCGCCAGGCTGATGTGCAGCAGCAGCCGAAACAGGCCGCCGGGCAACGCGATTTCGCGGCTGCTGTAGATCGCGACGGGCAACAGCGCGACGAACATTCCCGCGCCCGCCAGACCGAACAGCCGGGCGCTTCGATCCCGCGGCCGCAGGGCATGGATCCACCCCCCGATCAGCAGCCCGGCGACGCCGACGCCGATCTGCACCCAGAAAAAGGCGGGCAACAGGGCGAGCCGATGATGAAGATGCAGCGGCCCGGCGGGCGCCGCGACCACGACGGTGCCCTGTCCGGTGTCCAGTTCTAAGCCATAGCCGTCCCGCAGCGCCTTCGCCAGGCGGGTCTGGCGGGCAAAGAAGTCGTCCAGCACCCGATAGCTGTCGATGAGGTCCGGGTCTTCGATCAGGTCCATCGGCAGGATCGCCATGCGCCGGCCATCGGGCGCGGCCAGCGCCGTCACCCGTCCCTCGACGATGCCGCCCGATGTCGCTTGCGTGGCGAGGCGGACGGACACATGCCCTCCCCCCGCCAAAAGGCGCCCGGCCCTGGGCTGGGCGAGCGTCATCGCGCAGACGACAAGCACGATCGCGATAGCGCCCGTCACCAACAGCGTCAGGAACAGGCGCGGGGAAAGGGCGGCGCTCATGACGGACGGCCGAACCCGACGAATCCGCCAGCATCGAAGGCCGACGTGGAAAGCTCAGGTAAGCTTGGGGCAACGGCTTTGTCTTTGGCCAATACCCTACCCCTTTTCCGATTATGGAATTTCCTGGCATGCCATAAATCGGTGCCAAGAACCTTGCCTCTACCCCGCCTCGACCAAGCCTGCGTGCTTCCACTCTGTCAATAGTTCGGAACGCGTTAGGAGACGAGATGGCCACGACACCGACCATGGCATTGACGGGCTCGGGGATGATATGATCGACCGGCCGATCCAGTTTATCTTACGGCATCTGTGGTTGATGTCGATGCTGCGCCCGAACAACAGGTCCTCGACATTCCGAAGGCTCGGCGGAAAGCGGATGTACATCATCACAACAAGCCGGATGATCTCGGACGATGTCTTGAAATAACGGAAGGGCTGGTTGATCGACGGGGCATCCACTGGTCCTGCCCTGCGTCTGCGTTCAGACAACCTTCTTCTGACGATGCCCTCCGCCGATAGCGTCAGGTGCCGCCGATTATTACTACGGTTAATGATGATGGTGCGGAGGATTTTCGTCCGCGGGGGCAGGCGCGGCAGGCATGTCCGCCAGCAAGCGTCGCATCAGGTGGATTTCTTCTTCCTGCTTGGTCGCAATCTCGTTGCACAATATCTTGAGCTTCGCGTTGGAGCCATATCGTAGCAGCGCAGCACACATGTCGATGGCTCCCTGATGATGCGGGATCATCATCACGAGGAAGTCGCGATCGACCATGCCGCTGGGCGGCACATGCATGTCCGCCATCATCTTTTTCATCGCGGCGTCATTTTCCACCAGGAAAGCGGATGCATCCGACGATGCATGAACCTGCGCGCCGGACATGCCGCCACAAGCCGCACCGCCGATAAGCAGCAGCCCGGCCAACGATACCCTCAAGCTGGTCTTTCCCACGTCGATCTCCTTATGATGATGGGACGGCGAAACCCGCCGCCAATACATAGGGCGGAGGCGCGCGCGGCTGCTCGACCAGCGCGCGCAGCGGCTCCCACGGACTCCCGCCGCAGTTGCGCGTAAGCCCGCTCCTCACCCGGTCGCGCGCGAGGGTGTAGCCCGTGACATAGGCGCCATAGCGATCCGTGAAGTCGAGAAGCGCGGCCGGGCTTGCCACCAGCGCTTCGTCGGCCAGCGCGGCAGCGGCGGCGGCGCGGCTGAGCGTGCCGTCGCGATAGCGCGCCAGGATCGGCAGGCTCATCCCCGATGCCGTGCGTTCAAGCGCCTCGATCCGGGCATAGAGCGGGGCGTCGGCCGGATCGAGGCCCGCGAGCGGAAAGAGCGTGTCGCGCAGGAATGCGATCCGCTCGCCGGACGGAAACACCAGTTCAACTCCAAAATCGGCGGCCCCTTCCCGGATCACGCTTTCGGGAGAACGCAGCAGCGTCAGCCGGTCCTCCACCGGCAAGCCGCCCGGTCCAGCAGCCGCATCGGCAAGGACGAACTGGGCATGATGGCCGGGATAGGCTTCGTGACAGGCCAGATCCATTGCCTGCCCCGGCAAGGCAAGCGCCTGCCGGTTGATCCGCAAGACGCTGCGCAGATTTCCTTCATAGCGGTGCCATGCCGCCGGCACTGCCGCGGTCCAGACGAGATCGAGCCTTTCCTCGGCTGGCAGTTTCCACTGGGCCAGCGTTCGGGCGCGGCATTCAGCAAGCGCCTGGGTGAACAGCGCCTCGCGGCTGTCGAGCGGGACGATAAAGCGCGACCGGAACTTTTCGAGCCGCGCGACCAACGGCCCCTCGCCGGGCAACAGCGCATCAAGTTGAGTGCGCGCCTCCTTCCAATGCGCGGCCTCGGCATCGGTCGGTTCGGCGAGACCATAGATATGGGCGGCCTCCCGGTAGAAGTCGTCGGACGGGCTATTGCCGATGATCGTCATCACGCCTGTCAGCCGGCGGACAAGGATACGCAAATGCACGCGGCGCTCTTCATCGGCGCCTTTGCCGGGAGTTGCGAGAGAGGCGGCAAGGCGCGTCACGGCCCGGTCGAGCCCATCCGGATCGTGGGGAATGGCGGGGTCGGGCTGGTCAGGCAATGCAGGGCCGAACCAGCCATCCACCTCACCGTCATGAAGGCGGTCGAGCGCAAGGGCCAGCCGGACATATTGTTCCGCTTGAGCCTGGGTATCGGCTGCCGTCGCTACGCCATTGCCGCGCACCGTCACGAATCCGACCAAAGCCAGTAGCGCGATCAGGGGCAACACGAACCGGAACCGTGCCCGCTGGCGCTCAACGTTCGGGAGCAAGGCTGCGGCCGAGGCCATCGCGGCTATTCGCTCCTCAACGCGTCGATCGGATCGAACAGCGAGGCGCGCCGGGCTGGATAGATGCCGAATACCAGTCCGACCAGCAGTGAAATGCCGATCGCCAGCATGATCGCGCCGAAGGACACCTCCACCGGCCAGCCGAGCGACCAGCCGATCAGGCGCGACGACAAGAGTCCCAGCGCCAGCCCGATCAGGCCTCCGATCAGGCTGAGCATGACCGCCTCGACCAGGAACTGCATCGCGACATCTGCGGAACGCGCACCGGTGGCGACGCGCAGCCCGATCTCGCGCGTGCGTTCGGTCACCGACACCAGCATGATGTTCATGATGCCGATGCCGCCGACGATCAGGGAAACGCCCGCGATGCTGGCCAGCAGCGCGGTCATGGTGTCGCTGGCGCGGTCGAGTGTCGACGCCATCTCCTCCAGCGTAACCTCGTCAAGCTTGGGCAGATTGGCGAGGGCAAAGGCGGCTGCAGGGGTATAAAGGCCCTTGGTCAGCGCCTGGGCCGCCTGGGTTTCCACGGTGAAATCGTCGGGCCGCGCCGATCCGCCGCCCTGCGCGCCAAGATAGCTCTGATTGCTGCTGCCCGGCGAAAGGCCGTGGCGGCGGCGCAGCAGCGCCTTGATGTCATCGCCCATGCGTGAGGCTTCGCCCGCCTTTTCGGCCGCGATCACGATGGCTTCGATGTGGCTGCCGCCCAGGCGCGATTGCAGCGCGCGCCATGGCACGAACAGTTCCTCGCCCTGATCCTCCGATTCGCCGGGGATCACGCCGACGATGTGGAAAGTCGCGCCGCGCGCCTCCACCTGCTTGCCGACCGCCGCGGCGCCGGTGCCGAACAGGCGGTCGGCGAGGACGCGGCCGATCACCGCTTCCTCGCCGCCATCGCCGAACATCCTGCCGTTCGAGAATGTCCAGGAATAGGCCTTGGCGAAATCGGGCCCGACGCCTTGCACCCGCGCGAAGGATCGCGCCTCGCCGCTGCTGATCGTGGTGCGGGCCGAGACGCGCGGGCTGATCGCCCTTATGCCGGCGACCTCGCCCGCGATCGCCTCCGCATCCGCGGGCATCAGCGTTCTGGCGGCGCCCAGACCGGCCGCGATGCCGACACTCTCGCCGCCGCGCGTATAATTGCCCGCCTTGACGAAGATCAGCTTGGTGCCGGCGGAGCCGACCTCATCCTCGACCGACGCGCGCGCGCCGGTGCCGAGCGCGATCATCGTCAGCACCGCCGCGATGCCGATGATGATGCCCAGCATCGTCAGCAGGCTGCGCATCCGGTTGCGGTTGAGCGACTGGATCGCAAGGTGGATGTTCACGGGCAACAGCGCAAGCATCAGGGCCTCCCCATAACCGCCGGCAGAGAAATTCGCCGGCTCATTCCGAACGCACCGCGACCACGGGATCGAGGATCGACGCGCGGCGGGCCGGACCATATCCAAAGACGACTCCCGTGCCGGCCGCCATCGCCAGCGCGAGCAGCAGCATTGCCGGCGAAAGGGCGGTCGCCCAGTGCAGGCCATAATGGGCGACCGCCAGGCCGATCCCGCCGAGCAGCAGCCCGCCCGCGCCGCCGATCGCGGCCAGGAGCACCGCCTCGACAAGGAATTGCGTCATGACGTCGCGTTCGCGCGCGCCGACCGCCATGCGCAGGCCGATCTCGCGCGTCCGCGCCGTGACGGAAACGAGCATGATGTTCATCACCCCGATCCCGCCCACCAGCAGGGAAACGGCGGCAGCGGCCGCCAGCAGAAGCGTGAAGGTACGGTTCGCCTGTCGCAAGCTCTTCGCCATTTCCTCCCAGGACGCCTGCTCGAACTCGACGACATTGGAATGGACGGCGCGCATCAGCCTGGGATCGCTGCCCATTCCGGGCATCGCCGAGACGCTCTGCGTCTCGATCCGGAAATCGTCGAGGGTATCGGCCGGAAGCGTGTGAAGCGCCCGCAACTCCTTGCGCATCGAGGCCGCGACAGCGGTGGTCACACCGACCGACGCAGTCTGCACCATGATGCTGTCATAATCCGTGCGGTCCAACAGCGCCTTCGCGAGCAGCAAGGGGACATGGACCAGCGGCACGGCCACCGACGGCTCATCGGCATGTTTCACCGCAATGATCCCGATAAGTTTCACGGCACGTCCCTTGAGCGAAAGGCTGCGGCCCAGCGGCTTCGCTTCGTCCGGCCATAAGCGGCGGACGACATCGGCCGTGGCGACCATCACAGGCGCGCCGGCACGATATTCGTCCTCGCCAGGAAAGCGTCCCATGACGAGCGTCCAGCCGCGCATTTCAGGCAGGGCAGCCTCGATCCCTTCGATCCGCAGCGTGCGCATCGCGATGCCGGACGCCGGATCGACCGGGATGTTGCCCCGCATCGACGCGGCAACGGCGCGCACGCCCCTGATCGAGCGGCGCAGCAGCGCGACATGCGCGTCGTCAAGCGGCGCGGGCGGCGTGCGGTGCGTCTTTGCCGACGTCGTCTCGATCGCCCGCCGCCGGGCATCGGCCACCGCAGCGTCCGTGGCCGGAGCGATCGCGCCCTTCTCCGCCGGCGGGTCGGATGCCAGCGGGTTGGGAGAGACCGACCCTTCGCTGGGTTCGCCGCCGCCGCTGTCCTGCTGCCCCGTCATTTCCATCGCCGCAGGGCGGAAATTGCCGGAACGCAGGATGATGCGGGTCGGGCCGGCGCTTTCTATCTGGTCCTCGATACGCAATTGCGCGCCCCGCCCCAGCCCCGAAACGACGACGACCATGGCAACGCCGACGCTCATCCCCAGAAGCGTGAGCAGCGCCTGCATCCGGTTCTGGCGCAGCGATGCGATGGCGATCCGCAGATTTGTTTTCATGGCCGCCGGACCTCCTGCATCGGCCTATTCATGACGCAGCGCGTCGATCGGGAGCAAAGCCGCCGCGCGCCGCGCCGGATAGACGCCAAAGACGACGCCGAGCAGCGCCGCCGCCCCCACCGCCGTCAGCGCGATCATGGGGGAAACCACCGCCGACCAGCGGAAGAACTGTTGCAGCACCTGCGCGGCCCCAAGGCCCGCCGCAATGCCAAGCACGCCGCCGATGAGCGTGAGGAGCATCGCTTCCAGCATGAATTGCAGCCCGATGTCGCTTTGCCGCGCGCCCAACGCGATCCTCAGTCCCACCTCACGCGTCCGCTGCGTGACCGACAGCAGCAGCAGATTCATCACGCCGACGCCGCCGACCAGAAGCGATACGGCGGCGACGCTGCCCAGCAGGATCAGCATCGTGCGGTTGGCGCGCGTCAGCGAACTGGAAAGCTGTTCGATCGTCAGTTGATCGACGCTGCGCATATTGCTCTTCACCACATGCGCGATTTCGGGCGGGAGCCCTTTGCCCAGAAGTTGCTGCGCCTGCGTGCGGACTTCGAAATCGTCGGGATGATTCTCGGCAATACCGTGCCGCTTGCGCAGCAGCTTCGCCACTTCGCCCGAAATGCGCGTCGTATCCCCCACCGACCTGGTCGTCACGAGCACGGTGTTGAGCTTTGCGACATTCAACAGTCTGGCGACGGTCGTGACGGGAACATAGACGGCGTCGAACTGGTCGTCGCCCGCCGCCGGCGCGGCGGCCCAGGACTGGCCGTCGACCATGCCGACGATCCTGAAGGGCTGGTTCCACAGAAACGCGGTGCGGCCGACCGGGTCGTTTCCCGGCCCGAACAGCCGATCCGCGGCTATGCGTCCCAGCACCATCACCTGCGCCGCGCTTTCGACATCGCCGTCGCTGAGGAACCGGCCCCGGCGGATCGCCCAGCCGGCGCGGACGCGCGGCAAATCCGCCTCTGTGCCGTGCAGCCTTGTATACCATTGTTTTCCGCCGGGTTCGTCGGCAAAGACGCGCACGTTTTCGTGAACCCCCGACACGACATGTTCGATGCCTGCAATCTCCCGTTCGATTGCGCGGGCGTCGTCGCGCGTCAGCGTCGCCGCTGCGCCCAGCCCGGCTTCCGCGTCGCCCAGCCGCTCGGCCGCGGTCGGATGATCGTGGACGGCCATGGGATCGCTTTCATCATGGGCGAGGAGGATCGGCGCCTGTGACGATCTCCATCCGAACCAGTCGGTGGGCACCAGCGACGCCTGTATCACGCGTCGCGGGCGGGCCGGATTTCGGGGAGGCGTTTCGGGATCGGCCGCACCATGGGCTGGCCCGCCGTCCATGCGCTGCTCGCGCTTGACCTGATAATTGCCCGACGTCACCAGGATCATGTTCGCGCCGGCCGCGCGCAGTTGTTCGTCGAGGGCATTTTGCGCGCCGCGCCCCAGAGCGAGGCTCGCCACCAGTGCGCCCACGCCGATCATGACGCCGAGTATCGCCAGCGCCGCCTGCCCCCGGTTGCGCGACAGGGCGGCCCAGGCGACATGCAGGTTGTGCCGCAGGGAAATGTCGAGGCTCATCGGCAATCAGTTCGCATTCGCCGTCACCGGCACGGGATGCGCAATGGCGGCCTGATTGGCTTCGTCGCTGACGATGTCGCCGTCGCGGATCGCGATGATGCGCGTTCCATGCGCCGCGATATCGGGTTCGTGGGTGATGAGCACGATGGTTATCCCGCGCGTTTCCCGCAGGTCCTGAAGGATACGCATCACCTCGACGCTCGTTCTGGTGTCCAGGTTGCCGGTCGGCTCGTCGGCAAGGATCAGCGCAGGCTCGTTGACCAGCGCGCGCGCGATGGCGACCCGTTGCTGCTGACCGCCCGAAAGCTGGTTCGGATGATGGTCATGGCGATCGGCCAGCCCCATCGCCACCAGCGCCTTCATCGCGCGCTCCCGCCGTTCGGCCGCTGGCATCGTCGGACGCGTATAGAGCAGCGGCACCTCCACATTTTCAAGCGCGGTGGTGCGGGGCAAGAGATTGAACCCCTGAAAAACGAAACCGATCTCCTTGTTGCGGATGTCCGCAAGTTCGTCGCGCGACAGGCTGGAGACATTTTTGCCGTTAAGCAGATATTCGCCCTCGCCGGGCCGGTCGAGGCAGCCCAATATATGCATCATCGTCGACTTGCCCGATCCCGATGGCCCGGTGATCGCCACAAATTCTCCCTGGGCGATGTCGAGCGAGACGCCGCGCAGCGCCTCGACCCGATTTTCCCCAAGCTGATAGCTTTTCTTGATTCCGCGAAGCGAAATGACTGACATGCGGGCGTTTTCCGTCACGATGTCCGGCTCCTCTATTTGCGCCTGGCCGCCGCCGTGGCCGGTGCGGTCGGCCCGTTCAGACCGGCGAAATTGTAGAGGACCATCGCAACCGATTTCTCGGCGCCGGCCATGCCGTAGACCTTCCCGGCCCCTTCGATCACATAATATTCGTTGGCTGCGTGCGCGTTGCCGCCATGTCCGGCCATGCCGCCGGTGATTGGAATGTCGAGCGTGTCGCCGGCGAACAGATAGGCCGGCCAATATCCGCCCATGACGCTCTGTTCCGCGCTGAGCGGCGCATGCGGGATGCCGAATGCATCCAGCGTGGTCGCGACGGCCCGGCCGACCGGCGTGTCGGTGCTCCGCTTGGCCCAGGGCACGTCACCCACGACGTTGATCTCGACATCCTGGAAGCCATGCTTGTCGAGATGGGCGCGAAGCTTCTTCACGATGTCCATCCCGTTCATGTTCGGGATGTAACGGAAATTATGTTTCGACGTGATCTTGTTGGGCAGGATCGCGCCCGAACCGCCGGGGAACATATTGCCGCCCCAGATGCCGTCTATGTTCATCGACGTGCCATATCCGGAATCCTTGAGGATCTGGTAGGGATCGTCCGAGATGAAACGCTCGACGCCCAGATTCTGCGCCGCGGCCTTCGGGTCGAAATTCGCCGCGGCGGCGCGCAGCGCGGCTTCCTTCGCCGGGGAAAGCGGCTCCATATTATCATAGAAGCCGTCGATCAGCACCCGGTTGCCGGTTGCATCGGTGAGTGTCGAAAGCATCTTGATATGACGCCAGGCGGGCGCATCGACCGACCGCTTGAAGCCGCCATGGATATCGCTGTAATTCGGTCCCCTGCCCCATTTCGCACCGCTCGTCGTCAATTCGACGAATACGCAACCCTCGGAACCGGCGAGCATGAGGGCACCACCTGACGCCGATTGAAAACCGAACGTGTACATGGCGTCGGCCTTCTTGAAGAGTTCGGGATGGTCGCGAACGAACTTGCGATAGCCGATCGACATGCGCTCCTCATCGCCCTCGGCAACGAAGATCAGGTTGACCGGAAGTTTCCCCGTGACTGCCTTGATCGACATCAGCGCATTCCACATGGCCATTTGCGGTCCCTTGGAATTGGTTGCGCCACGCCCGATCAGCACTTTCTTGAAAGGCGCCTGTTCGACCAGTTGGCCTTCGAACGGCGGCGCTTTCCACAGGTCGGGCTGCGTCACGGGCATCGTGTCGTACATCCAGTAGATGACCAGCGTCTTGTCGGCCCCTTCGTTGCAATCGGCGTAGACCACCGGATTGCTCTGGGCCCCGAACTCCGACTTGCCGACATCGAAAACCTGCGTTTTCTGGCAGCCGAGCTGATCGAACATGCCTTTCACCATTTCGGCGGATTCGGGAATGCCCTCGCCGGTGTTGGATACGCTGGGTTGCTGTATCCACTTCTGCAGATTGACGACATGCTCGTCGATATTTTCGTCAATATAAGCGAATATCTTCTTGAGATCGTCGGTGTGCACCTTGCTCATGTCGATATTGAGTTCGGTGTCGCCTTGCGGTCTGATCCCCAGCTTTTTCTGAGCCGACGGCGACGCTGATCCGGCATTGGACTGCCCCGAACCGGACTGGTCGCCGCAGCCCACCAATAAGAGCGCCGTCCCCGCCATCAGACAAGTCAGCATTGTTTTTCGGAATCCTGCGGTGCGCATCCTGTTGCCCTCCTTTATCCTGAATTTGACGCCGGCGGTTCATCTGCCTGCGACCACCTGGTCTAGAACGAGAATCTGGCCCCGACGCGGAAGGTCCTGCCCAGCACGTCGTAGAGCAAACGGTTGGTTTGCGGATAACCGGCGGTATTTTCCGCAGCGATATATTGAGGATCGGAAACCAGCACCGGGTCCTTGTCGAGCAGGTTCTTGACGACGAAGAACATCTCGGCGGTCCTGCCGCTGCCAAGGTTCCAGGTATAGTTCACCGACGCGTCCAGAAAGAAGGCGCCGGGCACCTTATTGTCGTTTACCGTGAAATAGGGCGGGCTCACGGTCGGGCAGGCGCTTTGGCATTCCACATAGTCATGGCGGATGACGCCGCTGCTGACGCCGCGCCCGGTCAGGGTCAGCAGCAGATTGTCGTTCTTATACCCTGCGGTCAGGCGATAGACCCAATCCGGCGTGCCCGCGGCAAAACCCGCGATCGCGCCCGCCTGGTCGATCGCCGTCACGCCATTGTCGGTGCGATTTTCGATATAATGGGTCGCCATGGCGCGGAAACTGAACTCGCCCGACGCCTTGGCGAAAATCGCGTCGGCCGGAAGGCGGTAGGACGCTTCTATATCAATCCCTTGAGCCCGCATGCTGTTCAGATTTTCAAAATACAGGTCGATAGTCTGCAAGACGCCATTGCCGTCGAAATTGATATTGTCGCAGTAGCGCTGGATATTGTTGTCGTAACAATAGTTGACGGTCTGTTCCGCATTGAGCGAGCTGATGACATCCTTGATCTTGAGCTTGTAATAATCGACTGAAAAGGAAAGGCCGGGAATGAAACGGGGCGTCGCAACCGCGCCAATGCCGAAGCTGTCCGCCTTTTCCGGCTTGAGCTGCGTGCTTCCCATCAGGGCCTGGACGAACTGCATCTGCGTCCCGTTGATCGCCACGGAATTGGTGCGGCCGATCCCGGTCGCAAACAATTCGCTCAGATTGGGCGCGCGAATATCCTTCGAGACATAGCCGCGGAAGCGCAGGTCGGAAATGGGCTCGAAGGTGGCGCCGACCTTCCAGGTGCTCACGCCGCCGGAAATGGAATAATCGGTATAGCGAAAGGCGCCGTTCATCTCGAACCCGCTGAAAACGGGAACGACAGCTTCGACAAAGGCTTCCTTTACATTATAGGAGCCCGTCGTGACGCGGTAGTTGCCATATTTCCATCCGCTCTGGAATTCAGGATCGACATGACCGTCGATCTGTTCCTTGCGCGCTTCGACGCCGAAGGCGAGCGAGATGTTGCCGGCCCATCCGGGAATGTCGTTCGTGGAAAAGCTGACGGCGCCGACATCCTGCTTGAAGGTCTGGTTCCGCAGCGGACGTCCCATCACATAGGCGAGGTCGTCGGCATTGGCGATGCCGGTCCCGAAGCGGTTGAGCGGAACGCAGCCGTTGGCCTGCGCTTCGGCCGAACGGCAGACGATCCTGCCGTTCCCATCGAACACCGCGTCGGTCGCCCAGGCCAGCCGCTGGATATTATAAGTGTCGGTCAGTTGCTCGCGCGATCTGGTGATGCCCTTCTGATAATAGGCGTTCCAGGTGAAACCGAGGCCTCCGACGGTGAAATCGCCGTCTGCGCCGACCACATATCGCTCGGTCTTGCGGACGTTGCGGCTGCCCGATGACGGCATGTCGCCGTTGCTGGTGCCCATGGTGAAGGAGGTGACGCCGTTCTCATCCATGGCTGCGGCCACCTCCGCCGGGAGAAACGCGTTGTCCCGCTGGATGACAATGCCCGTGGTCGTGGGATTGATGTAATAGCTGAGCCCCTTGTAGCGCGTGAAGGAGGCCTGCGCGAAAATATGGATATTGTCGGTCAGGTCGAAGCTGCCGCGTCCGAAGATGCTCTGCCGGTCCTCCTCGGCCTGGAGCGAGTTGGTGCCGAGCATGCCGGAGGTCGTGTACCGCCAGTCGCCGCCCTGCATCCACTGGCCTGAGGTAGCGCCATAATCGAGCTGCCCGACTGCGCCGCCTTCGCCGAAAAACGTCCCCTGAAGCGGGCCGGAAGTGATCAGCCCGCCGGGCGTGTAGGACGCGATGCCGATCCCTTCGCCGACGATGTAGAAAGGCGCTCCCGCCGAGGTATCGGGATTCCTCATCGCGAAATAGCCCTTGCGATCCCAGCTGCGCGACTTGCCAAAAATGCCGTCCTGATGGAAGATTTCGCCGCTGATGAGCAAATGGCCGCGCTCTCCGGCAAAGGGCATTCCGCCGGTCAGGGTCGCGCGATAGTTGGCCGCATCGCCGCGGGAGGTGATGCCCCGGTCGACCGATCCCTTGATGCCGGTATATTTGCGATCCAGGATGAAGTTGACCACGCCACCGATCGCATCCGAACCATAAGCCGAGGAAGCGCCGCCCGTCACCACCTCGACCCGCGAGATCAGCGCCTGCGGAAAGGTGTTGGTATCCACAACGCCCGTCCCGGCCGAAACCACCGATCGCTGTCCGTCGAACAGAACAAGGGTGCGTCCCGTTCCAAGCCCGCGCAGGTTCAACGCCGCAATGCCCGCTTCGCCGTTACTCAGCGCGCCGGAGGATTGCGATGCCGTGGTGCTGCCGCGAACGGATGGAAGCGTATTGACGAAGTCTGAAATATTGGCTGGCGCTTCGGCCTTGATTTCTTCGGTCCCCAGTACATTGACCGGCGTGGGTGCCTGATAACCGTCCCGCGTGACGCGGGTGCCGGTGACAACGATGGCGGACTGTTCGACAGGATCGCTATTCACGGAATCCTGCCCAAAAGCTGCCGGAGAAATCATACTACCGATACAGGCAATGGCGAGAGCGGATAGGCATGAAGATCGAAAAAGACCGCATTTATATTCAACATACTTCTCAAGAAAAAGAGTCATGCCTACCCCCTGATTGTCATGTGGACCCTCTCCATTTCGATAGTAAATTGAGATAAATACGATTTAATGCGAGAGATTAGACTTCATTGGTCGATGACAGCAATATTGTTTCTATATCTATAATAATATTGCTACATTCCCTCTTCATCGCCGATCATAACAAATAGGGCGCGTCGATATCTCGAAAACATGAGAGAAAAAGCAGTCCATATTTGCGTAATCCGTTATGAATTTCGGGATTCAATTGGAATTGATGCGCGATGTGCGCCTTCGTGTTTGAGAGTTCATCGCCGATTCGCGGATTCTTGTGGCTCTACCGTCATCTCGCCGCCGGTGAAGGAGCCGCGGCTGAGATGATTGCAAAGATCGAAAGGCACGCGGTCATGTCCTGCGGAAGAGGCGGCGAGCGGCGCCCAAGGCATGAGGCGGGAAGGGAGGGGCTGGGCCTGTCGATATGGGCCGGTCGATATCGGATAGGGGACGGCCAGCCCATCGGCCAGCCGTTCATCAGATCATGGTGCCGAATTTCAATGTCCGGGCGCGATATCCCCCGACAGACCCTTCTCCAGATGTTCGGCTGCCAGTTCGGCAGTGATGGCCGAAAGAGTCCAGCCCAGATGGCCGTGGCCGGTGTTGTAGAATATGCGGGAATGGCGGCCCGGACCGACAATAGGCATCATGGTCGGGGTCATCGGGCGCAGGCCTGCCCAAGGAACGACCTGCCGGGTCGACATGTGAGGAAAATGGCGTTCACTCCAGGTGGTCAGCGGTTGAATCCGGTCAGCGCGGATATCGCGGTTGAAGCCGTTGAATTCCGCTGTGCCGGCAACGCGGAAGCGATCCTCGCCAAGACGGCTGGTCACGATTTTGGCGTCTTCGTCCAGTAGGCTCACGCGCGGCGCCGCGGCACGGCTGGCATCGTCGCCGAGCAGCACGGTGATCGAATAGCCCTTGACCGGATAGATATTGGCGCGATCGCCCAGCATGGCCGCCAGCTTGTGGCTGGCGACGCCGGCGCAGACCATCACGGCGTCGCCCTCGATCCTTTCCTCGGCGCCGTCTTTCCGCAACCGCACGGACACGCCGCCGGAGCGAAGGTCGAAACCGCTCACGTCGCCACCGAACAGGAATTTCGCTCCCCGCCGCATGCAGGCTTCCGCAAGGCCGGTGGTGAACTTGTGGATGTCGCCCGTCGAATCCGAAGGCGTGAAGAAGCCGCCGCAGAAATCGCCATGGAGCGTCGGTTCGATCCGCGCGATCTCCTGGGGCGACACTTCGTCCCGTTCGAGGCCTCCTTCGCGCAACAGGGCGTTGCCGCGCCGCGCCTGCGTGAAACTCGCGGGCTCGCGGTAGAAATGCAGGATGCCGCAACGGGACAGATCAAAATCTATTCCTTCACGTTCGGCGATGTCGAACAGGTGATGCCGTGCCGCAATGGCAAGCCTTGTGGTTTCCACGGTATTGGCCCGGTGGCTGCGGATGGCGGCCAGAAATTCTCCCAACCAGGAATATTTGTGTAGTGAGGGGCGCAGGCTGAACAGCAGCGGCGCGTCGGCCCGGAATATCCAGCGCATGCCCTTGGCGATCGTCGCTATCGAGTTCCACACTTCCGCGTTGCTGGCCGAAAGCTGGCCACCGTTCGCGAACGAGGTTTCCATCGCCGGGTAGCGGAGGCGCTCGACGAGCGTAACCTCATGCCCCCTTTCAAGCAGAGCGTAAGCCGACGTGACGCCGGTGATGCCGGCGCCGATTATGATGATCCGGGCCATCGAAAGTTCCTTCCGGCGGGAGGCAGAATGTAGAAAAATCCGGCGACGACGGGGCGCTAATCCGCCGCGGACGCCTGAGGAATGTCCCCGATCCATCCCTTGCGCCCGTTGCTGGAGACGCTTTCATATGTGAGGCTATGCATCGCGATGACTCCTTCTGGCATGAACCATGCCTGCCTCCGGCCGCCCCTCTCCATGAGGAGGGAAGGCGAGTTCGTTGCCTCGCCGATACTTCTTCAGAACAGGCTTGATCTTAGCTGGAAGTACGCGCGCGATCCCGCGAAAGATCAGAGGATAGTGGGAGACCGATGACAGATTTGGTCGCAGAACGGGAACATGGCGCGGAAATGATGCACGCTATCCCACCGGGCGCGCATTTTGCGGTCAACACGCTGGTCGTTGATTCGAAATGCAGTGCAGCATGGAGTTTCCGCTTCAAAGAGCGGGGCGCATGATCCTCACTGAAATGGAAATCCTGCGCATAATATGCATTTGTCGCAGGATTCCATCAACGCCCATCCGTAATGGACCGGCAAGTTTCCGAGATGTTGCACCGCAATGTGTGTTAACGTCCTCTCCTGACCCCAGCCGCGCCATTACCAGCGGATCAGGAAAAGGGGATGTTCCGATGTCAATTACCGGGCGTGCTAATTGTGAGATCGGACATTTGCCCGTCATGGCATCGGTGTTGGCGATCGCTTCGGTTTCCCGTGATCCCAAAACGCTCACTGACGTCGCTGCGGTGCCGGGCGGCTTTCTCAAGGAGATCGCGGCGGCATTCGCCAAGGTGAAACCCGGTTCCGGGGATGGATGCTGCCAGCGATCCCTGGCAAGCACGCTTGCCGATCCGAAACGACTGGAAGCCGAAATCGACATCCACCGCCACCCCAGACTCGAAATCCCGGCCGGCATGCCGATCGGCGATGCCGGATGGTTTGACGATGTTCTGTCCGAATGATTTCCCCCTTCGTCCTCTTCCATTTGAATTTGTGGAGATTATCGGCACTATGGCTCTGAAAATCAAAAAAGGGGCGCAAAGTAACATGGACATGCCGTCCGGCAGAATGAACTGGGCTGACCCGGCGCGAAGCCGCCCCCTTCAATATGAACTTGACGAAACCGACTTTCGCCTGATGCGGGCGCTCGTCACCGAAGGGCGGGCGTCGGACGTATCGCTGGGCGAGACCGTGCATCTGTCGAGCACGGCGGTGGCGCGGCGGCGCAAGATTCTGGAGGAAACCGGCTATATCACTCACTATTCGGCGAACCTCAACGTGCGGGCGCTGGGTTACGGAACGCTCGTTGTGGTTTCAATCGAACTGGTATCCCAAGCAGAGAATGTGCTGCGGGACTTCGAACATGCCGTTTTACAGAGCCCCTCGATGCGCTTCTGCGCTTTCATCACTGGGGACACCGACTTCCTGATGATTATGAATGTTCAGTCGCTGGACGATTATGACATGATCTATCGCAAGGAACTTTCGGTATTGCCGCATGTCTCTCGCATCCGCAGCAGTTTCGTGTTGCGCGAAGTGGCGAACCGCCAGATCGCTCCGGCGATCCTGCAAGGGCGACGCTGACTATTTTTTGTGGTGCGGTGTTCCGCATCCAGCCTAGAGTGATCGCAATCGACGAAAAGTGCATATGTCACTTCCCTGTCGACGGTGCTGCCCGCCATGTCATAGGACTGCACTGAACGCACTTCGGGTGACGAGGGCAATAGTCAACTCAAGAAAACCTGCCACTCGGTGGGAGCACGCGCAAGCTCAGGCTAACGACGGATGTGCTGTCCGAGATCCAGATTGCGGCTTCTCAGGCTATGCAGCGCTTGCCCGGTGCTGGTGACGGCAGGTCAGGCTCGCTTTTTTGCTGGGCGCATGGGCGCCGCAAGTTCTTCGAGGCCGGCGACAGGCCCCGGGAGCCGCTGACGGTGCAGCCCACCAGCTTGCCGCAACATTGCCTTCAAGTGTCGGGAGCACGCATGAACGGAGCTTGGGGTTGCGCACGTGGCATTGCTCATGCGCGCCGATAGATCGACCACAAACACAAGAGCAGGCAGATGTACCGTTGTGTTGGGACGTACGTCCACAGCATTTATGGCGTTACATCGCACTCCAAAGTAGGAAATATTGGCAGGAAAATGGACCGCATCGAGGCCGACTATATTATCGTGGGTGGCGGCAGTGCGGGCGCGGTGCTGGCGTACCGCCTGTCTGCCGATCCCGCGATCCGCGTCATATTGCTTGAAGCGGGTACCCAGGCAAAGGGGGTTAAGACGATCGTACCCGCCGCCGGGTCCCTGTATCTTCGTGGCAGTTCCGCGGACTGGCAGTATATGGGAGAACCAGATCCCACCTTGGACGGACGACGCATCTGCTGGTCGGGCGGAAAGCTGCTTGGCGGATCGAGTACGATCAACGGCATGGTGTATTTCCGTGGGTCACGGGCTGATTATGATCATTGGTCGATCAGGGGTGCGTGGGTTGGTCATTCCAGGAAATCTTCCCTTATTTTCAAAAATCAGAATGGTTTAGTGGGCCGCCTTCACCGTCGCACGCACGGATTGGTCCGCTTGGCGTCTCGACGCCGCGAGCGATGCAGGAGATGTCGGTCCGCTGGCGTGAAGGCTGCAACGAACGAGGAATTGCGCCGCTGAATGACTATTGCGGCGGCGCGATCGACGGTTCGTTCGTGACGCTGAACACAATGCGAAAAGGCGTGCGGTCGAGTACGGCGCGCGCTTTCCTCAAACCGGCCGAGCGGCGCCCCAATCTTCTCATCCTTACCGACCGCGAAGTCGATCGGATCATGTTCGACGGCAAGCGAGCGATTGACGTGTCGGCGCGACATGGTGACGGCAACGAAGTTTACCTCGCACGTGGAGAGGTCATCGTCAGCGCCGGCTCGATCGGTTCGCCGGCGCTGCTGCTCCGGTCCGGTGTCGGGCCAGCAGCAGAATTGTCCCCGCTGGGCATAGATCCGGTCCTTGATCTCCCGGGAGTAGGTCGCAACCTCCACGATCACATCGCGGTCGGCATCAGCAAGCAGGTGCTTTCGAAGACTTACAATTTGGATATGGGGCCTTTCGGCAAAGTGCGATCGGCATTGGAGTATCTGCTTTTTAGAAGCGGGCGGCTCGCTTCCGCCGCGGTTCAAGCGATGGCCTATGCGCGATCCCATCCGAATGCGCCCGAACCCGATTTGGCGCTAAACTTCCAGCCGCTTGCGTTTGACGCCTCCGTGCAGCCCCCTCGCTTGCGTGACCAGGGGGCTATCAATGTTTCCTGCCATCCGACACACCCTCGTGGCCGCGGACAGGTCCGTTTACGCTCCGGTGACTTCCGCCAACCGCCGGTGATAGATTATCCCCTGCTGGGGCATGAATATGACCGGGAGATGCTGCTGAAAGGATGTGAGATTCTCGAGTCGATCTATTCCGCGCCGGCACTCGCCCCCTATGTTGTTCGCGGCTACGAGCCCCCCCCCGGGCCCCGGCCTCGCGCGACGATTGGCTGGCGTGGATAAGGGCACGCGTGGGCGTGGGCTGGCATCCGGTTGGAACCTGCCGGATGGGCTCGGATGAGCTTGCGGTCACGGATCCCCGACTAAAACTGCGTGGTATAAAGGGCCTCCGCGTGGTTGACGCGTCAGTCATGCCGCGAATTATATCAGGTAACACTAACGCTCCGACGATCATGATCGCGGAGAAGGCGGCCGATATGATATTGGATGACGCTCGCGCCTAACCCGTCTTATTCATGATGTTTCGCGCCGGGGAGTTGCGGGCTCGATGTGTCGGGTAGCTGCGTGATCCGGGCGAGCGGTGGTGGCGGTCTAGGCCGGATCGACATTGAGCGCATCCAGATCATGGCGGCGGCGAGGTGTACAAAGCCTGCGAGGTGGATGGTGCGGCGTTCGTATCGGGTGGCGAAGCGTCGGAACTCTCGGTCGATGAGGTGGCGCTCGTGTGAGAAATGATTTGGGATGTTGGCGTGAACAGCGGCGAATTTCTGTAGCGCCTTCATCTGCCTGAAGCGGAGCACCCGTTCCCGTCGTCGAGAGGCGAGGTGGCTGTTCTCCACCCGGTTGTTCGCCCAGCGCCCGATCTCCTGCTTTTGCCGATTGCCCATCTGATCCATCGCAGCACCTTAGGAACGAAGTCCGTCGTTGGTGATCCGTTCAGGCGAGCCGTGGCGCTTCAATGCCTCCTTCATGAAGGCAAGGGGGCGGCCTTGTCGCGGGTTTTCGTGACATAGCTTTCCAGGATCTCACCTTTGTGATCGACCGCGCGCCACAGGTAGACCATCTCACCATTCACCTTGACGTACATCTCGTCGAGATGCCAGCGTCAGTGGCGAAACCCGCGCATGCGGCTGATCCGCTGCCGACGTATATCGTTGGCGAACAGCGACCCGAACCTGTTCCACCAGTAGCGGACGGCCTCATGGCTGATGTCGATCCCTCGCTCGAACAGCAGATCTTCAACATTCCGCAGGCTGAGCGGAAAGCGCACATACATCATCATCTCCAGCCGGATGATCTCCAGCGAGGAGTTGAAGTAGCGGAACGGGCTGGCAGGTTTGCGGGGCCGGGGCATGGAACCTGCTTATCAGCGCCCACCTAACAACTGGTGCATTTGGTCTGACAGGGCCCTCCGGTCAGATGGCCGTGACACCCGCCGCCCTGCGCAAGTTCGCGACCTCCGCACGCAAGCGGCTCCTTCGGGATGGGGGCGGTTATCGGCGGAATCACCTGCGCGCCTTCGCCCAGCGCGTCGAGGTCGGCGAACGCCATGTCCGCATCATGGGATCGAAGGGAGAATTGCTGCGAACCCTGACGGCGGTTTCCGGTGGGAAATCGGCGGGAACCGGCGTTCCTGGTTTGTTCCGAAGTGGCGGTGGAGCCAGTCACCTGCGAACTGCTCTCTGGTGGGCCCTTCCCGTTCTGACGGGAAAATAACGGGAAATCCGCCAATTTCAGCCACAGGTTCGCGACACGGAAGGCCGCAAAGCCCCAATTTGCGCCAAAATGCCAACGGAATTCCCGTAAACCAATAACGGGAATTTATTTCCGCTCTTCCTGCGTTGACCGGGATGCTGGCGCCGGCCTGCCGGGAATTATGCTTCCCGCCGATCCGGGGTAGGCCATTGTCGCGCAAAGCTCCTCCATCGTGCCGGGGCATAGGCATCATCTATGTGATGCATAGCACAGTGACGTCTGGCGTGATGGGGGCACTATCGCAATGCTGCAGCCGATCTAACGCTTGATGGACGATGGACATCCTCCTCGTCCCTCGGCGTGCCAGACGACCCCAAGAGGGCGAGCGATACGAGGGCGGCATGGACGGAGTTCGCGTAGGTAACAGGGTGATAGGAGCGCAGGCGCCGGTCACCGTGGGGTGGGAAAACCTTCCCAAGGTGGAAGGCGGCCCCGTGAAGCAGTTTGTCTTCACCTGGTTCCAACCGGCAGTGCTGTTCGCGCTGATCGCCTTCTGGTATTATGCGCCCAATTCCATCGCAAAGGCATCGACCGCCATTGCCATCGGCATTGGCTTCAAGGTCCTGCTGCTGGCGCTCGAATGGGTCAGCCCGCGCCATGACAGCTGGCGCCTGACCTGGAAGGAATTCGCCACGGACCTGTTCTATGTCGGCCTCGGCTATACGCTGCTCAGGACGGTCGACGTCTATATCGGCGACGGCGCCGTCATCGAAGCCGTGCAGAACGCCTTCGACTGGGAAAAGCTCGCCTGGTTTGCCGGCCTGCCGCTCCTGCTACAGGCTTTCCTGATCTCGTTCATCTTCGATTTCGGCCAATATTGGATGCATCGCGGGATGCATAACTGGTATCCGTTGTGGCTGACCCATGCGCCGCATCATTACATCACCCAGCTGAACATCAACAAGGGCGCGGTCGGCAACCCGATCGAACTGTTCCTGATCGGGCTCGGCGTCGGCGGCTTCTTCGATTTCCTGCCGCGCGCGGCGCTGCTCGCCGGCACCTTCGGCCTGGCGGTGGCGACGTACCAGCATATCAATGTCCGCTTCAACACGCCGCGCTGGTGGCGCTTCCTGTTCAACACCACCGAGCATCACAGCGTGCATCATTCGCAGGACTATGAAGCCAGCCGCAGCAATTATTCCGGAACCTGGATCATCATCGACCGCATGTTCGGCACTTGCGTCGATGGCGAGGCGGAGCTGCTCGGGATGGAAGGGGGACGCCGCATGTCGATCCGCGAGGCGATGACCTATCCCTTCACCCATGGCTGGCAGAGGATCAGGGAACGCTATGGGCGGCGGCCCGACTGGTCGGCGATCCCGGCCGAATGATGGAGCGCGTCCGGACACGCCCTCTCTCAAGGCCATTCGTCATGTTCCGCCAAAGGCGATTGCGGGCGGCCGGGATCGACGCCCGCCGCCGTGAGCCTGGCAATCTTTCGACAGGGGACGCCGTGAACGCACGCTTCATCGACTGGATCTGGCACATCAGGGGCAGCGTGACGCTTGCGCCCGGGCAATCGGGCGATGAGGTTTTCGACAGGCTCGACCCCCTGTTCCGCGAGGCCGGCACCAGCCACGAGCGGGACCGCGACATGCTGACCTTCCGCAAGAAGGACCAGGCGGCGCAGGACAAGATGTCCGTGTTCGACGGTGGCGTCCTGCGGATCGAGGAAGGCGCGGAGGGCCCCGTGCTGCGCTATCATCTGGTCAGCCGGGCCTTGCTGTTCTGCTTTCTGGCGCCGCTTCTGTTCCTGAGCTTCGCCGGGCTGGCCATCGGCATCTCCATGCTCGACAAGCCGTCCGTGGAGGCCGTGGCGGCGAAGAAGGAAAAGGAAGAGAAAAAGGAGAAAGCGACGCTGCCCCAGAATCCGATCGACACATTCCTTGGCGCGCCCGCACCGGAAAAGCCCAAGAAGGACAGCGAGAAAAAGTCCGGCGAGGAGGAGGGCAAGCACTCGCCAACCCCGGCCTATGTCTTCGCGGGACTCTTCGCCATCCTCTATGGGGTGGGGCGGATACTCGAGGACAGGCTGGTCAGGTCGCTGTTCAGGAAGAAATTGCTCGGCCAATAGATCGGCCCGGTGTTCCGGCGCATGCCGTTCCTTAGAGTCTGTCCTGCTTAAGCGGCCCTGGGCCTCCGGCCCACGCCCCGACCCGACATCCCGTTCACCATATTGCGGCTGGGAGGTCGGGGGCGTGAACCGGTGCCGATCCCGCATGAAGCGGACAAACTCCAGGGGCGCCGCATTCCGGTGGGATCGGTCAGCGGATCGGCCGGGCGCAGCGCTCGCCGGATCGCGACCACCCCTCCATGACGCCGGCTGCGTATCACCATGTCGTTGCCCGGCCTCGCCTCGCGCGTATCCGGCATGGCAGTCCCATCCTTCCCGTCCTCATCCGAGCGATGACGGCGTGGCCGCCGACGGCCTACGCCGACAGGCGGAGCAGCCCCTCGCCGGGACAGGATCGGGCGCTGCCTGCGGCGGTCGCCGGCAGGAATGGAAGCGGCGCCGAGCTCCCGGACCATTTTCAGGTCTACCGGACTCCCGGCGCCCCGGGGAAATGCGGAGAACAGAAAAAAAGAGTATGATCCGCTTCGGTCCGGGCGGATCATGCTCTCTGTGCGAAGCCCTGGCTTCTCGCGGGTCGGGCGCCATCCCTGCCGGAACAGCGCCCGATTCGGTTCGTCGGGTCAATATTTGAACCGCATTTCCACGCCGAAGGTACGCGGATTGATGACCGTCCGCTTATAGTAGCGCAGCAGCACGCCATCGTTGAGGCCGACGCGCGAGCGATCGTTGGCGACGGAGGCCACCGCATATTTGTCGAAGATGTTGTTCGCGAACAGGCCGAGGCTGTAGCGTTCGGTCTCATAGGCCAGCGACGCGCGGTGCAGCACATAGCCGGGAAGCTTGTCGCCATAGGCGCGATCCCAGCCGAGCCGCGTCACGACATTGCCGCGATAGGTGGCTGTCCAGTCGGCGACGATGTTCCCGTCCATGAACGGATGCGTATAGGTCGCGCCCAGGCTTCCGCTGTTCTTCGCCGAACCGGGAAGACGATCGCCGGACAGGGCATCGAGCTGGATGGGGTCGCTGGGATAGCTCCCCGCCGGATCGTTGACGGCGATGATGGCGGGCACGTCCTGAGTCAGCCTGGCATTCACGTAGGAATAGGTGCCCTGGATGGACAGTCCCTGGACGGGCTTTAGCTGGAACGAGGCTTCGAAGCCTTCCGACTTGGCCTTGCCGCCGTTCACCGTGATGCCGACAATGCCATTCAGGGTGGCGGAAGCGACCTGGATGCCGCTCCATTTGATCTGGAAGACGTTGAAGTTGAAGGTCAGCTTCCGGTCGAACAGCTGGGTGCGGATGCCGATTTCGGCATTTTTGGTGGTGTCCGGGCCATATTGCTGCTCGTTCGGCAGGGCGCAGACATTCTGCACGTTGGGATTGAGCGGCAGGATGCACGGCGCGACGGCGTTGGGTCCGCCGATGCGATAGCCCTTGCTGTATGTGGCATAGACCATGACGTCGGGCGTGACATTATAGGAGGTGTTGAACTTCCACACCCAGCCGCTCTTCTTCGAATCTCCGCCGGCGGGTTTGAGATCATAGGGGCTGACCGGGTTCTCGACGACATCGGGCGTGTTCGGATTGTCGCCGAGCAGCGGGGTGGTCGCGCGGCCGAGAATATCCGAGCTATAGTGAAAATAGCGCAGGCCGGCGGTGACCTGCCATGCTGGCGTCACCCTGAACGTGCCTTCGCCGAAGATCGCCTTCTCCGTCACTTTCGACTTTGTGTAGGACGCGTACTCGACCTCGTCGGGATTGGGCTGGGTGCCGAACTGGACCCAGGGGTGGTTCGGCAGGATCTCGCGATAGTCCGTCTTGAGCTTCTGTTCGTTGTAGAAGCCGCCGATCACCCAGTTGAGCGGCCCGCCATGGCGCGACACGAAGCGGACTTCCTGGTTGAACTGCTTGCGGCGGTTCACGCTCTCATTATAGCTCGAAAAGGCGGGGAACGTCTCATAGCCATAGTCCAGGTCGAGCAGCAGGTCGGTATTGTCCGCCATCCGGGCGTTCCGGACATCGGTATAGGCGGTCGTCGCCACGAGATCGGCGATGTCGGCGATGTTCGCATTGACTTCCATGCTGCCCAGGTGCGCGCGGCGCTTCACGGGCTCCATATAGCGGGCGCCGCTTTCATATTTGCCGGTTCCCAGCACGCCGTTGCTGTTATACTGGCCGCCGTCGGTCCTGGTCTGCTGATAGGCGTAGGTGAAGTTCACCTTCAGGTCTTCGCTGAACTGGACGAGCAACTGGTTGCGCGTGGTGAAGGTCTTCTCGAAATTGAGGTCCTTGCGGCTGGTCAGGTTCGCGGCATAGTCCGCGTCCGATACCCCGTCCGGGCCGCTGGGCTGCGGAAGCGACACGCCCGGTTCCTGAAGCAGCAGCGAATAGTCGATGAAACCGGGATCGTAGAAATATCCGGTCGCCGAGCGGAAGGCGACATGGTCCCTGATGATCGGGATATTGATGACGCCGTCGAGCTGATAGCCGGCCTTGCCGCTGTGGCCCTTGCCGTAGAAGCGGCCATGCGCTTCGCCCTCAAAGGCGTTCGTGTTGGGGCGGTTGGGGATATTGCGGATAGCGCCGGCCAGCGTGCCGAGGCCGTAAAGCGTGCCCTGCGGCCCGAGCAGCGTTTCGACCCGATTGAGGTCCAGCAGCTTGAAGTCGTAGTAAAGGGGAATCTCCCCCAGATACATGCCGAGCGCATTGTCATAGGAGGCACCCGAAGCATCGGTGTCCGACGCGTTGAGGCCGCGAAGCACGATCGTGCCGGTGGAGCCTGGCCCCGTGTCCGAAATGGTCATGCCGGGCGTGAAGTCGGCGAGATCGCGCACATCGTCGATCCGGTTCCTGGCAAGCTGTTCCGCGCCGACCGCGCTGATATTGATCGGAACGTCCTGGATCGAGATCGCACGGCGGGTAGCCGTCACCACGATCTCGTCGGGGTCGCGCGCTTCGCGGTCCTGCGCGAATGCCGGGGTGGCTCCAACGCCCATAAGAATGGTCGTGCCAAGCAATATGGTGCGAAATAACTTCATGGTCACTATACCCCTTTTTGTCGTTGGGCCTTAAGTGACATCCTTCCCCTTGACGCTCTGGCTGCGCCGGCGTCCTGTTTGCTGGATCACCCTGTGCTGGATTACCGGCCGGATCCCGACCGGACATCCCCGGCATTTCATGGCCCCGATGTTCGCGGCGGATATGTCGCGGCGGAGCGGGGCCGCGCCGGCCGGCCGTCGACCGCCTGCCCGAGCGACGGACCGGAGATGCCGCGAGGCAGGCGAGGCCGATGGCACGCTGCCCGACATGGTCCTGTCGCTGGTCAGATATCGATCCACGAACCCTCAATTCCGAACTGCGATGCGCGGCGCTCCAGCCCTTCCGTCCGGCCGCTTCCATAAGCGCCTCTGATACGGTATGAATATTACCTAATGCGTCAAGCGTAATATTTTTGCACCTGCTCAGTATGAAGGGGTAATGTGCTGCGCCGCACAAAATCGCCATTTCCGGGCGGAAGCGCGCCGACTGTTTCCGCGCGGATAAGGCCAGACGGCGCAAAGGCCACCATCGGACGGGACAAAAATGCCGCGACTCGCAGACCATGACCTTTTCCGTCATTGCGCCCGACGTGATTCTCCTTCGATTGCTTGGGCATGGTGCAGTTCGAGCCGGTCGTCCCCGCCATGACTCCGCGCGACCTGACAAGGCGTGCGGGCATGATCCTTCTATCCGACCTCGGCGGATAATTATTACCTTTACTGAAAGAGGTAATATTTCTTATGGACAAGGAACCCGATGGCGGCGATGCTGCGCCACGGAAAGGGGATCGAATCATGATTATGTTGATTGCCAGGGTCGCCATGATCGCGGGGGCGCTCTGCCTCGCTTCCTGTTCGCGCAATTCGGAGCCCGGGTCGGAGCAGCGCAAGGCGTTCAGCATCGGCTGGTCGATCTATGCCGGCTGGATGCCCTGGCCCTATGCCCAGCAGGCCGGGATCGTGAAGAAATGGGCCGACAAATATGGGATCAGCATCAACGTCGTCCAGGTGAACGACTATGTCGAATCGATCAACCAGTACACGGCCGGCAAGTTCGACGGCGTGACCGTCACCAACATGGACGCCCTCACCATCCCCGCCGCCGGCGGCAAGGACAGCAGCGCGATCATCATCGGCGATTATTCCAACGGCAATGACGGCATCCTGCTGAAGGGCGCCAAGGATCTGGCCGCGATCAAGGGGCGGAAGGTCTATCTCGCCGAGCTTTCGGTCTCGCATTACCTGCTCGCCCGCGGGCTCGAGAAAGCGGACCTGAAACCGACCGACGTCAGGACCGTGAACACGTCCGACGCGGATATCGTCGGCGCTTTTTCCAGCCCGGATGCGACTGCTGCCGTCGCCTGGAATCCCCAGCTTTCGGTGATGAAGGGCCAGGCCGGCGTCCATGAGGCGTTCGATTCCTCCCGGATTCCCGGCGAGATACTGGACCTGCTGGTGGTCGACAGCGCGACGCTGAAGGCCAATCCCGCCCTGGGCAAGGCGCTGGCCGGCATATGGTACGAGACCGTCGCCCTGATGCAGCGCCAGGACGCGCAGGGCAAGGAGGCGCGCGCGGCCATGGCCAGGCTGGCCGGCGCGACGCCGGCCGCCTTCGATAGCCAGCTTTCGACCACCTTCCTTTATGCCGATCCGAAGGCGGCCGTCGCGGCGAGCTCCGCCCCTGCGCTGGTGAAGACGATGACGCTGGTGCGCGATTTCAGCTTCGCTCACGGGCTGTTCAAGGGCGCCGCGTCGGCCGATGCGGTGGGAATTGCCTTTCCCGGCGGCAAGACGCTGGGCGACCCCGCGCGGGTGACGTTGCGGTTCGACGAAAGCTTCATGAAGCTGGCCGCCGACGGAAAGCTCTGACCGCGATCCGGCCCGCGTCCCGCCTGCCAAACCTCTGTCGAAGGTATAAGACATGCGTTGGGTGAACCGACATGTTTCCCGGGGCAACCGCATCTTCCTCGGCGCGGCGCCGATCCTGCTGCTGGTGCTGCTCTATCTGTTTCTGGCGGCGCAGCGCCACGCGGCCAACCCGATGGACAAGATCCTGCCGCTGCCGGGTGGCATGGCGGAAGGGATGGCCGCGCTGTTGTTCCAGCCGGACCAGCTCACCGGCCAGTTCCTGTTCTGGACGGATACGCTGGCGAGCCTGCAGCGCCTGGGACTGGGACTGGGCATCGCGACCCTCTCGGCGCTGCTGATCGGGCTGGTGCTCGGCGTGCTGCCGCCGGTACGCGCGACGTTCGGCCCGCTGGTGACGGCGATCGCGGTGATCCCGCCGATCGCCCTGCTGCCCATCCTCTTCGTGGCGCTGGGGCTGGGCGAGACGGCCAAGGTCGCCCTGATCGTCATTGGCATCGCCCCGGTCATGGTGCGGGACATCGCCGCCTATGTCGCCCAATTGCCGCGCGAGCAGATCATCAAGGCGCAGACGCTGGGCGCCAGCTCGTGGCAGATATTGATCCGGGTCGCGCTGCCGCAGGCCATGCCGCGGCTGCTGCACGCGATGCGGCTGTCGCTGGGGCCGGCCTGGGTGTTCCTGATCTCGGCGGAGGCGATCGCGTCGGACGTGGGCCTGGGCTACCGGATATTCCTCGTCCGCCGCTATCTCGCGATGGACGTCATCATCCCCTATGTCGCCTGGATCGCCCTGCTGGCGATATTGATGGACTTCGCGCTGGCGTCCCTCAGCCGCAGGCTCTTCCCCTGGGCGCATGGAGCCGGCCATTGAGCGCGCTCCTCAGCCTCCGCGACATCTGGGTCGAATATGGCGACAAGATCGTGCTCGAAAGGGTGAACATCGATATCGAGGCGGGTTCCTTCGTGTCGATCGTGGGGCCGTCGGGCGCGGGCAAGAGCAGCCTGCTGCGCCTCGTGCTCGGGCAGGAAGCGCCCAGCCGGGGGACCATCCTGCTCGACGGCGTGCCGCTGACGCCGGAATGCGGCCCCGATCGGGGCGTCGTGTTCCAGCGCTATTCCGTCTTCCCCCATCTGTCGGCGCTGCGCAACACGCTGTTCGGCCTCGAATGCGAGAAGGCGCCCCTGGCCGCGCGGCTGTTCGGCGGCGCGCGCCGGGCGGCTATGGCGGAAGCGGCCGGGATGCTGGATGCGGTCGGGCTGGGCGACGCCATGCATCTCTATCCCGCCCAGATGTCGGGCGGCATGCAGCAGAGGCTGGCCATCGCCCAGGCGCTGGTCAAGCGCCCGCGAATCCTGCTGCTGGACGAGCCGTTCGGTGCGCTCGACCCCGGCATCCGCGCGGACATGCATGCGCTCATCACGCGGCTGTGGCGCGACTATGCGCTGACGATCGTGATGGTGACGCACGACATTCGCGAGGCCTTCACGCTGGGCACGCGGGTGCTTGCGATCGACAAGCGCCGCCACGATCCGCAGGCCCCGCACCGCTTCGGCGCGACCGCGGTCTACGACCTGCAGCTGCGGCGCCCGAAGGAGGAGGCGGCGCCGGAAGAGGACCTCCCCGCCGTCCCCGATGAGCAGAATGACCAGGAGAGCATTGGACATGGGTAGCGACACCACCGGCCTTGCGAGGCTGAGCATCAGCCTTCCCGGAGACCTTTTCCGGCAGCTCGACATGATGGTGGCGGAACGCGACCTGCCTTCGCGATCGCAGCTGATCGCCGAACTGATCCGCCACGCGCTCGCCGAACATGAGGCGCTGACCCGCCCCGACGAGATGCTCGCCGGCACGATCACCATCGTCTATCGCGGCGATCGCGGCCGGGTGCGGCACCAACTGGCCCAGACCCAGGCCGACTATCTGAAGGAAGTCATCTCCTCGCAGCATGTCTTCCTGGAAGACGACCAGTCGCTCGAGGTGCTGCTCGTCCAGGGCCCCGCCTATCTGCTCAAGGAACTGTGCGACGCGTTGCGCCGGGTGCGGGGCGTGCATCAGCTCGAACTCGTCACCACCACCGCCCTCCTGCCGCCGCTCTATGAGCAGGACGAGGGCAAGGGAGCCGCCAAATGACCGAAATCCTCGCCAATCCCCTGGCCGCCCGCGACCATGCCCGTGCCATGGCGGGCACCGTGGTCGAAGCCATGCCGGTGCTGCCGCCGGGCGCCGACGACCTGCCCGCCGGCGTCGCCGCCGACGACCTGCTCTGGGAAGAGACGATCGCTGCCGGTGGCTACGCCACGCGGCGGCTGAGGCGCGGGGCGCGGTTGCGGCTGATCGACCTCAAGGGCGACGCCTGCGCCTCGCTGCTGATCTTCAACGCGGAGATGCCCGCCGAGCGGCTCAACGTCGCCGATACGGTGAAGGTCCAGTGGAACGCCTATCTGGGCGCCGGCAAGCTGCTGCTGTCGGACATGGGCCGGGTGCTGATGAGCTTCCTGGAGGATGAGGCGGGCATCCACGACGCCTTTTGCGGCACGTCGAACGCGGCGACCAACGCGGCGAAATATGGCAACGGCGCCAATAGCGGCCCGTACCCCAACGGCCGCGACCGCTTGCTGCTCGGCGCGGCCAAGCATGGGCTGGGGCGCCGCGACGTCCATCCCTGCGTGACGCTGTTCAAGGGAACGAAGATCGAGACGGACGGCGCGATCACGCCGCGGGTCGGGCCCTTCGCGCCGGGCCGCCATCTGGTGCTGCGCGCCGAGATGGACGTGATCGTGGTGATCGCGAACTGCCCCCACATGCTCGACCCCCGCACAGACTGGACCGTGACGCCGCTGCGTGCGACCGCCTGGCGCGGTCCCGTCACGCCCGCGGACGACCCGATCCGCAACGCGACGCCCGAAGGCCTGCGCGCCTTCGAGAATGTCGAAGATTATTTCCGCCGGTGAAAAGGAAACAGCCAGCATGAATCCCGATCCCCATTTGTCCGGCCTTTCCGGCACGGTCGTCCATGACGCGGTCGTGCCCGCGCGCGCGCCGTGGCTGCACCATGTCGCCGCCGGCCAGACGCTGCGCATCGTCGACCTGGAGGGCAACCAAGCCGTCGACTTCCTGCTCTATTCCGCGGCCGACGATGCCGAGCGCTATAGCGCGCAGGACACCGTCGCGGCGCAGGGCAACCTGTTCCTGCGCAAGGGCACGGTGCTGCGGTCGAACGAGGGCCGGCCGATGATGACCATCGCCGACACCGCGGTGGAGTATCACGACACCATCGGCGGCGCCTGCTCCAGCGAGTCCAACACACTGCGCTATGGCCGCCATACCAAGGCCGAGCATGCCTGCGTCGAGAATTTCCTGGAAGCGAACCTGCTGGAGGGGCGCGGCAAGCGGGACATCGTCTCCAACATCAACTTCTTCATGAACGTGCCGGTGGAGCAGGACGGGTCGCTGGGCATCGTCGACGGCATCTCCGCGCCGGGACTGACCGTTGACCTGCGCGCCGAGATGGACGTGATCGTCGTCGTTTCCAACTGCCCGCAGGTCAACAACCCCTGCAACGGCTTCAACCCCACTCCCGTCAGGATGATCGTGACCGCATGAGCTTCGACACCGTCCTCATCGCCAATCGCGGCGCGATCGCCACGCGGATCATCCGTACGCTGCGGCGGATGGGCCTGCGTTCCGTGGCGGTCTATTCCGAAGCCGACGAAGGTTCGCTCCATGTCTCGCAAGCGGACGAGGCCGTCTGCATCGGCCCGGCGCGCGCTTCGGAAAGCTATCTCGACATCGCCGCCATCCTGGACGCGGCCCGCGCGACCGGCGCGGGCGCGATTCATCCGGGCTACGGCTTCCTGGCCGAGAATGTGGAGTTCGCGCAAGCCTGCGCGGAGGCGGGGATCGTCTTCATCGGCCCCACGCCCGACAATATACGCACCTTCGGCCTCAAGCACAGCGCCCGCGCCCTCGCCGCCGCGCATGACGTGCCGTTGGCGCCGGGCACCGAATTGCTGACCGACGAGGAGGAAGCCGTCCGCGCCGCGCGGGAGATCGGCTTCCCCGTGATCCTGAAGGCGACGGCGGGCGGCGGCGGCATCGGCATGCGCATCTGCGAGGACGAGGAGGCCGTCAGCGAAGGCTTCGCGACCGTCGCCCGCCAGGGGCAGAGCAGTTTCGGCGACGCCGGCATCTTCCTCGAACGCTATATCCGCCGCGCGCGGCATATCGAGGTGCAGATTTTCGGCGACGGACAGGGCCGCGTCATGCCGCTGGGCGAGCGCGACTGCTCGCTCCAGCGCCGCAACCAGAAAGTCGTGGAGGAAGCGCCAGCGCCGCTGCTTCCGCAAAAGGTGCGCGAGGAGCTGATCGCCGCCGCGGTTCGTCTGGGCGAGGCCGCCCGGTACCGCTCGGCGGGGACGGTCGAGTTCCTCTACGACGCCGAGCGCGAGGCGTTCTTCTTCCTGGAGATGAACACCCGCCTCCAGGTCGAGCATGGGGTGACCGAAGAGGTCATGGGCATCGATCTGGTCGAATGGATGATCCGTGGCGGCGCGGGCGATTTCGCCTTCCTCGACGCCGCGCCGCCCCGGCCCGAGGGCCATGCGGTGCAGGTCCGGCTCTATGCCGAGGACCCCGCGCTCGACTACCGCCCCACTTCGGGCATGCTGACGGCGGTCGAATTCCCCGCCGGCATCCGCGTCGAGACTTGGGTCATGGCGGGGTCCACCGTCAGCATCTGGTACGATCCGATGCTGGCCAAGCTGATCGTCCACGCGCCGACGCGCGCGCAGGCCATCGCTGCCATGCAGGCCGCGCTAGACCAAAGCCGGGTGGACGGCATCGAGACCAACCTGCGCTGGCTTCGCGACGTGGTGCGCGCCGATGGCTTCGCCAGCGGCGAGGTCTCGACCCGCCTGCTCGACGGCATCGCTTCCCATCCGCGCGCCATCCGCGTCGTCAGCGGCGGCACGGCGACCAGCGTGCAGGACTGGCCCGGCCGCCAGCATCTCTGGTCTGTAGGCGTCCCGCCATCCGGGCCGATGGACGACCAGTCCTTCCGCCTCGGCAACCGGCTGCTCGGCAATCCGGAAGGCACGGCGGGGCTGGAAGCCACCATCACCGGCCCGACGCTGACCTTCACCGCGCCCGCGCGCATCTGCCTGACCGGCGCCGATTTCGGCGCGACGCTGGACGGCGAACCCGTCGCCCGGGGCATCGCGATCGACGTGGCGGCCGGGCAGACGCTCGCGCTCGGCCGGGCAGGGGGCGGGGGCCTGCGGGGCTATATCCTGTTCGCCGGCGGGCTCGACATCGCGCCCTATCTCGGCAGCCGCAGCACGTTCGAGCTTGGCCAGTTCGGCGGCCATGCCGCGCGCCGGCTGCTGGCGGGCGACACGCTGCATCTGGGGGAGGAGCCGATCGATGCGCCGCTTTCCCAAGTCGCGCTGCCCGACCTTTCGACCGAATGGACCCTGCGCGTGCTCTATGGCCCGCACGGCGCACCCGACTTCTTCACCGATGCCGACATCGATGCGATCGTCGCGGCCGAATGGCAGGTCCATTATAACAGCAACCGCACCGGCGTCCGCCTGATCGGGCCCAAGCCCCGATGGGCGCGTGCCGACGGCGGCGAGGCGGGCCTGCACCCCTCCAACATCCACGACAATCCCTATGCCATCGGCGCCGTCGACTTCACCGGCGACATGCCGATCATTCTGGGCCCCGACGGCCCCTCGCTGGGCGGCTTCGTCTGCCCCTTCGTGGTGATCGCGGCCGATCGCTGGAAGATCGGCCAGCTCGCGCCTGGCGACCGGCTGCGCTTCGCGCCCGTCAATATCGGCGATGCCGAGGTGGCGAACCTGCTGCAACGCAAGCTGGTCGCGACCGGCGCGATGCCGGAATCCGGACCCGCCCGGCCCATGGGGGCGCTCTCGCCGATCCTCGCCGAGATCGCCGAACGGGACAGCCGCCCGCGCACGGTCTATCGCCAGCAGGGCGACCGCAACATCCTGGTCGAATATGGGCCGATCGTGCTCGATATCGAACTCCGCATCCGCGCCCACGCGCTGATGACGGAACTGGAGAGGCTCGCCCTGCCCGGCATCGTCGATATCGTGCCCGGGATCCGTTCGCTTCAGCTCCATTTCGACAATGACCGGATGACCCAGCGCGCCGCGCTCGCGATGCTGATCGCCGCCGAAGAGCGTCTGGGCGATCTTGCGGACTTCACCATCCCGTCCCGCATCGTCCATCTGCCGCTGAGCTGGCGCGATCCGGCGATCATCGAGACGATCGAGAAATATATGGGCGCGGTGCGCGACGATGCGCCCTGGTGCCCCGATAATATCGAGTTCATCCGCCGGATCAACGGCTTGCCCGACGCCGAGGCGGTGGAGAAGCTGATCTTCGAGGCGAACTATCTCGTGCTCGGCCTGGGCGATGTGTATCTGGGCGCGCCGGTGGCGACCCCGGTGGACCCGCGCCACCGCCTCGTCACCACCAAATACAACCCCGCGCGGACCTGGACCCCGCCCAATGTCGTGGGCATCGGCGGCGCCTATATGTGCATCTACGGCATGGAGGGGCCGGGGGGCTACCAGCTTTTCGGGCGGACCATCCAGATGTGGAACACGCACCGGCAGACGGACGCCTTCACGGATGGCAAGCCCTGGCTGCTGCGCTTCTTCGACCAGATACGCTTCTATCCGGTCAGCGCCGGGGAGCTGGCGCAGTGGCGGCGCGATTTCCCCAGCGGGCGGCGCTCGATCCGGATGGAGCCGTCCGAGTTCCGCCTTGCCGACTATCGCGCCTTCCTGGCCGGCAACGCCCGGTCCATCGCGGATTTCGAGGCGCGGCGGCAGGCCGCCTTCGACGCGGAGCGGTCCGAATGGCGGCGCAGCGGCGAGTTCGACCGCGTGACCGACCTGATCGAGGCGGAAGCGCCGCAGGCTGTCGCCGTGGACCTGCCCGAAGGCGCGGAACTGGTGGAGGCCCCCTTTGGCGGCAGCGTCTGGAAGCTGCTGGTCGCCGAGGGGGATGAAGTGAAGGCAGGAGACGCGATCGCGATCATCGAGGCGATGAAGATGGAATGCACGGTGCAGAGCCCCGGCACGGGAACGGTGGCGGCGCTGTACGTGCAGGAGCGGCAGTCGCTCCAGCCCGGCACGCCGATGCTGGCGCTGAAGGGAGCGGCATGACCGTGCCGGACCTTAGGAGCGCCGGGGCGATCGCCGCCGAAGTTGGCGCCGGGACGAGGAGCGCCGTTGCGGTGATGGAGGAGATGCTCGCCCGCGTCGCCGCCTATGATGCGGTCCAGCCGCAGGTGTGGATCAGCCGCGCCGCGCCCGATGCCCTTTTCGCCGCCGCCGGCGCCGTTGATGCCCGTGTCGCGGCCGGTGAGCGCCTGCCGCTGGCCGGCGTGCCCTTCACGGTGAAGGACAATATCGACGTGGCGGGGCTGGAGACGACGGCCGCCTGCCCAGCCTTCGCCTATCGGCCCGAAAGGTCGGCGACGGTGGTCGAACGGTTGGCCGCGGCGGGCGCGATCTGCGTCGGGAAGACCAATCTCGACCAGTTCGCCACGGGCCTCAACGGCACGCGCAGCCCTTATGGCGCGCCGCGCAACGCCTATAATCTCGCTTATGTCAGCGGGGGCTCCAGCTCGGGCTCCGCCGTCGCGGTGGCCGCCGGGCTGGTGCCCTTCGCGCTCGGCACCGACACCGCGGGCTCGGGCCGGGTCCCCGCCGCCTTCCAGCATCTGGTCGGGTTCAAGCCCAGCAAGGGCCGCTGGAGCAATCGGGGACTGGTGCCGGCCTGCAGGACGCTCGACTGCATCACCGTCTTCACCGGTGACACCGGGGACGCGCGGCTGGTGGACCGGGCGATCGCCGGCTTCGATGCCGAGGACCCCTGGTCCAAGCCCCTGAGCGACCGTCCGCGCGGGCGCGGGACCATCGGCGTGCCGCGCCGCAGCCAGCGCATGTGGTTCGGCGATGCCGAGTCCGAATATCTCTACGACCGTGCGCTGGAAAGATTCGCCACGCGGGCCGAGCTGGTCGAGATCGACCTGGCGCCGCTGCTCGAAGCCGCGCAGTTGCTCTATGGCGGTCCCTGGGTCGCCGAGCGGGCCGCCGCGATGGCGGATATCCTCGCCGAGAATCCGGACGCGATCGATCCGGCCGTGCGCGCGGTGGTCGAGCCCGGATCGGCCATGAGCGCGGTGGAGCTGTTCAACGGCATCTACAGGCTGGCCGAGCTGAAACGCCATGCCGATCTGCTCTGGGATGGCATCGACCTGCTGGCCTTTCCGACGACCGGCACCACCTATCGCGTCGCCGAACTGCTGGCCGCGCCGATCGCGCTCAACAGCAATCTCGGCTTCTACACCAATTTCGTGAACCTGCTGGACATGGCCGCCGTTGCCGTGCCCGCCGGCATCCGCGCCAACGGCACGGGCTTCGGCATCACCCTGATCGGCCCGGCCGGCAGCGACCTCGCCCTGCTGGAGACGGCCGACGCCTGGCTCGCAACGGCCGATCTTCCATCCCCACCCCCGCTCGACCTGGAGGGCAGAATGCAGACCGTGAAACTCGCCGTCGTCGGCGCGCACCTGAAGGACATGCCGCTCCACTGGCAGCTTATCTCGCGCGAGGCGACGTTCGTCGGCGCCTTCGAGACCGCGCCCTCCTACCGGCTCTACGCCATGGCCGACAGCGTGCCGCCCAAGCCCGCGCTGGTCCATAGCGAGGACGGCGCGCCGATCGCGGTCGAGGTCTATGAACTGGGTGTCGCCGAATTCGGCAGCTTCGTGGCCGAAGTGCCCGCGCCGCTGGCGATCGGCACGGTGACGCTGGCCGACGGCAGCAGCGTCAAGGGCTTCGTCGCGGAACCGCGCGCGCTGGTCGGCGCGGAGGATATCACCGGCCTGGGCGGCTGGCGCGCCTACATTGCGCGGGGCTGAGGACGATCATCCATCAAGGGAAAGGGCATATGATGCGAAAGCTCCGGATACTGGCCGCGGTTCTGGCGGCGGGATGCGCTTCGATCGCGGCCGCCGAGCCGGCGGAACAGGTCATCCAGGTGCCCGGCTTCGCCGATTTCCTGGCGGTGGACGGCGACGGCATATGGGTGACGAATGATGGCCGGGTCGAACGCTGGACACGGCAGGGCAGGAGCGTCGCGGTGCCGGTGTCCCGGCCCTGCGGCGCCATGGCCGTCCTTGACGGCGCGCTTTGGGTGGCCGATTGCAAGGAGGGCGGGCTGGTGCGGATCGACACGGCCAGGGGGGAAAGGACCGCCGCGATCCCGACCGGCATCGCCAACCCCAAGGGCGAACTGAATGTCGTCGCCGGAGCGGGATCGATCTGGGTGGCGAGCGACCAGAAGGGCGTGGTGTCGCGGGTCGATCCCGCCACCAACCAGGTGACGGCCTCCATCGCCGTCAGCCCCGGCACCCATTATCTCGCCTTCGGTTTCGGCTCGGTCTGGGCGGTCAGCAGCGAAAGCGCGACCATCCAGCGCATCGATCCCGCGACCGATGCGGTCGTGAAGACCATAAAGCTGGGGAAGAGCCCGGGCTTCCTCGCGGCGGGCGAAGGCGCGGTCTGGGTTCAGGAGCAGGGCGACGGCACGGTCGCGCGGATCGACCCGGAAACCGGCGAGGTGGACGGCCGGGTCAGGATCGGCGAGGTGCTGAAATATGGCGATATCGACACGGGCGCCGGCATGGTCTGGCTGCGCACGACCGAGGACCAGACCTTCGTCGCGATCGATCCGCGGACGATGACCGTCCGCAAGCGCGTCGGCAAGGCCGAGGGCAGCGGGGCGCTGCGCTATAGCGAAGCGGGCTTGTGGACATCGGCCCATGACGTGCACACGCTGACCTGGTGGCCCGATCCGGCGAAGATCGCGGAATGATCCGTCCGCGGCCCGGCTGCGGGCCGCGGACGGAATCCTGGAGCTTGGAGTCTGTTTGGAAATGCGCCTTCGGCGCATCCGCACTATGCTTTGCCGCGCATTCTCCAACCGGACTCCTAGCGCAGCGAGGCGAGCCGGACAGATGAGGCGTCCGGCGTGGCGGCCAGGCGGGTCTCGATCTGCTGGCGGACATCGGCGACGACGGCGACGCGGCATGCCTGCGCCTGCGCTTCGAGAGCGAGGTGGATATCCGAGAGGCGCTCACCGCAGACGGCGCGCGCGGCCTTGTCCATGCGGATGGCGAGGCGCTGCTGGCCTTCGGCGGTCGAAAGGTCGATGTCCTTGAGGTGCAGGATCGCCTGATCCTGGGCGAAAGGGTTTTCGGCGGCGACGGCGGCCGAGGCCGAGGTCGCCAGAGCAATGGTGGCGAGCGCCACGAGGCCAGTCTTCATCTTCATCTCCTGTACGTCGAACGAGCGCCGCCCTCCGTCGGCTGCGGATCACATAATATCAGGAAATGAGTTTTCAATAAAAAACTGAATAATGATGAATTATTACTTTAAGTATGGCTGATTATTACTTCACACGAACGACCAGCATGGTAATATTCTCCGCATGGCCGAGAAGCCCGACAGGCAGTCGTGCTTCTTCCGCATGGCCTTCGACCGCGACCGTGATCGTCCGCGCATAGGGCGCAGACCAATCCTCCACTGTCTCGACCGGCACCCGGGCGCGCCATTTGCGCGCGCCTTCGACCGCGACCGCGTGGCCGTTGATATGCACGGGCGAGCTGGCATCCTCGCGCTGGCCGGAGACCAGCAGGCAGGAGCCGGACCGGCATTCCACCAGCCGCGTGGCCGGCCCGGATGCCGTCGCGGAGGCCGCGGGGAAGGCCGCGATGAGAGCCGATCCCAACGCAACTATACGAAATGCCGGCATGTCGGCTCCTTTCATTCGATGGGGATGCCAGCGTCCGCGAAGAGGCGGCGCACGGGTTCCATGACTTCGGCATGCCGCTTCCACCGCGCGACCGAATCGGCGTAGATCGGCCGGCGTACCTGCGCGGCGCTGGGGGTCGAGACCGGGGCGGCGTTGGCGTGGAACCGGAGGCAGGCGTCCGCCCAGCCAAGGCCGCAATGCGCGAGCAACCGCCTTGTCTCGCCTTCCTGGTCGGCGACCAGATCCTCATAGCCTATCTCGATCAGCCGGCCGGGCAGCGTCTCGCGCCACCGGGCCATCAGCCGGTCGAAGCGGACATGGTAAGCGGCGATGTCCAGAAGGTCGTAGCTGTAATCATAGTAGCGCGAGCCGATCGCGAAAAGATTGCGGAAGTTGCTCAGCACGGTGTCCATCGGATTGCGGCGCAGGCAGACGATCCGGGCCGAGGGCAGGGCTTGCGCGATGAACCCGGCATAGAGGAAGTTGCCCGGGAACTTGTCGATGAAGCGCAGCGTCGGATCGCGGCGGTGGTGGCTGGCCCGCCGCAGATAATCGCGCCCGATCCCGGCCATGTCGCCGCGCGCGGCGGCGGCGATCGTCTCGGGGTCCATGACGGTGGGCGTGCGCGTTCCGGCCGCCTTCTTCACGGCGAGCGGCATGGCCTGCAACTCGCCCGCGCTTTCGACCAGCGGATGCGAGGAGAGGATGCGGTCGACCAGCGTCGTGCCGGTGCGGGGCATGCCGATCACGAAGATCGGGGCGTCGGGCGCGGGCGCAGGCGCCGCCGGGAGCGGCCAGGCCGCCTCCACGGCGTCGAACATCGCCGCATCGCGCGCGAAGCTGTAGTCCAGCGTCCGGCGATGCCCGGCATTCGCCGCGCAGAGCCTTTCCAGCGCCTCGTCGGGCCGGCCGATATCCTCCAGCTCCTTCGCCAGCGCATAGCCCAGCAGCAGCCTGCCGCGACGGTCCTGCGTGGCGGCGAGGGTCCGGGTGAGGCGCGCGACATGATTGCGCTCCGGGCTTTGCCTGCGAAGTCCGGCAAGGAGGTGGTGGGCGCGCGCATCGCCTGGCGCCAGGGCGATCAGCGCCTTCAGCGCGGCATCGGCCTCCTCGGCGCGGCCGAGGAAGCTGAGGGTCGTCGCCTGATTGTAGCGATAGGCGGCGTTGCGCGGCTCCAGCCGCACCGCCTCGTCGAAATGGACGAGCGCCGCGGCATGGTCGCCCAGCCGGGCATAGACGCAGCCCATCGTGTCGCGGCCGAGCGCATCGGCGGGCGGAGCCTGTTCGGCATCGCGCAGGGTCGCCGCGGCGTCGCCGTCCTGGCGGACCATGATGAACAGCTTGGCGAGCTGCGCGCGATATTCGCCCTGCGGATCGAGCGCCACCGCCCGGCTCAGGTGCCGGATTCCTTCCCGGATGCGGCCCGCGTCCGATTCGGCGACACCCAGGAGGAAATGGTCTTCGGCGGTCGTGGGATATTCGGCCAGCATCGTCATGCCGTGGCCACACCTCCCACCGGCTCGCGGTCCGGCGCCTCGGTATTTGGCGGGTTGTCGTTGGCGATGTTTCCGCCATGCGCCCGCGCGGCCGCCTTGCGGGCCTTGACCCGGTCGATCAGCGGCTGGAAGGGGAACAGGGTCTGCTCCAGGATCGACAGGCGCCGCCGGTCGTCCTGACCCACCACGACCGCCTCACCCTCGCGATAGGTGCCGAAGATGCGGTCGAGCAGGATCAGCGAGTTGCCGTAGTTGCAGCGCGTGCTTTCATAGTCCGTCGAATGATGCAGGCTGTGATGCCGGATCGTCGTGAAGAAGAAGGAGTAGCAGATCGGCGGATCGGCCCGGACATTGGCATGCGCGAAGGTGGAGATGACGCCCATCGTGTTGACGGCCGCGAATATGGCGGTCTTCTCAAGGTCGAACAGGGCGACGACGCTCAGGCTGATAAGGACCAGCTCGATGGGATTTCCCACCGCGCCCTTGGCGGCGTTCAACTGGGTGATGTGGTGATGCGGGGCGTGGGTCAGCCAGAAGGGCATGGAATTGTGCATCAGCCGGTGCATCCAATATTGGCCGAATTCGATCAGCAGGATGACCAGCGCGACCTGCGCCAGCCAAGGCATGTGCATGGCCCATTGCGTGGTGATGCCCAGCGCATCCTTGGCCGCTTTAAGCGGGTCTTCGGCAAGCGTCTGCGAAACCCAGGAGATCACGGTCGCGCCCAGGACGACGTAGAACAGGTCGGTGAAGAACTCCTGCCGGTTCATACGCCAGCCGGCGTGCCGCTCGTTGACCATTTCGAGAAGCAGCACGGTTATCGTGATGAGAGGAGACACCAGGACGAGCGTCCATGAATTCTCCAGCAGAGCCTTCGGCCCGAAAGCCCAGAACGACAGCACCATCGCGATCATCGCGGGCGGTATGTAGTTGAAGAGCTTGTCCCTCATCGCATTCCTTCATTCTTTTCCGCGGTCAGGCCTCGCGGTCAGCGGCCCGTTCGACCCGTTGGGACGGAATGATGGCCTGCGCGCGCGCGGCGATCCCCGCGAGGATCAGGCGCACCGATCCGGCGCCGATGCCGATGAGGCGGTCGGCAAGAACATGCCGGCGGGCATGGGGGAAGTCGGGTCCTTGCTTGCTTCGCATGCCGCAGCTCCATTCAATGCTTTCACATTGCGCGGCAGCGCGTCATCGCAGCAGGGGTTAAATCATGATGAAATGCATAGATTACATCTATGTCGTCCTGCGCGCCCGGATACGCCGAATCACCTCATCCCAAAAAAGCTGCGTGGCCGTGTCGCGCGCCGGTTCGGAGCGGGCCAGGAGGAAAATGTCGTAGGCAGGCTCCGAATCGGCATGGAGGATCGGCCAGAGCCTCTCCCTGGCCACGTCGCTTTCGGCGGCGAGCACGGGCAGGAAGCCGATGCCGACCCCCTGCACGATGAGCCGCCTTGCTTCATTTATGTCTTCCGCCAGCCCGCTGACCCGCGTTCCCAGGCGATAGCGGCGGCGCAGATGCGTTATCTGCTCGATCTCGTCGTCGCCGGTAAGCACGAACCGCTCGTCCCTGAGTTCGTTCAGGCGGCTCACGCGATGCCCGAAATGGGGGCTGTGGCGGGAGCAATAGAGCTGCTGGCGCTCCACCAGCAGCGGCTCGTACAGCAGGCTGGCGCGAACGCTGCTGTCATAGCCGACCCCGATCTCGACCTCGCCCTGTTCGAGCGCGTCCAGCACCTGCCGCCATGGCGACACGCGGATTTCGATATGGATGGCGGGGTTGCGCCGGTGGAAGCTGGCGATCGCTTCGTCGAACTCCGGCGAAACAAGGCCCGAGACGATCTGGATGCGGACGATGCCTTCGACGCGCTTGGTCGCCTGGGCGATCTGGTGCGGCATCATCCGCGCCGATTCGAGCATGTCCTCGCAGAGCGTCATCATGGCCCTGCCGGCCGCCGTCATCTCCACCCCCGTCGGCGTGCGGTGGAGGAGCGTGACCCCAACATGATCCTCGAGCCGCTTGAGTGCGGCGCTGATGCTGGGCTGTTGGCGATTGAGCTGGCGCGCCGCCGCGCCGATGCCGCCAGCGCGGACGATGTCGACGAAGGTGCGCATCAGGTTCCAGTCGACCCGGCTGGCAAATTTCCTGTCGATCAGCGGCGCCCGGTCACTCATCCGTCGTCTTCTCCTTTCCAGATTGCTAAAATGGCGCGGCCATAGATCAAATCAATGGAAATCATTGGATCACTGCATCTACCGCTATGGCTTGTCCCCCCTAACCATCGTCAGATGGCTGTTCCTCCCCTCCTTTCCAGACTGACGCCCATTGGCCGGTCGAGCCCGGTGGAACGGCGGACGGGATCAGCGGGGAAGCGGCACCAGCGTCAGGCTGTTGCGTCGAAGCTGCGGCACGATAATCACACGCCGCTTGCTGTCGAAACCGATCGAGGCGGGCGAGTCGATGGCGGCCAGCGGGCTGACATTGCCGTCCGGGCCGACGCGAAGAAGCGTGCCGCCGCCAAGGCTGGAGATGATGATCGATCCATCTTCCAGCACGATGATCCCATCGTTGCGCTCATACCCCAAATCTATGCTGCTCAGCAGCTGGCCCTCGGGCGAGCGCAGGAAAAGCCGGGGACTGGACATGGCGACGTTGGCGATATTGCCGGAGGCATCGATCGCAATGCCGTTGGGATTGGCCGCTTCCTTTCCGGAGACGAACAGGCTTACCGTGCCGTCGGGGGCGATGCGGTAGATGCCGCCGGCGACGGATTTGCTCCTGTCGCCCATGTCCGTCACGTACACGGTCCCGTCGCTGGAGATCGCCAGGTCGTTCAGCACCGTGGCGCCCTCCACCCGAACCGAGCGGAGCGGCTTGCCGCTCGCCATGTCGAAACTGCGCACGAAGGGCGTATCGGCCACATAGAATATGCCCTTATGGATTTCCGAGCCGAAGGGGCGGACGAGTTGGACGCCGTCCTTGCCATCGGCCAGCCAATCGCGCTGCCGCAGCGTGCCGTCGGGATTCACGATACTGATGAAGCCGGCGTCGCCAGCGCCCATGCTGGCGACGAGATAGGCGTCGCGTCCCTCGTCATAGACGGCGCTTTCGGGAATCTGGAAGCCGCCGAAGCTGCGCGGCTGGGCCGCGACCGGGGGCGCCGCCAGCAGGAGGCCGATGGTCATCGCATGACGCCACGCCATGTGTGCGGTCAGATATTCTTTCATCGTCGATGCTCCATTGTTTGTTATACGCAATCATATTATGATATATACTATAGAAAATGGAATATTATAGTATGTTTTAAAGTATAGTATTATTTTACTTTCTTCCATGACTATTCTTGCCTGTGGAGACTCCGGCGGGAATGGCGATGTCGAGATGATGACCGGCCCCCGGCCGAAACGGCCGAGCGCAACACGGATTACAAGCCGGCATTCGCTGGCCAGACCCGGGCGCCGGTCAAGACCGCCAACATCGCCTATAGGGTGGAGACGGTGGCCAAAGGGCTCGACACGCCCTGGGCCATGCAATTCCTGCCCGACCGCCGGATATTGGTGACGGAACGGTCCGGCGGCTTCCGCATCGTCGGCCGGGACGGCAGGGTCGGGCCGGCGGTGCCTGCCTCTCCCCCGGTTTTCGCTGAAGGGCAAGGCGGTCTTCTCGACGTGGCGCTCGATCCGGATTTCGCGACCAACGACATCCTGTACTGGACCTTTGCGGAGCGGCGCGCCGATGGCACCAGCAACACGGCCGTTGCCCGGGGCATCCTGAACGCGGGCGGCGCCAGGCCGCAGATCAGCGATGTGTCCGTCATCTTCCGCCAGCAGCCGTCTTGGAAATCCCATCTGCATTTCGGCTCGCGCATCGTTTTCGCGCCGGACGGCAAGCTGTTCCTGACGCTCGGCGAGCGCTCGCTGCCCGAATCGCGCGGTCTTTCGCAGGACCTGGGCACGCATCTGGGCAAGGTGCTGGGGCTGGAGAAGGACGGCTCGCCGGCCGCCGGCAACCCCTTTGCCGGCCGCGACGGCGCGCGGCCCGAAATCTGGTCCTACGGCCACCGCAACATCCAGACGGCCGCGATCGAGCCGGCGACGGGCCGGCTCTGGGTCGTCGAGCACGGCCCGCGCGCGGCGGCGACGAACTGAACCGGGTGGAAGCGGGGCGCAATTATGGCTGGCCGGTCATCACCTATGGCATCGAATATGCCGGCCCGAAGATCGGCGAGGGCACCCGCAGGCTCGATGCTGTGCGGTACGCCTTGAGATAGGTCGCGTCGATCATCACCGTCTTACGCTCGGAAGCATGGGGCGTAGCCAGACCTTCCATCATCCGAAGAAAGACGCCCTTGTCACCCCACCGCTTCCACCGATTGTACAGCGTCTTGTGCGGCCCATAATCCTTCGGTGCATCGCGCCAGCGCAGCCCGTTGCGATTGACGAAAATGATCCCGCTCAAATCCAGTCTCCTCGCCGAGCCTGAATCACACAAAACCAATCATATCAATGGGGCCTGACCCTAGCGTTTCCAGGTCAACGGAAGCAGCCCATGCTGCAACCTCACTCCGTACCGCGAAAATAGGCGACAGAGAAAAAGCCGACGGAGCGACCAAATGTTGCTCCAGATACGCTCTCCGCAGACCGGACCATCTCCGCAAACGGCGCGGAACCGCGCCACTTTCCGGAGTATTTTCCTTTTATATCAATGACTTATGAATATGTGGCGGAGCGGGAGGGATTCGAACCCTCGATACGCTTTTGACGTATACTCACTTTCCAGGCGAGCGCCTTCGACCACTCGGCCACCGCTCCGCATGCGCTGGAAGGCGGCTCCCTATCCTGCGCCGGAGCAGGAGGCAAGTCCATCTGCTTCACTTTATTCATGCGCTGCCCCTTTTCGGACTGCGCGGCATCCTGATCTGCTCGCTCCGGCCCGCGCCCCATCCCAAAGGACGAACGGCGCAGCAGGAGCAGCATGAACCGCATCGACGCAACAACTGTCTGTTGAATGGAAAATCCGCTCAGGCTAGGTTCCGCTCAGCCGCTTGTTTCCCGCCCTGCCCTTTCGCCACCTCTCCCTCCGGCCTTTCGCTCATGATTCGATCCCGTTTCGGTACTTTTCGTGGGCTCATCCGGCTCGCGCTATCCTATCCGCAGGCCGTTTTGCGTCTCGCGGAGGAAAGGCGGCCCGACCCGGCGCGGGTGCGGCGGCTCGTCTTCCTGTGTCAGGGCAATATCTGCCGGAGCGCCTTTGCCGAAGCCGCCGCCCGCTCGGCGGGCCTGCGCGCCGCTTCCTTCGGCCTCTCCGCCGCCAGCGGGAGAGGCGCGCACGGTCCCGCCATCGCCGCCGCCGCAGCCCTGGGCCATGACCTGTCGGCGCACCGGGCGGCGGACATTCGGGACTATGTGCCGGAGGAAGGCGACCTGCTGCTCGCCATGGAGGTGCGCCAGCTTCACCGCCTCGCCGCCGATCCGCGTCTTCGTGACCGGCCGCGCCTGTTGCTGGGCCGGTGGACGCGCCCTGCGCTGCCCCATCTGCACGATCCCTATGGGCTGGACGACCGCTACATGACCCAATGCCTCGCGCGGATCGAAAAGGCGGTCGGGGCTCTGGTCAACACTTTTCCCGGCGCACGGCTTTCCTGAATATCTGCGCCATGTCCCGCATCCACGGCCGGGGATCGGACAAGGTGAGGATATAATAGCGCGTCCGCGGATCGAAAAAGGCGAGGATATAGCCCGCCGCCTCCCGCACCCGATGCACGCGGAAGAAGGGATCGCCGATCCGGCGCGGCGCGAGCAGCAGCCGCGCGAGCCGCTTCGTCTCCGGCACCATGTAGCGCGCCCGCAGCCCCCGATACGGCGAGGCAGCCTGGCCCGAATCCCGCTCCCCCAGTACCGCCCGGCGATAGCCTTCCCAGGCGAAATGCGCCCCGCAATGCCATGCCAGCGGCAGGCTCCCCCAAAAGCGCCCGTTCACTTCCATCAGCCAGTAATGCGTGCCGTCGTGGCGATATTCGACCATTGCCGGTCCTTGCCAGTCCAGCGCCCGCAGCAGCTTTTCGGACAGCGCCATCTGCGCCGCATGGCGCTCCGGAGGCTCCGCGCGGCACAGCGTCGACACCCCGCCTTCGGGCGGCCATTCATGCAGCCGCCGGTGCTGGAAACGGAGCGTGGCCCGCCCGTCCGCCATATGGAGCATCTGCCCCAGTCCCCAGCCGCCGCAATATTCCTGGATCAGCGGCCAGCACCCCACCGGCCGGTAGCGTCCCAGCAGCCGCGCCAGCTCCCCGGCGGAGCGGACATAATCCGCCTTGATCCACTCCAGCCCATGCGCGCCCAGCCGCCGCATGGCCTCGGGCGGATGGGCCCATTTCGCGACCACGGGATAGCGCAGGGCGGCGATCCGCTCCGCGAAATCCTCCCCCGCGACCGGCTGCCAGCTATGCGGCACCCGCAATCCCGCCTCGGCCGCCGCCGCCAGCGTCCGGTTCTTGTCGAGCACCTTTTGCAGCGGCTCCATCCGGGGCACGAGCAGGTGGCAATCCCCGATGCGCGGCGGCAGTCCGGCGAGTTCCAGCAGGTCCGTTTCCGATGTCGCGAACAGGGCCCCCGCGCCCGTGCGCGCGATCAGGTCCGGCAGCCACGCGGCGATGGGCCCATCAGGCCGCTCAAAGGCCGTCGTGCAATAGCGCGACGCCGCCGCCACGCCGGATGTCGACCGCCCGACACCATGGACCGGCACGCCATGCTGGCCCAGTTCCCGCATGATGGTAAGGCCGATCGCGCTGTCCAGACCCAGTATGATGGCGCCGGCAAGGTGCGTCACGCAGGGGCCAGCTTTCGTTCATAGCGCCAGTGGGCCCAAAGCTGCTGCGCCATGCGCGACGCGGTGCGCGCCCGGCTGGGCGGCGCCAGCGTGAAGCCGGGCTTGCCGTCGCCCAGCGATGGGGAAAGATCGGCAAAGCCCCCCGCCTCGACGCCGGGAAGGCGCCGCGCTTCCTCGCACAATCGCTCGAACCGGCGCATCACGGCGCGATTGGGCCGCGCCCGGTCGCGCGAAAGCATTTCGAAACTATGCGTGACGACGACGAAGGCCGCCTGCCGCTCCTGGACGGCATGGCGCAGCCCCACGCGCATTTCGGCGGCGGACATGGCGCAGATCTGCGCGGGGCGGAAGCCGCCCGGACGATCCGCAATGCCCGAAACCGGCACTTCCGTGAGGCCCAGCATCCGATGCGGCCCGGCAAGCCCACTCGCGGAAATGGCGCAATCGCGGCCCAGATAAGCGGGATTGACGCTGCTGTCCCACGCGATGCCGACCTTGGCCAGCGCCCGCAGCGTATCGTCGTTCGCCCCGAAATTCCCGGCGCGGAAGGCGGTGACGGCGGGCGCGCCCGCTTCTTCCAGCAGGCGCTTGCCGCATCCCAGCAGCACTATCTGGTCGGCCAGCGAAAAGTCCCCGATATTCCGGCCCTGCCGCCCGCCGACCGGCGATGACTTCGCCCATTGCAGCCATTCGCTATGGACATGCAGTTGAATCTCATGCCCGCGCCCCACGACCGCATCGACTATGGGCTTCAGGAAATCGGCGCCGTAAAGCAGCGCGGGCAGGGGATCGAGGAAGAAGACGCCCTTCAGGCCGTGCCGCTCCATCAGCGTCATCTGCCATTCGATGCCATAGGCCCGGCCCTCCGCCTCGCCCCAGATGGAGCGGCGCAGATTCTCCTCCAGCCCCAGGCCGCGCTGGTAAAGCGCGGCGGACAATTCCGTGTCGACGGTGATGAGCAGCGTGGTCATGGGCGGTCCGGTCCGGGGGCGACTCATTTTCTAGCGGGCAGATATTAAGGACAGGTAATATGGCCGCCCGATGGACGCTTTCCTACCGATGGGACGGGTGGGGAGCGGACATCAATTGTCCCTCGCCCCATGGGTGAGGGAGAAACCGCCTTCGCGATAGCGTGTAACCTGGCCTCCCGCCCCTCATCCAACGCCTCCCAAGGGGAGAAGGGAAAACCCATGTTCCCTCATGCCCCGAATCCGCCACCGCAATATCGCAGGCCCGCAAGTTCCAATCCGCTTAACTCCCCAGCGCGATCATGGAAATCTGCCGCCCATAGTCCGCCTCGCCGCGATGACAGGAACGGCGATAGCTGTAGAAGCGGCCCGGCTGCCCATAGGTATCCTCGTCCAGCATCTCGATCGAGCGGATGCCCGCATCGGCCAGCCGCGACGCCACATAGGCGGCGATATCGAACTGGCAATGCCCCTCCCGCCCCGGCGTGAAGAAACGGGCGTTCGCCGCATCTTCCCGCTCGAACCGTTCGGCGAAGTCGTCCGTCACCTCATAGGACGACCGGCCGATGCAGGGGCCGATGGCGCAGGCGATGCGGTCGCGCCCGGCCCCCAGCGCCTCCATCGCCGCGATGCAATTGTCCGTGACGCCCGCGACGGCGCCCTTCCACCCCGCATGGGCCGCGCCGACCACGCCCGCCTGCCGGTCGGCGAACAGCACCGGCACGCAATCGGCGGTCAATATGCCCAGGATCAGGTCCGGCCGGTCCGTCACCATGGCGTCGGCGGGCGGGCGATCTTCTTCCGCGATGGGGCCGGTGACCGTCACGACATCGGGCGAATGGACCTGCCGCACCGTCACCAGCGTTCCGCCCGGCAGCAGCGCGTCGCGCGCCAGGTCGCGGTTGCGCAGCACCGCCTCGCGATCATCCTCCGACCCCAGTCCCACGTTCAGGCCGCCATGGACGCCTGTCGAAACGCCGCCTTTCCTGCCCGCGAAGCCATGCGTCACGCCCGCCAGATTCCGTGCCCGCAGCAATTCCACCATCCTGTTTTTCCTCGCGGTCGTTGAAAAGGCGTGTCCCCGATACGCAACATACTTGCGCGGGACGGATTAGGCGATAGGTTTCGATCCCATGCCATTCCGGCGAAAGTGGCCTGCACCGTCCTGTGCCGCTTCTGGGAAAAAGACGATTAGGGGGCCTCAACCATGATTTTCGGGCGCATCAAGCCTCTGGACGCCATATTGGCGACGGCGCAGAAGAAATCCCTCGTCCGGACGTTGGGGCCTGTCCAGCTCACGCTTCTGGGCGTCGGCGCCATCATCGGCACCGGCATCTTCGTCCTGACCGCCGCCGCCGCGCAGAAGGCTGGGCCGGGCATGATGTGGAGCTTCGTGATCGCGGGGCTGGTCTGCGCCTTCGCCGCGCTCTGCTATTCCGAACTGGCCTCGATGGTGCCGGTGTCCGGGTCCGCCTATACCTACAGCTATGCGGTGGTGGGCGAATTGCTCGCCTGGATGGTGGGCTGGGCGCTCATCCTCGAATATGCGGTCGCGGCCAGCGCCGTGTCGGTGGGATGGTCCGGCTATTTCATGGGCCTCCTCAAAAGCGTGACGGGGCTGGAACTGCCGCAGGCGCTTTCCGCCGGGCCGGTATGGACCATGAACGGCTGGATGCCCCATGCCGATTTCACCCATGGCGTCATCAACATTCCCGCCATCGTCATCGCGCTCGCGGTGACGGCGCTGCTGGTGATCGGCACGACCGAAAGCGCCCGCGTCAACGCCGTGCTGGTCGCGATCAAGGTGACGGCGCTCACCGCCTTCATCGCGCTGACGCTGCCGGTGCTGGACACGGGGAATTTCTCGCCCTTCGCGCCCAATGGCTGGTTCGGGCCGGAAGGGACCAGCGGCATGGGCATCGTCGGCGCGGCCGCGTCGATCTTCTTCGCCTATGTCGGCTTCGACGCGGTGTCGACCGCGGCGGAGGAGACCAAGAATCCCCAGCGCAACGTGCCCATCGGCCTGATCGGCAGCCTGGCGCTCTGCACCCTCTTCTACCTCTTCGTCGCCGCCGGGGCCATCGGCGCCATCGGCGCGCAGCCGGTGCTCGGCCCCGACGGCGCGGTGGTCGCGCCCGGATCGGCGGGTTTCGCCGCCGCCTGCGCCACCGCCGCCCATGCGGGCGATCTGGTCTGCTCCAACGAAGCGCTCGCCCATGTGCTGCGCGCGATCAACTGGACGACTGTAGGAAATGCGCTGGGCCTCGCCGCCAACCTCGCCCTGCCGTCCGTCATCCTGATGATGATGTTCGGCCAGACCCGCATCTTCTTCGTCATGGCCCGCGACGGCCTGCTGCCCGAAAAGCTCGCCAGCATCCACCCCCGCTTCAAGACGCCTCATATCGTGACCATGGTCACCGGCGTCTTCGTCGCGATAGGAGCCGCGCTGCTCCCCGTCGGCCAGCTCGCCGACATTTCGAACTCCGGAACATTGTTTGCCTTCTTCATGGTTTCGATCGCCGTGCTGGTCCTGCGCGTCAAGGATGCGGGCCGCCACCGGCCTTTCCGCACGCCCCTGGTCTGGGTGATCGCGCCGGCCGCCACCATCGGCTGCGTGTTCCTGTTCCTGAACCTGCCCATCGACGCGCAGCTGGTGCTGCCGGTGTGGGGCGGCCTCGGCCTCGTCTTCTATTTCCTCTATGGGTATCGCAAGAGCCATGTCGGGCGCGGCATCGTCGACATCCATGAAGACGATCCCGACGCCCCGCCCCAACCCGTGCCGCCCATGCCCGGCGCGCCGACGCCGGGCGGGCGCGACGCCTGAGGGCACGAAAAGGGCGGGTCAGCGAAAGCGATCCGCCCCCACTCCCCCATAATGATTACCCCCGAAATGTTGCTGCAGAAACAGGACGGGGAGCATAAAAGTGTGCGCTCTCCTAGCGGCCGCAGATGCACGACGGCCGGAGAAGGGGGGCGAAGGGCCGAGGCGCATGAAGCATTTCCGACTAAAGGCGAGCCGCTCGACGCCTGCCATCGCCCGGATAGACGCTTCGGAATTGTCACCCGGCAGTCTGGGACAATATTTCCATGACGGAGCCTCCGCTGCCGTCATCACGGGAAATGAGTGGATAACGACCCTGTGGCGGTCGCTGACCGCCCAAGACTCCGCCATGCCCTGGACGGCGTCGCTCTACGATCTCGCGGGCAATTTAAGAGCGCATGACCATGTCACCGAAGCATTGGGAGACGTCTATTATTTCAAGCCGCGTCGCCATTCCTATATTGGCCGCAAGATCGAGATACGCTCCGACCACGGGATGCTGTCGAGCACCCCGGCATCCTTTCGCACACGGCAGGGCAGCTGGCAGATCAGCGACCTGTTGCGCGAGCAATGCTGGCGCTTTTCCATGGCCGTGATGAAGGCGCTGGCGCCTGCCAGGGCAAGGGAGGCGCAGTTCGACGGCGTACGCGCCGTGGTGCAGCATCTGCGCTATCACGACACGATGGACGGTCATAATTCGCTCTATGTCATGGTGCACAACTCGCTGGGGGCATGGGGCCGGATCGGTTACGGGCTGGATCGCCGCCGCGAAGAGTTGCGCGGCCCGCTGGGACGCCGCGGCGTTTCCGATGCGCTGGCGCTGCTTTCGCTAGCCCCGCCGCTGCGCGCGGCGATCGACCGGCTGAACAGCCTGGCAGGTCATTTCGATAAGCGCGGCATGGTGCCGGACGGCTATTCGCTCCTGTCGAAAGAGCATGTCGATACCCGCTATTTCTCCGCCTTGTGCGGTTCGCGCCGCAATCTGCGGACCGACATATTCGTGGACGGCGCATGGCTGCCCTTGCCGGTGAACAGCACGGACATCGTCGTCATTCCCGGCGCGCGGGCCATGCTTGCCTATGGCATCCAGCCGACCCTGCACCGGGTGCTTCAGGCCGATGGCGAGCATGGCGAAGGCGAGGACGGCGACGCCGCGAACATCACGCTTCTGCTGGGCGCCAAGTAAGCGGCGATACCGGCCCAAAGGGTTACTAGCCATATTCACCCCACACGGCGGCGGCGCGCGCCCTTATCCTTGGCGCGACACCGGCAGAGCGGATCGAATTGATTCGCGTCTGTGCTTTTCGGGAGGAAGGCGTGAAGATCGTCGTCGTCGCCAGCTTCGCACCATCGCTGGTCAATTTTCGCGGCCGATTGCTGGAAAGCCTCGTCTCGCGCGGACATGAGGTCATCGCCTGCGCGCCGGAGGACGATCCCGGCGTCGCCGAAACCCTCGGCCGCTGGGGCGTGCGATATCAGGGCATTCCGATGGCGAGGGCCGGGATCAATCCCTTCGCGGACCTCAGGACATTGGGCGCGCTTGCCCGGCTGTTCCTTCGGCTGCGCCCCGGACTGGTGCTGGCCTATACCCAGAAGCCGATCATCTATGGCGGCATCGCCGCGCGGCTGACGGCGCCTCGCGCGCGCCGCATCCTCATGTGCAGCGGCCTCGGCTATGCCTGCACGGGCGGCGAGGGGGCGGACAGGCTCCGGGCATTCGTCCGCGCCGTCATGGCCCGCCTGTTCCGCCTCGCGACGGCGCGCGCGGATCGGGTACTGGTCTTCAACCGGGACGACGGCATCGACATGCGCAGGCTGGGCATGGTCGCGCCGGGGCAGGACATCGTGCAGGTGCCGGGATCGGGCGTGGACGTGGCGCATTTCCGCGAAAGACCGCTTCCCGGCGGCCCTCCCACTTTCCTGATGATCGCGCGGCTGCTGCGCGACAAAGGCGTGGTCGATTATGTGGAGGCCGCCCGCCTGGTCCGCAAACGCCATCCGGAGGCGCGTTTCCGTATATTGGGGCCGTTCGACCCCAACCCCTCAGCGGTGAGCGAAAGGGACATGCGCGGCTGGGTCGAGGAAGGCACGATCGAATATCTCGGTTCCACCCATGACGTCCGGCCTTGCCTCGCCGAAGCCGGCGTGTTCGTCCTTCCCTCCTACTATCGGGAAGGATTGCCGCGAAGCACGCTCGAAGCCATGGCGACCGGCCGCGCGATCATCACCACGGACTCTCCGGGATGCCGCGAGCCCGTGGTGCATGGCGAAAATGGCTGGCTCGTCCCCGTCCGCGATCCGCAGAGCCTCGCCGCGCATATGATGCGCTTCATCGCGCAGCCCGATCTGATGGCCCAGATGGGCAGGAGATCGCGCGAGATCGCGGTCGGCCATTACTCCGTCGACCAGGTCAACGCCCTGCTGATCGACCTCATGGGATTGAACGAAGACCGCGGTGCCGCCCCTTCCACCCATGACCGGCGCGCCATGGCGGCATCGCTGGCCCAGCAATCATGAAAGCCCGCGTCCTGATCGAAGGAATCGTCGCCGCGCTGATGCTCGTGCTGGCCGCGCCTGTGCTGTTGGGCATCGCGGTCGCGGTCCGGCTTTCCATGGGACGGCCGGTCATCTTCTCGCAGATCCGCAGCGGCCTCCACCGCCACCCCTATGCCTTGCGGAAATTCCGCACCATGACGGATGCGCTTGACGGGAACGGGCAGCTTCTGCCGGACGATCTTCGCACCACGCGGGTCGGCGCTTTCCTGCGGCGCAGCCGGTTGGACGAACTTCCCGAGTTATGGAACATCGTCAAGGGCGAGATGAGCTTCATCGGTCCCCGTCCGCTGCTTCCCCCCACCATCGCGGTCATGCAGGACAAGGGCGAACGACGGTGCAGCGTGCGGCCGGGGCTGACCGGCTGGGCGCAGACGAAGGGGGGCCAGCTTCTCAGCCTCAGCGAGAAACTGGATCTCGACCTCTGGTATATCGACCATGCCTCCCTCCGGCTGGATGCGGTCATCCTGTGGCGCACGCTGCTGGTCGTGCTGCTGGGCGACCGGCGATCCTATGCGCCTTCCTCGATGAACATGCAGGCCAGCACCGAGGACCGCCGCTACGCCACCCCCACGGGCCTGTCATCGGGCCGCGCGGGCGATTCGGCGGCTCGCGATATTGCCGAGCCGGAAGAGGAGGAGCCGATGGCGCGCGAACGGGCGGCCGGACGGCGATAGCAGAGCGGACATGACTGGAGGGAGTGAAGGAATGAAGCCGAATTTTTTCATCGTCGGGGCGCCCAAATGCGGAACGACGGCATGGGTGGAATATCTTCGTTCGCATCCCGGCATCTTCATTTCGGCGGCGAAGGAGCCGCATCATTTTTCCCGCGACTTCCCCAAATGGAACTTCGTTCCCCGGCTGGACGATTATCTGGCGCTGTTCGAGAAAAGCGGGCCCGCGTCCGCGGTGGGCGAAGGATCGGTACGCTATCTCTATTCGAAGGTGGCGGCGCGGGAGATCCACAAGTTCAATTCCGACGCCCGCATTCTCATCTTCCTGCGCGATCAGGAGGATTTCCTTCCCTCGCTCCATCATCAGCAGCTTTACAATGGCGATGAGAATATCGAGGATTTCGAACGGGCATGGCGCTATTCAGCGGAGCGTCCCGCCTATAGCATCCCTGCCTGCTGCCGGGAACCGAGCTTCCTCGACTATGCGGCCATGGGCCGCTTCCATGAACAGGTGGAGCGTTATTACGCAATCTTTCCGCACGATCAGATCCGGGTCATCTGCTTTCGCGACTGGGTCGGCGATCCTCGCGGCACCTATCTGGAGATACTCGATTTCCTGGGGCTGGAGGATGATGGCCGGACCGATTTTCCGCGCATCAACGAAGCCAAATATCACAAGAGCCGGCTGGTCGCATCCCTGACGCAGATTCCGCCCGGCTGGGTGCGCCGCTCTTCGGCGGTCCTGACCCGGATCGCCGGAAAGGAGATGGGCCTATTGGCCCGCCTGCGCCGGATGAACCGGGGCACCGGTTACCGGACGCGGATCGATCCGTCGCTCAAGGAGGAAATCCGGCGCTATTATGAAAGGGACAACGCCCTTCTCCATGAGCGCATCGGCGCCCGGCTCGGCCGGGCCGCGCGACCGGTGCGATCCGCCGCCTGATAGGCCGGGACAGGATGGGGGTGGGACGCTCAGATCGGTCCTTCCCACCCCCATCCCGCATCCTTCGGCCGATCAGGCGGTCGGCGCTATCTGGTTTTCGGCAGCGGGAAGATCGAAGGCGGTGAGGCCGTGATGAGCGGCCCAGATCGCCGCCTGCGTGCGGTTCTTGACCCCGATCTTGCGGAGCACCGCCTTGACGTGGACCTTCACCCGCGGCTCGCTGATCTGCAGGCAACGGGAGGCGAGCTTGTTGGGATAGCCCATCACCAGGCACCGCAATATGCCCGTTTCCTGGGGACTGAGCTTGATGTCGCGCAGATCCTGGCCGGGGTCCGCCTGCTCGGCTTGCGGCAGGAAGGAAGGAAGATTGTCCGCAAGCTGGGAAGGCAGCACCTTGGCGCCCATCGCCACCAGGTTGAGCGTGCGGATCAGGGATTCGCAGCTGATCTCCGAAACGACCAGACCGTCGGCGCCCTGGCGCAAGGCCGAGACCAGCCCGTTGAAATCGAAACTGTCCGCCAGCACCACGATATGCGCATGGGGCATGCGTTCCTTGATCGGCGCCAGTTGATGGCCTTCTCCCTCCGTTGCGGAGGCTTCGACCAGAATGATCGGCTCCGGCCCGCCGCCCGATGGGATGTCCATCTCCTCGATGGAACTGACCGATTGAAGAACACGCAGATTTTCCTCCGCAAGAATGCGGACAAGGCCTTCGCGCGTAATCGAATTGCGCGCGACGACGATGACGTCGATTGAGTCAGCCATAGGTCTCACCTCTGTTTGTGGTATCAGGCAGACCCCATTATTCATTGCACCCGGCCATAAGGCTGAAGCGGCGACTCGGTGGGTCGACGCGAAAACTAGCATTTTCATGCGCCTGCGGGATCGTTTCCGAAGGACTAATCCGGCTGGACTATGCCGTTTCTTCCCGAACCGGCGGAGTAACTCCGAAGAGCCCCGGCATTGCGTGTCCGCCCCTGCTATAAATTCCGGGAACCTTGAAAGATGGGAACCTGAAATGACTGAAACGCTGAATGTCGGCCTCAATGGCTTTGGGCGCTTCGGGCTGCACCTGCTCAAATATTGGCTCGACAGGAATGAGGATACGCCCTGGAAGATAGGCTGGATCAATGATGACAGCCTGTCCTTGCAGGACGCCTACCGGCTGATGCTGCAGGACGATTATGTCATCTTCAACAAATACAAGGTCTATGCGGAAGGCGACACGTTGACCTTCCTCCAGCCCAATGGGCGCAAGCATGTCCTGCAATATAGCAATGTTCCCAAGGACCGGATTCCCTGGGTGGGCCTGCCCGACCTCTTCTTCGAATGTTCGGGCAAGAACACCATCGCGGAACGGTGCGACGATTTCCTGACCGGCCGGACGAAACAGGTCCTTATTTCCGCGACCTCATGGGATGCCGATGCGACGCTGGTCTATGGCTTCAACCATCAGGACTGGCGCTCCGACCTTCGGACGATTTCCTATGGCAGTTGCACCGTCAACGGCTTCGTGCCCCTGGCCGAATGGTTCAACGCCATGTACGGCGTCGTCAGCAGCGACGTGAACGTCATCCACAACGAAGCGCGCCACAAGCGGGGCGGGGAGACGCTGCTGCGCAAATTCTGCACGCTGGAAAAATCCGGCCCGCAATTACTGTCATGGCTGGCGGGCGATCGGTTCATCGTGAACTATACCGTCGTTCCCTATAGCGGCGTGTCGATGATGGACATGCGGTTCCGCTGTCAGCGACCACCCACGGCCGAGCAGCTTGCCGGCGACCTTTCGGTTGCGATGGCCGATGGCGGGCCGCTCGCCGGAATCTATGACATGGACGTCGCGGACATCGGACCGGAGGTCTATAATTGCACCGCCTATTCGGCGGTCATCATCCGCAACGCCATCAAGGTGCTGCATGACGAGGTCTATCTCCAGACCTATTTCGACACCGAAAATTCGGTGAACCGCTATTATGACCTCTCCACCTTCGTGGCGCGCAAGCTGCTGGGGCAGGAGAGCCGGGACGACCACAAGGTGGTCGCCTTCTCCCAGCCGATGGAAGCCTGTTGACCATGGCCCGGGGCGGAGACATCGGGATGGCGGACGTCGCCGCTCTGTTCGCGGACGTCTTCGGGATTCCGGCGGAGACGGTCGAAAGCGCGACCAGCGCGGATGACGTGGGCACATGGGATTCCATGGGGCATCTGGTGCTGATCCAGACCATCGAGGAACGGTTCAGGATCACGCTGGAAATGAACGAGATGTTCGAGATCGTCGATGCGGGGTCCGCCTTGACGGTATTGCAACGCCATGGAGCGAGCGGTCATGCCTGACGACCAGATCGCCAATCTGTCGCAGGCCGTTCGCCAATGGGCTGAGGCCGACCCGGATCGCGACTATCTGATCGTCGGGGACAGGCGCTACAGCTATGGCGAGGTCGATGCACTGGTCGACCGGTGCTGCGTCGCCTTCGCCGGGCTCGGGCTGAAGCCGGGGGACATCGTCAGCGCCGTGATCGAAAACGGCGCGGCTTATGTCGTGCTCTACATGGCGTCGCTGCGCTACGGGACGGTGTTCAATCCCTTCCCCTTCACCATGGAGGCGCAGGACATCCTGTCCTATCTGCGCCATATCCGGCCCCGGCTGCTGCTGTGCCGCAAGCAGCATCATGAGCGGCTGTCCGGCCAGCAGGACCATCCGGTCCACCTGCTTGGCCCGTCCTTTCCGGAGGATTTGCCGCAAGGGGCGAGCGGGTGGCCGACATTCCAGCCGGAGGAAAGATCGCCCGCCTGCCTCTATTATTCGTCCGGCACGACCGGCAATCCCAAATGCATCCTGTTCAGCCACGCCAATATGATGGCGAATGTCCGGGCCATCGTGTCCGGCTTCCGCTTCGGGGAGCGGGAACGCCACCTGATCGTCCTGCCGCTCGGCCATACGGCGTCGATCAACTATTCGCTGCTGCCCTGCACCCTGACGGGCGGCGCGCTGGTCATCGCCCCATCCTTCTGGAGCGCGCGGCCCCGTTTCTGGAACCTGGTCCGCGCCCACGCGATCACCTATGTCGAGGTGGTGCCCAGCGTGCTGGCGGCGCTTCTGGAAACCCCCTTCGCCGCCGATGCATCCGATTTCCTGCCCGCGCTGCGTTTCATCGGTTGCGGGTCGTCGACGCTGCCCCATGAATTGCAGCGCCGCTTCATGGAGCGGTTCGGAGTCAGGGTCGCCAATCTCTATGGCCTGTCCGAAACGGGGCCGTCGCATGTCGACTATCCGATGGACCCCGATTGGCAACCCGGCTCCATCGGTTTCCCGCTGGCCTGCAATGAATGTTTCATCGCGGATGAGGACGGCCGACCCCTGCCTCCGGGATCGGTCGGGGAGATCGCGATCCGCGGCCCCAATGTCTTCATCCAATATCTCGGCAACCGGGTACTATACGACAGCGTGGTGAGGGGCGGGGCCTTTTTTACCGGCGATCTGGGCAGGGTGGACGAAAAGGGCCGCTTCTGGTTCGTCGGGCGGAAGAAGGAACTCATCATCAAGGGCGGCGTCAACATCGCGCCCGACGAGATCGACGAGGTCATCTACAAGCTGCCGGGCGTCGCCATATCGCTGACGGTGGGCAAGGCGGACGACTATCTGGGCGAGAAGATTCACTCCTTCATCGTCCCGGCGGACGGCGTGTCGCTGTCGGAGGCGGAGATACAGGCCCATTGCCGGTCCTTCCTGTCGAGCAGCAAGATACCGGACCAGATTTCCTTCGTCGCGGCCATTCCCGCCGGCCATTCGGGCAAGTTCCTGCGCCGCGAAATGCAGAGGCAGGCGTCTTGACCCGCTTCGCACCGGAACTGCGGCTGGCGCTGGACGCGGCGGAGGCCATCGGACGGACCCAGATGGAACGGTTCGACCAGAACTACCGCGTGCTCCGCAAGGAAAGCCGGGAATTCGTCACCAGCGTGGACCTCGAATGCCACATGCTCGCGCATGAGCGGCTGGGGATCGCCGCGCCCGTCCTGTCGGAAGAGACGCGCGGCGATTTCGACTTCGGGCATGACCTGTGCTGGATCGTCGATCCGCTCGACGGCTCCCATAATTATATCGCGGGCCTACCCAATTTCGGCGTCTCGGTCGCGCTGGTAGAGAATGGCCGGTTCGTGCTGGGCGTGATCGGCATCCCCTTCTTCGGCGAAGTCTATCATGCGGTGGAGGGCGAAGGCGCCTTCCGCAACGATGCGCCCATCCGCATTTCCCCCAATGCCGTGCTGTCCAAGGCGATGATCGCCTATGACAACCAGTTCCACCTGTCGCCTCACGGGTTCGCGCGGTATCGCCGCCTGACCGACGCGGCGTTCACGACGCGGATTTTGGGGTCGGCCGCCTATGATCTCGCGCTGGTCGGCCGGGGTCGGATCGACGCGCGGGTGCTCAATTGCACCAAGGTCTTCGATGTCGCCGCCGGGATCGTCCTCGTGCGGGAGGCAGGCGGGCGCGTCACGGATTTTTCCGGCGGGGAAGTCGGCGTCGCGAGCAAGGAAATCCTCGCCAGCAACGGCCACACCCATGACGCCCTGCTCTCAGTCCTTGGGGATATGAACGATGAAGAAGCTGGTCCTTTACACGGCGGGGTCCGGATCGCGCGAAATCCTGGTGAGCATTCGCGACTCCAACCGCCATCGGCCGGAATGGGAGCCGGTCGCCTTTGTCGATGAAGACCCGGCGAAGATCGGCACGACCATCGACGGCCTGCCCGTCCGCGGCCCGGATCACGACTTCGGCCCCGATCTCCATGCCCTGTGCGGCGCGATGGACCCTATCGTCCGCAAGCGTATGTCGGAGGAACTGATCGAGGGGCGGGGCCAGACGCTCGCGACGATCATCCACCATTCGGCGCTCGTCGCCGACGATCTGGTCCACGGTCCCGGCCTTGTCCTGATGCCGGGGGTCAAGGTGAATTTCGACGTCCGCTTCGGCAAGGGCGTCCACATCTTGTGGAACGGCATGCTGGGCCATGGCCTGCGCGTCGCCGATTACGGGACGTTGCTGACCAATGTGACCGTGCTGGCCGGTTGCACGGTCGGCTATGCCGCCACGGTCGGCAGCGGCAGCGTACTCAGCCCCGGCGCCACGGTGGAGGCCGGCGCGCTGGTGGGCGTGGGAACGACCCTGCTGCACAAGGTGGATGCGGGCCAATCGATCATGAGCATGCCGCGCGTGGTGAGATGGAAACGTCCGCCCGAAACCATCGCTCACTGACGGTTCCGAAACAGCCACGTTGAAGGCGGCATCAACCGGCATTGCCAAGAGGTCGAGGGTGGAGCGTTCCGACAGACCATTCGCCGTTTCCCTGATCGCCGGTTCGATCGGTCCGGCCCAGCGCGCATCCTTTCCCGCCGTCGGATACAGGGCCGATCTGGACGCCCTGCGCGCCATCGCGGTGATCGGCGTGCTGTTGTTCCATGTCGGTTTTGAGCGGGCAGGCGGCGGCTTCGTCGGCGTCGACATCTTTTTCGTGATCTCCGGCTTCCTCATCACGCAACTGATGATCCGCGACCTGGATAACGGCGTCTTTTCGCTGGCGAATTTCTATCACCGGCGGATCAGGCGGATCTTCCCCGCCTTGATCCTGATGCTGATCGTGTGCACCATCGCCTGCACATGGCTCCTGCTGCCCGATGATCTGCAACGCTACGGCCAGAGCACGGCGGCCGCCGCGCTTTTCTCCTCCAATATCTGGTTCTGGCTCAAGACCGACTATTTCGACGGCCCCGCTCTCTTCAAGCCGCTACTGCACACATGGTCGCTGGCGGTGGAGGAGCAATTCTACCTGTTCTTCCCGCTCTTCCTGCGTTGCATCTGGCCGCTGGGAAGAGCGGCGACCCAGATCATCCTGGCGGCCTGCGTGGCCCTGTCCTTCGCCGCCTGCCTGGCGATCATGCGGACGGACGTGTCCGCCGCCTTCTACCTGACGCCCTTCCGCGCATGGGAATTGCTGCTGGGCAGTCTGCTCGCGGCCGGGGCGGTCCCGGCCATCACCCGCCCGATGCTGCGGGAAATCGCGGCGGCGCTGGGCCTTGCGCTCATCCTCTTTTCGATCCTCGCCTATTCGGAACTGACGGTCTTTCCCGGCGTGGCGGCGCTGGCCCCCTGCATTGGCACCGCGCTGGTCATCCATGCGGGCAGCAGCGGCGGATGCGCGGTCAACCGGGCGCTGGCGATCAGGCCGCTCGTGGCCGTGGGCCTGATCAGCTACTCCCTTTATCTCTGGCATTGGCCGATCATCGTTCTGGCGCGCTATCTGACGATCGACGAATTGCAATGGCCCTCCGCCGGGCTGCTGATCGCCCTGTCCTTCGCTGCGGCGTGGCTATCCTATTCCCTGGTCGAGCAGCCCTTCCGCGCCTCCCGGATCAAGCGCCCGTCCGTGACCATCGCGGCCTGCGCCGCCGTCACCATCGGTTCGGCGGCGGCGGGGCTGGCCATCTATGCGGCCCATGGCTGGCCGGCGCGCTTCTCCGCCGATGTGAGCCGGTTGGAAAACTACAAGAATTCGGAAAACCCCAACGAGGACAAATGCCAGCGGGTGAAGCTGCAACTGGCGCGCCACTCCCCCTGCACCATTGGCGATCCGGCGAAGGCCAGCGTGTTGCTCTGGGGCGATTCCCATGCAGGCGTGCTCTACAGCGCGCTGTCCGAGATCGCGAAAAACGGGCCAGGCACCGTCTATGCGGCGACATCGCGTTGTCCCCCCCTGTTCCAGCTGGGCACCGACAGGGTTTGCGTCCGGGGCAACGACCGCCGCCTGCATTACCTGCGCAAACATAAGGAGATCGGAACGGTCATTCTGGCCGCCCGCTGGTCGCTCTATCTGGAGGGAAGGGCCATCGACATCGGCCCCGACGAGACCAACGGCAACACGCCCGTCCTGCAACGGGCCGACGGCGAGCAGCTGGAACGTTTTTCCCCCGCCGCGCGCGCTGCCTTCAACCGCGGCCTGCATCAACTGGTCGACGCGCTGCTCGCTTCGGGCAAGAAGATCATCCTCGTCTATCCCGTTCCGGAACTGGGCTATGACGTGCCTTCCCGCGCCGCCCGCATGAGGGCGCGGGGGGAGGACCCGGCGGCCTTCACCATTCCGGCGTCGGTCTATTTCCGCCGTCAGGATCACGCCCTCGCCATATTGGATGGGCTGGGCCAGCGTTCCGGACTGATCCGCATCTACCCGGAAGCCATATTATGCCCGCGGGGACGCTGCCTTTCCGTGCTTCACGGAGCGCCGCTCTATTTCGACAGCCATCATCTCAGCAAGCCCGGCTCGCGGCTGCTGGTCCCGGCGCTGCGGCAGGCGTTGGCGGCGGCGGAATAGGATTCAGGCGGCCGCCAGTGTCGGCTTGCCGGCGGAAGGTCGTTCAAGGACCAGCGCCTCGGCGACGACATCCTCCCATTGGCGCAGGACCGCATCGGTCGTGAACCTTTGCGAGGCGATCCGCGCGCCCTGCGACAATTGCGCGCGGCGGGCGGGATCGTTGCACAGGGCCGCCATCGCCTCGCCCAGCGCCGGCACGTCGCCATCGGGGACCAGCAGGCCGCCGACTCCATTGGCGATCATTTCTCCCGGTCCCCAGCAGCAGTCGAACGCGATGGTGGGAATGCCCGCCGCCATCGCCTCGCCGATGACGATGCCCCATCCTTCGAAGCGGGACGACAGCACGAAGATATCCGCCTCGCGCAGCCAGCCGCCATGTTCCTTCGTCACGCCGGGCAGCGCGACGCGCTTGCGAAGCCCCAGAGCATCGCGTTGCGCCTCCAGCTTCGCCCGTTCCGGTCCTTCGCCCCAGATCGTGAGCGACCAGCCGGGCATCCGCTCCGACACGCGGGCAAAGGCGTCCAGCAGCAGGTCGAATCCCTTTTGCGGCACCAGCCTGCCGACCGCCACGATCCGCTTGCCCGCCACGCGGCCAGGGTCCGGCTCGATCGGGGCATAGGTGGGATTGGGGATGACCCATTGGCGGCGGCGCATCGATGCGGGAAACTGGTCCATCGCCCCCTGCGTCATGGTGATGAGCCCATGGGCGCGGCCATAGGCATGGCGACGCAGGGCCGACCAGGCGAAGCCGGGGCGCTGCTGGGATGGATTGTTGCGCTCCGACACGATGACCGGGATGCCCAGCGGCCTTGCCGCCAGCACGCTGACGACATTGGTCCTCGTCAGGAAGCTGATGACCAGATCGGGGCGATCCTCTTCCAGCGCTCCGCGAAGGGTGAGGATGCGGTCACGCACATTGGCCAGCGAGCGGAACAGGGGAAGCCGCCCCGCCGGATGCCCAAGCTGCCGGATGCGCACTCCCGGATCATGCGGGTAATAGGGCGCGTCTCCCCGCTCCTCGAAGGCGAAGAGGCTGACCGCCCAGCCCAGCCGGCTGAAATGATTGCAGAGCAGGCTGACGATATGTTCCGATCCTCCGGCGCGCAGGCCGGGAAGAACCAGAGCGATATGCGGCCTGCCGGAAAAGGGGGCAGCCGCCCGGAACGATTTCCTCATGCACCGAAGGTGGATCGGCCGCGCCGTTTATTCCATGGCCCTTGGGTATATGTCCAAGGGAACGGCCCGAACCAGCCAAGCGGCTTAACCTGCGGGGAAGGGTCCTGCATTCGGGCTAATCCCTATTGGCCTTCCCCCTAGCCAAGCGCCCCCCTTCATGCGGCGGCGACACATAGTAGGGTCTTGTCCATGATACTCGCCGCCACCCAGTTCTTCTCGCGCCCGGCCGATGCCCTTCCCCAGCAGGTCGAGGACGCCTTCTTCAGCTCGATCAAGAACCCCAACAACACGTTCAAATGCACCTGGGGCGGGCGGTTCGGCGAGGTCGACCGTCGTCTGGCGCAGGCCATCAAGGCGCGGGGGACGGAGGTGCGCGAACTGCTGGACATCGGCGTCTCGTCGGGAACGACCACGCTGGACCTGCACGACACCCTGTCGCGCGAGGGATTCCATCCGCGCATCATCGGCACGGACTATCCCATCCATGCATGGATCGTGCAGCTTGGCGGCGGATGCGCGGCCTTGCTGAACAAGCATGGGCAACTGCTTCAGATCGACATGTTCGGCCGATCCATCCAGCCATGGCGGCGGCGCAGGGATTTCCTGACCGGCATGTGGCTGGCGCGCCCGCTGCTGGCGCGGCTGCTGGGCCGCTGGGCGGCGCGCAAGCTGCGCGAAGGGATCGGCGTCCGGCAGGTCGAACTGGTCAGCCCGCGCATCCGCGACCATGATTCCATCGTCATCGTCGAGGACGACGTGCTGCGGCGCAAGGAAGCGTTCGCGGGCCGCTTCGATCTGGTGCGGGCCGCCAATATCCTCAACGAAAATTACTTCCGCGAAGCCGAGTTGCGGCGCGCCACCCAGAACCTGCTTTCCTATCTCCGGGGGCCGGGATCGCTGCTTTTCATCGTGCGCACGCTCCAATCGGGCGACCATCATGGGACGCTGTTCGCCTTGCGAGGCGACGGCGCTCTGGAGGTTGTGGAACGGATCGGCGCCGGATCGGAGATCGAGAAGCTGCTGGCGATGGCCTGAACTGAAGCGCCAATCCGGTTTCAGGAACAGTTATGAAGATACTGCACGTCATTACCGCTCTCAACGTCGGTGGCGCGGAAACCATGCTTGCCCGGCTGCTGGAACATGAACGGATGCAGGGCGGTGCCCGTCAGGCGTCCGTGCTGTCGCTGATGCCGCCCGGCGTCGCGGGCGCGCGCGTCAGGGAAAGCGGCATTCCGCTCCGCGATTGCGGGCTGGCCGGCATGGGCTCGCTCCTGCCGGGCCTCATGCGCCTGCGCGCGGCGGTGCGCGGGGAAAGGCCGGACCTCATCATGGCGTGGATGTATCATGCCCATCTGGCGGCGCGGCTGGGGACGTGGCTGCGGCGCGAGCGGATTCCGGTCGTCTGGAACGTGCGCCACAGCATCGACGATCTGCGGCAGGAAAAGCCCGCGCTGCGGACCATCATCAGGCTGGCCGCGCTGTTTTCGCGCTGGCCGCAAGCCATCGTCTATAATTCCCACGCCGCCGCCCGGCAGCATGGGCGGCTGGGCTTTGCGCCGGACCGGGCGACGGTGATCCCCAACGGGTTCGATTGCGACCTGTTCCAGCCGCGCGTGGATGGGCGCGACGGACTCGTCGCCAGTTTCGGTATCGATCCCCGCGCTCTGATCGTCGGCATGGCGGCGCGCAATCATCCCATGAAGGACGTGGCCAATCTGATCGATGCGGTGGGGCGGGCGAGAAAGGCCGGGGTGGACGTCCATCTGCTGCTGATGGGGCAGGACATGGACCGGCCCTCGGGGCGGTTCGGCCAGCTGATTGGCGGATTACCCGCCGACCGCCTGACGCTGCGGGGCCATGTCTCCTCGCTGGCCGATGTCCTGCCGGGGCTCGACCTGCTGGTCCTGCCTTCGGCCTGGGGCGAGGGTTTCCCCAATATCCTGGGCGAAGCGATGGCCTGCGCCGTTCCCTGCATCGCGACGGATGTCGGGGACAGCCGCTGGATCGTGGGGGATGCCGGCATCACCGTGCCTCCCTGTGCACCGGACAAGCTGGCGGAGGCCATCATGACGATGTGGGAAATGGGCAGGGCCGGGCGAAAAAGGCTGGGCGCCGCGGCTCGCGCGCGCGTGAAGGCGGACTTCTCCATCGGCAGGATCGCAGCCTCCTACGACCAGCTTTATCAGACGATCGGCGGCCATGCCGTGGCGTCGCGGGACGCGTCCCCATCCGATATCCGCCAGGCACAGGTGATGTAAATGCTTCAGCTTTCCTCCGCTTCCGACGCCCTCTCCCAACCGTCCGTCCCGGCGCGGGGCGCAGCGCGATGCGCGACGCCGGTTCGCATCTGCTTCCCCTTCGGCGGCGGCGCGGTGGGGGGCAGCCACATCTCGGCCACGCAGCTCATCCGCCGGCTCGACCGGAGCCGGTTCAGTCCCCTCATCGTGCTGCATCATGGCGAGGGCCAGTTCGGCACGTTCCTGCGGGCGGAAGGGCTGGAGCATGTCGTCCTGCCCGATGCGGGTTTCTTCGGCAATTCCTGCGGCGTCCCTCCGCCGAAGGGGGTGGCGGGCGCTGTGGCGGACCAATGGCGGCTGGCCCGCTTCCTCCGGGAGCAGCAAGTCGGCATCGTGCACACCAACGAAGGGGCGATGCATGTGTCATGGGCGCTGCCGGCCCGGCTCGCCGGAGCAAGGCTGCTCTGGCATCACCGTGGAAGCTCGGACGCCAGAGGCGTGCGCTTCCTGGCGCCCTTCGCGGCGCATCGCATCGTCGGCGTGTCGGATTACGCCCTGTCGGAAGTCCGGCGAAGCAAGAGCGCCGCGCGCAAGACGGCGGTGGTCTACAGCCCCTTCGACGTCGATGCCCAGCCCATCGACAGGGATCAGGCCCATCGGGCGCTGACGTCGGAACTGGGCGTCGGTCCCGATACCCGGCTCATCGGCTTCTTCGGCCACATGCTGGAGCGCAAGCGGCCGCTGTTCTTCGTCGATGTCCTGTCCTGCATGGCCAGAATGCGGCCGGACCTCCGCTTCATGGGGCTGATATTCGGTTCGCCGCTCGTGCCGGGAATGGATGTCCAGGTGCTTCACAAGGCAAGGACGCTGGGCGTGGCCCCTCGCTTGCGCCTGATGGGCTTCCGCTATCCCGGCGCGCCGCTGATGGCCGGATGCGACATCCATGCCGTGCCCGCCGTGCACGAGCCTTTCGGCCGGTCGCTGATCGAGGCGATGTTGCTGGGCACGCCGGTGGTGGCCGCCGCGTCGGGCGGCAATATCGAGGCCATCGACCATGGCGTCACCGGCCTGCTGTCCCATGCCGACGATCCGGCCGAAATGGCTTCGGCGATCATCGGCCTGCTCGATTCGCCGGACCGGCTGGCGGCCATCGCGGCCGCCGCATGGGCCGATGCCACCCGGCGTTACAGCGCCGATCGCCATGTCGAACAGATCAGCGCGATCTACCAGTCGCTTCTGCCCGGCGGGATGAGCGGGCCGCCATGGTGAGCCAGAGCGCCATGGCCATGCTGGGCATCGGCATCGCGGCCCTGCTCGCGACGCCGTTCGTGGCGCCGTCCGATCTTGCCCAGCGCCTCAAGAGCGGCGGCGCGGATGCGGATCTGGACGGATCGTCGGTCCTGCCCGAAGTGCCCGGCGTGGAAGCCTTTCCCGGTGCGGAAGGCTATGGCCGCCGGTCGCGCGGCGGGCGGGGCGGAGCCATCATCCCCGTCACCACGCTGGCGGATCGCGGCCCCGGCTCGCTGCGCGCCTGCATAGAGGCGCAGGGGCCGCGCGTCTGCGTCTTTCGCGTCAGCGGCGTCATCCGATTCACGACGCGGCGGCCGATCATCACCAATCCCTATATCACCATCGCGGGCCAGACGGCGCCAGGCGGCGGCATCATCGTCACCCATGGCGGCGGCGTGGACGGCTATACGCCGATCATCGCCAAGGACACGCATGACGTCATCATCCGCCATATCCGCGTCCGCACCGACCTGAATGCGGAGGACCGGGGCAGCAACAGTTCCTTCCTGTTCGAAAACAGCCGCAACGTCATCTTCGATCATGTGAGCGGCGCATGGGCGCAGGATCAGGTGATGAGCGGATATGACCACAATGACAATATCACCATCTCCAACTCGATTTTCGTGCAGGGCATTCCGCGCCACGACAAATGCGCCCTGCTCGCCTCCAATCCGAAAGCGCCGCAGAAGCTCAGCTTCATCCGCAATCTCTGCGCGCATAACGGGGACCGCAATCCCGATGTGAACTTCATGCCGCTGTCCTGCGTCGAGATATTGAACAACGTCTTCTACAATGGCGATTCCCAGTTCACCGAAGTGCATGAGGTCTTCGGCGGCACGCCTGTCAGCATCGTCGGCAACACCTATCGCAAGGGACCGGACAGCGCGGACGCCATTCCCGCCATCGACCGCGTGCTGGACAGCAGCACGGGGATGTCGAAAATCTTCATGGCGGACAACAGGCTGGACAAGGTCAAGGTGCTGAAGACCGGCACGGTGGAAATATCGCAGGTGTCGCGTCCCGTCTGCCCGCTCAGCACGCGGCTCGTTCCGGCGGAGCAGGCCTATCTTCAGGTGCTGGACAAGGCGGGCGCTTTCCCCAGGGATGCGCTGGACGTGCGCACCGTGGCCGAGGTTCGGGCGCGGACCGGATCGATCATCCACGATGCGGCCATGCGCAGCGGCCCGCGCCCCTTGCCCGCCATCGCGCCCGGAACGCCCTATGTCGATCTGGACGAGGACGGCATGGCCGACAGCTGGGAGCGGGCCCATGGCCTCGACCCCCGGCGCAACGATGCGTGGGAGGATGCCGATCACGACCGCTGGCTGAACCTGGACGAGTTTCTCGACTTCGCCCATCGAGAGGTGATGGCAGGGCGGCCGATTCCCTGAGCCGCAGCAGCCGCCTTCAGAATTGAAAGCGGATTTCCGCGCCGAAGATGGCGCGATCGAACTCGTCGGCCGGCCGCGTGCTGCTGCGGTCGGCGATCCGCGCCATCAGGGCGAGGGCGATATGGCGGCTCAGCAGATATTCCAGCTCCACGATCCCCGCGAGGGTCCGTTCATGTTGCCCGGTGCCGACGAAATTGCTGCGGCGGTAGAGCAGCGATCCCTGAAGCCGCAGATTATGGCGGACCTCGCTCTGAACGCCGAGGCGCAAGCGGGTGTCGGTTCGCGAACGGGCGCCCGTCCGGACCGTGGCCACATCACCCCGGAAGCCGTCGAGCGTGATCGCCAGCCGGGGCGTCGGCGCATAGACGAGCGCGGCCGAGACGGAAAGGCCCGTCCGCGAATCCTGCGCCGGATCGTCCGGCTTGAAGCGGAAGACGCCGACGGCGGCCTCTCCGCTGAGCAGGCCGCCCGGCTCGAAGGCGAGGCCCACGCGTGCGCCATAGGTCCGGGAATCGCGGTCGATGCCCGATGTGTCGAAGGGCAGGTCGAAATCCCTGACGACGATAAAGCCTTCGCCAAAGGCGCTCATGATTCCGCTGACCCGGTATCCGATCCGCGCCTGCCCGCTATACTGGTCGAAATCGCGTTCCTCGTCGATGCGGGCGAGCGCATTGTTGCGCAGCGCGGTGCCCTTGAGGCCGATGGTGATGCGCGATCCGATATGGTTGTAGGCCAGCTCCCCGCGCAAACGATCATAGCGGCGGGGCGACGTTGCCGGGTCGGTCTGCGATTCCGGCTCGCCGCGTTGCTCGACCAGCCGCTGCCATTCGATGGCTGCATTGATGCTGTCGGTTTCGGAAAAACGATAGACGCCGGCGAGTTCCGCTTTGCCCGCTTCGGAATTTTCCGTCTTGTTGTCGAAATAGCGGCGGATGACGGCGCTGCCCTCCGCCGCCAGTTCGAAGCGATCGCTTTCCAGCGCCAGGTTCACCCTCGGCGCGAGGGTTGCCCGCATATCGTCGATCTTGTCCGAAGGCAGGGCGTAGATGTTGGAATCATATTCCAGCCTGACGTCGCCCCCGACGAAGGCGGAAACCGGCCCGATCTGGATCGGCCTGGCCTGATATTCCTTGGGCGCTTCCAGAAGGGGCGTCGCGCGGTCCAGTTCCTGCGCTCCGGCGGGGACGGACAGAAGCGCCAGGACCGAGCAGGAACAGAGCCGGACCAGACGGGCAGGGGTCAAAACCATTTCTCCACCACCTTGACGGTGTCGCCCGGCTGTATGGGCGTGTTCTCCGATGCCCTGGCGGTCGAGGCCTGGCCGTTGACCTGCCGGATGATCGCGACGGCGTTGCGATTGGCGCGGAACGTATATCCGCCCGCGACCGACACCGCCGTCACCACCGTCATGCCGGGGCGATAGGGATATTCGCCGGGGCTCTTGACCTCTCCCAATATGTAGATCGGCCGCAGCCGGACGGGCTGGACGCTGACCACCGGGGAGATCATCAACTTCCTTTGCACCAGTTGCGCGGCGATGGCCTGCTCCAGTTCGGGGATGGTCGATCCGTTCGCCGGGATCGGCCCCATCAATGGCAGGGACAGTTCGCCCCGGTCATTGACGGTGAAGGACGCGCCCTTGTCGATCTCCGTCAGGCCGGGGATCATGATGCGCACCTCGTCGCCGGGGCCGAGCCGATATTGATTGGCCTCCGCCGTGGAGAGCGCGGGAAGGCCGGATACCGATCCGGCACATGCCGCCGTGAAGTGGACCAGAAGTGCCAGGCTGACGACAGGAACTATCCGCATGACCGTCTCCACTCCTTGATTGGCATGGCGCTGTAATATTGGTTCATTTCACAATAGGAATAAAATAATGTCAATTATACTAAGGAGTTACATCATTCGAGAAAGGCCGTGCGGCATCGGGGTCGCAGGCCGAGTCGAGCGCTTCGACCAATGTGTCGATCGTCAGGTCCATCGCCTGCGCATCCAGGAGATGATCGACGCACAGCATGAGGCTGCGCTCGCCCACCTCGGCCGCCACGGGCAGCGGATGGCGGTTGGGATGGGCGCTGTCGCGGACGGCCAGTTCCCGCGACATGTCGGGGCACGATCCGGTCCCGGCCGGGATGCCCCGGTCGTTGAGGGCCGCGATGATGTCCGCCCTTCCCTTTCCCGGCGCGAAAAGCCCGTACTCCAGCATGAGGTAGAATTTGTAGAAGGCATGGTCCACGCCTTCGGGGACGACCGGCAGCCGGACCAGTGGATGACCGCCCAGCCCGCGCCGCAACCGATCCGCATGGGCGCGCCGCCGCGCCAGCCATGCGGGCAGCTTGCGTAGCTGCGCCCGCCCGATGGCCGCCTGCATTTCCGTCATGCGCCAGTTGGTGCCGAAGCTTTCATGGAGATAGCGAAAGGCGTTTCCGGGCGAAGGCGCGCCCATCATCGCGACATTCTTGCCATGATCCTTATAGGCCCAGGCCCGCCGCCAGTGCGCCTCTTCCCTCAGCAGCAGCATCCCGCCTTCGCCGCCCGTCGACAGGATCTTGTCGGTGCAAAAGGAGAAGGCGGCGGCATGTCCGAAGGAGCCCACCTTCCGCCCACCAATGGCCGCGCCATGCGCCTGCGCGCAATCCTCCACCAGCCACAGACCATATTCCGCGGCGATGGCGTCCAAGGCTGCCATGTCGCAGGGCCAGCCGGCAAGATGGACGCACAGGATCGCCCTCGTGCGCGCGCCGATCAGGGGTTCGACGCCGGCCGGGTCGATCGTGTGGCTGTTCGCGTCGATGTCGGCGAATACCGGCACCGCCCCGACCGCCGCCACCGCCGAAGCGCTGGCGAAGAAGCTGCGAGCGGGCACGATGACTTCGTCGCCCGCCCCGATCCCCAGCGCGCGGAAAGCGAGTTCGAGGGCGAGCGTGCCATTGGCGAGCGAAATGGCGTGCGGCATCCCGCAATAGGCCGCGAACTCCCGCTCGAAGGCGCGGCATTCGTCGCCATGCACCAGCGAATTGACCCGGCCGCTGGCCAGCACGCGGACGACCGCGCCGATCTCGTCGGCCTCATATTGGGGCCAGCGCCGGTCGGGCGGCGGGAAGCGCGCCGCGATCGGCGCGACCGAAACGGGCTGCTCCATGGCGCGCAGGTCGCTCATTCGTTCGCCGCCTTGCCCACCAGATCGATCTCCCGCGTCAATTCGCGCAGCGTCCTGGCCCAGGTCGATTGCGCCGGGGCGCGCAGCAACTCCTTCATCAGGTCCTGCACGCCTTCCTCGTCCCGCTCCGCGATGAGGTGGGACAGGTCGGCAAAGGCCTTCACCAGCTTTTCCAGCGGCACGGGGCAGGGACTCGCCTCGATCACGCCGGGGATGGAGGAACGAAGCTGCTCCTCGGTCGTGTCGAACAGTTCCTCATAGAGCTTTTCGCCGGGACGGAGGCCGACGAACTGGATCGGCACGTCGATGTCGGGACGAAGGCCCGCCAGGCGGATCATCCGGCGCGCGATGTCGACGATCCTGATCGGCTCGCCCATGTCGAGGACGAAGATGGTGCCGCGGTCGATCTTCGCCTCCATGGCTCGCGCGCTGCTCTGGAGGATCAACTGCACCGCTTCCGCGACGGTCATGAAATAGCGTTTCATGTCGGGATGGGTGACGGTCAACGGCTTGCCCGCCGCCATCTGCTGCTGGAACAGCGGCACCAGCGATCCGCTGGAACCCAGCACATTGCCGAAACGCACCGTCATGAAGCGCGGGCTTTCGGGGTCGCATTGTCCGATCAGGTCCAGCGCCTGGCAGTAAAGCTCGCCCAGCCGCTTGGTCGCGCCCATCACGCCGACGGGATTGACGGCCTTGTCGGTCGACACCTGCACCATGGCGAGCGCGCCGTGCGCGCAGACGGCATCGGCGACATTGCGCGTGCCCAGCACATTGGTATGCGCGCCTTCGCAAGGATTGCACTCGACGATGGGGACATGCTTGAGCGCGGCGGCGTGGAAGACGATCTCCGGCTCTCGCCGCCGGAACACATCGTCGAGCGAACCGCGCTCGCGGATCGAGCAGAGTTCGGGATGGCAGAGGATGTCGGGGAACAAGTCCCGCACCTGCATTTCGATGGAGTAGAGGTTGAACTCGCAATGATCGAGCAGGACGATCGCCGACGGCTTGAACGTGGCGATCTGGCGCACCAGTTCGCCGCCGATGGTGCCGCCCGCGCCGGTCACCAATATCCGGCGCCCCCGGATCAGCCGCTCCACGACGTTGCGCTGGAGCGAGACTTCCGGGCGGCCGAGCAGATCGGCCAGCTCGAAATGCTTGATCTCGATGCGCGGTTCGCCTTCCTTCGTCCTTTGCAGGTCCCGGGCATGGGCGACGGTGAGGTCGCACTGATCGGCCAGCTTCACCAGCCGCGAAAAGGCGCGGCGCGGCATCGTCGTATCGCCCCTTATGACGAGGCTTTCGGGCTTCAGGCCCTTCGCGGCGAGCGCTTCGGTGATCTGCGACAACTTGTCGGGCGCGCCCAGCACCGGCACGCCCGCGACCTGAAGCCGGGTATCCCGCCCGTCGAAGGTCAGCGCGCCGACGACATGAAAGCTGTTCGTGCGATCGGCGCGCAGCATTTCCAGCAGCGACCGGATCCAGTCCAGTTCGCCCAGCAGCAGGATATTATGCCTCTCGCCGCGTGGAACGATATGCGCGCGGGCGAATTCCCGCAGCCCGCGCCGGATCGTCCGCGCGCCGATCATCGCCACCAGCAGCAGCGCCGAATGCAGCAGCGCGAAGCCGATCACGTCCAGCGGCACGGCCCTGATTTTCGCCGAGACGATGAGGCACAGGCCCCATGCGGCCGCCATGCTGCCCGCCACCGCCGTCGACAACATGATGCAGTCGCCAAAGGACAGGAAGCGCCAGCAGCGCCAGTAAAGGCCGGTGAGGCAGAGGGTGAAGACCGCCGCCATGCTGAAGAACAGCATCAGGCTGGGGCGGTCGAGAAAGGCAGCGGAAACCGGCCCCGGAATCGCCAGGACGACCAGCAGCAGCGTCAGGAGGACCAGCGCTCCGTCGATCAGCATCAGCGCCGCGAAGCGCGCTGGCGCGGGGAAGCCGGTCGGCCGGGTCAGCATGTCATGCAGCAGGACCGCCCAGAGCGGCGCGCCGGTGGCAATCTGTACTTCATCCTCTTCGGGATCATCCGGGAGCGGATCGGCCGGAAACGGATCATACTGGGCGGGCGGAATGCTCGCGGCCATAGGGACGCCCTTGCGCGCTGGGGGAAACGGCGTCCGGGCGGCTCGTGCCTGCATGGCCTTGGCGCCGTTTCCAGTTGACGTGGCGAAACGGTATCAACTTGGCCTGCCGCCGCAATGAACCAGACAGCTATCATCCCTTGTGGCAGAAACCCGCGCGCAGAATAGCTTATCGGGAGCCGTCCGTGGGCGGCTTCCGCGGGGATCGGGCGCCCGGACAGGAAACAGGGTTAATGCTTTGGGATAGGGGACCGCCCGTAACGCATTTCACCGCCTGATTTTTATGCGCGCGCGTCGGACAGGCGGGAGCGATTTTGGGGGATGGCGATCGGGCATGGCAGTCGTCCCGCGCAGGACCGGACCGGGCATCGCACGGCTTGTCCGCAGCGGAAGAAGCCATGCCCCGAACGGGTTAATCATTATTCCTGCCGCCTTCGACCCGAAGATTGTTTGATCGCGCCCGCCAAAAGCCCGAAGTTCGGGCCTTCCGATGTCTTGACGCCGTCACGGAGACATATTCATGCTATCGCAAACAGGTGCAATGGGCGCCCCGCTTCTGGAAGCGAGGCCCGAGCGGCCCACGGAAGGAAATTCCGCGCCCTTGAGCATGTCCGCGCGACAGGTGCTCAAGATCATAAGGCGGCATGAACTGCTGCTCGGCGCGATCGTGTTCGTCGCGGTGCTGGTGGTTCTGGTCGCGCAGCTTTTGACCACCCCGGTCTATGAAGCGACCGCCACGGTGCAGGTGGAACTCAATGACGACAGCGGTTCGCCCGACATGGCGGCCCGCAACCAGCAGCGCGTTTCCAATGAGGCGGGCATCTACCGCTCCCGCGCGCTGGCGGAGCGCGTCGTGCAGGACCTGAAACTGGCCCATGACCCCCGCTTCGTGGATTCGCCGCTGAAGGAAGGCGCCGTTCTCGATTCCCGGCGATTGACGCGGCTGGCGGGCAGGCTGCTGGCGCGGACATCGGTGTCGAACGTCAAGGATTCGGATTTTATCGAGATCACGGTGCGGTCGGCCTCGCCGGAAATGGCGTCCGAAATCGCCAATCAATATCCGGTCAGCCTGGCCGCCTATCGGGCCGCCATGCGCGACGAGCGGCAGGGCAAGATCGTCCGCCAGCTTGACGATGAGCGCGACCGGCTGGCGGCGGAGGCGCATCAGGCCGAACAGGCCGTCGCCGGTTTCCGGCGCAGCCATCAGATGCTGACCGGCGCGGGCGGGTCGGAGGATTACGCCCAGATCAACCGCATCGCGGTGGAAGCCGCCTCCGCCGCCGCCATGCGCGCCGCGCAGAGCGCCCGCGCCGCCGGCGTCAGCCGGGCGGTTTCGAACATCAGCACGGCGAACGCCTCTTCCTCGCTGCTCGAACAGCAAAGGCGGCAGCTGGACGACCTGACGCGGACGCGCACGGAAATGGCGATGACCTATGGCGTGGAGCATCCCCGCATGCTGGGGCTCGACGCGCAGATTTCCGAAACCCTGGGCGGAATGCAGAAGGAGCAGGCGCGGGTCAACGCCGCCGCCCAGGCGCAGGCGCAGGCGGACGCGGCCCGTGAAGCGGGCATGGCGCGCAGCGAGGCGGCGGCTTCCGCCTCGCGGGCGGGCCAGCTGGAAGGAACGCTGCACGCGATCACGGGCAAGGCCTTCGCCAACACCGCCGCGATGGTCGAACTCAACGCGCTGGAACGCAATGCGGAAACGGCGCGCGCCGCCTTCCTCTCCATGAGCACCAGGGCGCAGCAGGTGAAGGCCAGCCTTGCGGCGGCGGGCATCCATTCGCGTCTGATGTCGCCCGCCGCCATTCCCGAAAACCCGGTCGCGCCCCGGCCCAAATCCGCGACCTTCGCGGCCTTCATCGGATCGCTGATCCTGGGGCTGCTGATCGTGTTCGGGATCGAGCTGACGGACAACCGGCTGTGGAATGCGGAACAGATCTTCCATCAGTTCGGCCTGCGCACCTTCGCGATGCTGCCGGAACTGGCGGGCGACGCCGTGACTTCGGCCAAGGCCAATCCGGTGTTGCAGGACCCTCAATCCCTGTTCGCCGAAGTCGCGCGCGGACTGGGAAGCGAGGTCGCCGACCTCGCCATCCCCGGTCAGGCGCAGACGGTGCTCATTACCTCTCCCATCACCGGCGACGGGAAATCGACGGTCACGCTCACCCTTCTGGCGGCCGCCGTGGCAATGGGACGCCGCGCCATCGTCATCGACCTCGACCTGCGCCGGCCCAGCGACAGCGTGTTGCGCTCCACCGAGGAGCGTGGCGGCATGCCCGACCTGATCGATTATCTGTCCGGCACGGCCGAGGTCGCCAATCTGCTCCCCGCGCCCGCGCAGGCCGCGCCCCCGGCAGAAGGCGCGCGCAGTGCCCCGACCTATGAGCCGGTCGTCATCAGCGCGCGCGAACCGGCGCGCAATCCGGTGGCGCTGATGCGGCTGGGCCGCGTCAGGGAATTGCTGGAGAAGCTGCGGCAGCAATATGACCTGATCGTCATCAACGCGCCTCCCACTCTGGCGACGCGCGATTCCCGCATGTTGATGGAGACGGCGGACCAAACCCTGCTGGTGGTCCGCTGGGGCAAGACCACGACCGAACAGGTGCGCGCGGCGATGCAGGTCCTTCAGAAACCCGTCGACGGCGTCGTCATGAACCGGGTGGATTATGCCGAACATGCGCGGCGGGGCTATGGCGATCCCGTCCAGTTCTACATGGCGTCGGCTGAATATTTCGAAGGCGAAATGCCCCGCCCGCGCCGGTGGTATGAGCGGCTGGGCGGCTTCCCGTGGCGCAAGCGCGCGCCCACCTACGCCTAGATGGCCTTTCGATCGGTGAGATGCCGCCTTTTCAGGCGGCGTTTTGCTGTCTGACCGTTTTGGCTATTCCGCCGCCGCGGCCGAAGGCATTTCCGGCTGGCTCCGATACACCCACCCAAGGTCCAGCAGCACCGCCGTCACCACCGCCAGCACGATATGCGCCACGCTGGCGCCCATGGGTCCGAAATAGACGAGCCCCGGGATCGCCACCATGTAGAAGATGACGGTGCTGAGCGCGAAGACATGGAGCACGAGCTGCGGCTGCCCCATGGACAGCAGGGCGCTGCGCGCGGGCGCGGAATGCATGATGAAAAGCACGGCGATCACCTGGCTCATCAGCAGCGGGAACGCGGCGACATATTGCGCCCCCGGCCCGATGCGCAGCAGCCATTCCCCGAAAAACCATGTGAGCACGGCGATGGCCACGCCCGTTCCGCTCAGCAGCATCTGCGTGTTGAAGATGGTGCCGCGAAACATGTCCCGCTCGCCGCTGCGCCACATGCGCGCCAGTTCGGGATAGAGCACCGTCTGCACCTGCCCTGCGATCTGCTGCCCCAGCTTCGCGATCCGCTTGGCCAGATTGTACATGCCCGCCGCTCCCTGACCGGCGAGCGCGCCGACCACCAGCTCGTCCGCCTCATGGGTGAGCGTCCGGAGCGCCGTGGAAAGATTGGTGGACCAGGCGAAGGACAGGAAATCGGGGAAGTCCCGCTTCAGCCCTTTTAGCGGGACGCTGAGCGGGAAGGGCACGCCCTGCCGCCTCAGCGACTGGCAGCCGAGCCAGACATAGAAGGCGCTGTAGGAGATTTCGGCCACGGTCCATGCCAGTATGAAGCCGATGATGCCCGTCTCCAGCCAGAGGCACAGGGCGGCCAGGATCACCCGCAGGATGTTCGACAGGATCTGCGAATAGGCGACCGCCGCGAACCGTCCGTCCAGACGCAGGGCGGCTCCGGGCGCGCCGATCACCTTGGTCAGCATGGTCAGGGAATAGAGGGCCGCCGCGTCGAGCGGAATGCCCTTCACCCCGAAGACCGGCCCCAGCACCGCCGCGATGGCCACCAGCAGGAACGCCGAAAGCGCCGCCGTGCTGATGTCCAGCAACACGCCATAGCCGTAAAGCCGCGCCATCCGTACCGGATCGGCCTCCACCTCTTCCTCGGCGGCGAACTTGATCAGCGGTTGCCAGGATTCGAACTTGACCAGACGCTCGATGGTGCTCGCCAGAGCGAGGATCAGCACCATCGATCCCCACAGTTCCGGCCCCAGCCCGCGCGCGGCCAGCGCCACGGCGACCAGCATCACGCCCGCATTGACGAAATTGCCCGTCAGCATATGGCCGATATTGACCAGTCGGCGGCCCATCGGGCTGCTCAGCACGGAAGCGATCATCCCCATGGCGCGAAAATCCTTCAGGGTCCGGATGACGGCATCGGTCCGCCCGCTGCCCTGCCCGGTCGCGGCGCAACGGCCCCGTAGGAGATCAGGGCCGGGCTCGCCGCCAGGAAGATGAACAGGAACCAGGCGCGTCCATAGACATGCGGCACGCCCATGACGGCGTTGGCGAACACGACCACCGTCGTGAAGATGGTGAGGAATATGAGTTTTCCGTGGGGCAGCCGCCAGGCGAAGATGCCCGCCAGGATCGGCACGCCCAGGATCACCATATAGCCCAGCAGCGACAGGCCGCCGCCCTCGTTCAGCAGCAGCAGGTAGAGATTATGGACCGGGTGCCCATATTGGCTGACGACGCGATACTGGTCCGCCCCCATGCCGATGATGAGGTTGTCGTCGGCCAGCGTCAGTGCCTCCATGTTCAGTTCCTGCCGGTCCTCGAACGTGCCCGCGCCGGAAATATCGCCCGAATTGATCGCGCCCAGCACGCGCTCCTGGAATTTCTGCGGCATATAGTCCTGCCCGAAGGTCAGGGCGGCGATGCCCAGCGCGCCCACGACGAGCAATGTCTTGAAGTTGCGCCGCCCGCCGAAGAAGATCAGCGTCGCCGCGATCATGCTGTAAAGGCCGGTATTCGAACTGGTCAGGATGATGCCGTAGACGAGCAGGCCCAGGCAGAGCAGGGCGACCGGGGGACGCCACTGCCGCGAGAGCAGCAGGAACCAGACCAGCGGCAGGGTCATGACGGTCAGCACCGCCATGGCGTTGGGATTGTCGACGAAACCGGCGAGACGCCTGCTGCCGGTGATGACCGCCATCTGGCCCCGCGACATGCTGTACCAGCCGGTCAGGTAGATCGCGATGCCGATCGCGCACATGGCGACCATGCCCCAGACGCCGCATTTGATGAGGCGGATGACCTGATCTTCGGGGCGGCGGAGCAGCACCAGCGGCACGATCAGATAGGCGAAGCAATATTGGGCGATCAGCACCAGGCAGCGGGCCATGTCGCCATGGAACATGCTGCTGAAGAAAAGGCCCCCGGTCAGCATGAAAAGCCCCAACAGCCAGAGCCATGTCAGGTTGGCGAAGGGCGGCATCATCCGGCCCGTGGCAAGGCGCAGGCAGAAAGCGCCGGCGAACAGGGCGTCGCTGATGGTGATGTAGATGGCGGGATGGCGGAAGGAGATGTAGGGCGCCAGGAAAACCGCGCCTTGCAACAGGAAGAATTCCCATTTCCGCAACTCGTTCGACCAGAGCTGCGATGCGTTCCTGCTGGCGCTGGATGGACGGCGCGCGGGGGCGGCATATCGGGCCGCTGGATGGTGACTGGTCTGCACGCGGCGGCGCTCCGGCTTGGCTTGGCCTTGATTTCGCACCAGAATGAAGGGACGGTCCGGCTCCGTCCATTGCACATTTTATCCTCCGCCAGATCAAAAGGGGCAGGGGCGGCTAAGCCCATTGGCTATTTCGCCGGTCGTCGAGGATATGAAGCCGGGGGTAAAGTCCGCCCGCCGTCGATACAGTCATCGCGCCGGGAATATTCGGAACATTTTCCAGTCTGGCGATGAAGGCCGGTTCGCCGCCGGGCATGGAGTCTGCCCCATGCCCGGCGGCGAATATGATCATGCGTGGGCGAGATGCGGCTCGGCCCTTGCACCGGCCTGATAGGCAGGCGCCGCGACTGACGGCTGGCTGCCGATCCTGGACGTGGCCACGGCCGGCGCCGCCCATTCGCCGTCCATGCCCATGCCTTGTAGGCCCTGGGTCGCGGCCCAGATGGCTGCCTGCGTCCGGTTGGTGACGCGCAGCTTGCGGAGAACCGCCTTCACATGGACCTTCACGGTCGCTTCGCTGATGGAGAGCTGCCGCGAAATCACCTTGTTGGGCAGTCCGGCGATCAGCCGCCGGAGAATCTCCAGCTCCCGCGCCGAGATGTTGGCGGAATCGATCGTCGCCGCATTGGGAACATGATCGTAGGCGGAACTGCGGTCGATCAGTTTCTGGGCCAGTTGGGACGGAAAGATTTTCTCGCCCAGCGTGATGAGGTCGAGATAGCCGATCAGCCGTTCCCACGGCACGTCCTTGGTGAGATAGCCTTCCACGCCCACCCGGAACGCTTCGAGCATGGCGGAGAAATCGAATTCATTGGCAAGAATGGCGATCCGCGCCGCCGGATGGCGTCGATGGATGGCCGCCAGTGCATCCCCGTCCCATTCCGATCTTTTGTCTTCGATCAGAAGAAGCAGGAAATCCGATTCGGCGACATCCGCCCTTTGAAGGTCTTCAAGACCAAAGCCGGAAAATATGATCTGTCGATCCTGTTCGGAAAGCAGGCATCGAAGTCCCTCCCTGACGATGGAACTTCGGCCGATAAGTACTACTTTGGAAGCTGTCGTCATCCTCCGTCACTCCGTTCAGCATCACGGTTTTACCGCGATGAGTTGAAAGGCAATTTATCTTGACCGAGGCAACCCTGTTATGGACGAGAAGAGTAACACATATGAAGCCCGCCACAAGTGCTTTAAGAATGATTAAAGGAACGATTCCGAAACGATTCATCCAGTGGACCTATTATTAGGGCGATTCGACGGATGATTTCTTGGGACGCGCAGGTTGTTCTGGAGAAGAAGCGCCGCTCGACATCATGGCATCTGCGAATCGGAGTAATCCTGTTGCGATTATTGTGCGATCCAAGAAAGGGATGCTGTCTATCGTACTGGAATGACAGGATTAGTTCAGGACCAGCGAGGCCAGGGCGGTGCGATTGGCGATTTGCAGCTTCTGATAGATGTTCTGGAGATGGATCTTGATCGTGCCCGCCGACGACCCAAGCTCGCGGGCGATCATCTTGTTCGAATAGCCGCGGCAGACGAGTTCCGCGATTTCCATTTCGCGGCGCGTGAGCGTGGCGCAGGCGTCCGCGCGCTCCCTCGGCACGGGCGGGGGCGTTGCCGCCTTCGCCACCAGTTCGGGCGGCAGCCAGCGCCGCCCGGCGGCTACTTCCCGCAGGCAGACGATCAGCGCCTCCGGCGCGCTTTCCTTGAGCAGCAGGCCCGCCACGCCCAGGTCCAGCGCCTCTGAAATCTGGGGTCCGGTGATCGTGGCCGTCAGGAAGATGATCCTGACGTCGATCCCCGATTCGACCACTGCCCGCAGGATGTCCATTCCTCCCAGATCAGGCATGGACACGTCGATGACGCCGATATCGACCCGGCCGTCCTTCAGCAGGGCGAGCGCCTCATGTCCCGATGTGCTGGCCCCCACCACGGTGAAGTCGGGCTCGATCTCCAGAAGGTCGCATAGCCCCCGCAGCAGCAGGGGATGATCGTCGGACAGGACAACGCCATGCATATCCGTTTCCCCTAAACCGGCAACTGGATCAGCATCGCGAGGCCCGGCGCCGTATGCGTGATCGCGAACTGGCCATGAAGATCGGCGACTCGCGCCGCCATGGAGCCGGGCGGACGGCAGGCGGCGGGCGGCGTGCCCGCCATGCCGGTGCCGTTGTCGGCGATTCGAAGCTGAAGCGCCTTCCGCTCCATCGCCGCTTCCAGTTCGAGTTGGGTCGCGCCGCCATGGCGGACGGCGTTGGCGGTCGCCTCCGCCAGCAGTTTCGAGATTTCCAGCGTCATTGCACCCGGCAGCACGAGTTGCTGCGGCTCCACCTCGACATGAATGTCGCAATTCCACTGCTGGCGCAGCGAAGCCGCACAATTCCGCAGGGTGGCTTCCAGCGATCCGTCCTCGTCGGCCAGTTGCACATTCTCGACATAGTGCCGCACCCGGCGCTGCTGATCGAGAATGACGGCGTTGACCAGCGCGAGGCCGTCCCTGGCCTGTTCGGGCACATGCGCCATCGTCGCCTTCAGCCGGAGACTGGCGGCGGTCAGGTCCTGGAGGATGCTGTCGTGCAGATCGCGCGCCAGCCGCGCCCGTTCTTCCGCCCGCGCCGATTGGGCGATGTCGCCCATCAGTGCCAGCCGCTCCAGTTCCGCCGCGACGCGGGCCGCGATGATCGTGGTGAGCGAAGCGCCTTCCTCCAGATAGCAGGTGGGATTGATGACGAAGAGTTCCCCCCGGTAACGAATGCCGGAAAAGGGCGCCGAATAGGCTTTGCGCAACCGGGTGGCCGCCGTCAGGATGGAGGGCGTTGATGGCGAACGGGCAACCACGGCCGATAGGCGCCGGAATGTCGCGGTGGCGTCGGCAGGTTGCAGCAACTCCGCGTCGATAGCCGACCATAGCTCCATGTCCGACATGTCGGCGATCTGAAGATGGCCTGCGCGCCAGACCGCCACCATGCCCGTGGTTTTTTCCTGATCCTGCCAGAATACGATGAGCTGCGGATCGCCGAGCACGTTCGCGGCGTGCCCCAGCAACGATCCCAGCCAGACCCGGATGTCCGCGGAAAACAGGTTCGGCCATGCCGCCAGACGTTCGAGCCGCCGGCGGCTGAGGTCGCGTGATGCGCCGAAATAGCCCAGCATGATGGCCGCGACCAGATAATAGGCGGATCGCATGATGAGGACGTTGAGTTCGGCGTCCCCGTCATCGAGATCGGGCCAGCCCACCAGCAGCAGGACCCCTTCCAGGGCCATCGCCCCCAGGATGGCGCCCAGAAGGCCCCAGCGCACCGTCGTGGCGAGCAGGATGAACGGCAGGAAGGTGCAAAAGGGGCTGCTCAATTCGTCGGTGAGCAGGGCGAGGCCGCCAATGACCAGCAGGTCCATGCCATGGGTGAGCAAATGGACCGGATGGTCGATCCGCCGCCGGACGGGCCGGACGACAAGGATGACGGCGAAAAAGAAGTAGAGCGTCAGGGTGACCCGTGCTTCGGTAGCAAGATAGCCGGGTTTGGTCGGATCGAGATAGATCGCCACCAGGGCGAATATGGCGGTGATCATCCGCGCCACGCCGATCAGTGCCTGGGGATCGACGGACAGCAGCAAATTGGCGGGCTGGGCGGCAAATTTGGCCGTGGCGAACGCATCACGTTTCGGTGTTGGCTTCACGGTGCCACCTTCTTCCTTTGTGGGGGGAAGAATAGCAGCCGCCGATATCGCGCCAATTGCGATTACGGATAGACTCATCCCTTTGAGCCTCTACCGCGATCAGCCGGAAGGGTATGTAATGCCGCCCGGCGAAAGGATCGGGCGATGCACAGCCTCATCATACTCGAAGTCGCGCGTCAGCCGGACGGGTCGCTGCCCGACCGGCTGCTGGAACTCGCCTATCGCGCGAGCCAGCGCGGCTGCATCATGCTGCTGCTGAACGGCGTTTCGCCCTTCGAGGTCGATGCCGCGCTCGATCCGCTGGTGGGGCGGATGCCGCTGGACATTCCGGGCGTGGTCTATCGCGACGTGGCGGAAGGAGATTCGCTTTCGCCGGCGGTGACGGATGCCGCCATGATATTTCTGTCGCCCGGACTGGCGCGGCGCTGCCCGTCCCTTACCCGCCTTGCCAGCCGCCGCTATGCCCGCCCTGCTGCCGCGCTTCCCATTCTGGAGCGCCTGGGCCGCCCGACCTCGCTCAGGGAACTGGCGGGCCGCGCCCATGGGTAGGATGGACTGCCTCCAATGGGCAGTGCTGAAGGTGGTATGCTGATCGGCAGATTCCGCTTTTGAGATGAAGGCCCTATTCCTCTGTCGGTAAACCGAAGCCTTCTCACGACCGATGGAGCGGATATGGATCATTTCATAGGATTGTTCGAAGGCGGCTATGACCCTTGCGCCGCGCTGGTCAGGGCGGGATCGCTCGTGGCCTTCGCGGAGGAGGAGCGCTTCCTGCGGAACAAGCATGCGAAGGGCTGGTATCCGACGCGGGCGCTGCGCTTCTGCCTGGATCAGGGCGGGATCGGCGCGGCGGACGTGAAGGCGATCGCGATCAACTGGGACGTCCCCTCCTACACGAACGGCGTCATGCGCAGCTTCTTTTCGGAAATGCGGAAGAACTGGCCGGTGGATGCCAAGACCGTCGCCTGGCAGAACGGCCTGCTCAACATCTTTTCCGACGAAGCGGTCGTGGCGCGCCACAATGCCGCATGGCGCAAGGCGCTGGGCGCCCGCTCCGCGCCGCCGCTTCATCCGGTGCCGCATCATTATACCCACGCCGTGCACGCCTATCTGCAATCGCCGTTCAACGAGGCGCTGTGCCTGACCGTCGACGGGTCGGGTGACCAGCTCTGCACCGTGCTGTGGCATTGCAACGGCGATCATATCGTGCCGATCTACGAAGTGCCGATGCCGCATTCGCTGGGCTGGTTCTATGCCGCCGCCACCGAATATCTGGGCTTTGAAGCCTATGACGGCGAATATAAGGTCATGGGCCTTGCCGCCTATGGCAAGCATGATCCGGCGATCAAGGCGCTGGTCGACAGGATCGTCTTCCCGTCGGAGGATGGCATCGGCTATTGCGTCGATCCGCGCATGATCCATTACGGCCCGCGTACCTGGTCGGACCGTTTCACCGACTATCTGCCGCGCCTGCTGGGCCGCGATCCCCGCTCCGAAAACCAGCCTATCGAGGAATGGCACCATGACTTCGCCTTCGCCGTTCAGGAGGCGCTGGAGGAAGCCGTCACCCGGCTCGTCCGCTGGGGTCGGCAGAAGACGGGCGCCACTAACCTTTGCGTGGGCGGAGGCGTCGGCCTCAATGTGAAGATGAACAGCAAGCTCTACGACATCGAGGGCATAGAGCATATCTTCCCCCATCCCCTCTGCGCGGACAGCGGCGCGGCGGCGGGGGCGGCGTTCATTGCCTGCTGGCAGCAGACGGGCGTCCATCCGGAAAAGCTGACTTCCCTCGCCTTGGGCCCGGAAGAGAGCGACGCCGAGATCGAGGCTATGCTCAACCGCTGTGGGATCGACTATCACCGCCCCAACGACATCGCCCGCACCGTCGCGGAGGATTTGAGCGAAGGGCGGATCGTGGGCTGGTTCCAGGGCCGCATGGAGGCGGGGCCGCGCGCGCTGGGACAGCGCAGCATCCTTGCCGACCCGCGTACCGTCGAGGCCCGCGACCGGGTGAACGCCGTCATCAAATATCGCGAGCCATGGCGTCCCTTCTGCCCATCCATGAAGGCGGAGGCGGCGGATCATTATCTGGAACGGCCCGACAATGCGCCGTTCATGGTCATCGCCTTCCGCGCCAAGCCCGAACTCGCCCGCGATGCGCCCGCCGTGGTCCATGTCGACGGCACCGCGCGGGTGCAGATGGTGCATGAACAGACGAACCCGCTGTTCCACCGGCTGCTGAGCGCCTTTGAGAGCATCACGGGCGTGCCGGTGCTGCTCAACACATCGTTCAACGTGAAGGGCGAGCCGGTCGTGTGCAGCGCGGTGGACGCGGTGCGGACATTTTTCGGCACTGGCATGGATACGCTGGCGCTCGGCAACTGCCTGATCCGCAAGCCGGTCGCGCCGATGGCGGCCTGACGGGCCCCGACAATCAAGGAAGGGAGAGCGGGTGATGGAAGCCTTCTCCGAATCGCCGGCCCATGCCGGGCTGTCTCTGCCACCCCACGCCGATGCCATGGCGGCATCCCCGCCGTCCTCGCCCGAAGGCCGGCCCGCGCCAAGACGAAGCCTGATCGGCCAGATCGAAAAGGCGCTGGTGATCGCTCCCCATCCCGACGACGAGGTTCTGGGGGTCGGCGGCACCATGGCCCGGCTCGCCCGCCAGGGCGCGGACGTGCAGGTCTGCATCCTGACGCGCGGCGATCCGCCTCGCTTCCCGGCGGGCGCGACCGAGCGGGTGCGGCGGGAAAGCGCCGTGGCGCATCGGAACCTGTCCGTCACCCAGACCCATTTCTGCGACCTGCCCGCCGCCGAACTCGACCGGGTGCCCCATGCCGAAATGAACGCGAGGATCGGCGCGGTCATCGATCGGATGCGGCCTGATGCCCTGTTCGTGCCCTTCGTCGGCGACATCCATCTGGACCACCAACTGGCCTTCATCTCCGCCCTCGTCGCCGCGCGGCCGCGCCATGGGCAGTCCCCCGGCCTCATCCTCGCCTATGAGACGCTGTCGGAAACCAACTGGTATGCGCCCGGCGTGACCCCGGCTTTCGTGCCCAATGTTTTCGTCGACATCAGCGAAACGCTCGAAATCAAGCTGGAGGCCTTCGCCGCCTATGAATCGCAGGTGAAGGCCTTTCCCGACGAACGGTCCATCGAGGCGCTGAGAGCGCTGGCGAAGGTGCGCGGCGCATCCGTGTTCCGCGAGGCGGCGGAAGCCTTCATGCTGGTCCGCCAGATCGCCTGACGGGTGTATGCCCTTTTCCGTCTGCCGAACTCCTTGGCGAAATGCACATGAGCGTCGATCAGGCCGGGCATCACGTGAGATTGGATGGACCAAGACAATCGGCCGGACGATCGCTGTAACCCCAATCATGGGAATTTTCCGGCGATCATATTCCGGCGCCCGCCCCATGGCGAACAGGCCGGGACACTGTCCCGGCCTGTCCTCAAACGGGGCTATGCCATGATAGCGATTTGCTTCACGCCGATAGCGCGGGTGTGGCCGCCATGCCCAGCGCATCCGCGACGCCCGCGCCATAGGCGGGGTCGCAGCGCGTGCAATTGTCGATATGGCGCTGCTTGATGAAATCGGGGGCATCGCCCATCGCCCGCGCGGTGTTGCCGAACAGCGCCTGCTGCTGCTCGGGGCTCATCTGCTGGAACAGCTTGCGGGGCTGGGTGAAATAATCATCGTCATCCTCGCGATAGTTCCAGTGCATCGCATCGCCCGAAATCCGCAATGGCGGCTCGCTATAGTCAGGCTGCTGCTGCCACTGGCCGAAGCTGTTGGGCTCATAATGCGGGCGGCCGCCATAATTGCCGTCCACCCGGCCAGCACCGTCGCGATGATTGCTCATCACCGGACAGCGCGCCGCATTGACCGGAATCTGGTGATAGTTCACGCCCAGCCGGTAACGTTGGGCATCGGCATAGTTGAACAGCCGCGCCTGCAGCATCCGGTCGGGCGACACGCCGATGCCCGGCACTAGGTTCGACGGCGCGAAGGCCGACTGTTCCACGTCCGCGAAGAAATTCTCCGGATTGCGGTTCAGTTCGAACTCGCCCACCTCGATCAACGGATAGTCCGCCTTGTACCAGACCTTCGTCAGGTCGAAGGGATGGAAGCGATAGGTTTCGGCCTCCGCCTCGGGCATGATCTGCACATACATCTTCCATTTCGGGAAGTCGCCGCGTTCGATCGCGCCATAGAGGTCGCGCTGATGCGTTTCGCGGTCGCCGCCGGCCAGCGCCGCGGCCTCCGCGTCGGTGAGGTTTTCGATGCCCTGCTGGCTTTTGAAGTGGAACTTCACCCAGAAACGCTCGCCCGCCTCGTTCCAGAAGCTGTAGGTGTGGCTGCCGAAGCCGTGCATGTGACGGTAGCTTTTCGGGATGCCGCGGTCGGACATCACGATCGTCACCTGGTGGAAGGCTTCGGGGAGCAGCGTCCAGAAATCCCAATTATTGGTGGCGCTCCGCATGTTGGTGCGCGGGTCGCGCTTCACCGCCTTGTTGAGATCAGGGAATTTGCGCGGATCGCGCAGGAAGAAGACGGGCGTGTTGTTGCCCACCATGTCCCAATTGCCTTCCTCTGTATAGAATTTCAGCGCGAAACCGCGAATGTCCCGCTCGGCATCGGCTGCGCCGCGTTCTCCGGCGACGGTGGTGAAGCGGGCGAACATCTCCGTCTTCTTGCCCACCTCGCTGAAGATTTTCGCGCGGGTGTAACGGCTGATGTCATTGGTGACGGTGAAGGTGCCGAACGCGCCCGATCCCTTGGCGTGCATCCGTCGTTCGGGGATCACCTCGCGCACGAAATTGGCGAGCTTCTCATTCAGCCACACGTCCTGCGCGAGCAGCGGTCCGCGCGGACCCGCCGTCAGGCTGTCCTGATTATCGGGCACCGGCGCACCGAAGGCGGTGGTGAGATGAGACACGGGACATTGGCCGGCGTCGGGATGCGTCTTGGTCATGGCGATACCTCCTTTTTGAATGGCACCCCTGCTTTCTACGCCTTGACTATTAATTCGTCCTCTTCATTAAATCTGTCATTGTGATTGAGAAATTTGATGAGTGATCCGAAACGACCATTTGCGGAGATCGCGTCGATCGCCATCGGCCCGAACGGCTTCAAGTGAGGTCCAGGCCGAGATAGCGCAGCGCAGCGGATACCGCCGCATGGGCCAGACTCATCGCAGGAAGAACTCGACCGGCACCACCAGTTCGATGGTGTCGCCCGTGACCGACGCCGGCGGTTTGGGCAAGGGCTGGGCCCGCTTGGGCAGGGCGATCGCCTCCGCATCGAGGGACGCGATGCCCGACGACCGTTCCAGCCGCGCGCTCAGCACCTTGCCCTCCCGGTCCATCAGGAAGCGGATATAGGGCACGCCCTGTTGCTTGCGGAACAGCGCATCGCGCGGATAGCGGCGCACCTTGTTGAGCGCCGCCAGCACCTGTCCTTCCCAGGTCGGCTTGGCGTTGCCGGGCGGCGGTGGCGCGGCCGCGGGCTTCACTTCAGGCGGCGGCGTCTTGTCGACCGGCACGGGCGTTGGCCGCACCGGCGGCGGCACAGGGATCGTGACGGGAGTGGGAATCTGCACCTTGGGAGGTTCGGGCTGCACCTTCTCCTCCGGCTGCTGCTGTGGGGCGATTTCGGGCGGCGGCGGTTCATCGACCGCTATTTCCGCCGGAGGCGCGGGGGGCGCGACATCGAAAACGCTGAGCGTCGTCGCCTGCTGCTTCACATATTCGCTGTGCCACCGGACCAGCATCAGCCCGGCCACCACGATATGAACGGCGATCGTCAGCGACAGGCCCATCGCCCTGCGGCGACCATGGGCGCCTGCGCGATAACCGCCGTCCGAAGCGGCGGCATCGACGGCGGCGGACGATGGAACGATCGGCTCCCGCTTGCCCCTATGGTCCTCATCAAGGCGGATGGCGGCGCGAAGCATCAGGCTACTCCCGAAAGGACCGCCGTGCCCAGCGACAGCGGTACGGCGACAAGGCCTGCCAGCGGCAGCAGGCGAGGACGGTAGGTAAGGCCAAGGGCCGCGCCGAGCGCCGCGAGCGTCAGCACGCCCAGCCAGAAGGTGATGCCGACCGCCGTTCCGAAGCGCAACATCAGCGGCACGGCGGCAAGCGCGATCGCGGCCCACCCGGCCGCCTTCCAGGGCGCGACGGAGCGTCCCTTGGGCAGCACGCCGGTCATGTCGCGATGATGTTTGTCCATCGCGAAGGCCAGCGCGATGAAGCCCGCGAAACTGGCGAGCAAGGCGGACAGCGCCGGAAGACATCCGATCATGACGCCGCTCCCGGTCCGGCGGCCCAGAGTATCGCCCCGGCGGGAGCGGCGACGGCCAGCAGCCCCAGCCACGCCCTCGTCGCGCTGCGGGCATGGAAGACGGCCATGATGATGGCGGCATAGAGGAAGAAACTCGCTAGGGTCGTCGCATGCAACGCCTCTGCCGCCGATACGCCCAGCCATGGCAGCGCGAGCGTCGCCAGCAGCGTCAGCATATTGGTCAGGACATAGCCGCCGCCGACCGCGGCGAGGATACGCGACAGCAGCGGCCCGTCGACCGGCAACCTGCGGAGTCTATGGCTGAACGGCTTCGGCTTCATGCGGCCACCGCTTCGGCTGCGCGCTGGCGCGCTCTGGCGGGCGCTGCCGTGCCTGCCCGCTGTTTGCGGATCAGGATGCGGCGTATATGGGCAAAGAGCAAGGCGAGGCCGATCGCGCCCAGATCGATGCTGGCCAGCGTCCAGTCGCCCGCCGGAAGGCTGACGCCCAGATGCCGGTTCGTGGTCAGCAGGTTGATGACCGGGACCAGGCCGAAGGCGGCGATGGCGATGGCGGTCAGTTCGCCCCATGCCCTGGCGGTCGGCCGCCAGATCGCATACAGGAAGCAGGCCCCCCAGGTCAGGAACAGCGTGTGCATTTCCCAGGCCGCGCGCCCTTCCATCGCCGCCGGGATCAGCCGGTTCGCCCAGAAATAGGCCGCCACGCCGATGGGAAGCCCCATGATGGTCCCCAGATTCAATATGTCGACCAGGACGATGCCGAAGGGCAGCCGGCCCGCCTTCGCCAGCTTCGCCTTGCGCTTGGCCGACCAGAGCAGCAGCCCGGTGGCGATCATCGCCGCGCCGCCCAGCCCCGACAGCACATAGAGCGCGCGCAGCACCGGCCCCGCGAAATGCCCTTCATGCGCCGCCAGCAATGCCAGCGAGAAGCGGGCCGAGGCCGTGCCCCTATCGCCGTCGTCGGGCAAGCGCGCGCCGGTCACGCCATCGAACCGCATGGCCGGCCCGTTCCGGCTGAGCGTGGTCAGGGTGTGAGCGGCGATCACGACCTTCGCATCGGCCCGGCCGGGATGCTCCACCGTCAGACGGGCGATGCTCCCCGCCCCCCATTTCCGCTCAGCTTGGCCTAGCATCGGAGCCAGCGGCGCGTTGCCCGCAGGCGCCTCCTTCACTTTCCCGCTCTCTTCCTCGCCATAAACCTGTTCGTAGAAGCGGTCGCGCGACGGGCCTTCGGGATAGAGCGTGTCGATCGGCACCGGCATATAGGTGAAGAGGAAGAAGATCAGCCCCGACCAGGTGATCATCAGGTGGAAGGGCAAGGCGGTGACGCTCAGCAGATTATGCGCGTCGAGCCAGCTCCGTTGCCCCTTGGCGGGACGGAAGGTGAAGAAATCCTTGAAGATCTTCTTATGCGTGACGATGCCGCTCAGGATCGCCACCAGCATGAACATGGTGCACACGCCAACGATGCGGATTGCCCAGTCATAGGGCATGTATCGCAATGCATAATGCATGGCGTACAGTTCCTCGCCCCCGCCCGTCTCGCGTATTCGTCCTTTCTGCTCGGCCCCGGTCGCGGGATCGACGGCGGCGAGGGTGAAGGCGCCATAATCCTCGCCCGGCTTGGGCCAGGCCTGCCAGCCTGCCTTGAACTGCGTCTCGCCACGGCGGCCGGGGAAGAAAATATACCAGCGCTCGGCGTCCTGCCCATGGGCGCGCAGCCATGTCTCGCCGGCGGGCAGCAGGGATCGGGCGGCGGGCGGCGCGCCCTGCAACGGCAGTTCAGGCCGCATCCAGCGGCTGACCTCGCTGTTCACATAGCCGAAGGTGCCGGTCACGAAGACGAAGAACAGAACCCAGCCGACCAGCAGGCCGGTCCAGGTGTGCAACCACGCCATGGATTGGCGGAAGCCCTCCTTCATGACCGTCCTTCCAAGCGCGCCGCCCGTTCCATCAGAACTGGCCGCGCAACGTGACCATGACGTTGCGGGGATCGCCATAGAGATTGCCGTAACCCGGCCCGTCGATGGTCACATAATAGGTCTTGTCGAAGATGTTGTTGAGGTTCGCGCTGATCGAGAAGCGGTCGTTGAACGCATAGCCCGCCCGCGCCGACCAGATCGCATAGCCCTTCACGCGGAACTGATATTCATAATAAGGACCGTCATAGAGGCCGGTCAGCGGATTGAGTTCCTGTATCCAGCCCGAATGGAAATTGCTGCTCTGCGCGGTGACGCCCGCGCCGATGCTGAGGCCCTTGAGCGCATCGCCCTGGAATTTATAGTCGGTCCACAGCTTCAACAGATGCTTGGGCGTGGTTTCAGAATACCGGGCGTCGCTATCCCGCTTGTTGACGTTGTTGTTGTAGGTATAGCCGAACGCGACCTGAAGGCCGGGGAAAATCTCTCCGTTCAGTTCGACCTCCACGCCCTGGCTCTTGATATAGCCGTCGCGGATATAGCAGCAACTGTCGCCGCCAATCGGCGGACTGGCCGGGTCGGACGCCGCCTCGCCCTTCTTCGTCACGCGATACCAGGCGACCGATCCGGTCAGCTTGCCATCGGCCAGCTCGCCCTTGATCCCCGCCTCATAGTTGCGGCCGGTCACGGGGTCGAGCGGCGAGCCGGGACGCGGGCCGCTATTATATTGCGCCTGCGACTGATAGATTTCGGCTACGCTGGCGTAGAGGCTGAACCCCTTGTAAAAGTCCCAGATCGCCGCACCATAGGGAATGAACACACTGTCCTGTTCGACCCGATCGCGCAGCGCGTTCGTGATGAGATCGTAATTGCGGGTCTTGTCCCGGAACGCCAGACGGCCGCCGCCGATCAGCGACAGGCTTTCGACGGGATGAATACGCAGCGTTCCATAAAGCCCCATCCGCTCGATCGTCTGGCGATTGCGGTAATTCCAGTTGGGCGGGAAAACAGGCTGCTCAGGATAGACCGGATCGAAGATGTCGTCCTCCAGGCCGATATAGGTCCAGAGTTGCTGATACACCTGATTAAGGCGGACATAATCGACGCCCAGGATCAGATTATGGGTCTGGCCGAACAGTTCGAAGCTGCCCTGCGCGTTCAGATCGACGGTGGTTTCCTTCGTCGCCTTGTCCTGCTGGAAATACCACCAGTTGAGGCCGGAACCGTTAACCGGATCCACGGCGTTTTCCATCTCCGCCGCGTTGGTCTTGTCACGGTTGCGCATGTGATTGGCGGTCAGCTTGATCGCCCAGTCGTCGCCGATCCGCTGCTCCAACCGTCCAAAGAAGACGCTCGTGCCGCGCTTGATCCAGTTCCACGGCGTGCCCATGTTGAAATCGCGCGGTAGGCCGATGTCGACGCCGTTGCGGTAACGCGGCAGCGAAACGTTGAAACCATCCTTCCGGTCTTCCTGCCGGGTGAAGCCCGCGACCAGCAGGGTGGACGGGGTCAGATCGGCTTCGATCAGACCATGGATCAGCGCGCGGCGATCCTGCTTGAAGCGCTGGAAGCTGTGGCCGCTGTCGATGACGCCGATGGCACGGCCGCGGATCGCGCCATTGGCCGCTAGCGGGCCGGTGACATCGCCTTCCACTCGATAATTGTCCCAGCTGCCGCCATAGGCGTTGAGCTGAAGCTGCGCCTCCTCCAGCGCGCGCTTGCGCGTGAAGTTCAGGACGCCGCCAGCTTCCCCGGCGCCGAACAATCCGTCCGCGCCGCGCACCAGAGCGATGCTGTCATAGATGGCCGTGTCGATGTCCGACATGCCATCGACCCGGAAGCTCGTGGCGCCCCCGTCATAGCGGGCATAGCTGATATTCAGACCCCGGCTGTTATAGGTCGAGGACAGCCAGTTGCGGTCCACCGTCACGCCGGTGGTCTGCAACATCACATCCTCGATGCTGATGAGATTCTGGTCCTCCAGCCGCTGGCGGGTGATGACGGTGACCGACTGCGGAATCTGACGCAGGCTTTGCGCGGCTTTCCCGACATTGGTGGCCAGCGGCGCATAGCTGCGGCTTCCTTCGGTCATGACCGGATCGCTGGCGGCGGAGAGGGGCGAAACCGAACCCCCGGCACGGCCGTTACCGCTTCCTTCCACCCGCACCGGACCGAGTGAAACCGCGTCCCCGGCAATGTCGGGCACGTGCTCCAGCACGACCGTATTGCCCATCAGGCGGAAGGAAAGGCCGGTGCCGCTCAGCAAACGGGATAGCGCCGACATGGCCGACATGCGGCCAGCGACTCCGCTCGACGTTCGGCCGGACAGAAGATCGGCCGGCGCGCTCACCTGCAGGCCCGCTTGCTGGCCATAGCTGGTGATGGCCGTCGCCAAAGGCTGGGCGGGGATGTCGTACGACCGTTCGGACGCGGTGGATTGCGCCATTGCGATCGACGGCGCCACGACTATTGAACTCGTGCCAGCCAGCAAGGCGGCCGCGAAGACTCTTTCCATCTGTCCGAAACGCAAAATATTTCCCCCGGAGTGCATTCTTTCTGAGCATGAAACTGCGAATGCGTTGCAATTGCTTGCCCAGAGAAAGAGACGTTGCAGGCCCGTCCGTTTTCGGTCGGAGAAGAAAAATTTATTCCGAAAAGGTCGTAACCGGCTCAATCCTGCGAATAAATGACCAGCCAGCCGCCGATCGTCATCACCCGTCCACCATAAGCACGGGCCATGCCGTGCAGCGCTTCAAGGGGGTCGGATGCGTTAAAGACGCCGGTCAGGCGTTGACGGGCCAGCGCGTCACCCCGCGCCACGATCATGCCGTTGAACCAGGGGCGTAGTCGCTCGATGGCGTCGGCGATCGACTCATCCTGAACGATCAGCTGGCGCTCGCGCCACGCCGCCACCTGTGTCGCAGGCACGATCTGCCGATTGACGCGTCCCGACGCGGCCACGATGGCGGCCTCGCCTCCGGTCAGGATGTCGGCGGGCCCGTCGGCGGGCTCGACCCGAACCCGGCCATGTTCCACCCCGATGAAGGCGGGCTGTGCCGCCGCCTCCGCCTCGCGGACGTCAAAGGCAGTGCCCAGCACGGTCACGGTGGCCCGCGCGCCCCTCACCCGGAACGGCCGTTGCGGATCGGGCGTGACGGTGAAGAAGGCTTCGCCCTTCAGCAGCCTGATGTCGCGCCGTCCTTCCGCATAGTCGACGGCGATGGCGGACCGGGGGGCCAGTTGGACGACACTGCCGTCCGCCAATGTAATCCGCTGTATTTCGGCAACGCCGGTGCGATGATCGGCCTGCAATCTCAGCATCGCGGCTGGCATGAACAGCAGGCCGAGGCATAGCGCGCAGCCCGCCAATAGTGCCGCGCCACGCCAATGACGCGAGGATGCGGTTATCCTTTCCGCCCGCGTGGCGGGCCATGGCCGCCGCGCCTGACCGGTCCGGACGGCATAGGTCGGTTCGATCTCGCCCAACCGATCATGGATATGGCGCATCTCCGCCCAGGCGAGATGATGCGCGGCATTCGCCTCCAGCCAGGTCTGGAAGTGCTGCTGAAGCACCTCGTCAGCGGGACGCTCGTGCAGAGCGATAGCCCATATGACCGCCTGCTCCTCTGCACCCCGCTCAAAGGAAATGGGAGGATACCCCTCTATGCCGCGGTCCATGCGCGTCCTTGTCCCCTGATCGTCGCCATGACCATCAGACGTTCAACCAGCGGATTTTTTCGCCCGTAGCAGGATAGCAATCACTGTCCAGCATCGGCAGGCTGACGCAGCGCCGCGCGGCAATGCCGCAGTGCAGCGGCGACCAGTTCATGTGCCCGCGTTATCGAAATGCCGAGCGCAATGGCGATATCTTGCAGCCGCTCGCCCTCGAACCGATGCATTTCAAACGCCACGCGGGTCCGGTCGTCGAGCGTGTTCAGGGCATCGCGTAAAATTTCCAACTCGCGGCGCGCGATCACCGCCCGCTCGACCGAAGGCGCGTCGTCGGCAGCCGCCCGCCTGATATCGCTGGGATCGCCGTCCTGCGATCTCGCCCGTTCGCGTGCCAAGCTGCGGTTGCGGTCTATCGATAGGTTGCGGAGCACACGCCGGAACAGATGGGCGGGGTCGCCGATACTTTCCCGGCTCGCAATGGTGCGACAGCGAATCCAGGCATCCTGCACCAGATCCTCCGCCCCGAACTCGTCGGAACTGACCGTGCGCGCATAGCGGACCAAACCGCCATGTTGCCGTTGATAAAAATCGCTTAGCCCTTTCACACCACGGCCTTTAAGGAAATGCGAACGATTCGCAAGCGTGATGTAAGGGGCGCCTCCAATGGCTCGCCGCCTATCGGTTGAGATGCGCTTTCGCAGGGCATTGCGGAAGTCCCGCCGGGCGGGGGGGACGTCAGCCGAGGCTGGGCTGTCGCACACGACGATCCGCCGGATTTGGGGCGCGTTTGGCTTGCAGCCGCACCGGTCGGAGGCGTTCAAGCTGTCGAGCAATCCGCTGTTCGTCGACAAAGTGCAGGACGTTGTCGGTCTTTACCTGTCGTTTAGGGTCCAAGCCTTCTCCCTCGGCTTGGCGGCATTGATCTGGATATAGGTCAGCATGGTCGTTTTCCCAGCAAAGCCGGGTCGATCCGAGAGTAACAAAAGGAGCAACATTTTGTGGCTGCTGCTGTTGCTCTTAGCCGGATTTCACCGGACGGTGTCTGGCAATTCTCAGTCGAAAAATGATGTGAGACCAGCCGCTTACTGGACTTATCTGGACGTATCCAGAGCCAGTGTTGGTGCCCAGAAGAAGTCTTTTCTAAGTAAATATGCCTGCGGAAGGCGTTGAAATCAATGTATTTTCTTTTACAATCGGTGACGCAAGATTACTTGTTTTGACCTCATATTGTGCCAAATGTGCCACAATACTTAGGTTGGTCGCGTCTTTGATTTGAGTAAGGAGGATACAAGCGATGGCTACCATCCAAAAGCGCAAAAAGGCTTGGCGGGTTCAAGTCCGCCGCAAGGTGGTGACACGCCTCGAAGAGGAGACCCGGATCGGCAAAGGCGGGACCCTGGCGGCGCAGCTGTCGCGGCTCGATCTGATCGTGCTCGACGAGCTTGGATATCTGCCGTTCGCACGCTCGGGAGGGCAGTTGCTGTTCCACCTCATCAGCAAGCTTTATGAGCGCACCAGCGTCATCATCACCACCAACCTTGCCTTCGGCGAGTGGCCTACCGTCTTCGGGGATCCCAAGATGACTACGGCGCTGCTCGACCGCGTCACCCACCACTGCGATATCATCGAGACGGGCAACGACAGCTGGCGCTTCAAAAACCGCAGCTGACCGCTACCTTCGGCGCCTTCAAAAATCTATCTTGCGCTGCGCGCGCCTCCGGTCGGGCTACGCCCGCCCTCCGCCGCACGCAGCGCAAGGCCATCTTCAACAAACCAACATCATATCCGAAAAAGGGGGTCCCTCTTCGACGCCGATCGGGGGTCCCTTTTGAACGCCGTTTGACATCAAGCCCGGCGACTTCGGCAATTATCGTCATCGGATCTCGATCCAGCGCGCGGATAACGTCAATCAGCTCGATAAGATCAAGACGCCGTTCGCCGACTTCATATTTGGCGACGAAAGATTGCGGTTTTCCGACTTTGGCGGCCAGTTGGTCTTGCGTCCACCCGCCAGCCTTGCGCGCATCGACAAGCAGTTGCCGAAGCTTTTGATGGCGAGGTGAGCGAAGGGATTTATACATGCAGGACCGGCGAATTGTGAACAACCGCCGTCGCCATCATCCCGATTCAGGATTATCCCATTTTAGGATTATTGACTTTGCCGGGCGGAGGCCCATGGTTAAGAACGACCTCCCGGCGCAAAGCCGAACATGGGAGGTGGAGAGCATCATGCGCCCACGCCCCAGCCTCGAACCGGAGTTGCTACCGGCTCCCCCTGCATCGGACGATCTGACCGACTACGATTATCTTCTGCTGGTCGTCTATCTGCGTCTGCTCGATGCCGACGCGGACGGCGCGGATTGGGCGGAAGTCGCCCGGATCGTGCTGCATCTCGATCCAGCGAGCGACCCCGAAAAGACGCGCGCTATCCATGCCGCGCATCTGGCGCGGGCGCGATGGATGCGCGACCACGGCCATGACAAGCTGCTGGCCGACACACAGGAACTGATACCGCCGCGCGACCGGATGCATTAAAACGCTAGATGCGGGCTACTCAAAGCAATTTTGGGGAGCGGCTTCGGCAAGCGGTGGGCGTAACGCCGCTACGCTTTCGGCTCGAACGGATGCGGTAGAACAGGACGGTTATCGGATTGTTCGAGGACGCCCCATGCGTTTTACCGGGGAACCGCTGTTGGCATTTGCCCAATCCCGAACCACCTCCGGTAGCCATCTCGGACGTGCCAGTGCCGCCACGCGCGGCGGTAACTTTTCCGGCTGCTGCGATACCATCCGGCAAATGGTGCTTTCCGAATAACCCAGGAACCTTGCCAACTCCCTCGGCGTCCAAAGCTTATTATCTTCCATTGTCATGCCTCCTTTGGACCGAGGAGGTTAAGGCAGAAATTGTCACATAATGCCGACCCCATTCACACAAGCTGGACCTCCACGCGCCGCCCGACGATCGCGGCGGCGCGCTGCAAGGTTTCGATGGTGACATTGCCATCGTTGGGGTCAAGCAGCCGGTTTACCTGCGTGCGGCTGGTTTTCATCATCGTGGCGAGACGGTTCTTGCTCAACTTGCGCGCCCGCATCGCCTCCGCAAGCTGCCACGCGATCACCTCCTTGATGGCCTTGGCCTGAAACTCCCCAAGCATCCCTTCTTCTTCAAGGAAGCTATCGAGAGTCGATCCCCGGTGCGGATTGTCAGCCATGTTCGACCTCCTTCTTGCGCTCGCGCGCCAGTTTCAAATCCGGCTCCGGCGTTTTCGGGCTTTTCTTGATGAAGCCGTGCAACGCATACAGTTCGCCGTCATGGAAGCAGAACAGCACGCGGGCGATGGTCTTATCCGGCAAATCCGTGCGGACCTCGAACAAGCCTTTTCCCATCGGCCGGACTAGGGGCATCCCCACAGACCAGCGATATTGCACCCGCTGCAAGTCCTGACCGACAATCCGCCTGTTCTCGATTGGCAGGCCCGCCAACCAATCCCGAACCGGCTCGTTACCGGCAAGCGTCCTGTAAAAGACCAGTTCGATCTTACGGGCCGACTGCTCCATATCCGCACCTTATATAGTCCATGCACCTTATATAGTGCAAGAGAAGAATCGGCCGGTCGATCCGCCTTCATGCGTTCGACCGGCCGCCGCGAGCCGTGCCAGCGGCCTAGCCCGCCCTCTGGAAGCGCCTGCCGAAATCCGGTTTCAGGATTTTCCCGCCGTCGCGCAGGTTATCGAGATAATCGGACCAGTGCTGCATCATCTTGACGCGCTCATCCCAATACTCGCCACGAGCATAGGCGCGGCGCACGCCGTTGTTTTCCATGTGCGCCAACTGGCGTTCGATGGCGTCGGGGTTCCAGATGCCCATTTCGTTGAGCAAGGTCGCGGCCATTGCCCGGAAGCCGTGCGCCGTCATTTGCTCCTTGGCATAGCCCATCCGGCGAAGCGCAATGGTGATGGTGTTTTCCGACATGGGCCGCTTCCATGTATGGAAGGCCGGAAAGACATAAGGGCCGTGGCCGGTCAGCGGATGCAGTTCTTCAAGGATTTGGAGAACCTGCCGGGACAGCGGCACCTTATGCGGCCAGCGCATTTTCATCTTCTCGGCGGGGATCGACCATATCGCGCGGTCAAAATCGAACTCACTCCATTCCGCCCGGCGCAATTCGCCGGGCCGGACGAACACATGCGGCGTCATGCGAAGCGCAAACCGGGTGATGGCATGGCCGGAACAAAGCTCGATGGCCCGCATGATCTCGGCCGCATCCTTGGGCGTGGTGAGCGCGGCATAATGCTTGGTCTTGGGGACGATGATCGCCCCGCGTAGATCGGCGGCAACGTCGCGTTGCGCCCGCCCGGTGGCGACGCCATAGCGGAATATCCGGCTGATGACGCTCCGCATACGGCGGGCGCTTTCATAGCGGCCGGTCGCTTCCAGCACGCGAAGGACGGCAAGAACCTCCTGAACCTCGATCTTGTTCAAGGGCCGCTCGCCAATCAGCGGATAGGCCATGTCGAGCAGCCAGCGCACCTTGTCGAGCGTAACCGGCGCGCGGCCTTCGCGCTCGATCTTGACCAGCCATTCCTCCGCGACCGACTTGAAGGTAATGGCGGCGTCGATCTCCGCGCGCACGCGGGCAAGCTTCTTCTGCGCGTTGGGGTCGAAGCCTTCCTTGATCTGCTCGCGCGCCTTGTCCCGCCTGTCGCGGGCGTCGGCAAGGCTGACCTCCGGCCATACGCCGAAGGACAGGGTTTTGACCTTGCCGAGATAGCGGTAGTTCATCCGCCAGTATTTTCCGCCCTGCGGCGTCACCAGCAGATACAGAGCGCGTTCGTCGTGAAGCTTGTAAGCCTTGTCACGGGGCCGCGCATTTTTGATGGCAATGGCAGTTAAAGGCATGAGGGTATCTCCATCCGAAACCGGGTGGAACGACCCTCCTAGATACCTCCAAAGTGGGGGTATCTGTGGCCGGACGCACCCGAACCATGTTGGACAAGATACCGGAAAAAACGCTTTGGCCCCAGTCACTTACGGGACGTTGGTGGACGTCCACGGACGGGTAAATGGTGCCCAGAAGAAATGTAGAATGTTATTCTCATGCAATATCAGGGCGTCCCTAACTACACTGTAAAACAAACGATTTTTATTTCATAGTGTTCGTGGTCGGTCGCCCTGATTTGTCTGAACTTGGTATGAAACGTGGGAATAATTGTGGGGTCATTTAGCGTGGTAAGAGGCGTGGGAACTGACTCCAAATATCCCCTATCAGGGACTCGAACCAATTGCACTTACGGCATTGAAGGTAAAGAACGCGAAGCCTGGTCGGTATACCGATGGACGGGGCTTGTGCCTCTATGTGAAGCCGAGCGGCTCGCGGACATGGGTGCTGCGGATGCAGAAGGGCGGCAGGAGACGAGACTATGGCCTGGGATCGGCCCTGGACGTGTCGCTAGCCGAAGCGCGGGAAGCCGCGATAGCCCTGCGTCGAAAGGTGCGGGAGGGTTGTGATCCGGTTGCCGAGCGGCGGAAGGCGCGCAAGGTCGTTCCGAATTTCGAGAAGGCCGCGCGTGACTGCTACGAGGCGTTGAAGGAGGGCTGGAAAAACCGGCGTCATACCAACTGGATTTCCAGCCTTGAGAACCATGTCTTTCCGGCAATCGGCAAGAAGCCGGTGGATCAGATAGGCAGTGCTGCCGTGGTCGCGGTTCTGTCGCCCATCTGGCTTGAGATACCGGAAACCGCCCGAAAAATCCTGCAACGCATTGGCGCGGTGCTGGACTTCGCCCACATCAAAGGCTGGGTGCCGGAGGAAGTGTCGCTGCGTTCCGTTCGCAAGGGACTTCCCCGCCAGATCGGTAAGGGCGGGCATCTGGAAGCCATGCCCTATGCCGATGTTCCGGCCATCATGCAGAAGCTCGCGGCAGCATCGCCGACGACCGGGCGGGATGCCTTGCGCTTCACCGTCTATAACGCCGTGCGGTCGAACGAGACACGCTTTGCCGTGTGGACCGAGTTCGATCTGGACAAGGCTATCTGGACAATTCCGGGAGAGCGCATGAAGGCGCGCGAAACCCATGTCGTGCCGTTGTCCGCGCCCGCCGTGGCATTGCTTCGCAAGCGGTGGGCGCAGCGCACCAGCGAAACCGGCCTTGTATTCTCCCCAGACGGCAAGCGGCCTATCAGCGATATGACCATGACCAAGGCGCTACGCGATGAGGGCGTCAAAGGCGCAACCGTTCACGGCTTCCGTTCCACCTTCACCGATTGGGCAGCGGAAACCACGGACTTTCCCAAGGAGGTTGCCGACAAGGCGCTGGCGCACAAGCTCCCCAACCAGGTTGAAGCAGCCTATCGACGCACCGATTTTTTTGAGAAGCGGCGCAGCCTTATGGCGCTTTGGGCCGAGTATCTGGACAAGGTGCCCGCGAAGGAAGGGGAGGACGCCGCTGCCACGGCGTCCGAACCTACAGACTTCCTCGCTGCCGCCTGATGAGGTCGTGCAGGCTGGCGGTGGTGATGCGAGTGGATTTCCCGAGCTTCACTGTCTCGACTTCGCCAGCCGCGATCAGCTCGTAGAGCTTGGTGCGGCCGACGCCGATCATGCGGGCAGCGTCATTGACGCGAACGCAGATTGGATCGGGGGATGGGCGCGCGGTCATGGCGCGGCCCTTTCGCTTTCATCAGCGCGATAGCCTGCTGGATCGGCAATCCAGCGTTGGACGGCTGACTCATGCCAGCCCGCGCCGTTGATGCTGATGGACACCTGCCGGGGAAACGTCCCATCCGCGATCTTGCGATAGAGGGTGGAGCGGGAAAGGCCGGTGCGATGAAGCACCGTCTTTAGACGAATGATCCTTTCAGGGTTGGACATTGAGGTAACTTTCGATTTGTAGCGGTTGACAAAGCTCCCCTGCGAACAGAATTGGTGACCGTGACGCCGCCCGCAAGAGCGTCACGTCCGCGATGTGGTGAAGATGGTGCTTACGGCAGTATAAATGTGGGTAACTGCGGCGAACGGCGGCGTATGTCGGCATACTGCGGCGCACGGCGGTGGAATACGGCACATGGCGGTATTCGAGACTCTATTCTTGCACGTTCCTTTACCAACCGTGACAAATTAGCCACGGCATTTCTCAGTTTACAGGGGCAAGAAGCGGCGGGATGGACCTTGCCTGTTTCCGAGTCGCGCAACATGATCGACCTCTTTCTTTCGCCGGTCCGTCCGCCACATGGTCAAGTTGTATCGCCTTGTCCCGCCTTGCAAGAGGGGGAGGCACTACAGTGCCGATCATAGCCAACTTAGTCCTGAAAGCGCCAACATAGTGGCTTTCGGCAAGCGCGCCTTCGGGCATCCGGCATTGAACTATAATGCTATGTGTTATATATCGACTATGGAGCAGGAGAACCGCCATCACGCGCATTTTCAAGAATGGCTGGTTCGAGCGCTTTTCGCGGAAGGAACGAATCAATGATTCGGCCCTTCGCGACGCCGTGCAGCGGGCGGAAAGCGGGCTGGTGGACGCCGACCTTGGCGGCGGCGTCATCAAGCAGCGCGTGGCGCGTGCCGGTCAGGGCAAGTCGGGCGGCTATCGCACGCTGATCCTGTTCCGGCACGGTGACAGGGCGATATTCGCTTTCGGCTTCGCCAAGAGCGCGCAGGCGAACATATCGAAGGCGGACTTGGCACTGTTGCGCGATGCGGCTGCCGAAGCGTTGGAATGGAGCGGCGAGGAATTGGACCGGCTAGTAGTGGCCGGAACGCTGGTGGAGATCGAAGATGGCAACGACGACGAAGGATAAGGGCTATCGCAGCGAGATCGCGGGTGCGATTCATGAGATGATGAGCGACGCGCACGACGCGGGCGTTGTGTCGCGCGCGACGCTCCGGACTTTTGATGAAGCGTGCCTCGCTCCGGCCCCCGTGCTGGCTGGCGATGAAATCCGCGCGATCCGCGAGCGCGAGCATGTCTCGCAGCCGATATTCGCTGCCTATCTCAACGTATCGCGCAATCTGGTGTCCGACTGGGAGCGTGGCGTTAAGCGGCCAGGTGGTCCCGCCCTGCGGCTGTTGTCCATCATCCAGCGCAAGGGGTTGCAGGCAGTGGCTTGAGCGCCATTGGCCCTCTCATTTCGTGATTCTGAGATCGGCCCGCATCGCTTCCTTCATGTCGTAGTCGGCTTTCATGCGCGCCGAACGATCATCATTGGTTTCGACAATTCGGCGGATCGCATCGCGCACAGACACCGGCGCAACCAACTCACATCGCATCTGCCAGTAGGCGAACGCCTTTGCAGCTTCGTCTGTCCTTTCGACAGCCGCGCGATGATAGGCTTCCAACAATCCGATATAGGCAGCTTGTTTCTCACGAAACGCGCGTTCATCCTGCTTCGATCGCTGCGCCAACCACGATTGGATTAGGGCCGTGACGATCGACCCGAGGCCGAAGGCGGTTAGCAAGGGAATGAGTTGAACCATTTGAACACGGTAACGACAATCGTTGCTCGGCGCGATGTTCGTTCTATAGTTTTGGTATGCGCGATCACATCATTGCAGAGATACGGCGACTGGCAGCAGCGAATGGTGGAAAGCCGCCCGGCAAAAGCGCATTTCAGTCGCAGACCGGAATCGGTGAAACAAAATGGAGCGGCGTCTATTGGTCGAAATGGGGCGACGCTGTTGAAGAAGCCGGATTTTCCGCGAATGAATGGACCAAACGCCGCGATACGGCAGAACTCACTGAACAGTTTGCCCAAATCACCTTAGCGCTGGGGCACGTTCCAACAGTCCGTGAGCTTAAACTGCTTCGACGCAAGGGTGATGAAGCTGCGCCGAGCCCCGGCATCATCAGCGAGCATTTTCAGGGCCAGAATGGTGTTATCGAAGCGCTACGCGAACTGTCGTATCGCGATCCAACTTATGAACGGTTGAGAGCCTTACTGCCAACTCCAAAGCCTGCGATACGCCTAGCCAAAACGGCAACACCTGATGGGTGGGTGTATCTCGTCAAGTCCGGCGAGTTCTACAAAATTGGTCGTAGCGACGAAATCGAACGGCGGCTTAAAGAGATCAAGGTCGCGCTGCCCGATAAAGCCGTGCTGTTCCATTCTATCCAAACCGATGATCCTGCCGGTATAGAAGCATATTGGCATCGCCGTTTTGCTGATCGTCGCGCGAACGGCGAATGGTTCAAACTCACGTCTGCGGATGTGGCCGCATTCAAGCGTCGTAAGTTTCAATAAAGATGAACGGGCCTATCGCCGTCGCGGTCATAACAGCTGTAACTGGCATCTTTATCAGCGCACTCACTTTCTATCTAACGCGGCAAAGAGAGCGCGAAGCGGAATGGCGGACGCAGAAACTCGCGCACTACAAGCAGTTTATGACAGCACTAAACGCGATCGTCGGTCCGCCACCTACGACCGAAGAACGTGTCACATTCGCCAACGCCGCCAATAACATATTCCTTGTTGGCTCGCCTCGCGTTCTAGTTGCGCTGCGGCACTATTTGGACGAAACGGCGGATTCAAATAGCAACAAGGAAGTCGATCGACATGACGAACTTCTAACCCTTCTGATATTCGCCATACGCGACGACATAGGGATAAAGCCGAACCAGCCGACCGAGCCGTTTGAGTTTCGCCTATGGTCCGGCAAGCCTCGCGCCTGACAGGATGATCGAAGCGCCGATTTCGCCGGTCAACCCGTTTCGGTCTCTGCCTCGAACGCGCGCTTGCCCTTGCGCTTCCACAGCGCCAATGCGTGATCGCGTTCCTCGCCTTGCAACTTGCCGGCGATGGAGAGGAACGCGCCGTAGAGTGTGGTGCGGTCGTCGTCGATCAGATCGACCAGCCCGGCCTTGACGACGAGGCCGCCGAGTTCGATCAGATGCCGCGTTCTCTCTCGCCTTTTCACGACCCATGCCCTTGTGTCGGTTCGCGCCTTTTGTGCTTCAAGCCGATGCCGCGCCGCCTTCGAGCGGTAGAGCGCCCTCCGGCTCACGTTCAGATCGCGGCGCAGGCTTGCGCGCCTTGCTCCGAAAGAAGGCCGCGCCCGCCTTGCGCCAGCCCTCCCTTGTTGTCGCGTCCTTGCTGGCGATGGCGTCGAGCAGCGCCCCGGCCAGCAGATCGGCGTCAAGCGTATCGGCCCCGGTTGCGGCGACCAGTTCGCCAAGCTGGCGCACGCGGCGTTCCTTAATCGCCTTCGCCTTGTCGGCAAGGGCCTTGAGTTCCGAATCAAAGTCACGCAGTTTACGCATCACAGTCTCCATTCTTTGCGGATAGAGTGATTCTAAAGTATCGTCGCGCGTAATGCTGTAGAGTCGCCGGGACGCTCTGGAACCACCTAGTCCCTGCTCGAATTTTATTCGAGAAGGGCGCGCTTATACGTCGTGCCGACGTGCGCTTAGTGGCGTAGATGGATTGCCCTCATGGCAATCTATCACTTCTCGGTCCAGGTCATCAGCCGCGCGGATGGACGCAGCGCCGTCGCGGCAGCGGCCTATCGTTCGGCCGACCGGCTGCACGACGAGCGCCTTGACCGCGACCATGATTTCCGCGCCAAGAGCAGCGTCGAGCATAGCGAAATCATGCTGCCGGAGAACGCGCCGGAGCAATGGCGCGACCGCGAACGCCTTTGGAACGATGTCGAGGCGTTCGAGAAGCGCAAGGACGCGCAGCTTGCCCGCGAGGTGGAGTTCGCCATTCCGCGCGAGATGTCGAAGGCGGACGGCATCGAGCTTGCCCGCGATTTCGTCGGCCAAGAGTTCGTCGCGCGTGGCATGATCGCGGATTTGAATGTGCATTGGGACATTGGCGCTGACGATCAGCCCAAGCCCCATGCCCATGTCATGCTCACCATGCGCGAGGTCAACGAGGATGGTTTCGGGCCGAAGGTCCGCGACTGGAACCGCACCGAGCTTGTCGAGCAATGGCGCGAGCGTTGGGCCGATCATGTCAACGCGCGCCTTGCCGAACTCGATATTGACGTCCGCATAGACCACCGCAGCCTTGAGGCGCAGGGCATCGAGCTTGAGCCGCAAGACAAGATCGGCCCCGCCGCACAGCGCATGGGCGAGCGCGGGCTTGAATCCGAGCGGATCGAGGATCACCGCGCCATCGCGCAGCGCAACGGCGAGCGCATCATTGCCGACCCGCGCGTTGCCCTGGACGCGATCACCCACCAGCAGGCGACCTTCACCACGCGCGACCTTGCCATGTTCATTTATCGGCACAGCGACGGCAAGGACCAATATGACCGGGCGATGAGCGCCGTTCGCGCCTCGCCCGATTTGATCGCCTTGGGCAAGGACGGGCACGGCGATGACAGGTTCACCAGCCGCGAGATGATCGAAACCGAGCAGCGGTTGCAGCGCGCATCGGAATTGATGGCCGAGCGCGAGCGGCATCGCGTGGATGAGAAGGACCGCGCCGCCGCACTGGCAAACGCGGAGGGGCGCGGGTTGGTGTTGACCGGCGAGCAGCGCGCGGCGTTCGACCATGTGACCGGCGAGCGGGGCCTTAGCGTTGTCGTCGGCTACGCAGGCACCGGCAAGAGCGCGATGCTTGGCGTTGCGCGGGAGGCGTGGGAGCGCAGCGGATTCGAGGTGCGGGGCGCGGCGCTGTCCGGCATCGCCGCCGAAGGCTTGGAGAACGGCTCCGGTATCGCGTCGCGCACCATCGCCAGCATGGAACATAGCTGGGCGCAGGGCCGTGATATGCTCACCGCGCGCGATGTGCTGGTGATAGACGAGGCGGGCATGGTCGGCACGCGCCAGATGGAGCGCGTTCTTTCTCATGCCGCCGACGCTGGCGCAAAGGTCGTGCTGGTAGGCGACCCGCAGCAGTTGCAGGCGATCGAGGCGGGCGCGGCGTTCCGGGCGATCAACGAGCGGCATGGCGGCGTCGAGATTACGGAGGTCCGTCGCCAGCACGAGGAATGGCAGCGCGACGCCACCCGGCATCTTGCGACCGGCCGCACCGGCGACGCGATCAGGGCCTATGCCGATCATGGCATGGTCCATGCGGCCGAAACGCGCGAGCAGGCGCGCGGTGATCTTGTCGAGCGGTGGGACCGCGAGCGCACCGACGCGCCGGATCAAAGCCGGATCATCCTCACCCATACCAATGACGAGGTGCGCGAGTTGAACGAGGCGGCGCGCGACCGGATGCGCGCGGCGGGCGAGCTTGGCGATGACGTGCGCGTGAAAACCGAGCGCGGCGACCGCGCCTTTGCGACCGGCGACCGTATCATGTTCCTCAAGAACGAGCGTGGGCTTGAGGTGAAGAACGGCACGCTGGGCACCGTCGAGCAGGTCAGCCCGGAGCATATCGCCGTCCGCACCGATGACGGGCGCAGCATCGCGTTCGACCTGAAGGATTATGCCCATGTCGATCATGGCTACGCCGCCACGATCCACAAGGCGCAGGGCATGACCGTGGACCGGGGGCACCCGGCATGGATCGCCACGGCTCCTATGTCGGTATGACCCGCCATCGGGACGGCATGGCGCTGCACTATGGCCGCGATGATTTCCGCGATCAGTCGAAACTCGTTCGCACGCTCAGCCGCGAGCGCGTCAAGGACATGGCGAGCGACTATGAGCGCCGCGACCCCGCACAGCAATTCGCAGAGCGGCGCGGCATCGGCCTTGGCGAACGGATCGTGGAAATGGCCCGCGCGGGAGCGGAGAAAGCGCGCGGAATCTTCGACGGCCTGCGCCTGTCCCTGTCCGCCCAACAGCGCGAGCCATCGGCCACGCCTGAACGATCGCGCTCCATCTTTGCGGATTTCAAACCGCCAGCCTCTGTTGCCGATCCCGCAAGGACGGCGCAGGCCGAGCGCGAGCATATCCGGCAGCTTGCCGTTCAGCGCCATGCCCGCGCCGTCGCTGACATATGGAAGATGCAGGACAAGGGCTTGCCCATCCTGCCCCACCAGCGCGCCGCACTCGACAAGGCCCGCGAGGCGATGAACCAGACGAGCAAGTACGCCGCGCACGACATGGAGCGCGCCTATAACCGCGATCCCGCGCTGGCATCGGATGCGGCAGGCGGCCGTGTCCGCCAGGCTATGCGCGCCATGCAGCTTGAAGCCGAAATCCGCACCGATCCCGACAAGCGCGCCGACAGGTTCGTGGAGGGCTGGCAGCAGCTCGGCCGGCATCGAGAGGAACTACAGCGCGACGGCGATTTCCGAGGGGCGCGCAAGGTATCTGAGCAGATGGCGGGCATGGCGAAAAGCCTCGAACGCGACGCGCAGGTGGAATCGCTGTTGCGCGACCGCAAGCAGGAATTGGGCATCGGCTTCGAGAAGGCCGCCAACTCTCCCACCACCTTTCCACCAGCGTCGGCATCGAGATGGGCCGGGGCCACGACCACGGACTTAGCAGATAGGAGAGAAGATCATGGGCAATTTGCCAGCCATTGCGCCCGAAGCTGATCCAGCCACCCACGCCTTCGCGCGACTCGCGGAGAAGGTGGACTTGCTGGAAGCGGCCATTGCCGGGCTTGCCGCCAAACGCGAAGCTACGCCCGATTACAGCGAAACGCTTGGCGAGATCGCGGCCTTGCTCGAAAAGATGCGGAGCTCGATCCACGCGCTGGCGCGCAGGCCCGCCATGGATATTACGCCCGCTGCAATGGCCGAGCGGATCGCGGCGGCCGCTGCCAGGGCACGCGCGGAGGATGCCGCGACCATCAATCAGATGCAGGAGCGATTCAACAGGGCCACGGCCCGGATGGAGTATATTCAGGGTACTATCGCCACCGCCCGCGAGCAGCGCCGCCAGTTTCATCTATGGGGGATCGGCGGCGCGCTGGCGGCCACGGTGCTTTGCTCATTCCTTCCCGGCTTCGTTGCGCGCGCCATGCCTGATAGCTGGCACCTGCCCGAACGCATGGCCGCGCGGACGCTGGACCTTGACCGATGGACGGCCGGAGAACGCCTGCTTGCCACGTCTGAGCCGGAACGCTGGCGAACAGTGGTTTTCGCCAATGCGATTTTGCAGGATAATCGCGGCGCTCTTGCGAATTGCCTTCGTGTAGCAGGCGCGAGCAACAAAGAAATCAGATGCAATATCCTGGTGAAATCGGCGTTACGTAGCGTGCTATGAGGACGCCACTGAGGTCAAGATACAGCGTTAAGCAGATGCTTGACCATGCTCTCCGTCCGTCTCCGTTCCAACAATCAGGTTGGACCCTATCGAGAGGGTGAAAGCCGCGCCGCCATCGGGATCGTTGGAGGCGCTTACGTCGATGCCCAGCGCTTCGGTAAACCCCTTGACGATCGCAAGCCCGAGGCCGCTCCCGCCGCGCCGGTCTCCACCCGCGCCTTGCGCGAACGTCTCGAATATCGCGGCTTCGGTTCCCGGTTCCAGGCCCGGTCCTTGGTCCCGCACCGTCAGCAGGATGGCATCACTTGTCCGTCGCCCAGCTATTGTAATCGGCCCATCGGCTCCGCCATGTTGAACAGCGTTGGCCAGCAGATTGATGAGGATATGGTGCAGCAGGCGAGCATCTGCCCGGACTAACGGCAGGTCGGCTGGCACCTTGAAGTCGATATGATGGCCGCGCAGCATATCCTTCAGATCATGGACGGCACCAGCGACGGCATCGGTCAGGTCGATCGGCTCAGGCACGAGATTCAACGCGCCCGCATCGAGACGAACCATATCGACCAGATTGTCGAGGAACCGCCGCAGCCTAGCCACCTCCGCGCGGGCAAGCGGCAGCGATGCGGCATCGGGGTGCTCGACCCCGATAGCTTCGATCGCGCCAGTGACGCCGGTGAGTGGCGTCCGCAGATCATGACCGATGGACGACAACAGGGCGGCGCGCAGCCGGTCGCGTTCCTTGAGCAGCGAGATGCTACGCATCTCATCTTCAAGATGCAGCCGCTCGTGTGCGAGCGCTGCCTGACCGACCAGCGTTGAGAGCAGCACGGCCCGGTCGGCGGGCACCGGATCGCGGCCATCGTCGCGCGCCACGCCGAGGACGGCGAGCACTCCGAGCGAGGTCTTGAGCGGATGAAACTGCCAATCCGCCACCGGCAGCGTGGCGCTACCGGAACCTGCCAGCTCGCCGCGAGTCCAAGCCCAATCGGCCGCCGCCTGATCCAACGGACTTAGTGTCGCGTCCGCCGGCATGGCGGCGACCGTGCGCAGCTTTCCATTCCGCTCAGCAAGAAGCACGGAGCGGACTTCCAGCAGCCGGGAGACTTCCTCGCATACCGCTTCCGCCGTCCCCGTGCGATCCGAAGCGCGAGCTAGAGTCTGGGAGAAAGCCGCCAGCGCCGCGCTTTCCTGAGCACTGCGCACGCCTAGCCTTGCCCTTGTTCGCAACCGACCGGCCAGATTGCTGGAAAAGGCCGCAACCCCGGTCAGGATCAGCATTGTAAGGACACTTTGCGGGTCCGCGATCGTGAACGTCCAGGTTGGCGCAAGGAAGAAGAAATTGAACGCGAGAGCGGCGGCGAGACTGGCGACCAGGCCCGGCCGTAGGCCGTAGAGACTGGCGGCGATGATGACCGGAACGAGATAGAGGAGGTCGATCGCGCCGGTGCCGATCCAGGGTTGCGCCAGCACGGCCAGCAGCGTCGTGCCCGCGATCATCAGTGCGATAGCAGCATAGGTCCGGGGACGCCCCCAACCTCTGAGCAGCGTTCGCACCTGATCGGATGACGCCTCGCCTTCTGCCACCGAAGGGATGACATGCACAGCGACGCCCTGCGCGCTTTTGACGAGCGCATCGACCACCGATCCGTGGCGGAACTCGAACCACCAACTGCGCTGCGACTTTCCGATCACAACCTGGGTTGCGCGCATCCCTTCGATCTGGCTGCGCAGGCCGGCGACGACGCTTTCCGCGGGCACAGTCGCAATGGTGGCACCTAGTGTCGCTGCCAGCGCGAGCGAAGCGGCGACACGCCGCTTTGCCACTTCATCGAACCCCTCGCTGCGCGGTGTTTCGATATGCACCGCCATCCAGGGCGCGCGCAGAGCGTCGGCAAGCCGCTTGGCAGTCCTGACCAGCGCGTCCGATCCAGGCTGCTCGCTGACGGCGAGGAGGATGCGATCGCCCGCGCCGAAGGTGCCGGGCAACGCGGTGGCGTCCAACTCCTGCAACATCTGGCGATCGACGCTGAGCGCCGCGCGGCGAAGCGCCATCTCGCGCAGCGCGGACAGGTTCGGCTTGGAGAAGAAATGGCCCAGCGCGCGGGAAGCCTCATGTGGCACATAAACCTTGCCCTCTTTCAGCCGGTCGATCAGTTCATCAGGCGGCAGGTCAACGACCATGATCTCGGCGTTTTCGAACACGCTATCAGGCACGGTTTCGCGCACGCGGACGCGCGTAAAGCTGGCCACTACATCGTTGAGGCTTTCGACGTGCTGGATATTCAGTGTGGTGTAAACGTCGATTCCCGCATCCAGCAGTTCTTCAATGTCCTGCCATCTTTTCGGATGCCGACTGCCTTCAATATTGGTGTGGGCATATTCGTCCACCAGCGCGAGGGCTGGCGCGCGGGCAAGCACGGCATCCAGGTCCATTTCGGTCAGGGTGCGGCCGTGATATTCGATGCTGCGGCGCGGGATCACCTCGAAAGGTTCCAGCAGCGCTTCAGTCTCGGCCCGGCCGTGCGTTTCGACCACCGCCACCACAACATCGACGCCTTCGCGCAGTAGGCCGGCTCCCTCGGTCAGCATCGCGAAGGTCTTGCCCACGCCGGGAGCGGCACCGAGAAATATCTTGAGCTGCCCACGCTCTGCGCGCCGCGCTTGCCGCAGTAGGGCATCTGGCGAAGGTCTTTTCTCGTTGGCGGCATGATCGGACATGACCAAGTGCTTACGCTCGCTTGTTTCCCGGCACCATGCGCGACTTGTTCAACTTAATGCGGATTTAATGCGGCACCGCATTTTCGCCCGCGAAACTTAATGCACTTGAAGCGTAGTCACAGGGCGACAGCGGCCCGACTCCACGGGTCCGTCACCTGAGGAATTATCCATGTCCGATCTATTGTGGCTCGGGCTGCTCGCCGGGCTGTTCGCCCTGACGCTCGCCTACGCCAAGCTCTGCGACGAAGCCTGAAGCCATGCCGTCGTCGCTCATCATCGCCGGCATCGTTGCCATCGCTCTCCTCCTCTACCTCGTTGTCGTGCTCCTGCGGCCCGAGCGCTTCTGACCGGAGCCATAAACCATGACCATAGCAGGCTGGGCACTGATCCTGCTCTTCACCATCGTCACTTTCGCGCTGGCTAAGCCGATGGGGCTATGGCTTTTCGCGCTCTACGAGGGCCGCACGACGCCACTGCATCGGTTGCTTGGTCCGGTCGAGCGCGGCTTTTACCGGCTCGCGGGGATCAACCCCGCCGAGGAACAGGGATGGCGGCGCTATGCCATCCATATGCTGTTGTTCAACCTCGCCTTGCTGCTGCTCACCTATGCGGTGCTGCGCCTGCAAGCCGTTCTCCCGCTCAACCCGCGAGGCTTTGCCGGTGTCAGCGCTGACGGCGCGTTCAACATCGCGGTCAGCTTCACCACCAACACCAACTGGCAATGGTATGCGGGCGAAACGACGCTCTCGAACCTGAGCCAGATGCTCGGCCTCACCATCCATAATTTCCTGTCGGCGGCGACGGGCATTGCCATTGCCTTCGCGCTGTTTCGGGGTTTCGCGCGGCGTGAGGCGAAGGGCGTTGGTAATTTTTGGGCGGATGTGACGCGGATCACTCTCTACCTGCTGCTGCCGCTTTGCATCCTCTATGCGCTGTTCCTGATCGTCAGCGGTGTCCCGCAGACGCTAGCTGGGTCGGTGGACGCGACGACGCTCGAGGGCGCGCGGCAGACCATCGCCCTGGGGCCGGTCGCCAGCCAGGAAGCGATCAAGATGCTTGGCACCAATGGCGGGGGCTTCTTCAACGCCAACAGCGCGCATCCGTTCGAGAACCCCACGGCGCTCACCAATTTCGTGCAGATGCTTTCGATCTTCGCGATCGGCGTCGGCCTCGCCTATGCTTTCGGCAAAGCGGTCAAGGACACGCGGCAAGGCTGGACGATCCTCGCCGCGATGGCCGTTTTGTTCCTTGCCGGCACGGCCGTCGCCTATTGGCAGGAAGCGGCGGGCAACCCCGTCCTCCATCAGCTAGGCATTGCCGGCGGCAATATGGAAGGCAAGGAGGTTCGCTTCGGCATCGCCGCCTCGGCCCTGTTCGCCGTCATCACCACGGCCGCGTCCTGTGGCGCCGTCAACGCCATGCACGACAGTTTCACGCCTCTGGGCGGCATGATCCCGCTGTTCAACATGCAGCTTGGCGAGGTAGTGGTCGGCGGTGTCGGCGCGGGCATTTACGGCTTCCTGCTGTTCGCCATCCTCGCGGTTTTCGTCGCCGGGCTAATGGTCGGCCGCACGCCCGAATATGTCGGCAAGAAGATCGAGGCGCGCGAGGTCAAGCTGGCCGTGCTCGCCATCGCCGTGCTGCCACTCTGCATCCTCGGGTTGACTGCGTTGTCCGCCGTGTTGCCTGCCGGCCTCGCGGGGCCGCTCAATAAAGGACCGCATGGCTTTTCCGAGATCCTCTACGCCTACGCCTCGGGCACGGGAAACAACGGATCGGCCTTCGCTGGCCTGACGGCGGGCACGCCGTTCTATAACGGGCTGCTCGGCATCGCCATGTGGCTGGGGCGCTTCTTCGTGATCGTGCCGGTGCTCGCCATCGCTGGCAGCCTTGCCGCCAAGCGCTACACGCCGGCCACCAGCGGCTCCTTTCCCACCACGGGCGGACTATGGGTTGGCCTACTGGTGGGCATCATCCTGATCCTGGGCGGCCTCACCTTCCTGCCCAGCCTCGCACTCGGTCCCATCGCCGATCATCTCGCGATGATCGAAGGTCAGCTTTTCTAACGGACATTGTTGTGATGGAAATTGGCATGAACACACCTTCCTCCATGTTCAGCGCTTCGCTGGTCCTGCCCGCGATCCGGGATGCCTTCGGCAAGCTGAATCCGCGCGAACTGATCCGCAATCCGGTGATGTTCGTGACCGCCTGCGTCGCGACGCTGCTCACCCTTCTCCTGATTCTTGGCGAACCGGGTCTGCCGCTCGGCTTCCAGCTCCAGCTCATTCTCTGGCTCTGGCTGACCGTGCTGTTCGGCACTTTCGCCGAGGCGCTGGCCGAAGGCCGGGGCCGCGCACAGGCCGCCTCGCTCCGCGCCACCAAGGCCGAACTGAAAGCCAAGCTCATGCTGGGCGTCGGCGACACCTATGAGATCGTTCCCGCCAGCCGGCTTGAAAAGGGCGAGATCGTGCTTGTCGAGACGGGCGATTTGATCCCCGCCGATGGCGAGGTGATCGAAGGCGTTGCCAGCGTCAACGAGGCGGCGATCACCGGCGAAAGCGCGCCGGTGATCCGCGAGGCGGGCGGCGACCGTTCCGCCGTGACGGCTGGCACGCGCGTTATTTCCGACAGGATCACGGTTCGCGTCACCGCTGAACCGGGCCAGGGCTTCCTCGACCGGATGATCGCGCTGGTCGAAGGCGCGGAGCGTCGCAAAACGCCGAACGAGGTGGCGCTCACCATCCTGCTGGTCGGTCTCACCATCATCTTCCTGATCGCGGTGGCCACGATACCGGGCTTTGCCGCCTATGCCGGGGGCATGGTGCCTGTGGCGCTGCTCGCCGCGCTGCTTATCACGCTCATTCCCACGACCATCGCGGCGCTGCTTTCCGCCATCGGCATCGCGGGCATGGACCGGCTCGTGCGCTTCAACGTGCTCGCCAAGTCGGGCCGCGCGGTTGAGGCAGCCGGCGACGTGGATGTGCTGCTGCTCGACAAGACTGGCACCATCACGATCGGTGATCGGCAAGCGAGCGAGTTCCGCCCGCTCGCAGGCGTGGATGTCGATACGCTCGCCGAGGCGGCGCTGCTGTCCAGCCTAGCAGACGAGACACCGGAAGGGCGCTCGATCGTGGTGCTGGCGCGGGAGCGTCACGCGGTTCGCGTCGCCGCGCTCGTGGCCGGCTCGGAGGTCATCCCCTTTTCGGCGCAGACCCGGCTTTCGGGCGTTCGCGTGGCGGACGCGCTCATCCAGAAGGGCGCGATCGATTCCGTGCTTAAAGCCCATGAGCAGCCCGGGGACAGCCTCGCCGTCCGCGAATTGATACGCGTTACCGATGAGATTGCGCGGGGTGGCGGCACGCCGCTCGCCGTCGTCCGGGAAGGAAAGTTGCTCGGTGCCATTCACTTGAAAGACGTGGTGAAGGCGGGCATCCGCGAACGCTTCGGCGAGCTGCGCAAGATGGGCATACGCACGGTGATGATTACCGGCGACAACCCGCTGACCGCCGCCGCCATAGCGGCCGAGGCGGGTGTGGACGACTTTCTCGCCCAGGCCACGCCCGAGGACAAGCTGGCGCTGATCCGGCGCGAACAGGCGGAGGGCAGGCTGGTCGCCATGTGCGGTGACGGCACCAACGACGCGCCCGCGCTCGCCCAGGCGGATGTCGGCGTCGCCATGAACACGGGCACGCAGGCGGCGCGCGAAGCGGGCAACATGGTCGATCTCGACAGCGATCCCACCAAGCTGATCGAGATTGTCGGCCTGGGCAAGCAACTGCTGATGACGCGCGGCGCGCTCACCACCTTTTCGGTGGCGAACGATGTCGCCAAATATTTCGCGATCATCCCGGCGATCTTCGTCGCGCTCTATCCGGGCCTTGGCGTGCTTAACGTCATGGGACTAGCGACGCCGCGAAGCGCGGTGCTGTCCGCGATCATCTTCAACGCGCTCATCATTCCGCTGCTGGTGCCGCTCGCGCTGAAAGGCGTGCGCTATCGGCCGATGGCGGCCGGGCCGCTGCTAGCGCGCAACCTGTCCATCTACGGCCTGGGCGGCCTGGTCGCGCCTTTCATCGGCATCAAGCTGATCGACCTCGCCGTGTCCGGCCTCCATCTTGCCTGAGGATTTCTCGCCATGCTTTCCGACCTTCGTTCCGCATTGCGCCCCGCGCTGGTGCTCACCTTGCTCTTCGCGCTGCTGCTGGGCTTGGCCTATCCCCTGGCGCTCACCGGCATAGGTCAGGCACTTTTCCCCTATCAGGCAAACGGCAGTCTGGTCCGCGAAGGCGACCGGGTTATCGGTTCCGCGCTCATCGGTCAGGCATTTGCCAGCGACCGCTATTTCCACGGACGGCCCTCCGCCGCTGGCGCGAACGGCTATGATGCCGCCGCCTCCGCAGGTTCCAACCTTGGCCCCGCCAGCAAGGCGCTGGCCGAGCGTGTCCGCAATGATGCGCAAGCACTTGCCGCCCTCGCACCGGGTCGCCCCGTCCCGCCCGATCTGGTGACGACCTCCGCCTCGGGACTCGATCCCCATATCAGTCCCGAGGCGGCCTTGTATCAAGTCGATCGCGTCGCCAAAGTGCGGGGCTTGCCGGCCGAACAGGTCCGCGCATGGGTCCAGGCGCGGATAGAATATCCCCTTCTAGGATTCATCGGCGAGTCTCGCGTCAATGTTCTCGCGCTCAATCGCGCGCTCGACCGGGAGACGAAGGGCAACTAATCTCACACTATGGCATCGGTCGCAAAAATCCTGATCGTCGAAGATGATGCCCATATACGGCGGCTGTTGCGCACGGCTGTTCAGCGTGCCGGTCACGGCGTCGTGGAGGCGACGAGCGCGCGCGAGGGACTGTCCCTGCTGGACATCGAGAAGCCCGATGTCGTGCTGCTCGATCTTGGCCTTCCCGATCGTGACGGGCTGGAATTGATCCAGCCGATGCGAAGCCGGTCGAGCGCGACGCTGATTGTCGTTTCGGCGCGGGAGGACACGACGGAGAAGGTGGCCGCCCTCGATCTTGGCGCGGACGACTATCTGACCAAGCCGTTCGACACGGAGGAACTGCTGGCCCGCATCCGCACGGCCATGCGCCACCGCACTCCCGACCAGGAGACGGAGCGGGTGATCGAGACGGGCGACGTGCGGATCGACCTTGCGCATCGCCGGGTTGAACGCGCAGGCAAGGATATTCACCTAACGCCCAAGGAATATGGCGTGCTCGCCGAGTTGAGCCGGCGTCCCGATCGGGTCGTGAGTCATGCGCAGCTACTTCGCGCGGTTTGGGGAGCCGCGCAGGAGGATCGCGTCGATTATCTCCGCATTGCGGTGCGCGGCCTGCGTCAGAAGCTGGAAACTGACCCGTCCCGCCCGCGATTGATCGTCAATGAGTTGGCAGTTGGTTATCGGCTGCGTGTCCGATCCCCGGAAGAACGACCCTGACCTTCTTGCTTGCGAGGGTTTGGAATCGTCTCAATCCAGCCCCATAGGCACCAGCAAGTCCCACATAAAATGTGGGAACATATGTGGGGGTGTTTTTTTGAGATCACCCTTTTATCGTGGAAAATCAGCACGATAAAAGGGTTGACTGGTGCCCAGAAGAGGACGGACAAGTAATACTCAAGTATTTGAAATACTTGGTAGATATACATTTCGGAGATTGAAATGCCACTTGCCATGCCCCCAAATCAGATTTGCAGTAAAGATTTGGGTCTTTGGGCGGTGTTTCAGGCACATTCACCTTGTATCATTATGCCTCTTTGGCTTCAAGGTTGAATTGCATAATCTGCCATTCCGGGGTGATGGATTCGCGCTAATGCAGACCCCTAATAATCTGGAAAAAGGTGCCGTTATGGAAAACGGAACTGAACGCCGTCCGCCTCTGGCGTGACCGGCGTGCCCCCAACGCCGGGAGCATTCAAATTGCGCTCGTTCATTTTTTGTTCTATTGAGGAAACTCACACGCGGCGTTGAGGCAATATGAGCGCGCAAAAGTTTTTCGAAGAGCGAACCGATCAGTCTGAGGTCAAGGCTCGTATCGTAAGCAAATATTTTTCGACGTGGGCGCAGGTCGTTATGCCAACTGTTGCCAGATCAGGCGGCAAGATCGCTTATATGGATCTTTATGCAGGTCCAGGGCGCTATCGGGATGGAGCTGCCTCCACACCCTTGCTGGTTCTTCAGGCAGCGATTGATCATCCGCAAATGTCTCAGATGCTCACCGCTTATTTCAATGATGCTGATGGAAACAATACGTCCACGCTTCAAAATGAAGTCGGAAAACTGCCCGGGTTCGAAAAACTGCGTTACAAGCCCAATATAACCTGCGGTGAAGTGGACGACGATGCGGCCACGTATTTCAATGAAACTCGGCTAGTGCACTGACTCAGTCGGTTGGTACAGGCAGCCGCCTGAGTTTGGCGAGAATGGTCTCGGCCGGCTTGGTCCAGACGAAGGGCTTAGGGTCGGCGTTCTGCTTTCGGATGTAAGCGCTAATGGTGTCCTGGAGGTCGACGACGGAGGTGAAGACGCCGCGCCGGATGACCCTTCGGGTGAGCGCCGAGAAGAAGTTCTCGACGGCGTTGAGCCATGAGCCCGAGGTCGGGGTGAAATGGAACACCCAGCGTGGATGATCGGCGAGCCACTCCAGGACCTTCGGATGCTTGTGGGTGGCGTAGTTGTCGAGGACGGCGTGGATCACCTTGCCGGCAGGAACGGCGCGCTCGACGGCGTTGAGGAACTTGATGAACTCCTGGTGCCTGTGCTTGGGCATGCAGCGACCGACGACTGTGCCGTGGAGGACGTCGAGCGCGGCGAACAGGGTGGTCGTGCCATTGCGTTTGTAGTCGTGCGTCATTGTTCCGCATTTGCCCGGCTTCAACGGCAGACCGGGTTGGGTTCGGTCGAGGGCCTGGATCTGGCTCTTCTCGTCGATCGAGATGACGACGGCGTGAGCCGGCGGGGCCATGTAGAGACCGACGATGTCTTCGACCTTGGCGGCGAAGGCGGGGTCGCTCGATCTCTTGAAGGTTCGCAGACGGTGGGGTTGGAGGTGATGGACCTGCCAGATGCGCTGGACGGTTCGGAGCGAGACGCCGAAGGCTTTGGCCATTGCGCGGCCGGTCCAATGGGTCACGGCACCGGGCGGTTCGGAGCAGGTCAACGCAACGATCCGTGCGACGACGGGCGCGGCGATCGGCGCCGTACCGGGCTTGCGCGTCTTGTCGCGGAGAAGACCATCGACGCCTTCCTCAGCGAAGCGCTGTTGCCAGCGCCAGACCGCAGGTCGGCTGACGCCGGCGCGGCGGGCCACTTCGAGCACCGGCAAGCGGTCGCTGGAGAGCAGCACGATCCTGGCGCGCAGCACATGCTTGAGCGGGCAGTTGCGGTCGCCGACGATTTGTTCAAGCCGAGCACGGTCGGCGGCGTTCAAGAGGATGTTGACGGTCTGGGCCATGACGGGAGAGTCGCATGTCCTAGACGATTTGTGAATCTCCCGTCTGCGTCATTGCACTAGGTTTCGTGGACAAAGCTTGACTGGGGACTCGGTCGCTGATTCAAGGCTGGCTTTTGGAGGCAGCCTTGGGCGAGCGGATCGGCGTTACGGACGAAGAATGGGAAGTGATCGGGCCGCTGCTGCCGCCTGAGCACGGTCGTGGATGCCGCCCGGCGCAGGATAATCGCCCTTATTTCGAGGGCATGATGTGGATTGCGCGGACCGGCGCGCAATGGCGGCACCTGCCGGACGAGTATGGCAAGTGGAACAGCGTGTTCCGGCGCTATCGACGATGGGTCACGACCGGCGTGTTCGATGCCATGCTCGAGACGCTGGCCGAACTGGCGGGGCGCGACGCGGCCGCCGACATGATCGACAGCACGGTGGTCCGGGCACATCATTGTGCCGTCGGCATAAAAAGGGGACTCAGCAAACCGAGGCGCTTGGCCGATCGCGAGGCGGCTTCACGACGAAGCTCCACGCAAGGTGCGATGCCAGGGGCCTCCCCCTCGGCTTCGTGCTGACACCCGGACAGGCGCACGATGTGCAGGGCTTCGCCCCACTGTTCCGTATGATAACCGACCGGATCAAGGCCTTCCTGGCCGACCGGGGCTACGATGCCGATGCGATCCGCGAAGAGATCGAGGCGGCGGGTGTCGAGGCGGTGATCCCTGCCAAGGTCAACCGGCGCAATCCCGCCCCGCACGACCGCGCGAAATACAAATGGCGCAACCTGATCGAACGCCTGTTCAACAAACTCAAGAACTGGCGGCGCATCGCGACCCGCTACGATAAAACCAAAGAATCATACCTCGGCTTCGTAGCGCTCGTGTCAGTCAAACTCTGGATACCCTTTGTCCACGAAACCTAGTTCCGTCTTTTTCATTCGTAGATCCGTTTGGTTACAAAGGATTATCTCTAAAGATCGTGCAGGGAGTTATAAAAGATTGGGGATGTGATTGCGTGTTTTTCTTCAATTATAATAGGATTAACGCAGGCATCAGCAATCCGGGTGTTAAGCAGCATATGGACGCGCTTTTTGGGGAAGAGCGCGCAAATGCCCTGCGCGCAAAACTGCCTGGGCTCAGTCCAGAATTGCGAGAGGCTGCGATCCTGGAGGCGCTGGCGAATGAGATTCATTCGTTGGGTGGCAAATTTGTCTTGCCCTTCACGTTCAAGAACAGCGAGGGCACACGCACTTCCCACAAGCTGATATTCGTGTCGAAGCACTTCAAAGGCTACGAGATCATGAAAGATATCATGGCAGCCGAGAGCTCGACAACGGACGAAGGTGTTCCATCACTCACGTACTCACCAGCAGATGCCTCAATGCCGCTTCTTTTCTCGCTTGCGCAACCGATGTCCAAATTGAAGGGGATGCTGCTCGAACACTACGCTGGCCAAACATGCTCTCTCGATGAAATCTACGAAAGCCACAGCGTGGGCAAGCCATATATCAAGAAAAACTATCGAGAAGCGTTGAACACTCTGGAGGCAGCTGGTCAGGTATCGGCGTATTCAACCAAAGGAACGCGCCGAAAGGGCACTTACCCCGACCACGTGAAGATACAGTTCAAGGGCGGTATCTGAACGTGGCAACGAACTCATCAATTGAATGGACGGAAGCGACTTGGAACCCGGTGGTTGGTTGCACGGTAATCTCACCAGGTTGCACAAACTGTTATGCGATGCGCATGGCGCGGCGGCTTGAGGCCATGGGGCAGCCCAAGTATTCAGGCACTACGCGCTTGTCGGGCGGCCGCCCGAAGTGGAATGGGACGGTGCGTATCGACGAGGAGAGCCTGAATCTTCCTGCCAGATGGCGCACTGGTAGAATGATTTTCGTCAACTCAATGTCTGACCTTTTCCATGACGCCGTGCCTTTGAGGTTCATAAGGCAGGTTTTCGAGACGATGGCGGCGACCCCGCAGCACACGTATCAAATTTTGACCAAGCGGGCCGAGCGTCTGGAGGAGTTGGCTTTAGAAATCGATTGGCCGAAAAATGTGTGGATGGGGGTAAGCGTCGAGAATTCAGACTATCTCTACCGCATTGACCATCTCCGCAGGACTAGAGCTCAAACTAAATTTTTGAGCCTCGAACCTTTGCTTGGGCCTCTCGAAAACATGAATCTGCAGAGCATCGATTGGATCATCGCGGGTGGCGAGAGTGGCCCTGGAGCAAGACCGGTGGAGCCTGGCTGGGTTCGTTCGATCCGTGACCAATGCATTGCAGAAGGGGCGGCGTTTCACTTCAAGCAATGGGGCGGCGTCAACAAGAAGAAGGCCGGACGGATCCTAGATGGCAGGACTTGGGACGAATTTCCCCAATCTCGTCGGGAAGCCATGACTACTTCGGAGCTGAAAAAGCTCGGCCTGGTTGACTGATTAGCAATTTTCGATTGCGAGACGGAAGCAGGTGGCAAAGCGTCCGCGATCAGCAGCACTGACTCCGGCTTCGGTGAATTTCTCCTCCCAGCCTCCGGCCACCTGCATGCGCATGTCTTCGACCATGGCTTGGGCCTGGTCGGGCGCGAGGTCGAACCCGGCAGCGCCAGCGAGAGCATTGGCGACAGTGGCGTCCCGGCCTTGCGGGCCGACGCCCAGCACCAGGCGTCGTTCAAGGCCGACCTGCGGCTTAGGCACGACATCGTAAAGCGGTGACAGTCGCCAACCTTTGCCGTCGAACAGGAAGCCATGGTTGCGCAGGTGGTCGTCGTCATTGGTTACGAGGATGTTGAACACCATGCGCCGGAACAGTTCGTGGAGATCGCGGCGCACTTCGGTGCCATGCTGGCGAAGAACGGCCGCGAGGTCCGCGTAGCTGTAGCGGCTTACTTCGCTCTCGTGCGCGCCGAGCATGGTCAGGCCGGAGGCGAAGGGCCGCCGCTCCAGCCAGTTGCCGTGCGACTGGCGATCGAACCGTTCGATCAGATAGATGTCGCGTTCCAGCACGCGCCTGAAGTCGAGCGCCGGAACGTCGAGGCCACAGGTCGCAGCAAGGCGCATGGTCGCCAGCTCGACCCCGCATTCGGGGAAACTGTCATTGCGGGCCTGGAACTTGGCAATCCACGGCTGGCCGTCAATTTCGGTCGCAGCCTTTGGGCGCGCGCCACCGAGTGACGAACCGGCGGTGAGCAACCGCCGCAGGTTCTCGTCGAGCTGATCGACATGCTGCGCGCGCTCGGCAGCTTCGGCCAGTTCTTCCAGGGTAAAGTGTTCGCCCGGCGCATTGCCATCGCCCCACGGCGTGATGCGCTCCGGACGCTCGGGCGTGGGGCCGAATGCCAGTGCGCCCACCCGGTAATCGCCAGAGGCCAGGATCAGATCGATATCGCTCGGCAGGCGGTCGCCCATCGCCTTGTACATCAGGTATTGGCCCCAGCCATCGGGAGCTGCGTCGCGAATGCCGCCGAAGACGGCAAAGCCTTCTTCGGTCCGGAATGTGCGTTCAGTGCCCGGCTCGTGAAGCGGCAGTGCCACCGGATCGACAGGAACGCGATCCGGACGGGCGAGGTAGCGGCGACCATAGGCGAAAGTCGCGAACTGGTTGCGCGGTTCGTCAGTCATCGTCAGCAGCCCAGCTGGAACAGGGCCGCCTGCGAGGTGAACGAACACATAGGTGCGCACCGTTGCCATGACCGTCAGAAGTCCAGCTCGTCGCTGCTCACGGCATGCGTCGTCTTGGGCAGCCGGGCAAGGTCTTCGCTGATGCCTGCCCTGTCAGTATCCGGGGCGACGAGTTCGGCGAGGCGCTGGGTCATGCCGAACACATGGAGCGCACTTGCCAGCACGGCCAATCCCACGGTTGCATCGCCGGCCTCAAGGCGCTGAAGCGTCTGTACCGAAACCAGCATGCGTTCTGCCATCAACCGCTGCGGCAACTTGCGGCGGCGGCGGGCGATGGAAATGTCCTTGCCCAGCTGCGCAATCGCGCGCTGGCTCTGGGGCGGCAGGCCGCTGGCAGCTCTGGAGGCGCGTGACATGAAGAATGTATGTCATATCATGTGAAAAATGTCAATTCAGCATGATATGTCACTACATTAAGGGGCGTTTCAGCCTGTAGCATGCAGTTCGCGGCGGTGCCACGCGCCAGCAGATGATTGCCATAAATCTGACCCTCGGACCCTTACCGCGCACTGACAATCCGCCGCAAACCCAAGCGACACTGCAATCGGGGAGTAGGGATGGTCCAACAGGAGGAATGGAAGAAGAACAGGTGCTTGCCTCAATCCATTGAATCAAGAATATTCATGGCATGACAGAGAGGTCAGCGCCCTCAGTATTTCCGCAGCCGGACGGCGCGTTGGCGTTGGACGAGTCATTTGCCCGATTCTGCAGCTTGAAACGCACCCAACCGACTGCAGACCTGCTGGGGGGCAAGGTGCTCGACTGCATGCTGGTCGCGGCAACCGAGTGCGAAACGGCACACAACCGGTATGCCGCATTTGCTTTTCCAGGTGCTGCATTCGGCATTGCCGGAGCGCTGGAATACATTCGCAACCGCCGCTTTCTCGCGTTGGCTATCGGCCTTGCTGGCGCAGCAGCAGCCTCGCCCCTGTTGCGGGCAAGAACCCATCGCACAGAACCATCAAAGGCAAAGCTGCTCGACACCGCCACGCTCAAGCAGCGCCGCTTCGTCATCGCCATGCTCGAATTTCAGGAACACCTCGCCGCTGGTCGCATCGCGGCCTTCGAGCGGATCACGCCTCATGAGCGTGACCGCCAATACCGCGAAGTTCACCCGAGCCTGTTCAGGGCCGACCATGCGCTCGCGGCAATTGTCGGCGGCAATCGCTATTGGGCGTGCGCAAGGGTTCGCTCATCCTTGCAGCACCAGTTGCCGACAACCGACTTGCTGTTCGAGATCGGCAGCATCCGTGCCCGCGCCTACCTCGATGGCAAATATCTTGTCGAAGCAACGTCCGAGAGCTTTGCGCGTGCAAAGCAGGCAATCATGGCGCGTTTTCCCAATGATCGAACCCTGCACGCACATCTCGACAGCATCGAGAAAATGCGTGCCCTCGATCCGACGAAGTTTCCATCGCCTGCCGCCAAGGCGGCGGAAGTTGCAGGCCATATCGACAGGGCAAGAACGCAGACGCTGCTGGCCGAGGGGCTTTTGGATTACTTCGAGAACAGGATGAGGCAGGTAGAAGTCGAAGGGCTCGACTAGCTACTGAACTTTTATGACTGCCCACCGGCAGCACCGCCGAGCAACCTTGAGCTTCGCAACGAAGCGAAAGGATGCCCGATGGAACAGCCACCCCTCTCCGGCTTGCTGACGACGCAGGACCTGATTGCCCTCGTCCGGCTCAGCCGCACCTCGATATACAGAATGACACGGCAGGGGCGGTTTCCGCCAGCCTGCTCGATAGGCAACGGACATATCCGCTGGCGCGAAGCCGATGTCCGCGCCTGGATGGCTGAACTGCCATCGCAGGCCTACCCGCAGGGTGACAGCGAACCACGCTATGACCCGCCTCACAGCCCCCGGCGGCTGTCATGAGCGGCGGCCCCGTTTCCATCCCGCAGGCCGATGCCGAGCTGCATCCGGTGATCGAGCGGATCACCGGCCATTCGGTCGATATCGAGTTCCTGTTCTGGCCAATCACTGGACCGGAAGGCGAATGCTGCGGCGGCCATCTCAATGTTGGCAGCGCACGCATCTGGCTTGACCCGGACCACGCCAGCAATCTCGCCGACCGGGTTCGCGCGGCCATCGACCAGGCTGTCCTGAGCAACTTCCCATCTCCCACCAATCAACGGAGATTGTCATGAGAATTTCGCAAGCAGATGCCCTCGCCATTGTCGCGTCGGACTCGTTCCAGGAGCAGATCGTTGGCCCGATGATCGAGGCCTTTGTCCGTCGCCTCAGTCGCCCTGGCGAGGATGGCAAGACCTACCGCTCGTTCATTCTCGACTGGCTCTATTTCGAACGTCCGATGCTCGATCGCTTTATCGGCGAGCAGTTCAACGTCCAGTTTGAAGGTCCAGCACTTGCCATTGACGGGACCGACTATCCCCTTGGCGGTTTCATCGAACGGCAGATCGAATGGGTTCGCCTTGATCCCGTCGATGCATTCGAATTGCGCACCAGATTGCGCAAGGCAGTGGACGCCGAAGTCACCGACTGGATCGATGGCAGGCCGATGAAATTCCTGCCTGCCATTGTCGAAAAGCCGTTCCCGGATCGGGCGGCAGCGGATGCCGAGGCCGCGCGGATCATCCGCGACTTTCAGGGCTCCACCGGAAAGCCCGAGGGAGGCCGCAGATGACAATCAGGACTGTCATGCCGGATCACAATTCGGGCCACGATGCTACGCATCGAGGCAAGATAAGGTCTACACACCCCACGCACCCGTGCAGCGAGCATTTCCGCCGGTTTGCGAGCGGGCGGATAGCGTCCTCGGAATTGCGCCAGCCCCAGATTAGCGCGTTTGAGGCATTCCCCGAGCGCGCCAAGCGCGCGCCCCGGAGCTGGCCATGCTGACCGCGAGCAAGCGCACCGTGCGCCTCAATCCGTCGCAGGGCCGAACTCTTCGTGGGATCGCGGAACGCCGAGGCCTCACCGAATATGCGATGCTCCAGCGCATCATCGAAGCTGGGTTTCTGTCCGTGATCAACGGGACCGACCGGGACACCGACACCCGCGAGATCGCCAACGGGGTTGGCGCGATTGCGGAGCGTCTGGCCGAGGTCGAGCGGGTGCTCGACCGTGCGCTGTTCACGGCCTGCGCCGCCTATGCTTACGCCCGCCATTCAGCCCTTGGGACCAAGAAGCCGGACGAGGCGATTGCCGCCGATGCCAAGGCAGCCTTCGAGCGCCAGCGCTCGCTTGCCCTGGAAATCGAGCCATGAGCCGGGAGCACGATTTCGCCGCCCGTTCGCATTCGCTGTGGCGGATGCGGATGGCTCATTTGCAGCAACGCTTCGGCTTCTTCTGGCGGCTCGTCTTGGGCTGCACGCTGTGCGGTTCAGCAATTGCGGCCCAGCTGTTCATGGTTCCGCGCACGACTGTTCTGGCGGTCCAGTGTCTGGGCGCCAGACTGCTGATCTTGCTGGGTGATATGGTCGGCAAAGAACTGCGCATGAACGCCACGCTCGGCGGCGAGAAGATGACCTTCCACGCCCGCGTTGTGGCCTATTCCGACTACTGGCTGCGGCCCTACGACCGTATGCTGGACTGCCTGTTCTGGGGCGCTCTGGCCGGGCTTGCCCTGGGCTTGGTGGCCATCTGGCTGATCCAGCGGACCATGTCATCGCAGGGCGAGCAAACGCTCGGCGACAGGGTGCTGGGGGGCACCCGTGTCATTGCGGAAGCGGAGCTTGCCGCGCGTATCACGCATCATGCCGATCCGGCCTCGCTGGCGATTGGACCGGTGCCCGTTCCGCGCGGGATCGAGACCCGGCATTTTGCCTTTCTCGGCACCACCGGCAGCGGCAAGACCACCGTCCTGCGCCAGATGCTCGACCGCATCGAAGCGCGCGGCGAAGCGGCGCTGGTCTATGACACCAGCGGCGAATTCATCGCCCATTATTACAATCCCGAGCGGGGCGATGTGATCCTCAATCCGTTCGATGCCCGCTGCGCCTTCTGGTCGCCCTTCGACGAGATTTCCCATCCCGCCGATGCCGACCGGATCGCGCGTCAGCTCGTCTCCGAAACCGGCAGCCAGGACGACGATGTCTGGCTGGAGACGAGCCGCATCCTCGTTGCCAACATGCTCCGCTCGCTCTGGGCCGAAGGCAACTGCAACCTTGAAGCCCTGCTCGAAGCCTTGCAGGTCAGGAGCAAGGAACAGCTCAAGCACTGGCTCGGTCATACCTCGTCGGCCCGGACCTTTGCCGATGACGCCGACCGAGCCACCGGCAGCGTCCTGTTCATGCTCGCCAAGGCCGCGAACCTGATCCAGTTCCTGCGGATCGATGATGGCGGCGCGGAGCGCTTTGCCTTCCGGAACTTCATAGCCGGGCTGGACGGGCATGAAGGTGCAAAGCCGTGGATCTTCGTGCCGCGCAAAGAGGACTATTTCGAGGCAGCCAAGCCGCTCATGGCCTGCTGGCTGGAATGCGCGGCAAGCGCCGTCCTCGGCCTTACGCCTTCGCCAGACCGGCGCATCTGGTTCGTGCTCGACGAGCTGGCTGATCTGCCGCGCGTCGAAAACCTGGCCCGGTTGCTGCCTGAAGGGCGCAAGTTCGGCGCGGCGATCGTGCTCACCTTCCAGGCCTTGGGACAGATGCGCAATCGCTACGGCGCAAACATCGCCGAGGCCATGCTCGCCTGCTGCAACACCAAGCTGTTCTTGCAGACAGTCGACCGGGAAACCCGCCAGTGGGCCAGCCAGACCATCGGTGATTGCGAGGTGGAAATGCGGGTTGCCACCGACACGCTTTCTATCGGCAACGAAGTGCCGCGAACGACCGTCGCGACCCAGCGCGCTTTCCGCGCTGCCGTGCTCGAAAGCGAGCTGCGGCTAGCCCCGCACCAGGGCTACCTGCTGCTGCCCGATGGTCTGCCCGTGGCGCGCATCGGGCTGACCGCCGATCACATCCGGGCGCGCGGGACTGCCCGCCAGCCTGCCTTTGTCGCTGGCGATCCAGCGGGCACGCTGTGGAGCCGGGTGAGCGAAATTGCCCGTAACGCCGCGCCCGATGCCAGGCCGGGGCCGGTCTGATGGTTGCCTCGGTCTCGGCCCTGTCGAGCGCCGGTCAAGCCGCAAGCTACTACGAAGCCGACGACTACTATGCCGAAGGTGGTCTTGCCCCGTCCGAATGGTTCGGCGAGGCCGCCGGGGCACTGGGTCTGGACGGAGAGGTAGACCGCGAGCAGTTTGCGGCCCTGCTTGAAGGGCGGGTTGGCGACGAACAACTGGGCACCGCGCGCGATGGCAAGGTCGAGCATCGACCCGGTTGGGATATTACCCTATCCGCACCCAAGTCCGTATCGATCATGGCCGAGGTCGCAGGTGACAAGCGGCTGATCGCGGCGCACGGCGCGGCGGTGAAGGTGGCACTGGCCCATGTTGAAAACCACATGGCCGCAACCCGCGTGCGCGAGGGTGGTGAGGTCCAGCGCCAACCCACCGGCAATCTTGCCATTGCCACCTTCCGCCACGCGACAAGCCGGGCGCAGGACCCGCAGCTTCACACCCATGCCGTCGTCATCAACGCCACCCAGGACAAGGATGGCAAATGGCGCAGTCTGGAGCCGCGCGCCATCTACCAGCTCCAGAAGGAAATCGGCGCCATCTACCGCCAGGAGCTGGCGCATGGCGTTGCCGAGCTGGGCTACCGGATCGAGCCAGGCAAGGACGCTATGTTCGAGATTGCCGGAGTGCCGGACAAGGTGATCGAGGCTCTGAGTCAGCGCACGGCGGCGATCGATGCCCGGCTTGCCGAGCGGGGCACAAGCCGGGAGGAGGCGAGCGCCGCCGAGAAGCAGATTGCCGCGCTCGATACCCGCGAGGCCAAGACCCACGCCGATATTCGCGAGTTGCGCGCTGACTGGCGCGCGACAGCCGATGCCAGCGGGTTCGACGCCGGGGCGCGGGACCGGCTTGTGGCTGGTGCAATAGGACAGGCGCGGGACATCGCGACGGCGGCCAGCCCCGAGCTGCTGGCGCGGCATGCCGTTTCCTTTGCCGCTGCCAAGCTGGCTGAACGCGAAGCCGTGATGTCAGCCAGCACGCTGGCGCGCGAGTCGGGGGACTTTGCCTTCGGCAAGGTCGGTCATGGCCAGATCAGCGCGGCCATTGCCGGGGCCGAGCAACGCGGCGAGCTTGTGCCCCGGACATTTCTGGACCGGCGCGGCGCGGAGTTTGCCGGTTTCACCACCCCGCAAGCCATGGAAACCGAACGCACCATGCTGCGGCTTGAGGCTGCCGGGCGGGGTATGGCCGAGCCGCTCGCCAGCCCGCTGGCGGCAGCGCGAACGGTTGAGCGCGCAGCGCGGCAATCGGCCCGTTTGGGATATGCCTGGACCGACGACCAGAAGCGCGGGGCCACCGACCTGCTGACTTCGCGGGACCGAATTGCTGCCGTTCAGGGCTACGCCGGAACCGCCAAGACCACTACTGTTCTCGCGACCTATGCCCGTGAAGCAGAACGGCACGGGCTTTCGGTCACGGCACTTGCGCCCACCGCATCGGCGGCGACAGTTCTGGGAGAAGCGCTAAGTCTTCGCGGTGATACCGTTGCCCGGCACCTGCTCACGCCAGAAGGGCGCAATGCGGGCAAGAATGCTGTCTGGATCGTCGACGAAGCCTCGATGCTCTCGGCGCAGGACATGGCAAAGCTGATGGCCAGCGCTGACAAGGCGGGAGCCCGGCTCGTTCTTGTCGGGGACATGAAGCAGCTCGGTTCGGTCGGCGCAGGTGCGGCCTTCGCACAGTTGCAGGCGGGAGGCATGACCACAACCAGGCTGGCCGAAGTCGTTCGGCAGACCAATGCCGAAACGCGCGAAGCCGTCATGGCATCGATCGAGGGCCATGCTGGCAAGGCTCTGGCTGCGCTGGATCGGGGCGGCGGCAAGGTCATCGAAGGGGCCACGCCGAAAGAACGCTTCGTGGCCATGACGCAGCATTACCTGTCCCTGTCACCCGCCGAGCGAACGCGGACATTGGTGATCGAGCCTTCGCGCGAGGGCCGCGACACGCTCACCGGCATGATCCGGGAACACTTGTCTTCGCGCGGGGAGCTGTCGCGGGACCGACTTCAGTTTGCCGCTTTGGAGGCCAGGGGCATGACCCGTGCCGAAGCGCGCGAAGCGGCGAGCTATGCCATCGGCGATGTCGTCCGGTTCAACCGCGACTATGCCGCCAAGGATGTCCGCCGGGGCGAGGCTCTGACCGTCAGTGGAGTTGATCCGGAGCGGAACCGTGTTGCTCTGGCGAGCCGCGATGGCCGGGCGATTAACTGGCATCCCCGGCAATGGGGGGCGAGCAAGGCCGAGGTGTTTGAACCCAAGCCCATGGACTTGCGCACAGGTGACCGGGTGCAGTTTACCCGCAACGAACGCGACGCAGGACGGATCAACGGACTTGGCGGGACAGTGACCGGCATCGACCCATCAACCGGTCAGGCGACCCTGAAACTGGCGAATGGCCGCGAGCAGCGGCTCGACCTCACCAATCCTCGCGACACCCATCTGCGCCATGCCTATGTCCAGACCGCCCACGCCGCGCAGGGCCAGACCGCCGAGCGCGTCCTGATCCACGCCGACAGCCGTTCAACCAATCTGGTCGATCAGAAGATGCTCTACGTCGCGTTGTCACGGGCCAGAGGCGAGGCGGTTGTTGTCACCGATGACAGGGACCGGCTTATCCGGGCAATCACCGAGCGGGCGGGGGAGAAGCAGACTGCCATGGCAGCGGCAGTGCCCGAAGTCGGCAAATCCAAGGCAATGGGGGCTGGTCTCGGGTGAAGGCCATGCCGTCGGCATGGTGGCCACGGCATCTCTCGTCCCCCCGTTGGAATGAACTGCTGCCTGGGTGACGGCCCGTGCCGGGCGGGATCAACAGCCTGCCCGCTCCATTCGGGCTCACGCCCTCCCGTGTTGGCTGTTCCGCGTCACCGCTGACCCACCCGGCCAATCCGGCCCGTCCCTTCATCCGCGTTCCCAACGACAGGACGAAGGATTTTCACCGTGGCCAGCACTCAAACCGCCAGCATTTACGACACCATCACCAACCAGATCATTGCCTCACTTGAAGTCGGGGTCGGGAAATTCTCGCTCCCCTGGCATCGCAGCAATGCCCCGCTGTCCCGCCCGATGAACGCGGTGACCCGGAAGACCTATCGCGGCGTCAACGTCCTCGCCCTCTGGGCTTCTGCCGAAGCGCAGGACTTCGGACATGGCCTCTGGGCAACCTATCGCCAGTGGCAGTCGCTTGGCGCTCAGGTTCACAAAGGCGAGAAGGCTTCGCCGATCGTGTTCTACAAGGTCTTCGACAAAGTCGATGGCACCGAGGCGGAGGAACGGGAAGGTTCGGCCCGGGTCTTCGCGCAGGCGTCGCATGTGTTCAATATTGGCCAGGTGGATGGCTATGCGATGCCGGAACTTCCCGAAGGCGCAGACTTCGATCCGATCCCGAACGCAGACGCTTTCGTTGCCGCAACCGGCGCCACCATCCGCATCCAGGGCGAAAGTGCCCATTACACGCCCTCGACCGACACCATCACCATGCCGGAGAAGCAGCTCTTCTTCGCCACCGAATCAGGCAACGCAGGGCAGAACTGGTACGCCACGCTGCTCCATGAACTGACGCATTGGTCCGGAGCGGAGCACCGTCTCGCACGAACCTTCGGAAAGCGGTTCGGTGACGACGCCTATGCGATGGAAGAGCTGGTCGCCGAACTCGGATCAGCATTTCTGTGCGGCGACCTTAGCCTGTCGTCCAAGCCGCGCCCCGATCACGCTCGTTATGGCGATTATCGGCATCCTTGCCCCACGGCTTGATGTGGCTGGCGGTCAGCAGACGCGGATCGGCGATGCCGGTGATGCAGCAGGTCTCTTCATAGTTGGCCAGGACTGCGCGGCGGAAGAAGTCCTGGCCGACGCGCTGGTTGACCAGCGCCTGGGTAGTCGATGCGCCTTGGTAGGGCTCGAACCGGAATTCGCTCGGCTTGTCCTTGAGCCGGTTGAGCGGCGGCGCGGGTTCGCCCAGTTCAACCTGGGCAGCCCACATGCTTTCCGCCCGCGCCACAAGGCCGGTCCAGTTCTGGCCGAACTCGGCGTAAGTTGTCCGGTCGAGCTGTGACGCTCCGGCCAGGCCTTTGCGCCCGCTCTCGGTGATCTTGGGGTCGAGGCTGGCGAAGTTGCAGAGCTTCATGGCGACCGAACTGCTCGACCTTCCCAGCGCAGCGGCGAGCTGCTGGATTTCAGGATTGCCCGAATGCAGCTTTCCAAACGGCAACTGGAAATAGAGGTAGAGCGCGAGAACCGTCTCCTCCTCGCTCCAGCGTTTTCGTAGGCTGCCTTCGTCCCCCATGGCGGCGTTGTGCGCGAGGCCGTCCAGGGGCGCAAGGGGCTTGGGGGCGTTCGGTTTTCCGGCGGGCGGAGGGGCCTTTCGACCCGGATGGCGCGTTTTGAGCACCGGACTTGGCCGCACGCGTTCAGCCGTCAATGTCCGGCCCGCGCCGGTTCGCGGGTGCTCACCCGTGTTGGGCATGACGACTGCCCTTGGCCGTGCGGCCTGTCGGTTTGGTGCAACGAGCCACCAGATACGAAAGGACAAATCCATGGCCCGCAACAATCCCGCACCGGCAGCCGAAGCAAAGGCCCCGGACTTCATTGCCTGGCACGTCGCCAACCGGGGCGAGAAGGCTTACTGGACCAAGGTCGGAGCGGCTTGGTTCCATCGCGACCGCAAGGGCGTTTCGCTTCAGCTGGAGGTCGTGCCGATCAATGGCCGGATCGTTCTGCGCACGCCGCTCGACGATGAAACCAGGGAGCAGCCGGGCGCCTAGCGCCCGGCCTTCGGGCAAAAGAAGACCCGCCTGGTGCGCATCGTCGAGAGGCGTGGCGGGTTCTGTTGTCGGAATAGTACGGAACTGGGGTGCGCGTGTCCACTGGTCGCACCATGACGGGTGAATTGCCTCAGCCTTTGAGCCGGATTTCGTCGAGATAGTCGCTCCACCACTGCGCCATCCGGACGCGCTCATCCCAATAATGGCCCCGGTTGTACGTCCCGCGAATGGCATTGCTATCGCCATGTGCCAGGGCGCGTTCGATCGCGTCAGGGTGCCACAGGCCACATTCATTGAGCATGGTCGAAGCAGTCGAGCGGAACCCGTGCGCAGTCATTTCGTCTTTGGTGAAGCCCATGCGGCGAAATGCGGCGTTGATGGTGTTTTCGCTCATCGGCCGCAGACGGGTATGGAAGGCGGGGAACATGTAGCCCTTGCCGCCGGACACTTCCTTCAGTTCCTTGAAGAGTTCGACCACCTGTCGTGACAGTGGCACGGCATGAGTGCGACGCGCTTTCATCTTGCCCGCCGGGATTGTCCAAATCGCTTTTTCGAGGTCGATCTCGTCCCAGTCGCCATGCCGCATTTCGCCGGGGCGCACGAAGATGTGCGGGGCGATCTTCAGCGCAAGCTTGGTGATTGGGTAGCATTCGAAGCTGTCAATAGCGCGCAGCAGCTCGCCGAGCTTGTCGGGTTCGAGGATGGCAGCATAGTGCCGCGCCTGCGGCGTCAGCAGCGCGCCTTTGAGGATTGCGGTGGGATCGATGGCGCAGCGCCCGGTTGCGGCCCCATAGCGAAAAACGCGGCTTGCGAACGAGCGGCATTTCTTGGCCGTCTCTCTGTTGCCCCTCGCTTCCAGCTTCTTGAGCGGAGCCAGCATCATTTGCGGATCGACATCCGAGATTGGCATGTTGCCGATTGCAGGCTTGAGCAAATCAAGGAACCAGCGCGCCTTGAGCAGCGTGCCTTCGGCCCGGCCTTCGCCGACCATCTTTTCGTCGATGTACTCGCGGGCCACCGATTCGAAGGTGTTGGCAGCGCTGATTTTGGCCGTGGCCTTTTCGCGCTTCCGCGTGAGGGAGGGGTCTTCGCCGTTGGCGATCCTTACGCGCAACTCGTCGCGCATCTGGCGGGCCTTCTGCAGGCTGACTTCCGGCCAAGCGCCGAGCGCAATGCGCTTTTGCTTGCCGCCATAGTTGTACTTCAGCCGCCAGAGTTTCGAACCGGTCGGGAACACCTCCAGGTAGAGGCCTCGCTCATCGGTCTTCTTGTAGGGGGTGTCTCCAGCCGAAAAGGCTCGGATTTGCAAGGCGTTAAGCGACATTTCGTGGCATGACCTTTCTTGGAAAAGGGCAAAAACGGGCCGATGGCCCTTTCCATGCCACGAATCCTCGTGGCATGGGCTGAAACGGCGTGAAACACGGAGCATCAAAACCTGCCTGAAAATGGCAGATTTCTGCGGTTTTTTCAATGATTTTGATGCCACTCCCGCAGGAGTTTTGGTGCCCAGAAGAGGACTCGAACCTCCACGACCTTGCGATCGCCAGCACCTGAAGCTGGTGCGTCTACCAATTCCGCCATCTGGGCACGGGGTAGGAGCGCGCAGTTAGCCGCTGGCCGGAGGGCTGTCAATCGCATCCGGCGCATAATTTTTCCTGACGCCGCGCGCCGGAGCTTCTAAGGAATGGTGGAACCTCCATCGCGCCAGGGAGCAGATTCTGGATACGCCGTCGCCTTCATCGCCGCCATCCTTCTTCCCGCGCCCGGACGGGTTGAAGCTGGCCTATCGCCATCGCGCCGGAACGGGCGCCACGATCGTCTTCCTGCCCGGTTATATGTCGGACATGGACGGCGGCAAGGCGGTCGCGCTCGACCGATGGGCGGCGGAAAGCGGCCGCGCCATGCTGCGGCTGGATTATGCCGGCAATGGGGCCAGCGAAGGCGCGTTCGAGGACGGCACCCTGGCGAGCTGGCGCGACGATGCCCTATGGCTCATCGATTCGTTGACGCGGGGGCCGCTGCTGCTGGCCGGCTCGTCCATGGGCGGGTGGCTGGCGCTGCTGGTCGCGCTCGCCCGGCCGGAGCGCGTTGCGGGGATCGTCGGCATTGCCGCCGCGCCGGATTTCACCGAATGGGGTTTTTCCGAAGCGGACCGCGCCAAGCTCGGCGTCGAAGGCCGCCTCGTCGAGCCCACGCCTTATGGCGATCAACCCTATGTGACCACGCTCGGCTTCTGGGAATCGGGGCAGGCGCTCAAGCTGCTCGAGGGCGGGATCTCGCTCGATTGCCCCGTTCGCCTGCTCCATGGGCAGGCCGATCCCGACGTGCCTTGGGAAATCGCGCTGCGCCTCGCGGAAAAGCTGCGTTCATCCGATGTGCAGACGCTGCTCGTTAAGGACGGCGACCATCGCCTTTCGCGCGACGGGGACATCGTCTTGCTGATCCGCACCGTCGCCAGCCTGCTGGATCATTCCTGATGTCTTTTCTGTTGCCCCTGCTGCTTCTGGTCCCCCAGGCCTATGATCCGGAGATCGAGGCGGTGATGAACCGCAAGCGCAAGGAAGCCGCCGAGGTCCGCGCCTCCGCCGCGCAGGCTCCCGCGCCCGCTGCGCCGGGGGGAGGGGGCCAGGATGGCCTCATCCCCGTCCCGCCCCGATATGCCGCGCCTTTTCAGGCCTGCATCGACGCCGCCCTGGACGCGCCCGAAAAGGGCGTGGCCTTCGCGGAGAAATGGCGGATCGAAGGAGGCGGCTTCTATGCCCGGCACTGCATGGGCTTCGCCTATGCGCGGGCGGAGCGGTGGACGCCCGCCATCGTCGCGCTGGAGCAGGCGGCGGACGAGGCGGAGCGCACCGGCGAAGTCGCGCAGAGCGCGCGGCTCTGGGCGCAGGCGGGCAATGCCGCGCTGGCGGGCGGAGACGCCGCCAAGGCCAAGGCCGATTTTGACGCGGCGCTGGCGCGCGGCTTGCCTGACGGCATCGAAAAGGGCGAGGCGCATCTGGACCGCGCCCGCGCGCTGGTGGCGCTCGATGACCATAAGGGCGCGCGCGATTCGCTCGACATAGCATTGGACCAAGCGCCCAAAGACCCGCTCGGCTGGCTGCTCTCCGCCACCCTGGCGCGGCGCATGGGGGAAATGCCGCTGGCGCAGGCGCATATCGCGCGGGCGGTGCAATTGTCGCCCGACGATGCCTCGGTCGCGCTGGAGGAAGGCAATATCGCGATCCTCACCGACCATGCCGACATCGCCCGGTCCGCCTGGCAGCGCGCGGTGAAGCTGTCTCCCGATTCCCCCGCGGGCAAGGCGGCGGCGGACAATCTCACCCGCCTGCCGCCGGCGCCCTAGTTCAGGTAGAAATCCACGGTCGTGACGACGCGCACTTTCTTGTAGGGCGTGTCGCTCGATCCATCCCCTTCGCCGTCGCGCGCGTCGATGGAGAAATAGCCTTGCGTGGCGCTCTTGATGCCGCCCACGCTGGCGCCGCTGTCGCGGGCGAACTGCTCGGCGGCGGCGCGGGCGTCCTTGGTCGCGGCGGCGACCATCTGGGGCTTCACGTCATTGAGCTTGGTGAAGCTGTAGCGCATGCCCGATCCCTCCTGCAACGTCACGCCGCGCCGGACCAGATCGAACTGCTGCGCCACGGCCCTTTGCGCGCGGGCGATGTCGGTCGTCCGCAGCAGCATCCGCTGGGTGATGGTGATCGTGTTGACGCCATTGTTGATATACTGGTTCACGCCCGCGCCGACGGGCGTCAGCGCGTCGGGCTTGAAGCCGAGACTGGCGAAATAGGCTTTCAGTTCCTTGGTATTATTGTCGATCTCCGCCCGCACGGCGGGCAGGTCGAAGCCGGTGGCCGAATAGCTGATCGACCAGGTGGCGAGGTCGGCGGTCACGTCCTTTTCCGACAGGCCCCGCACCGTGACGGAGCGATCCGCCGCCTTGGCGCGCTTGAGCCCGTCGCCCAGCAGATAGCCGCCGCTCACCACGCCCAGCGCCAGCAATCCGGCACAGCCCAGCAAAACCTTTTCCCGCATTTCCAACGCCATGCCGATCCTTCCTCTTCCTTCGCGCATCAACCCGCCCTATCTTGAAAAGGTTCCTGCCAGCATGGGGATGAACCGTTGCTTTATGGCGACAAATGGAGTTTTCCTTGCCGAAATATCTGCACACCATGATCCGCGTGACCGACATCGACAAGACCGTCGCCTTCTTCAACCTGCTGGGTCTGGAGGAGCAGAGGCGGTTCGACGATGAAAAGGGCCGCTATACGCTGGTCTTCCTCGCCGCGCCGGGGGACGAGGGGGCGCAGGTCGAACTCACCTGGAACTGGCCGCCGCAGGACGGCAGCGCGCCGGAACGCTATGCGGGCGGGCGCAATTTCGGCCATCTGGCCTATCGGGTCGAAAATATCTACGATAGCTGCCAGCGGCTGATGGACGCCGGGGTGACGATCAATCGTCCACCCCGCGACGGGCACATGGCCTTCGTCCGCACGCCGGACGGCATCTCGATCGAACTGTTGCAGGACGGCACTCTCGAACCCGCCGAACCCTGGGCGTCGATGCCGAACACGGGAGTCTGGTAAGCCATGCTGGAGGTCGTCCGCGTTCCCGTCCTTTCCGACAATTATGTCTGGCTGGTCCACGATCCGGCCAGCGGGGAAACGGTCGTGGTCGACCCTTCCGTGGCGGAGCCGGTGCTGGCGGCGGCGGCGGCGCGCGGCTGGACCATCGGCCAGATCTGGAACACCCACTGGCATCCCGATCATGTCGGCGGCAATGCGGGGATCAAGGCCGCGACCGGCTGCACCGTCACCGGCCCCGCGGCCGAGGCGGCGAAGATCGACACGCTCGACCGCACGGTGGGGGAGGGGGATGGCGTGCGCATCGGCGATCATGTGGCGCGCGTGATGGAAGTCCCGGCCCATACGGCGGGCCATATCGCCTATCATCTGGCGGCGGACGGCATGATCTTCGTCGGCGACACGCTCTTCGCCATGGGCTGCGGCCGCCTGTTCGAAGGCACGCCCGCGCAGATGTTCGCGAACATGCGGCGCTTCGCGGCCCTCCCGGACGATACCGTCGTCTATTGCGCGCACGAATATACGCAATCCAATGGCCGTTTCGCCCTGACCGTCGAGCCGCGGAACGCGGCCCTGCGCGAAAGAATGGCGCAGGTCGACGCGGCGCGGGCGAAGGGGGAGGCGACCGTTCCCACCACCATCGGGCTGGAGCGCGACACCAATATCTTCATGCGCGCCCGCGACGCGGCGGAACTGGCGCAGCGGCGCGCGGCGAAGGATGCCGCCTGACGGCTTTTAGTCTATCCTGCCGTCCTGGAGTCAGGAAAGAGGAGAGTCGCGATGCGTCCCTGGATCATGCTTGCGCCCTTGCTGCTGGCGGGATGCGCGGGGAGCTATGAAGCGCCCCGGCTGACGGAAAAGCAGACGGTGGAACTGGAGAAGGCGCTGGCCGGAAAAGTGCCGGGCGAAAAGGTCAGCTGCATCAGCATGCGGCCCCAGAACAGCTTTCGCGCCATCAGCGGCAATGTGCTTCTCTACCGGGTCAGCGGCACCCTCATCTACAAGAATGAACTGATTGGCAGTTGCCCCGGTCTGGCGCGCGGCGATACGATGATCGTCCGTCCGTTCGGGTCGCAATATTGCCGGGGCGACATCGCCACCAGCGCCGACCTTATGACCGGCATGACCACCGGAAGCTGCGCGCTGGGCGATTTCACGCCCTATCGCACGCCGGGGAAATAGCGGCACGGCGGGAATATCGACAGCTTTGGGTGGGAGTGGACAGTCTGCTTTTCTCCACCTCCGTTCGCCCTGAGCTTGTCGAAGGCCCTGCGCTTCACTTCGTTCGGTGGAAGACCCTTCGGCCAGCTCAGGACAGGCTTCGACTTCGCTCAGCCCGGACGGAGATTGGATGTCCCCGCCTGCCCGGAAAGCGGTCGCCTGTTCCTCACATCTTGTAAAGCGCGTCCAGCCGTTCCTGATACCGTTTGCGGATGACATGCCGCCTGATCTTCATCGACGGCGTCATCTCCTCATTCTCGATGGAGAAAGGCTCGTCCGCGAGGATGAAGCGCCGCACCCGCTCGATCACGGACAGGTCCCTGTTCACCCGGTCGACCGCCGCCCGGAGCGCCGCCATATAGGCGGGATCGCTTTCGATCCCCTCGACGCCCTTGCCCTGTGCCGCCGCCCATTCGCGCGTCCATTCGGCGTCCGGCACGATCAGGCCGACCAGATGCGGCCGCCGGTCGCCCGAAACCATGGCCTGCCCGATCTCCGGCTGGAGGGTCAGCATCCCCTCGACCTTTTGCGGCGAGACATTGTCGCCCTTGTCGTTGACGATCAGGTCCTTCTTGCGGTCGGTGATGCGGATGCGGCCGCGCTCGTCGATCTCGCCGATGTCGCCCGTATGCAGCCAGCCGTCCTTCAGCGCCTTCTCCGTCTCCGCCGGATTGCGCCAGTAACCGTGCATGACCAGTTCGCCGCGCACCAGTATTTCGCCATCCTCGGCGATCTTCACCTCCACCCCGTCGAGCGGCGGCCCCACCGTATCCATCGCGATCCCCGCCGACGGCCGGTTGCAGCTGATGACCGGCCCCGCCTCGGTCTGGCCATAGCCTTGCAGCAGCGTCAGCCCCATCGCCTCGAAGAACAGCCCCACATCGGGATTGAGCGGCGCGCCGCCCGACACCAGCGCCTTCATCCGCCCGCCGAAGCGCTTCGACACCTTGGGTTTGAGCGTACGGGCCAGCAGCGCCTTTATCGGCACGTCCAGCAGGGATGACGCGCCGCCCTGTTCCTTCGCCGTGATCCGCAAGGCCTGCCGCAGCAGGAAGCTGGGGAATTTCCCCTGCTTCTCGATCGACTTGATGATGCGCGCGCGCAGCACCTCGAACAGGCGGGGCACCACGACCATGATGGTGGGCCGCGTCTCCTCGATATTGGAGGCGAGTTTCTCCAGCCCTTCCGAATAATAGATCTGCGCCGCCAGCATGATCGGCAGGAATTGCCCGCCGCTATGCTCATAGGCGTGGGAGAGGGGAAGGAAGGAGAGGAATACCTCGTCGCCCCAGCCGAAATCCTCCACCACCAGCTTCGCCGCGCCCTCGATATTGCACAGGATCGACCCGTGATGCTGCATCACCCCGCGCGGCGCGCCGCCCGTGCCACTGGTGTAGATGATGCAGGCCAGGTCGTCGCGCCCCGCCGTCTGCTCCAGCGCGCAGGCCTCCACATCGGTCGGATGCGCGGCGATCAGGTCTTTCCAGAGGTGGCAGGCGACGTCGCCCTGCACGCCGCGCATCGGCTCCATCCCGACGACGAAGCGCACTTGCGATCGCAGCACGGCGGGCATCAGCGTCGCGGCGAGCTTCGCGGTGGACACGATCACCGCCTGCGCGCCGCTGTCGGTCAGGATATGCTGATGGTCGCGCGTGGTGTTGGTGGTATAGGTCGGCACCGTGACCCCGCCCGCCGCCATGATGGCGAGGTCGGCGATGCAGAATTCCGGCCGGTTCTCGCTCACCAGCATCACCGGGTCGCCCGGCTTCAATCCCTGCGCCCGAAGCGCGCTGGCCAGCGCCGCCACGTCATAGGCGACGTCCGTCCAGCTCATCGAACGCCATGCGCCATCCTTCTTGCGCCACAGGAAGGGCGCGTCGCCCATGTCCCGCGCGCGCGCGAAGAACATCGTCGCCAGATTGGGAAAGCGTTCGATTGCCTTCAAGCCCACCTCCTGTCATCGGCCCGTCCGCCGCGCGCCTGTCGTCAGCGCAGCTATAACCGCGCCCTGCCGTAACGGCCATGCTCTTTAGCGGGTTTCAGTCGAACAGGCCGTCCTGCGCTCCGGCGGGCGGATTGAGCCCCAGATGCTTCCATCCCGGCGCGTTGAGGCAGCGCCCCCGCGCCGTGCGGGCAATGAGGCCCAGCTGGATCAGATAAGGTTCGATCACTTCCTCGACGGTGTCGCGCGGTTCGGAAAGTCCCGCCGCCAGCGTCTCCACCCCCACCGGCCCGCCGCGATAGATGTCGGCGATCATCATCAGGTAGCGCCGGTCCATGAGGTCGAGGCCCAGATGATCGACCTCCAGCCGGCTGAGCGCTGAATCGGCGACCTTCGCATCCACCGATGCCGTGCCCGCGACATTGGCGAAATCCCGTACCCGCCGCAGCAGCCGTCCCGCGATGCGCGGCGTCCCGCGCGATCGCCGCGCGATCTCCACCGCGCCGTCCGGGGTGATGCCCAGGTCCAGCAGCCGCGCCGCCCGCCGCACCACCATTTCCAGTTCCTCGACCGTATAGAATTGCAGCCGCACCGGAATCCCGAATCGATCGCGCAGCGGCGTCGTCAGCAACCCCTGCCGCGTCGTCGCCCCCACCAGCGTGAAATGCGGCAGGTCGATCCGCACCGACCGGGCCGATGGACCTTCCCCGATCATCAGGTCCAGCGCGCGGTCCTCCATCGCGGGATAGAGCACTTCCTCGACGGCGGGATTGAGCCGGTGGATCTCATCCACGAACAGCACGTCGCCCTCGTCCAGATTGGTGAGCAGCGCGGCGAGATCGCCCGACTTGGCGATCACCGGGCCGGAAGTGGCGCGGAAACCCACGCCCATCTCCTTGGCGACGATCTGCGCCAATGTGGTCTTGCCAAGGCCGGGCGGCCCGAAGAACAGCACATGGTCCAGCGCCTCGCCGCGGCCCCTGGCGGCCTCGATGAAGATGCGCAGATTCTCGCGCGCCGCCTGCTGCCCGATGAACTCGGCGAGCGATTTGGGCCGCAATGCCGCATCCACATCCTCGACCCGGCGAGTGGGCGCGATCAGGCGATCCTCTTCACTCATTTCGCCGCTTTCCGCAGGGCGAGGCGCACCAGGGCGTCAAGCGTCGCGCCGTCGCCCAATTCCTCTTCCGCCGCCGCCACCGCCGCGCTGGCTTCGGCGGGCCGGAAGCCGAGATTCTGGAGCGCCGACAGGGCATCCGCGCCATGGCCGCCCGCCATCGCCGGCACGGCGCCCACGCTCGCGACGCCGCCCGCCGCCGGGGCCACCCCGATCTTGTCCTTCAACTCGTTCACGATCCGCAGCGCCAGCTTGGGCCCGACGCCGTTCGCGCGCGCCACCATCGCCTTGTCGCCCGCCGCCACCGCGCGATGCAGTTCCAGCGGTTCCAGCGCCGACAGGATCGCCAGCGCCACCCGCGATCCCACGCCCTGCACGCCGATCAGCAGGCGGAACCAGTCGCGTTCCTCGCCCCGCGCGAAGCCGACCAGGCGGATCGAATCCTCCGACACCAGCATCTCGGTATGCACCGTCACCGCCTCGCCCACCGGACCCAGCGCCGCCAGCGTGCGCGACGACGCGCCGACCAGATAGCCCACGCCGCCCACGTCGATGATGGCGTGGTCGATGCCGGTGCTGTCCAGCCTGCCCTTCAGTTTCGCGATCATGCCCGCCGCCCTTTGGTCATGATCTGTTCCTTACAGCCAAATGCGCGCCGCGCCACCCCTCATTCTTGCCATGCCCTCTTGCGCGCCGTGCATTTTGCGCCTTCCATGCGCGGCATGAAGCGGTCCTCTCTTTTCCCGTGGCGCTATGTCATGTTCCTTGTGCTGCTGGCCGGCATCGCGCCGCTCGCCTTCGTCCTGCCCTGGCATGAGGCGATCATGGCCGGGTTCGACCTCGCCGCGCTGGCCTTCCTGCTCTCCACCCTTCCGCTGCTGGACGCGGACGCGCAGGCGATGCGGCGCAACGCCGCCGCGAACGACGTCAACCGCGAGTTGATGCTGGCCCTCACCGGCATCGTCTGCCTCGTCATCCTGCTGGCGGTGGGCGTGGCGATCAGCCAGCAGGGCGGGCCGGACCGGGCGGTGATCGCGCTGGTGCTGGCGACGCTGGCGCTGGCATGGCTGTTTTCCAACCATGTCTATGCGCTGCACTATGCCCATATCTTCTATGTCGCCAATGATGACGGGAAGGACAAGGGCGGCATCGATTTCCCCGGCACGGACGAGCCGGGCTATTGGGACTTCATCTATTTTTCCTACACGCTGGGCATGACGTTCCAGACGTCGGACGTGGCGGTCGAAAACACCGCCGTGCGGCGCGTGGCGATTTTCCACTGCATGGCGGCGTTCGTCTTCAACCTGGGCATATTGGCCTTCACGATCAATGTGCTCGGCGGATAGGCCGGGGCGTCTTCACGGCTTGCTTACCATTTTCCTTTAGGAGCGGCGGCATGAGCAAAACCGCCGATCCCCGCCCGAAATCCGCCGTCAGCCATGGAGTGGGCCTGGCCGGCATCGCCGGCCTTGGTCTCTGGACGCTGGTGGCGCGCCATTATGGCATGGACGGCCCCAATGCCGGTCTCGCCGCCGTGGTCGCCTGTGCCGTGCCGATGGTGCTGTGGTCGCTGATCGTGGACAAGGTGCACCGCAATGCGTCCACCGGCATCGACTGGAAGGGCGCCGCCCGCGCCTGGAGCGAAGTGCGCGACATCAGCCTGGTCAAGATCGCGGGGCTGTGGGCGACCTGGCTCGCCATCGCGATCTTCTATTGCGTGGCGCGCTGGTATTGGGACGGCAATTACCGTTTCGCGATGGAGCTGTTCATGGCCGCGGCGCCATGGCTGCTGGCCCTGTCCATTCCTTATGTCCTCCTGCTCGACCGGCGGCTGGTGGAACCGCGCGACGCCACCTACGCCTTTGGCCAATGGGTGATCGGCGGAGCGGCGGGGGCGCCCGACATGCATGAGGTCGCCAACCATGCGCGGGCCTGGGCAGTGAAGGGCTTCTTCCTCGCCTTCATGGTGTCCATCGTGCCGGGCAATTTCGCCAGCGTCGTGCAGTGGCGTCTCGACGAAGCCTTTTCCCATCCCGTCGCGCTGGCCGCTTTCCTGATCGCGGTCATGTTCATGATCGACGTGTGCATGGCCACGGTCGGCTACATGCTGACGATGAAACCGCTCGATTCCCACATCCGCACCGCCAATCCTTATCTCGCGGGCTGGGTCGCGGCGCTGATCTGCTATCCGCCCTTCGTGCTGATGGGCGGCGGCGGGCCGCTCGACTATCATGCGGGCGGCGCGGAATGGGATGTCTGGACGGAAGGGCTCCCGGCGCTGCAATGGATATTGGGCGGCTGGCTGGTGCTGCTGACGGGCATCTATGCCTGGGCGACGGTGGCGTTCGGCATCCGCTTTTCCAACCTCACCCATCGCGGCATATTGACGCACGGCCCCTATCGCTGGACGCGCCACCCGGCCTATCTTTCGAAGAACCTCTTCTGGTGGTTTTCCGCGCTGCCCTTCCTCGCGCTGTCGGGCAGCCTCACCGACATGGTGCGCAACTGCGCGTTGCTGGCGGCGACCAACGCCATCTATTTCTGGCGCGCGAAGACGGAGGAGAAGCATCTCTCCGCCGATCCCGATTACCGCGCCTATAGCGAATGGATGGAGCGCAACGCGCCCGTGCCCCGCTTCTTCGCCTGGCTCACGGGACGGAAAAAGCCGGTCGCGGGCGATCTCCAGCCGGCGGAATAAAGGTCAGAAGCTTTCCTCGGCATAGATGCGGCTGATGTCGCCGCCCCATTCGCCATGATAGCGTTCCAGCAGCCGCTCGGCATGGGTCCGTCCCGACGCCACGATCTCGTCCAGCGCGGAAAGATAGCCGGTTTCATTGTCGCCCGCCGCATTGAGCCGCCCGCGCGCCGCCAGCCCGCTCCGCGCTATGTCGAGCGCCTGTCCCGCAATGTCCCGCAGCTTGCGCCCGCCCGCGATCGGCGCGTCAAGGCCCAGCTTCGGCACGGAATCGCGCAGCGCCTGCCGCTCCTCCATGGTCCAGTCCTTGACCAGATCCCATGCGGCGTCGAGCGCCCCCTGATCGTAAAGCAACCCGACCCACAGGGCGGGCAGGGCGCAAATCCGCCCCCATGGCCCGCCGTCCGCGCCGCGCATCTCAAGAAAGCTCTTCATCCGCACTTCGGGGAAGGCGGTGGACAGATGATCCTCCCAATCCTTCTCCGTCGGCTTCTCGCCGGGCAGGGCGGGGAGCCTGCCTTCCAGGAAATCGCGGAAACTCTGCCCCGCCGCGTCGATATATTTCCCGTCGCGATAGACGAAGTACATCGGCACATCGAGCGCATAGTCGGCATAGCGTTCATAGCCGAAGCCATCCTCGAACACGAAGGGCAGCATACCGGTGCGGCCCGGATCGGTGTCCGACCAGATATGGCTGCGGTAGGAGAGGTATCCGTTGGGCTTCCCTTCCGTGAAGGGCGAATTGGCGAACAGCGCCGTCGCCAGCGGTTGCAGCGCGAGCGACACGCGGAACTTCTGCGCCATGTCCGCCTCGCTGCCATAGTCGAGGTTGGTCTGGATGGTGCAGGTCCGCAGCATCATGTCTAGGCCCAGCGACCCCACGCGCGGCATATGGCGCAGCATGATGCCATAGCGTCCCTTGGGCATGATGGGCAGCGCGTCGCGCGTCTTGTCCGGCCACATGCCAAGCCCCAGGAAACCCAGGCCCAGCATGTCGCCCACATATTTGACCTGCTCCAGATGGCGGCCGGTTTCCGCACAGGTCTGGTGCAGATTTTCCAGCGGCGCGCCCGAAAGCTCCAGCTGCCCCGCCGGTTCCAGGCTGATCGTGCCGTCCGGGCCGGAGAGCGCGATGATATTCTCCCCCTCATGGACCGGCTTCCAGTCATAGCGGGTGAGGCCGATCAGCAGCGTATGGATGCCGCCTTTCTCTTCATAGGAGGGCGCGTGATGGTCCTTCGTCGAATAGACGAATTTCTCATGCTCCGTGCCGATCCGCCAGCGATCCCTGGGCTTTTCGCCCTTGGCGAAGGCCGCGATCAATTGGTCGCGGCTTTCGATGACGGGATCGATCCCCCCCGAGTCTGTTCTGGTGCTCATGCCCCGCCTTACTGATTCCCCGCCGCGCGTCAAACAGCGACGGCGAAGGCGACAGATAGGGCGCTACGCCGAGGGCTTCAATCCCATTGCGGAATGAAACTGGAGCATGGGTCCGCTCCCGTCCCGCCGGATCATCCGCCGGTCTGCCGCGTCGATCCCTGTCTTTCAGCTTGTCCGATGGCGTGGTTTGCTGTATTAGTTCTCCATATGGAAAACTATCGGTCGCCTCTCGATGCAGCCTTTCATGCCCTCGCCGACCCGACCAGACGGGCGGTCATCAGCCGTCTCGCGAGGGGGGCTGCGCCGGTCAAGGAACTGGCGGCTCCCTTCGGCATGGGATTGCCGTCCTTCATGAAGCATCTCCGGGTGCTGGAGACGGACGGCCTGATCCGCACGGAAAAGGTTGGCCGCGTCCGCACCTGCCGGATCGATCCGGACAGGCTGGCGGCTGCCGGGGCCTGGCTTTCCGAGCAGCGCGCGCTTTGGCAGTCCAGCGCGGACCGGCTCGCCCATTATGTTGAAACCCGCATGTCAGGGAACACGGAAGATGACGGCTGAACGATCCGAACTGACCATTTCACGTTTCATCAAGGCGCCGCCGTCCATCGTCTGGAAGGCGTGGGAGCACGCCCGATCATCTGGCGAAATGGTGGATACCCGAACCCATGGAGTGCAAGGTGGTCAAGCTGGACCTGTGCCCCGGCGGCGGCTTTGAAACCCGGATGCGCGAGGATGGCGGGGAATTCCGGCCTCATGTCGAAGGATGTTTTCTGGAAATCCTTCCCGAAGCCCGGCTGGTTTTCACGACCGTCCTGACGGAAGGATGGCGGCCCGCCGAGCCGTGGCTGGCATTGACCGCCATCATCACTTTCGAGGCGGAAGGCGGCGGCACCCGATATTCGGCGCGCGTTCTTCACCGGAATGCCGCGGATTCGAAAAAGCATGAAGATATGGGCTTTCAGGAAGGGTGGGGAACCGCGATCGACCAGCTTGCGGCCTTCGTCGGGCGATCGTCCTGAACTGGAGTGCGCCTGGCGGTTCCATCCGGCCGGAAGATACTCCTGGATTCAGGATGAAGCAGGTGCCCAGTCTCCATTCAGCGCCATCCACGCCGATGTCGCGGCGATGGCCGCCGTCTCCGCGCGCAGGATGCGGGGGCCGAGCGATACCGGCACCGCCTTCGCCCCGCCGCGGATCGCCTCCCGCTCCGCCGGATCGAAGCCGCCCTCCGGCCCGATCAGGAACGCCGCCGGACCCGGATGCGCGCGCAGCGCCTCTTCCAGCGGCGCGCCGCCCGTCTCGTCGGCGAAGAACAGCCAGCGCTCCCCCGGCCAATCCTTCAGCAGCGCATCCAGCTTCACCATCCTTCCCAGTTCGGGGATCGCCGTCCGCCCGCATTGTTCCGCCGCCTCCACCAGATGCGCGCGCAGCCGGTCGAGGTTCAGCCTGTCCACCACCGCCCGCCGCGTCAGCACGGGTTGCAGCCTCGCCGCGCCCAGTTCGCAAGCCTTCTCCGCGATCAGGTCGATCCGCCCCTTCCTGACCGGTGCGCAGCACAGCCAGAAATCGGGCACGGACTCCAGCGGCTTCGTCTGTCTTTCGCACACCAGCATCAGATCGCGCTTGCGGATGTCCCGCGCCCGCGCCGCCCATTCGCCCGACCGCCCGTCGAACAGCAGCACCACATCCTCCGCCTTCACCCGCATCACGCCGATCAGATAATGCGCGGCATTGCCGTCCACCGGCACGGCTACCCCTTCGCCCAGCGGCGTGTCGACGAAGAGGCGGGGCGCGCTCTGCGGCGGCCAGGCGGGGGTTGCGGTCATGTGCGTCTCATCCATGGGCTGCGCGAAAGGTGCCTCCGCTTTTTCAGGAGCACTATGCGCTTCAATCCGAAACCGAAAGACTCTAATGCCGTCGCGATGAAGCAAGCACAGGTGGAACAGATCGTCCCCGACAGCGAAGCCCGCGGCCTTGTGTCGCGCCTGCCCGCCCTGCCGCGCGCGCTGGCGCTGCTGGCGCGGCTGGACCGGCCGATCGGCTGGTGGCTGCTCTTCTGGCCGGGCGCATGGGCGGTCGCGCTGGCGGGCGGCGCGCGCGAACGCTGGCCCCTCATCCTCTGGCTGCTGATCGGCGCCATCGCGATGCGCGGCGCGGGCTGCGTCTTCAACGATATCGTCGACCGCGACCTGGATCGCAAGGTCGCCCGCACCGCCGCCCGTCCGCTGGCGAGCGGCGCGGTATCGCTCAAGGCGGCATGGGCATGGCTCTTCGCCCTCTGCCTCGTCGGCCTCATCGTCCTGCTGCAACTGCGCCCTTATGCGCAGGTCGTGGCGCTGGCCTCGCTCGCCCTGGTCGCGGCCTATCCCTTCATGAAGCGGATCACCGGCTGGCCCCAGCTCTGGCTCGGCCTCGTCTTTTCCTGGGCCGCGCTGGTCGGGTGGAGCGAAGTCGCGGGCGCGCTCACCCTTCCGGGCCTGCTGCTGTACGCAGGCGCTATTTTCTGGGTCGTGGGCTATGATACCATCTACGCCTTGCAGGATCGGGAGGACGACGCGTTGATCGGCATAGGCTCCAGCGCCCTCTCCATGGGCCGTCATGTCCGCGGCGGCGTGACGCTCTGCTACCTCTTCGCGCTGGCCCTGTGGAGCGCCGCCATCTGGCAAATCCGCCCGCAGCTTCTGGCCCTGCTCGCGCTTCTCCCCATGGCCGCGCATCTCCTCTGGCAGACCGCCACATTGAAGGAGGACGGCGCGGACCCGCTCGTCAAATTCCGCTCCAACCGTTTCGCGGGGCTGCTGATGGTCCTTGCCTGCCTCGTGGTAGGCAGCGCATGAGCGCCCCGGTCGAAGGGCAGGATTGCTGGCGCATCGCCCGCGCCACCCAGGCCAGCGTCATCATCGACGCCGACGCCTATTTCCGCCACGCCCGCGCCGCGATGCTGAAGGCGAAGAAGCGGATCATGCTGATCGGCTGGGACTTCGACGCCCGCATCAGCCTGATCCGCGAAGAGGAGGCGAAGGACGGCGCGCCCGTCATCATCGGCGACTTCATCCGCTGGCTGGTGGAGCGCGAGCCCGGCCTCGAAATCTACCTGCTCCGCTGGGACACCGGCGCGATCAAGTCGATGTTGCGCCCGTCCAACCTGCTGACGACGCTGCGCTGGATGGCCCATCCCCGCATCACCGTGAAGCTCGACAGCCATCACCCGGCAGGCGCGTCCCATCACCAGAAGATCGTGGCGATCGACGATTGCTTCGCCTTCTGCGGCGGCATCGACATGACCGCCGACCGCTGGGACACCCGCCATCACCGCGACGACGATCCGGGCCGCAAGCATCCGGACGGCACCCCCTATGGCCCGTGGCACGACGCCACCACCGCGCTCAAGGGACCGGTCGCGGCGGCGCTGGGCGATCACGGCCGCGCGCGCTGGAAAGCGGCGGGCGGCGGCGACCTCCCGCCGGTCGAGGGCATCGACGATTGCTGGCCGGACGATCTGCCCGTCCAGTTCCGCGACGTGGATGTCGCCATCGCCCGAACCGCTCCGGAAATGGACGACCAGCCGGCGGTCAAGGAAATCGAACGGCTCTACGTCAACCAGATCGCGGCGGCGAAACGCCGCATCTATGCGGAAAGCCAATATTTCGCCTCCCGCCGCATCGCCGAAGCCATCGCCGCCCGCCTGGGCGATCCCGAAGGTCCCGAAATCGTCATCGTCAATCCGGAGCAGGCCGACGGCTGGCTGGAGCAGCAGGCGATGGACACCGCCCGCGCCCGCCTGTTCGAGGCGCTGAAGGCGCGCGACACCCATAACCGCCTGCGCCTCTACCATCCCTTCACCGCACGCGGCGAGCCGATCTATGTCCATGCCAAGATATTGATCGTGGACGACCGGCTGATCCGCGTCGGCTCCTCCAACATGAACAACCGCTCGCTGGGGCTGGACAGCGAATGCGACATGGCGATCGACACGGCGCTCCCCGGCAATGACGGGCATCGGGAAACGATCGCGGCGATCCGCGACGACCTGATCGCCGAGCATCTCGACCTGCCGAAAGAACGCGTCTCCGCCCTGATCGCCCAGCGCGGCCTGATCGCGGCGATAGAGGAACTGCGGACCAAGGCGGGCCGCACCCTGCGCCCCTATCGGACGCCCGATCTCAGCGATGTGCAGGAGTGGTTGGCCGACAATGAGGTGCTGGACCCGGAAAGCCCGGACGAGATGTTCGAGCCGGTGACGCAACGCGGCCTCTTCCGCCGCATCGAACATTGGGTGCGGCGCGACTGAACCATTCGCTTCTTCCGTTCGGGCCGAGCTTGTCGAAGCCCTCCACTGAGCGTGGCGAAGTCCTTCGACTTCGCTCAGCCCGAACGGGAAGAAATGGGTTCCGCCCGCTCATTCCGCCGCCAGCAGCGCCTCCGCCCCGCCCAGGCTGACCGACACCAGCCGGCTCACGCCGCGCTCCACCATGGTCACGCCGAACAGCCGGTGCATCCGCGCCATGGTGACGGCGTTATGCGTGACGATCAGGTAGCGGGTCCGCGTCTGCCGCACCATCGCGTCCAGCATGTCGCAGAAACGCTCCACATTCGCATCGTCCAGCGGCGCGTCCACCTCGTCCAGCACGCAGATCGGCGCGGGATTGGTGAGGAACAGGCCGAAGATCAGCGCCACCGCCGTCAACGCCTGCTCCCCGCCCGACAGCAGGGTTAGCGCCGACAGCCGCTTCCCCGGCGGCTGCGCCATGATCTCCAGCCCCGCCTCCAGCGGATCGTCGCTGTCGATCAGTTCCAGATGCGCCTGCCCGCCGTTGAACAGGGTCGTGAAAAGCTGCCGGAAATGCCCGTCCACCGCCTCGAACGCCGCGAGCAGCCTTTGCCGCCCTTCCCGATTGAGGCTGCCGATGGAACCGCGAAGCTGGTGGATGGCTTGGCTGAGTTCCGCGCTCTCGGCCCGGCTGGTGGCCTGCGTGGTCTCCAGTTCTTCCAGCTCCTGCGCCGCGACCAGATTGACCGGCCCGATTCGCTCGCGCTCGGCGGACAGGCGGTCATGTTCGGCCTGCTCGGTCTGGGCGATGCGGATGTCGGCGCTGGCAAAGCCCAGCCGCTCCGGCAGCAGGGGAGGGGGGCATTCGAAACGCTCGCCCGACAGGCGGTTGGTCTCGATCCGCCGCTCGTCCGCCGCCTCGGCCCGCGCCGCCGCCGTCGCCCGCGCCTCCCGCGCCGCCGCCAGCGTTTCGCCCGCCTCGCTCGCCTGCCGCTCGGCGGAGCGGAGCGCGGCCTCCGCCTCGACCTCCGACTTGCGCGCGGCGTCGGACGCTTCGGTCAGGGACGCTCCTTGTTCGGTGAGCGCCGCGACGGCCTGCTCCAGCCGCTCCGGTTCGTCCGCCATCTTCGCCTGTTCGGACGCCACATCCTCACCGCGCTTCGTCATGGCGGCGATCCGCTTGCCCGCTTCACCGGCGCGCGCGCGCCAGCCCTTCGCATCCGCTTCCGCCGCCGCCATGCGATCCCGGTCGCCGGTCAGCGCGCGCTCGGCCAGCGCCCGATCCGCCTGCAACTGGCTGACCGTCCCGCGCGCCTTCTCGCTCGCCTGCGAAAGACCGGCGACAAGGGCGCGGGTTTCCCCGCCATCGGGCATGGCCGCGCGCGCCGCCTGCGCCGCCTCCTGCTCCTGCGCCGCCGCCTCGCGATCCCGCCGCGCCGTCGCCAGCCGTTCCTCGATCCCCTCGCGCCGCCCGGCCAGCCGTTCCAGCGCCGTCCCGGCCTCGTCCGCCGCGCGCAGCGCCGTGCGCTGGCGCTGCTCCGCCTCGCCCAGCGCCGACCGCCCCGCCGCCAGAGCCTGCGAAGCCGCCTGTTCGCGCCCCTGCGCCTCGCCTTGATCGGCCCGCGCTTCTTCGACCGCTTGTTCCGCCGCCGGGCGCGCCGCCGCGATGGCTTCCAGCCGGTTGAGTCGGATCAGCCGCTCCGCCGCCGCCGCGCCGCCCTGCGTCGCGACATAGCCGTCCCAGCGCCGCAGCCTGCCCTCGCGCGTCACCAGCCGCTGCCCCACGGCCAAGGGCTGCCCCTCATCGCGTTCCGCCACCGCGACCTGCGCCAGCCGCCGCGCCAGTTCGGGCGGCGCCGTCACATGACCGGCCAGCGCTACGCAACCCGCGGGCAAGGCAGGATCGCCCGCCACCGCCACCGCGCCGCCCCAGAAACGAGGTCCGTCCGTCCCGATGGGCGCTTCCAGATCGTCGCCCAGCGCCGCCGCCAGCGCATGTTCATATCCGGGCGCGGCCTTCAACCGATCCAGCGCCCGGCTCTTGCCGCTCGCGCCGCTCTCCACCGCCCGTTTCAGCGCCGCCGCCTCGCTCTCCAGCGCCGCCAGAGCCGCCCGCGCGGAGGAAAGCGCCATATCCGCCTCCGCCCGCGCCTCGCTCGCGGCCTGCCGTTCCGCCTCGGCCTGCGCGATGGCCGCCTCCGCCGCCTCGCGATCCCGCCCCGCCTGCTCCTGCGCCGCGAGCGCCTCGGCCCGCTTGGCCTCCAGCGGCGCGGCGTCGGGCAGGGCGGCGGCTTCCGTCTCCAGCTTCGCGACCTCGCGCCCGGCGCGGTCCAGCCGCCCCTGCGCCGCCGCCAGAGCCGCCTCCGCCACCCTCAGTTCCGCCTGCTCGCCCGCCTGGCGGGCCATCGCCTTGGCAAGGTCCACCTCGGCATCGCGCGCGGCATCCTCCGCCCGGGCGATGCGCGTGGCGAAATCGGGGATCATCGCCTCCGTCTCGGCAATGCGGGTTTTGAGCGCTGCAACCTCCCCGGTCAGCCGGGCGATCGCCTCCGCCGCGTCATGGGCCAGCGTCCCCTCGCGCTCGCGGTCCTCCTCCAACTGCCGCGCCTGCGTGGCGAGGTCGTGCAGCCGCCGCACCACCCCGTCGCGCTCGCTCTTGAGGGCGTTGAGTTTATGCCCCGCCTCATTCGCCGCATCCCGCGTGGCCTGCGCGGCGGATCGCTTCTCCGCCAGCGCCGCCACCGCCGCCTGCGCATGGGCCGCTGCCGCCATCTGCGCTTCCTGCGCCGCCGCGACCGCGCCTTCCGCCTGCTTCGCCTCGGCCCGCGCGGCGTCGGCGCTGGCGCTCGCCTCGCGCCAGCGGGCGAAGATCACCCGCGCCTCGGCCACGCGGATCTGCTCCGACAGCCGGATATAGCGTTCCGCCGCCTTCGCCTGCCGCCGCAGGCTGTTGGCGCGGCTTTCCATGTCCGCCAATATCTCGTCCAGCCGGGCCAGATTGGCCTCCGCAGCGCGCAGCTTCTGCTCGGCATCCTTGCGCCGCACATGCAGCCCCGCGATCCCCGCCGCTTCCTCCAGCATGGCGCGGCGTTCCTGCGGACGCGCCGCGATGACGGCGGCGATCCGCCCCTGACTGACGAGGGCAGGGCTATGCGCCCCGGTCGCGGCGTCCGCGAAGATCAGCGCCACATCCTTGGCGCGCACATCCTTGCCGTTGGCGCGATAGGCGCTGCCCGCGCCGCGCTCGATCCGGCGGGTGACTTCCAGCTCCCCGTCCGCGCCCACATCGACGGCGGAGAACAGCTCGCCCTGTTCCTGCACGGTCAGCATCGACACTTCGGCGAAGTCGCGCTGCGGGCGGCTCGCCGTGCCAGCGAAGATCACGTCCTCCATGCCGCCGCCGCGCATGGACTTGGCGCTGGATTCGCCCATGACCCAGCGGATCGCTTCCAGCAGGTTGGACTTGCCGCAGCCATTGGGGCCGACGATCCCCGTCAGCCCCGGCTCGATCCGCAATTCCGTCGCGTCGACGAAGCTCTTGAAGCCCGACAGTTTGAGGCGCTTTATCTGCACGGCAACCCTCCGGGGCGGCAGGCCGCCCGGTCAGGCCGTGAGGAAAGAAGCCCCCCCGCCGCCAATCAGATCCCCGCTTCCTTCAGCTTGGGCTGCAACGATGCCCAGTTCGCCACATTGTCGACCAGCACCCCGTTGATGAGGAAGCTGGGCGTCCCTTCGATCTTATATTGCGCGCTGGCGGCCTGCACGCCCTTGGCCAGCTTTTCGGCATGGGCGGTGTCGGCGAGGCACTGCTTCGCCTGATCTTCCGAAATGCCGCGCTGCTTGGCGAAGTCCACAAGGCCCAGCGCCTGCGCCAGCCGTCCGAAACGCTGCGCGGGCGGCGCGCTCATCAACTGCTGATAGGCGCCGTCGCCCATCGCCTGCGTCTTTTCGAACATCGCATTCTGGTTGGCGAAGAACTGCTCGGCCAGCGGATAGAAGACGTCCTTGCCGCCGCATCCCGCCAGCAGCGCCGTCGAAACGTCGATCGGATCGCGCACGAAGGTGCGGAGCTCATAGCTCATCTTGCCGCTGTTCACCATGTTGCGGATCTCTTCCGATGCCTCGGCGGAGAAATCGCGGCAGTGCGAACAGGTGAAGGACGCGAACTCCACCAGCTTCAGCTTCGCGTTCGGGTTGCCCATGACGAAAGTGCCGTCGGGCGTCTCGTTGACCGTTTCGGCCCATGTCGTGCCCGCGGGCGCGGCGACGGCGGCGATGGGTTCGCCGGAAGGCTTGGCGCCCTCCTCGCCTTTGCCGCAGGCGGCCAGCGTCAGGGAAAGGGCGATAAGGGCAATGCCATGCAGGGCTTTCACGGGAGAGCGGCTCCGTTCCTATGGATCGATGATGTCGGGGATGGTCTAGATCAGGGCAATGCCGCCTGCAACCGCATCCAGTCGGACCCGTGCACCAGCGTGCCGTTGATGGTGAAGGCGGGAGTGCCGCCGATCTGCACCTTGTTCCATGCTTCCTCGGTCATCGCCAATATCTGCCTGGTCGCGGCGGGATCGTCGATGCAGGCGTCAAGCTGCGCCGGGGTGAAGCCCCGCTTGCCCATCAGCGCATAAAGGCCGGTCTTCTGCCCGATGTCGCGCAGCGCCGCCTTCTGCTCCGTGGGCTTGGCCGCGCCGTCCTTGTCATAGGCCATCAGCTTTTCCATCCAGGCTTGCTGGTTGGCGAACAGCGCCTCATGATTGCCGAAGAACCGTTTCGCCCCGCCGCATCGGGCGAGCAGCGCGGCGGTCAGGTCATATTTGTCGCGCACGGCGTTCCGCACCTCCACGCTGACCTTGCCGCCCTTCACATAGCGGTCGCGCAAGGGCTGGCTGGCCTCCTGCACGAAATGGGCGCAGTGGCCGCATGTGTAGCTCACATATTCGATCAGCTTGGTGGGCGCGGCGGGATTGCCCAGCACATGCCCGCCGATGGGCGACAGCGTGACATGGCTCACCCAGTTCGTCGCGGCGGGCGCTGCCATCGCGGCGGCGGGGACGGCGATCAGCGAAAGGGCGAGCAAGCGGATATTCTTCATGATGATGTCCATAGCGCCAGGCCTCCTGAATGGAGGCGGAACGATCAGCTGATCTTGGGCAAGCCGCTCGAATTGGCAAGCCCCTGTGCGAGCGATTCGAGCACGGCGCGCAATTCCGGGTCGCCGATGTCGCGCAGCGAATCGCCCAGTTCGACGGGCAGGGGTTTCAGGTTGCGCGGCGGCGGGCGGCGTTCCGGTTCGGTCGGGCGCACCTGGCCCTGCCTCATCGCCACCTTCGCCACGGCGTGATAGCCGAAGAAACGGTTCACCCGCTCGATGATGTCGGGCAGCACATGCTGCATCATCGGCGCATGGCCGCTCATCACGGTCAGTTGCAGCGTCCCGCCCGCCTTCTGCCCCGCTGGGAAGCGGATCGATTCGGGAACGGAGATGTCCGCATAATGCGGCCCCACTATCTCCGCCCAGCGCGTGACGACGCTCGACTGCACGAAGCCGAACTTGCGGAAGGCCGCGCGGCCGATGTCGGGCATCAGGTCCGCGATCTGCCGGGGGCCGCCGACGCGCGGACGCTCCGCCATCGGTTCGGCGCGGTTTTTCGCTTTGGGTGATGCGGGGCGTTCCGTCATGGCCCGCTTAATGGCATAGCGCCGCCATGCGCGTCGAGAGTGAACCCATGAAAATCGCCGAGGACCTTCTCGCGCATTACGGCGTCCATGCCCGCCGCCTGCCGTGGCGGGTGCCGCCCGGATCGAACGAGGCGGCCGATCCCTATCGCGTCTGGCTGTCCGAAGTCATGCTGCAACAGACCACCGTGGCCGCCGTCGCGCCCTATTTCGCGCGCTTCACGGATCGCTGGCCGACCGTGGCCGATCTCGCGGCGGCGGCGGACGGGGATGTGATGGCCGCATGGGCGGGGCTTGGCTATTATGCCCGCGCCCGCAACCTGCTCGCCTGCGCCCGCGCCGTCGCCCGCGATCATGGCGGCGTCTTCCCGGATACGGAGGACGCCCTGCGCGCCCTTCCCGGCGTCGGGGCCTACACCGCCGCCGCCGTCGCCGCCATCGCCTTCCGCCGCCGCGCCGTGGTGGTGGACGCCAATGTCGAGCGCGTCGTCGCCCGCCTCTTCGCCATCGCCACGCCGCTGCCCGCCGCCCGGACGGAAATCCGCGCCGCCGCCCACCGCATCACGCCGGACGCCCGCGCGGGCGACTTCGCGCAGGCGATGATGGACCTGGGCGCGACGATCTGCACGTCGCGCAGCCCCGCCTGCGGCATCTGCCCCTTGCGGCAGGATTGCGCCGCCTTCCGCACCGCCGATCCCGCCGCTTTCCCGGCCAAGGCCGCGAAGAAGGCCAGGCCCCATCGCCTCGGCCATGCCTGGTGGATCGAGCGGGATGACGGCCGCATCTGGCTCATCCGCCGCCCGGACAAGGGGATGCTGGGCGGAATGCGCGCCTTGCCGTCCTCCGACTGGAGCGTGACCGCGCCGCCCGCCGCGCCGCCGTTCCCCGCGCTCTGGACCGCGCTGGCCGATCCCGTCACCCATGTGTTCACCCATTTCTCGCTCGACCTCATGGTCCATGTCGCCCGCGTGGAGGGGGATTGCCTTCCGCCCGGCGAGGGGGAATGGTGGCCGCTCGACCGGCTGGACGAAGCCGGCCTGCCCACGCTTTTCCGCCGCGCGGCCGATGCGGCGATGAAGGAGAATATCCAGGATGCATGGTGAAAGACGCCTTCCCGGCTATGTCGGCAGCAGGCTGGACCGCGTGGACGAAATCCGTTCCAATCCCGATTTGCTGGCGAAGACCTTCGCCGATCCCGCCGCGCTCTGCGTGCTGCTCGACGGTCTCGATCCGGTGGTGGCGGACGGCGCGCTCGTCATGGAGCCATTGCCGCCGGGCGCGGCCATGGACGATTATGTCCTCCTCGGCGTCGATCCCGGCCACAGGCCGATCTTCGCCCGCCTGATCGACAGGGGGGAGGGCGGTTTCGCCGCGTCCGGCCGCAGCCGCGCCGTGGTGGACATGGTATCGCCGGACGAAGCCGCGCTCTATGCCGGGGCGCGCAGCCTCGTCGACTGGCACGCCCGCCACCGTTTCTGCGCGGCCTGCGGAGCCACGACCCGGCCCCATAAGGGCGGCTGGGCCCGTCAATGCGAAGGCTGCCGGGCGGAACATTTCCCCCGCGTCGATCCGGTCGTCATCATGCTGGCCGAACATAAGGGCCGCGTCCTCGTCGGCCGCCAGCATGCATGGCCCGCGGGCCGTTATTCCGCGCTCGCCGGTTTCGTCGAGCCGGGCGAAACCATCGAGGAAGCCGTCGCCCGCGAGCTGAAGGAGGAAGCGGGCGTCACCGTCCGCGACATCCGCTATCTCATGAGCCAGCCCTGGCCCTTTCCCTCGGCGCTGATGATCGCCTGCCTGGCGCAGGCCGACGACGACGCGCTCAAGCTGGACGAGACGGAGATCGAGGACGCCATCTGGTGCGACGCCGCGGGGGTCCGCGCCGCGCTGGACGGCCGGCTCGGCGCGCCTTTCATCGCGCCGCCGCCCATGGCCGTCGCCTGGCATCTGCTCGACCATTGGCTCGCCCAAGTTGCGCCCGCCGGGGCAAGCGCGTAAGGCCGCTCCTTCCAATCGTCATCTCTCAGGATTATCTCCCCTCCATGCTCAGCCTCGAAGAAGCCCAGTCGCGCGCGCAGGATCTGGTGACGGCCGCGCGCCGGGCGGGCGCGGATGCGGCGGACGCCATCTATGCCTGCAACGCCTCGACCACCGTCTCGGTGCGCCTGGGCGAACTGGAGGATGTGGAACGCTCGGAGGGCGAGGAGATCGGCCTGCGCGTCTTCATCGGCCGGCGGTCCGCCAGCATCTCCGGATCGGACATGAACCCCGCGACGCTGGGCACGCTGGTCGACCGCTGCATCGCCATGGCCCGCGAAGCGCCCGAGGACCCCTATGCGGGCCTTGCCCCCGAAGACCGCCTGCTCCGCAAGCGCCCGCCCCATCTCGACCTCACCGACGATGAGGAGGAACCGGAACCCGCCGCCCTGCGCGAACGCGCCCTCACCGTGGAGGAAGCCGCCCGCACCGTCCCCGGCATCACCAACAGCGAAGGCGGCGGCGCGTCCCATGGGCGCAGCCAGGTCGCGCTCGCCACCAGCCACGGCTTTGCGGGGGCCTATGCCGGGACCAGCCATTCCACCTGGGCCAGCGTGCTCGCGGGCACCGGCGCGGACATGCAGCGCGACCATGCCAGCCACAGCGCCCGCCATCTCGAAGACCTCGACCATGCCGAGGAAGTCGGCCAGCGCGCCGGGCATCGCGCCGTCGCCCGCCTCAACCCCGTCCGCATCGAAAGCGGCGTCCTGCCCATCATCTTCGATCCGCGCATCGGCTCCAGCCTTGTCGGCCATCTGATCGGCGGCATCGTCGGCCCGGCCATCGCCCGCCGCTCCAGCTTCCTGCTCGACAGCCTGGGCGCGGCGCTGTTCGATTCGGCGGTCACCATCATCGACGATCCCCTGCGTCCGCGCGGCCTGCGCTCGCGCCCCTTCGACGGAGAGGGGCTTGCCGTGCATCGCAGCGCCCTGATCGAAGCGGGCGTGCTGACCGGCTGGCTGCTCGACAGCGCGTCGGCCCGCCAGCTTGGCCTGGAACCCACCGGCCATGCCAGCCGGGGCGGCAGCGGCGCGCCGGGCGCGGGCGTCTCCAACGTCCATATGGAGCCGGGCGTCCTCTCCCCCGGCGACCTGATGGCGGACGTAAAGCGCGGCCTCTACGTCACCGAACTGATCGGCATGGGCGTCAACGGCGTCACCGGCGACTATAGCCGGGGCGCGGCGGGCTTCCTGATCGAAAACGGCGCGGTGACGCAAGCCGTGTCGGAAATCACCATCGCGGGCAACCTCAAGGACATGTTCCGCGCCCTCACCCCGGCCAGCGACCTCAGCTACCGCTACGCCATCAACGTGCCCACCCTGCGCGTCGACGGGATGACCGTTGCCGGGGGCTGAGATGGACCTTCGGGCACTGGTGTCGGTCGTGTCCGAAGCGGCCGACCGGGCGCTGACGCTCTGGGCGGGCGGGCGGACGCAGGTGCGCCAGTGGGAAAAGGTGCCCGGCCACCCCGTCTGCGAAGCCGACATCGAACTCGACGCCATGCTGCGCGACAGTCTCTCCGCGCTCGATCCATCGGCGGGCTGGCTGTCGGAGGAGACCGCCGATACCGTCCACCGCCTCGGCCAGTCGCGCGTCTGGGTGGTCGATCCGATCGACGGCACGCGCGACTATCTGCGCGGGCGGCGCGGCTGGTGCGTCTCGGTCGCCCTGGTCGAGGACGGCGCGGTGCGCGCGGGCGTCCTCGCCGCGCCTGCCCGCAACGAACTCTGGGTCGCGCGGGCGGGCAGGGGAGCGACCCGCAACGGCGTCCGCCTCCAGGCAGGATCGCGTTCCGTGCTGGCCGGCGCGCGCGTCCCCGCCGATCAGCTGCCCCGCCCCGACCGCGATCTGGTCGCGGTGGAAAAGCCCAACAGCATCGCGCTGCGCATGGCGATGGTCGCCGCCGATGAAGCCGACCTCGTCGCCACGGTGCGCTGGGGCAATGAATGGGATGTGGCGGCCTCCGCCCTCATCGCGCAGGAAGCGGGCGCGACCGTCACCGATGCGCTGGGCGCGCCGCTTTCCTACAACCAGCCCCGGCCCGTCGCCTTCGGCCTGCTGTGCACCGCCCCGGGAATCCACGACGCGGCGGTGGAGCGCCTGCAACCCCGCGCGCGTGAGATATTGGGGCGGCAGTCAGGCGACTGAACGGCTCGCGCTTCTGAAAGCTCGCTTGAGGCAAGCCGGTCCGTGCTCCTGCGCAGGAGCACGGAGGCGTTGCCATTCAATAAGGCGGCTCAAATCTTCCCGTACTTCGCCTCGAACCCGGCCACGTCCCCGGCGGCGAGATATTTCGCCTGATCGATCCACTGGTCGCGCACCGGCCGCCCCCTGAAATTGCCGAGCCGGGCGTCGATCGCCGCGACGTCGGCGTCGGTCCACGCCGCGATCTGGGCGAAGCTGGTGACCCCCAGTTCGATCAGCAGCGCATTGAGCTTGGGGCCCACCCCCTTGAGCTTCAGCAGGTCGTCCGGCCCTTGCGGGGGCGAGGAGACCGCGGGCGAAGCGGGAACCGGCGCGGCCACGGCTGCGGGCTTCTCTTCCGCCGCGGGCGGGACGATGGCTTCGACATCGACCGGCACCATCGGCATGGCCGCGGCCGGCGCGGGCGCAGCCTCGGGGGGAGGGGGCGGTGGCGAAACCAGCGGCGCGGGCGGCTGCCCGGCCGGAGCGACCGGTGCGCGCTCGTCCGCCTGATCGGCTTTCCGCCTGCCCGACAGCAGGAACACCAGCCCGATGACGATCAACAGCCCGATCAGCAGCCACAGGCCATAGTCAATGAAGAATTCCTGCATCCCTTCCGTCTCCCACATCATCCCTTGGCCCTATTTAAGAGCAGCTTGCCGCGCGGGACAAGGGCGTTCGGGGATGGGCGGGACCGTTCATGCCGCCGCTTCCTCGCGCGCGACCTCCCGCCAGCCGATGTCGCGGCGGCAAAAGCCGGTGGGGAAATCGATGGCGTCCACCGCCGCATAGGCCGCTTTCCGCGCCTCCCGCACGCTCTGCCCGGTCGCCGTGACGTTCAGCACGCGCCCGCCGGTCGCGACGATCGCGCCGTCCTTTTCCGCCGTGCCCGCATGGAAAACCCGCGCGCCGCCCGCCTCCGCCGCATCGATCCCCGCGATGACGCCGCCCTTCTCCGGCGTCCCCGGATAGCCGTTCGCCGCCATCACGACGGTCAGCGCCGTGCGATCCGCCAGTTGCACCGGCCCCTGTCCGGCAAGCCTGCCTTCCGCCACCGCCAGCAGCAACTCCACCAGATCGCCGTCGAAGCGCATCATCAGCACCTGGCATTCCGGGTCGCCGAAGCGGGCATTATATTCGATCAGCTTCGGCCCCTCGTCGGTCAGCATCAGCCCCGCATAGAGCACGCCGGAATAAGGCGTGCCCTCGCTGGCCAGAGTCTCCACGGTCGGCCGCACGATCCGGTCGATCACCTGTTGCTCCAGTTCCGCCGTCAGCACCCGGGCGGGGCTGTAGGCCCCCATGCCGCCCGTATTCGGCCCGGTATCGCCATTGCCCACGCGCTTGTGATCCTGCGCGGAACCGAAGGGCAGGATGGCGCTCCCGTCCGTCAGCGCGAAGAAGCTCGCTTCCTCGCCCGTCATATACTCCTCCAGCACCACTTCCTCGCCCGCCGCGCCGAACGCGCCGGAAAACATGGTGTCGAGCGCCGCCAGCGCCTCCTCCCGCGTCTCCGCGATGATGACGCCCTTGCCCGCCGCCAGCCCGTCGGCCTTGATGACGACCGGCAGCGCGAAATCGTCGAGCGCCGCGATCGCGCCGTCCTTGCTCGTCACCCGCTCATAGGCGGCGGTGGGAATCCCCGCCCGCTTGCACAGATCCTTGGTGAAGCCCTTCGACCCCTCCAGTTGCGCCGCCTTCTTCCCCGGCCCGAACACCGGCGTCCCGGTGGCGCGCAGATTGTCGGCGAGGCCGTCGACCAGCGGCGCTTCCGGCCCGATCACCACCAGCCCGATGGAATGGCGGGTGCAGAAATCCACCACCGCGCGATGATCCGCCGCGTCGAGGTCGACCAATTGCGCGTGCTGGGCTATGCCCGGATTGCCCGGCGCGGCATAAAGGGTCTTGAGCCGCGGCGATTGCGCCAGCTTCCACGCCAGCGCATGTTCGCGGCCGCCGCCGCCAAGCAGAAGGATGTTCATGTCGCCCATGTCCCCGGATTACGATGCCTATGACAATTCGGGCCGCCTGTTAGCCGAGGAACGCGCCGGGGACAACGCGCCGCCGCTCACCGTCAGCGAATTGTCGGGCCTGCTCAAGCGCACGGTGGAGGACCGTTTCGGCCATGTCCGCCTGCGCGGTGAGATTTCCGGTTTCAAGCGCGCGGCGTCCGGCCATCTCTATCTCTGCCTGAAAGACGACAATGCCGTCATCGACGGGGTGATGTGGAAGGGCAGCGCCGCCCGCATCGCCTTCGCCGCGCAGGACGGGGTGGAGGTGATCGCGACGGGCAAGCTCACCACCTATCCCGGCCGCTCCAAATATCAGATCGTGATCGACCGGATGGAACTGGCCGGGGAAGGCGCACTCATGGCCCTCCTCGAAAAGCTGAAGGCGAAACTGGCGGCAGAGGGCCTGTTCGACCGAGACCGCAAGCGCCCGCTGCCCTTCATGCCCCGCACCATCGGCGTGGTCACGTCCCCCACCGGCGCGGTGATCCGCGACATCCTCCACCGCCTGTCGGACCGCTGCCCGACCGACGTTCTGCTCTGGCCGGTGCTGGTGCAGGGGGATGGCGCGGCGGCGCAGGTCGCCCGCGCCGTGCGCGGCTTTTCCGCCATGCCCGCTGATGGTCCGTTGCCCCGGCCCGATCTCGTCATCGTCGCGCGCGGCGGCGGCTCCATCGAGGATTTGTGGAGCTTCAACGAGGAGATCGTCGTCCGCGCCGTGGCGGAATGCTCCATCCCCGTCATTTCGGCGGTCGGCCACGAAACCGATACGACGCTCTGCGACTACGCCGCCGACATGCGCGCGCCCACGCCCACCGCCGCCGCCGAAATGGCCGTGCCGGTCCGCGCCGAACTGCTGGCGATGCTGCGCGAGCAGGGCGTCCGCATGGACCGCGCCGTCCGGCGCGGCGCGGCGCAGGCCCGCGAGCGGCTGGAAATGCAGGCGCGCCTGATGCCCACGCCCGACACGCTGCTCGCCCCCCAGCGCCAGCGGCTCGACCAGCTGTCCGACGCGCTCGCCAGCGGCCTGCGCCACCGCCTCGCCGACGCCCGCACGCATCTGAGCCAGGCGGGCGGCGCGCTCCGCCCCGCGCTTCTCCAGCAATATGTCAGCCGCGCCAGGGAGCGCGTGGACCGCCTGCGCCTGCGCCCCGATTATCTGACCCGCGCCCTGGCGGACCGCGCCACCGCCTTCGACCGCCTTTCCCGCCTGTTCGTCTCGCTCGATCCCGACCGCCCGCTCCAGCGCGGTTTCGCCCGCGTCATGGCGGGCGGCCACCTCGTCCGCGACACCGCCGCCGCCCGCGCCGCCGGTCAGGTCACGCTCCACTTCCGCGACGGAGAGGTGGACGCCACCGTCGAAGGCGCCCCGCCCCTTGAGAAGCCCGCTCCACCGGCTATATCGAATCCATCCCGCCCCGCGCACAAAAAGCGCGAAGAGGGCGAAATCCGGCAGCAGGACCTCTTCTCCTGATGCCCCGACCCGTTGGAGAGGCCGCCTCGAAATGCTGATGTCCAACCGCGACCGCGCCGCCCGGCTGCATTATATGCCCTACAGCTTCCGCGTGTTGCAGGCGGGCGATCATGTCGTCTGCGCGGTCACCGGCCGGAAGATCCCGCTGGAGGATTTGCGCTACTGGAGCATCGCCCGTCAGGAACCCTATGCCAGCGCCGAAGTCTCCGCCCGCGCCGAACTGAAGGCCCGCGGCGAAGGATGAAGCCCCTCCTCGCGGCCGCGATGCTGGCATGGGCCGCACCCGCCGCCGAGTCCGCCCCGCCTTCGCCGCCCGCCGCCAGCGCCACGTCCGACTTCCGCTTCAGCGGCGAAATGACGCAAGGCGGCGTGCTGCGCGGCACGGCCCCGGCGGGAATCGCCGACCTGCGCCTCGACGGCCAGCCTGTTCCGGTCGATAGGGACGGCCGCTTCCTCATCGCCTTCGACCGCGACGCCGCGCCCCAGGCCCGCCTCACCGCGCGCCTTGCCGATGGCCGCGTCATCGACCGCCCCCTCACGATCGCCCCGCGCGCCTGGCGTCTGGAGCGCATCAACGCGCCCCTGCGCCCGACGAAGAGCACCGAAGCCTTCATGGCGATCCGCAAGCCCGAACTGGAGCGCATCGCCGCCGCCCGCGCCACGGTGACGGACGCGCAGGGCTGGCGCCAGAGCTTCATCTGGCCGCGCCGGGGCCGCATCTCCGGCCTGTTCGGGGCGCAGCGCATCTATCAGGGCACGCCCGGCGCCTATCACAGCGGCGTCGATGTCGCGGGCGCGACCGGCGACCCGATCGTCGCGCCCGCCGACGGCGTGGTGATCCTGGCGGCGGACAAGCCCTTCACGCTGGAGGGTAACCTCCTGATGATCGACCATGGCCACGGCCTCAACAGCGCCTTCCTCCATTTGTCGCGCATCGACGTGAAGCCGGGCGACAAGGTACGCCAGGGCCAGGCCATCGGCGCCATCGGCGCCACCGGCCGCGCCACCGGCCCCCATCTTCACTGGAGCATGAAATGGAACGACGCCCGCATCGACCCGATGCTGCTGGCGGGGGTGATGGGGGGCGGGTGACGGAGAGCCAGGAAAGCCCCGTCCACCGTCTATGTCGCCCACCCGCTGAGTGACCCTGTGGCGCGTTGGCCCCTGTTCATGCCGTCTGTGCAGCCGCTTCGGGGTAAGACGTTACACAAAAGGAACTGTTCATTTTATTCGCGGAATGATCCTCTACTCAGGATAAATGCTATATTTACTGCGGGATGTTCCGGAGGCTTGAAATTTTCTTGCGTATACTCCTTCGTCCCCTGTGGCAACGTTTGTTGCATTTTTGATACAGTTCTTGGCAAAAACAGCGAATGACTATTCCCCTTACTTTACAGGGGCAGTCTCCCCGCGCAGTTTCTGCTGATCCGCACAGGGGGATTGCTGTCGGGCTCTAAGTCCCCTTGTCAGGTCATGAAGGCAGGTCATCTGCCGAACTCCAGAGCAAGGGACTGGATTGTGAAGACATTTTCCAAAAGGGCAGTTCTGCGCAGCAGCGCAGCTCCGCTTATCTTGATCGGATCGCTCGCATTCATCGGTGCGGCGGCGGCGCAGGATGCGCCTCAAGCCACCGCTGGCGAAAGCGAAGCCGTTGGGGAAACCATCATCGTCACGGGCTCGCGCATCGCGCGGCCTACGCTGGACTCGCCTATCCCCGTAACCACCATGACGGCGGCGGATTTGTCTCGCCGTGGCCAGACGAACATTGGCGACATACTGAACGACCTTCCATCGCTTCGTTCGACCTACAGCCAGTCGAACTCCACGCAATATATCGGAACGGCGGGCCTCAATTTTCTTGATCTTCGCGGACTTGGCGTTCCCCGGACGCTGGTTCTCGTGAATGGCCGACGGCATATCACTGCCTCTGAGGGCGATTTCCTCGTCGATACCAACACCATACCGACCGATCTGATCGATCGGGTGGACATCGTCACGGGCGGCAGTTCGGCGGTCTATGGCTCCGACGCGATGGCCGGCGTGGTCAACTTTGTCTTGAAGCGCGATTTCGAAGGTGTCAGCCTGAACGCCCAGTCCGGCATTTCTTCGCATGGCGACCGCGGCACCTATCGTTTGTCGGGCACATTTGGCCATAATTTCGCGGACGGTCGCGGGAATATTGCCGTGGCTCTCGATTATACGCAGGGCGACAAGCTGCTGTACACGGATCGTCCCGGGCTGACGGGGGCATTTTCCGGTCGCCGCCAGTTCCAGTTGGTGGATGATCCCCGCCTCGACAACACCATACCGGATCGCGAATTCCTGACGGGCGTGCGGAGCTTCGGCTATTCCAACGGTGGCTCGTTCATCGCTTATAATGGCAACAACACACGCAATTGCGCCAGCGCGGCTGGCTGCTTGCCCAACGGCTTCCCTCGTATATTCCTGTTCCAGCCGGATGGATCGCTGCGTGAATCCGCCTATGGGGTCGATTTCCGGCCAGTGGGTTCGGGCAACAATCAGGGCGGGGATGGCTCAACGCTGAATGATTCCGGGACGTTGCAGCCGGGATACAAGCGTTATGTCGCCAATCTGATGGCACGGTACGAGGTTTCCGATGCGTTCAAGCCTTTCATAGAGGCCAAGTTCGTCCGCGTGGATGCCTTCGCGCAAGGAACGCCGACCTTCTCGCAGGGCGGCGAACAGGGTCTGGGTGGGGATGGAAATCCTTATGATCCCACCAACTATCTGATCTACACGCCCATTTCGCTGGACAACGCCTATCTGACGCCTGCCGCGCGGGCGACGATTCAATCGCTGCTGCCCGCGGGCGCGACCTATTTCAACCTCAACCGCAACAATCTCGACCTCGGGACGCGGGATGAGAAAGATCGTCGCGACACCTTCCGCATTGTGGTCGGTGCCGAAGGCACATTCAACAATGACTGGCATTATGACATCAGCTTCAATTACGGGCATTTGAAAACCCGCTCGGCCTTCTACAATAACCGGATCGAGCAGAATTTCTACAATGCGATTGATGCGGTCTATAATGGCAATAACGAGATCGTGTGCCGTATCAATCAGGTGACGGTCACCGATCCGAACTGCCGTCCGCTCAATATTCTGGGTGAAGGGCGGGCTGATCGGGCTGCGCTCAACTATATCAACACGACCTCCTATCGTCGTGGCAAAGCGACCGAAATCGATATTTCGGCAAACCTTGTCGGCAATAGCTCTCAATGGTTCGAGCTTCCGGGCGGTCCGGTCCGCTTCGCACTGGGGGCGGAATATCGTCGGGAAAAGGCGTCCTATGCCTATGACGACCTGGTCTCGAGCGGCGCGACGTTCCTGAACGCGATCCCGGATTTCCGTCCGCCTTCCTTCGTGGTGAAGGAAGCCTATGGCGAAATCGATATCCCGCTGATCAAGGATATGCGTTTCGTCAACGAACTGTCGATCAACGGCGCAGCGCGGGTTGCGGACTACAAGGGCGCGATCGGCACGGTCTGGGCCTATAATTATGGCGGCATCTATTCACCGATCCCGGATATCAAATTCCGCGTGAACTATTCCCGGTCGGTGCGTGCGCCCACGCTGAGCGATCTCTATAATTCGCCGTCGCAGGATTATGCGTCGCTGAATGATCCCTGCGACGTGAACTTCATTAAAAAGGGTAAGGCGACGCGCGAAGCCAATTGCGCTGCGGCTGGCGTTCCCGCTAATTTCGAGAACCAGTTCACGCGCTCGGCCACGCTGGAAATCCTTTCTGGGGGTAATCCCGACCTCAAGGCGGAAAAGTCACGGAGCTGGACCTATGGCGTCATCCTCCAGCCTCGTTTCCTTCCCGGCCTGTCCGTCACGGCCGATTATTACGATATCAAGATCAAGAGCGTGATATCACCCGTCGATGCGCAGACCATTCTCGACGGCTGCTATGATGGTCCCGATCTCAACAACTCTTTCTGCGATCTTATTTTCCCGCGTAATCCAGACAGCACGTTCCAGTTGCCCGCGCTGTTGCAGACCAGTCTGAACTATTCCGCCAAACGGGCGAAGGGCTTGGACGTCGATGTCAATTATGACCATCGTTTCGATGTCGACAACCGCTTGCAGCTGCGTTTCGTAGGCAACTGGGTCAGGATGCGGAACGATTACCCCTATCTTGACGCGCCGGATCAGCCGGAACGGCTCAAGGGAGAACTGGGCGATCCGATCTATGCCTTCAACGTCTCGGCGGATTATACTTACAAGAACTTCACGCTGGGATATGAGATGCGGTATATTGGCCGCCAGTCGATCACCGATTGGGAAGCGCAACATACCACCTATGGCGTCCCTCCGCTCGATCCTTATTATGCTGACGTCGTTTATTATCCGTCCGTGACTTACCATAATATTCGCGCGTCGCTGGACGTCGACAAGCGGTTCACATTCTATGGTGGCATCGACAACCTGACCGACAAGAAGCCGCCTTATGGCATTCTGGGGACAGGCAGCATAGGCGATGGCGATGCCATTTATGATAATATCGGCCGTTTCATGTATATTGGTGTCAGAGCGAAACTCTGATCTTCTATCGAAACAAAAGAAAAGGGCGGCCCACAAGCCGCCCTTTTTTATGTCCAAATATTTGCGGTGAGGTCAAACCACCCCCAACACCAACCCCCCATCGCCTTCCTCGACCTTCACCGTCGACCCATCGGGCACTTCCCCGCGCAGGATCAAGTCCGCCAGCGGGTCCTGCAGATACCTCTGCACCGCTCGCTTCAACGGCCGCGCGCCATAAACGGGATCGTAACCGACCCGCCCCAGCCATGCCCGCGCGCCGTCCGTCAGGTCCAGCGTCACCTTGCGGTCCTTCAGCAGCTTCTGCACCCGCCCGACCTGGATATCGACGATCGGCCCCATATGCTCCGCGCCCAGCCGGTGGAACAGGATGATCTCGTCCAGGCGGTTGAGGAACTCGGGCCGGAAATGGCCGCGCACGATCTCCATCACCTGCGGCTCGACATCCTCGACGCTTTGGCCGTCCGCCATGTTCGACAGATACTGGCTGCCCAGATTGGACGTCAGCACGATGATCGTGTTGGTGAAGTCCACCGTCCGCCCCTGCCCGTCGGTCAGGCGGCCGTCGTCCAGCACCTGCAACAGCACGTTGAACACGTCGCTGTGCGCCTTTTCCACCTCGTCGAACAGCACGACCTGATAGGGTCGCCGCCGCACCGCCTCGGTCAGCACGCCGCCTTCCTCATAGCCGACATAGCCCGGAGGCGCGCCGATCAGCCGCGCGACGGAGTGCTTCTCCATGAACTCGCTCATGTCGATCCGCACCATCGCGCTGTCGTCGTCGAACAGGAATCCGGCAAGCGCCTTGGTCAGCTCCGTCTTGCCCACGCCCGTCGGCCCCAGGAACAGGAACGATCCCAGCGGCCGGTTCGGGTCCTGCAACCCGGCGCGGGACCGGCGCACGGCGGTCGCCACGGCCTTCACCGCATCGGCCTGCCCGATGACGCGCCTGCCCAGTTCCGCTTCCATGTTGAGCAGCTTCTCGCGCTCGCCCTCCATCATCCGGTCCACCGGAATGCCGGTCCACCGCGACACGACCGAAGCGATGTCCTCGCTCGTCACTTCCTCGCGCAGCATCGCGCCCTTGGAGGCAGACTGCGCCTCCTCCAGCTTGCGCTCCAGATCGGGGATGCGCCCATAGGCCAGTTCCCCCGCTTTCGCGAGGTCGCCGCCGCGCTGCGCCTGTTCCAGTTCCAGCCGCGCGGCGTCAAGCTGCTCCTTCAGGCGGCTTTCGCCCGCGATCTTGTCCTTCTCCGCCTGCCAGCGCTGCGTCAGTTCCGCCGACTGCTGCTCCAGATTGGCCAGCTCCTCCTCCAGCGCCGCCAGCCGGTCCGCCGAAGCCTTGTCCGTCTCTTTCTTCAACGCCTCCCGCTCGATCTTGAGCTGGATGATCCGCCGGTCGAGATTTTCGATCTCCTCGGGCTTCGACTCCACCTCCATCCGCAGTCGCGACGCCGCCTCGTCCATCAGGTCGATGGCCTTGTCGGGCAGGAAGCGGTCGGTGATGTAGCGGTTGGAGAGCGTCGCCGCGCTGACGATCGCCCCGTCCGTGATCCGCACGCCATGGTGCAGCTCATATTTTTCCTTCAGGCCGCGCAGGATGGATATGGTGTCCTCCACCGTCGGCTCGCCCACGAAGACAGGCTGGAACCGCCGCTGGAGCGCCGGGTCCTTCTCCACATATTTGCGATATTCGTCGAGCGTCGTCGCGCCGATGCAGTGCAGTTCGCCGCGCGCGAGGGCAGGCTTCAACAGATTGCCCGCGTCCATCGCCCCTTCCGACTTGCCCGCGCCGATCAGCGTGTGCATCTCGTCGATGAAGAGGATGATCTGGCCTTCGCCCGCCTTCACCTCGTCCAGCACGCCTTTCAGCCGTTCCTCGAACTCGCCGCGATATTTGGCGCCCGCGATCAGGCTGCCCATGTCGAGCGCCATCAGCGTCCGGTCCTTCAGCGTATCGGGCACGTCGCCATTGGCGATGCGCAGCGCAAGGCCCTCCGCGATGGCGGTCTTGCCGACCCCGGGGTCGCCGATCAGCACGGGGTTGTTCTTGGTCCGCCGCGCGAGGATCTGGATGGTGCGGCGAATCTCCTCGTCGCGCCCGATGACGGGGTCCAGCTTGCCGTCCTTCGCCGCCTGCGTCAGGTCGCGCGCGAATTTCTTGAGCGCGTCATAGCGATCCTCGGCGCTCGCCGTATCGGCGCTCCGCCCGCCGCGCAGGTCGTTGATCGCGGCATTCAGCGCCTCGGCCTTCACGCCCGCCGCCGCGAGCGCCTTGCCCGCCGCCGTGGTGGACGCGAGAGTCAGCGCCAGCAGCAGCCGCTCGACGGTGACGAAGCTGTCGCCCGCCTTCTGCGCGACCTGTTCCGCGCTGTCGAGCACGCGCACGGCGTCATTGTCCAGGCCCGGCGTCTGCTGTGCCCCGCTCCCCGACACGGCGGGCACCTTCGCCAGCGCCGCATCGGTTTCGCGCAGCGCGACGTTGGGATCGCCCCCCGCCGCCTTGATGAGGCCCGAAGCCATGCCCTGCTGGTCCTCCAGCAGCGCCTTCAACAGATGTTCCGGGCTGATCCGCTGATGGTTCATGCGGATCGCGACGGTTTGCGCCGACTGGAGAAAGCCCTTGGCGCGGTCGGTGAATTTTTCGAGGTTCATGACATCCCCTTCAAGATACTGCTGCCGATGTAGTGTTGCCCAAAAGCAACACAAGGGGCACTACGCAATTATCCTATCCGCCCCTCCGAAAAACGCATCACTTCGCCATCTCGTTCATGGTTTCGCCTTGGCCTGCCCCGGCGCGAAGGCGTCCCCGAAAAAGTCCCCCTCATACCAGCGCGGCGCCTCCGCCGCATCGGCGATCTCCCGCGCGATCGCATAATTGACCCGCGCGAACTTCGCCGCCGCCTCCCAGTGGAAGGGCAGGTCGATCTGGTCGGACGGCTTGTGATAGTCAGTCTTGAGGAAATGCTCGAACGCCGCTTTCCCCGGCCCGGCAAAGCCCGTCATCAGGAACACCGAAGGCACGCCCTCCTCGACGAAGCGATAATGGTCCGACCGGGTGAACAGTCCTTCGGCGGGCAGGGGATCGGGCGACAGCACGACACCCTCCGACTTCGCCGCCTTCTCCACGATCGGCCCCAGCGTCGAATGCTCCGCGCCGAACGCCACCACATCCTGAAAGTCATAAGTCAGAATCGGCATGTCCAGATTGACGACGCCCACCAGCTTGCCGCCCTCGGGCAGTACCGGATTCTTCGCCAGATATTGCGAACCCAGAAGGCCGTCCTCCTCCGCCGTCACCGCCGCGAACAGGATCGGGCGCTTGAGCCGCGTCCCGCTTTCCGCAAAGGCCTTCGCGACCGCCATCATGGTCGCGACGCCCGAAGCATTGTCCATCGCGCCGTTATGGATCTTGTCCTTGCCCGGCGTGTCCGGCTTCACCCCCACATGGTCGAGATGCGCCATCAGCAGCACATATTCCCCCGCCAGCGCCGGATCGGAACCGGGCAGCACCGCCAGCACATTGCTGCTGGGCGCGATCGCCACGCTGCTCGTCCGATCCAGGCGGATCATGGGCTTGAGCGCGAAACCCTTGGGCCGCCCGCCCTTCTTCCCCGCCTCCGCCCGGATCGCCGCCAGCGTCCGCCCGGACCCGGCCAGCAAAGCCTCCGCCGCCGCGCCATGGGCATAGGCCGACCCCCTGATCCCCGGCGTCCGCACATAAAGCTGCCCATCCGGCTGCATCCATCCCACGCTGGGATCGCCCGCCCGCTCCCGCAACCGCTCCCAAGGCATCCGCGCCAGCATCGCGGCGCTGGGGATGGTGACAAGACCGATGGCTCCCGCCTTCTGCGCGGCCTGCGCCTTTTCAGCGGCCAGATGCGCGCCGATCTCGCTCGGCATCCCGACCGGCGAGCCGGAGAGCGCCACCGCCCATTTGCCCCGAAGGTCGAGGCCCGCATAATCGTCGATCTTCTCCCGCGCCGACTGGAGCCCGTAACCGACGAATACCGCGCCCGCTTCCAGCCCCTGCTTCGGTTCCCGCCCGAAAGCGCCGATCACGACATCGCCCCCATTGTCGAACGCCCTGCCGCCGATGGTGAGGCGGGCGGGGCTGTCCTTCTCCAGCGTCGCCACCGCCAGCGTCACCGGCTGATACCAGCTACCCGGCACGATCTGCTCCAGCCCCAGCGCCGTGAAGCGCGCCGCCACATAGCGCGCCGCGATGTCATAGCCCCGCGTCCCGCCGTCGCGCCCTTCCAGCAGGTCGTCCGCCAAAAAGGTCACGTCCGCCCGGATCGCATCGGAGGAGAAAGCAGGCCGCTCCTGCGCCGGAGCGGGCAGGGCGATGGCGAGGGACAGGAGCGGAGCGAGAAGCGCGGCGCGAAGGGGCATGGAGGGAACCTCATCCGATGGTCGAAGGCGTGAACCTATTCGTCGCAGGCCGCCTGTCCAGCGCAAAGCGTATTGCGTCCCTATAACGCCCCGCTATGGTGCGGCGATCACGAACTTTCATGAGGCGCTCATGACCCTTCTTCCCCTTTCGCGTCGTGCAGCTTGGTTGCTTGGCCTGTCTCCGCTCGCCCTCACGCTGCCGGTGGCCGCCATGGCCGCGCCTTCGACCGCCGCGCAGGCCCCCGCGCCGCTCCCCAGCCTCGTCGCGAAGGTCGACATTCCCTATGAGCAATTCACGCTGAAGAACGGTCTGCGCGTCATCGTCCATACCGACCGCAAGGCGCCGGTGGTGGCGGTGTCGGTCTGGTATCATGTGGGATCGCGTTTCGAACCGGCGGGCAAGACAGGTTTCGCTCATCTGTTCGAACATCTGATGTTCTATGGCTCTGAAAATGCCGACGGTCCCTTCTTTGGGCGGCTGGAGGATATCGGCGCGACCGACTGGAACGGCACGACCTGGTTCGACCGCACCAATTATTTCGAAACGGTGCCGACCGGCGCGCTCGACCGGGCGCTGTTCCTCGAATCCGACCGTATGGGGCATCTGCTGGGCGCGGTGACGCAGGGGAAGCTCGATACCCAGCGCGGCGTCGTCCAGAATGAAAAGCGCATGGGCGAAAACGAACCCTATGGCCTCGTCGAATATGCCCAGTTGGCCGCGATGTTGCCGGAAGGGCATCCCTATCGTCACTCCACCATCGGTTCGATGGCGGACCTGAACGCGGCCAGCCTTGGCGATGTGCAGAACTGGTTCAAGACGCATTACGGCCCCAACAATGCCGTGCTGGTGCTGGCAGGCGACATCGACGCGGCGACGGCGAAGGCGAAGGCCGAAAAATGGTTCGGCAACATCCCCGCCGGTCCCGCGCCGCAGGATGTGGACGCGACGGTGCCGACGCTCGGCAAGGATGTCGAGAAGGTCATGCACGACAATGTCGCCGCCACGCGCCTTTATCGGAATTGGATCGTGCCGGGGGTGAACTCGCCGGACTTGCAGCAACTCGATCTGGCGATGTCGGTGTTCGGCGGCCTTGGATCGTCGCGGCTCGACAATATCCTCGTGAAAGAGGAGAAGGTCGCCGTCGGGGTTAAGGCCAGCATCCAGCCCTTCGAGAAGCTCTCCATCGCCGAGATCACGGTGGACGTGAAGCCGGGCGCGGACCCGGTGGCGGTGGGCAAGCGGCTGGACCAGCTTCTCGCGGACTATCTCGCCAAGGGGCCGACCGCCGACGAAGTGCTCCGCGCCGCGACGCAGCAGGTGTCGGGCACGATTTCCGGGCTGGAGAAAGTCGGCGGTTTTTCCGGGAAGGCGGTGACGCTGGCGGAAGGCGCGGTTTATTCGGGCGATCCCGGCAAATATAAGCAGGACCTTGCCGCCTATGCCGCCGCCACTCCCCAATCGGTGAGCGATGCGGCGCGCAAATGGCTCAGCCGCCCGGTATTCCGCCTGACGGTCGCGCCGGGCGAGCGGTCGGCGGAGGATAATGCGCTGGCAGGCAATGCCACGCACAAGCCCGCTTTCTTCCGCGATCCCAAGTCCCCGGCGCCCGTCGCCGCGCAGCCGCCCGCGCCGACGAAGATCGCGCAGCCGCCCATAGAGCCTGTCGCCGACCTCGTTTTCCCGAAGGTCGAACATGCCAAGCTGAAGAACGGCATCCCCATCGTCTTCGCCCGCCGGGCGACGGTGCCGGTGGTGCGCGTGTCCGTTTCCTTCGATGCGGGCAACGCCGCCGACGACAGGGCGAAGCTGGGCACGGCGGCGCTGACGACGGCGCTGCTCGACGAGGGCACGAAGACCCGCACCTCCATCCAGATCGCGGAGGAGCAGGAGCGGCTGGGCGCATCCATCGGCGCGAAGAACGGCATGGATACGACCACGGTCGGCCTCTATGCGCTCAAGCCCAATCTGGATGCGTCCCTGGGCCTGCTGTCCGACATCATCCGCAACCCCGCCTTCGATCCCAAGGAGGTGGAGCGTCTGCGCGGCCAGCTCCTGACCCGCATCGCGGCGGAAAAGACCGAACCCATGCCCATCGCGCAGCGCCTGCTGCCGCCGCTGCTCTACGGGCAGGCGCATCCCTATGGCATCCCCTTTACCGGCTCCGGCACGGAAAGCGGCGTGAAGGCGGTGGCGCGGCAGGATCTGACCGCCTTCCATGACACATGGCTGCGGCCCGACAATGCGACGATCTTCGTCACCGGGGACACGACGCTGGCGGAGATCATGCCGCTGCTGGAGAAGCGCTTCGGCGACTGGAAGGCTCCGGCGGCGCAGAAGGGGACGAAGCTCTTCCGCATGGACCGCATGGCTCGCCCGGCGCGGATCATCCTCGTCGACAAGCCGCAAAGCCCGCAATCCATGATCCTCGCGGGCCAACTCACCGGCAAGCAGGGGACCGACAATCCGGTCGACCTCATCACCGCCAATGAAGTGCTGGGCGGCAGCACCACGTCGCGCCTCATCATGGACCTGCGTGAGACGAAGGGCTGGGCCTATTATGCGGGCACGGCGCTTCCCGGCGTCAAGGAGACGATCCCGCTGCTGGTCTATGCCCCCGTGCAGACCGACAAGACCGGCGAATCGATCATCGCCGCGCGAAAGGACATCAACGACTTCCTGACCGGCAAGGGCACGACCGAAGCGGAACGCAACCAGACGATCAACAGCCAGATCCTGTCGCTCCCCGGCAGCTTCGAAACCTCTTCGGACCTGCTCGGCGCGATGATGCGCAACGACCTGCTGGGGCGGCCCGACAATTATTATGAGACGCTGCCCGGCACCTATCGCGCGATGACGGCGGCGGCGATGGACAAGGCGGCGAGGGAGGCGATCAGCGCCGACCGGCTGATCTGGGTCGTGGTGGGCGACGCGAAGCTGGTGCGGCCGCAGCTTGACGCGGTGGGCCTGCCGGTGGAGATGGGCACATTGGCCGATTGACGGTCAGGATAAGGAGACAAGGGACATGGCAGCAGTGGACGGCGCTTATGATTGCGTCGCGAAGACGCCGATGGGCGACCAGAGCGGCGTCTTCACCGTCATCAGCAGCGGGGACCGCTTCAACGGCACCTTCGCGGGGATGATGGGATCGCTCGACGTCAAGGACGGCACGGTCGACGGCAACAAGTTGACGTGGAAGATGGAGATGACGCTGCCCATGCCGATGACGCTGGAATGCGAGGCGGAAGTGAGCGGCGACGCCATCACCGGGACGATGCAGCTGGGCGCGTTCGGGGCGGCGGGCTTTTCGGGCACGCGGCGCGGCTGACCGGCTGACCGGCGGAGCGGAAGGCCCGGCGGCGGCCGGGCGGGTGCAAAACCATGAACGAGATGGCGAAGGGATGAGGGTTGACAGAGAAAGTTAGTTAGCTATCTAAGCATCCATGCCTTCGCTGGAACGTCAACACGCGCTGTCGCGCACATTCGCCCCCGTGGCGCGGGGGTGGCGGCAACTGGCGGACCGGACGCTGGCGGAGATCGGCCTGTCCAATTCCGCCGGATGGTGCCTGCTGCACCTCCAGCGGCTGGGCCCCAAGGCGCGGCAGATCGACCTGGCCGAGGCGCTGGAGATCTCGCAGCCCTCGCTGGTGCGCACGCTGCATCAACTGGAAGCGGCCCGGCTGGTGGAGCGGCTGCCCCATCCGGGCGACCGGCGATCCAACCGGCTGGCTCTGACCCCGGCCGGGCGGGAACTGGTCAGCGCCATCCAGGACCGGCTGGACGATCTGCGCAACGATTTGCTGGAAGGCATGTCCGACGCCGACATCGACGCCAGCGTGCGCCTGATGGAAGCGCTGGGACGGCGCATAGCGGAACGGCGCGCGGAACCATGAGCGAACGCTTCGGCTGGCCCGCCGCGCTGTTCGGCATCAAATGCTTCATGGCGGCCGCGCTGGCGCTCTATATCTCCTTCTCGATCGGGCTGGAGCGTCCCTATTGGGCGTTCATCACCTCCTTCATCATGGCGCAGCCGATGGCGGGCGCGGTCATATCCAAGGCAGTCTATCGCATCCTGGGCACGCTGGTGGGCGCGGCGGTCGCGATCATCATGGTGCCCCCGCTGGTGAACGCGCCCGAACTGCTGACGCTGGCGGTCGCGGGATGGCTGGGCTTCTGCGTGTTCGTGGCGCAACTGGACGGCACGCCGCGATCCTATATGTTCAGCCTGGCGGGTTATAGCGCCTGCCTGATCGCCTTCCCCAGTTTCGACGCGCCCGCCGGCATATTCGACCTCGCGTCGTCGCGGGTGCAGGAAATCACCATCGGCATCCTGGCGGGCAGCCTGGTCCACGCCGCGATCCTGCCCGGATCGGTCGCGACCATGGTGCTGAACCGGGTCGCGGCGATCCTGCGCGACGCGGAACGCTGGACCCGCGACGCCATCGCCGCCGAGCCGGTGGAAGGGCTGGCGGCCGAACGGCGCAGGCTGGCGCAGGACGTGACGGAACTGCACCAGCTTTCCACCCATCTGCCCTATGACCTGTCGCGCCGGGTGCCGCGCGTGCGGACGGTGCGGGCCTTGCAGGACCAGCTTTCGCTGTTGCTGCCGCTGGGCGCGGCGGTGGACGACAGGGTGAAGATGCTGAAGGCGGCGGGGGGCGGGGCCGTTCGCCCCGAAGCCGCCGCCCTGATCGCGGACGTGCAGCATTGGGTGGAGCATCCCGAGACGGATATGGGCGAAAGGGGGGCCAGCGCCGCCGCGCTGATCGACCGGTGCAAGGCGCTGGAGCCGCCCAACCGGCCGGACATGGATTGGGCGGACATGCTGCGCCTCAGCCTGTATGCGCGGCTCGCCGACCTGATAGCCGCGCATCGCGACTGCCGCGACCTTTACGACCAGATGACGAGCTATGGCCGCGCGCCGGTGAATGCGCGCGTCGCCCAATTGCTGGAAGGCTGGCGCTTCCGGGAAGTGCACCGCGATTATGAGGGCGCGTTCCGGGGCGCGTTCAACGCCTTCGTCACGCTGGTGGCGGCCTGCGCGCTGTGGATCGGCAGCGGATGGCGGGACGGGGCGGGCGCGGCGATGCTGGCGGGCGTCTTCCTGGCCGTCTATGCGGCGCAGGACAATCCGCAGGCGCCGCTCAAGGGATGGATGACCGGGACGATTCTAGCCTCGTCGCTGGGCGCGCTCTATGGCTATGCGATCATGCCGCGGCTGGACGGCTTCGTGATGCTGATGGCGGCTTTCGCGCCGCCGCTCATCCTGCTCGGATCGGCGATGGCGTCTCCCGCGCTGGCGGCCTATGCCATGCCCATGCTGCTGGGGCTGGGCAGTCCGGCGCTGCTGGCGTCGAGCTATATCGGCGATTTCCCGACCTTCCTGAACGGCAACCTCGCCCAGTTGACCGGCATATGGTTCGCGGCGGTGATGGCGGGCATCCTGCAACCCGCCGGATCGCGGAACATGGTCCGCCGCACCATCCGGGCCGGGTGGCGCGACATCGCCCAACGCGCCAACCTGATGGAGCGGCCCAATTTGCGCCGCTGGATCAACCGGATGCTGGACCGGGTGGCGTTGCTCGCGCCCCGGCTGGCGGCGATGGAGCAGGACGCGGGCAAGCCGATCTATGACGCGCTGCGCGACCTGCGCACCGGCATCGGCATCGGCGAGCTGCGCGAATTGCGGATGGACCTGCCGCCGGGCGAGCGCGCGCCGCTGACCCGCGTCCTGGAGGGCGTGGGCGACTATTATCGCGGGCTGGACCCGGACGCGCCCGCCCCGGCGCAGCCCGCCCTGCTGCACGACATCGACGGCGCGATCACCGAACTGTCCGCCCATCCCGATCCGCGGATCAGGCGCGACGCCATGCTGGGGCTGGTCGCGCTGCGGCGGAACCTGTTCGCGGACGACATCTGGTACCGGAGGGCCGCCGCATGACCGGAGAAGTCGCCCTGGGCGGCGTCTATGTGCCGACGCTGCTGTTGCTGGCGGTGTTCGCGCTGATCCTGAACTGGGGCGTGACGCGCCTCATCCACGGCTTCGGTCTCTATCGCTTCATCGCCTATCGGGCGCTGGTCGACCTCAGCATCTTCATCCTGCTGCTGGGGCTGCTTTCCGTCCTCTTCCCCCTGTTTGGAATACGCTTGTGAACCGTTATCTCGCTCCCCTCCTGCGAAGCCTGGCCACCATCGTCATCGTGGCCGCGGCCATCCTGATCGCGATCTGGATGTGGAACCATTATGAGCGCAGCCCCTGGACGCGCGACGGGCGGGTGCGGGCCGACGTGGTGCGGGTGACGCCCGACATAGGCGGGCTGGTGACGTCGGTCGCGGTGCGGGACAACCAGCAGGTGAAGGAGGGGGACCTGCTGTTCGTGATCGACCGGCCGCGTTACGCACTGGCGCTGACGCAGGCGGAGGCGCGGGTCGAAAGCGCGCAGGCGACGCTGGGCCAGGCGCGGCGGGAGGCGCGGCGCGACCTGGCGCTGGGCGACCTGGTCGCGGCCGAGGCGCATGAACAGAATGTGGCGCGCCTGGCGATTGCGCAGGCGGCGCTGGCCGAAGCGATCACCGCGCGGGACGGGGCGGCGCTGGACCTCAGGCGGACGCGGGTGGTGGCGTCGGTCAACGGCACGGTCACCAACCTCGACCTGCATCAGGGCGACTATGTGGCGGCGGGCAAGCAGGCGATGGCGCTGGTGGACCGCGACAGCCTGCGCGTCGAGGGCTATTTCGAGGAGACGAAGCTGCCGCTCATCTGCCTGGGCGCGCCGGTGACGGTGCGGATGATGGGAGAGGAGCAGGACCTGCACGGCCGGGTCGAAAGCATCGCCTTCGGCATCAACGACCAGACGCGATCGGATTCGGGCAATCTGCTGCCCAATGTGCAGCCGACCTTCTCCTGGGTGCGGCTGGCCCAGCGGATCCCGGTGCGGGTGAAGCTGACCAGGGTGCCCGCCGACATCAGCCTCATCACCGGGCGGACCGCGACGGTGACGGTGGAGCCCAGGGCGAAGGACGCCAAGTCGGGGTCGTGCCGCCATGCATAAGGGGATTTTCGCGCCGCTCGCCGCGCTGGGGCTGGCGGCCTGCGCGACGGCGGGGCCGGATTATCATGCGCCGGAGACATCGGCCGCGACGGCGCCGGGCGCGCAAGGGGCTTTTCATGGGGCGCAGGGCGGCATGGCGAGCGACGCGCCGCTGCCGGACCATTGGTGGCGGCTTTATGACGACCCGAAACTGGATGCGCTGGTGGGGGAAGCCCTGGCCGCCAATGCCGACCTGCGCGCGGCCGACGCCAATCTGACGCGCGCGCAGGCGGTACTGCGCGAGGCGGAGGCCGGGCGCGCGATCGGCACCACGGCGGAAGGCGGGGCGAGCCTGTCGCGGCCTTCGGGCACGGGCGGGAGCCTGCCGGGCGTGGTGGGCTATGACCTGGGGCTGAGCGCTTCCTATACGCTGGACCTCAGCGGCAAGGTGCGCCGCGCCATCGAGGCCAGCGCCGCCGACGTGGAAGCCGCCGCCGCCGCGCGCGATGCGGTGCGGGTGAGCGTGGCGGCGGCGGTGACGCGGGCCTATGCGCAGGTCTGCGCGGCCCGTTATTCGCTGGCGGTCAACCGGCGCGTGGTCGCCTTGCAGCGCGATACGGCGGATGCGACGCGGCGGCTGTTCCGGGGCGGGCGGGGGACGGCCTTCGACGTCAGCCGGGCGCAGGCGGCGGCGGAAAGCAGCGCGGCGGCGCTTCCGGGGTTCGAGGCGCAGCGGCGCAATGCGCTCTATCTGCTGGCGGCGCTGCTGGGGCGGCCGCCCGCCGACTATCCCGTGGAAGTGGAAGGGTGCGCGGCGCTGCCGGTGCTGAAGCAGCCCCTGCCGGCGGGCGATGGGGCGGCGCTGATCCGGCGGCGGCCCGACATCCGGCAAGCGGAACGCGCCATCGCCGGGGATACCGCCCGGCTGGGCGTGGCGACGGCGGACCTCTATCCGCATGTCTCGATCGGCGGGTCGCTGGGGCTGGCGGGGCCGCTCAAGGATTTCGGGGGCGGCACGTCGCTGGGCATGAGCCTGGGGCCGCTCTTGTCGTGGAGCTTCCCCAACCGGCCGGTGGTGCGCGCGCGGATCGACCAGGCCGACGCGCAGGTGAAGGCCGACCTCGCCCGTTTCGACGGCACCGTGCTGGAGGCGCTGCGGCAGGTGGAGACGGCGCTGGAGACATGGCGCCGGGACGCCGAGCGCGCGGCGGCGCTGGACGCGGCGCGGGACAGCGCGGCGGTGTCGGCGGGGCAGGCGCAGCGGTTGTTCCGCTTCGGGCGCGGGGATTTCCTGTCGCTGCTGGATGCGCAGCGCAGCCTTGCCGCCGCGGAGGCCGCCGCGGCGGCGGCGCGCTCGCAACTGCTGCTGGACCAGATCGCGGTCTTCCTCGCGCTGGGCGGCGGATGGGAGTGACGGTTCAGCGCAGCTTGAATTTGAGCAGCAGGGTGCGCTGGAAAAATTCGTGATTGTCGTCGGACACGACCCAGATCATCGTTTCCCCGCCTTCCTTCGTGACGGCCAGCCCCTCGAAATTGTCGGCCAGCAGCGGCGGCGCGAGCCGCGCCAGCGGTTCGGCGCGCAGCCGCGCGTCCGGCTCCAGCTTTTCGGGCAGTTCGACGATCGCGACGACGCCGGTGAACAGTTCCTGCAAGGTCAGCCGCCGGTTCAGCACCAGCAGGTGGCGTTCGTCCAGCGCCACCGCGTCGGTGGGACGATAGCCCTGCGGCGGCGCGTAGCGCAGGTGGATGGGCGAGGGCGTGTCCGGGTCGGCGGGATCGCCGGAAAAGAGCAGGGCGTCGTGATGGCCGTCCTTCGTCATCCCCATTTCCGCGATGGCGATGAAGCGCCCGTCGGGCAGCCGGGCGAGGGATTCGATGGAGCCGGTTTCCGGCCACGCCTCGATTTCCGGCCAGACCCGGCACGCCTCCACCCGCGCGAAGCCCGGCGAGTAGCGGCAGATCATCTGCTGTAATTCGAAGCCGACCCAGTAGCGGTCCGTCGCGGGATCGTGGGTCATGGATTCCGAATCCCATGCCCACCACGGCCTGCCCTTGTCCTGCGGGCGGACCGGCAGGGGCGCGATGAAGGACCGGCGGCGCGGCTCGCCGCCGCCGACATGGAAGCCCATCAGCACCCCGGAGTCGCTGAGCGCCAGCACCTGGCCGGACGGCTCCACCAGCAGGGAGGATATGCCGCCGAAATTGGGGTTCCGGCTCGTCAGTTCCCATCCCGCGACATATTCCAGCCTGCCCACGCGCCGCAGGGCGGGATCGCCGGCGCTGAGCGGCAACGCCCGCGCCGCCACCGGCAGGACGCCCGGCTGCATCAGCCTGGGCTTGTTCTTGTGGGCCGCCGGCAGCAGCAGGACGGCCAGGGCCAGGACGATCAGGATTCGACGCATCGTGCCTGCCATAGGACAATATCGGGCGGCTTGCAGCATCCGCGTGACGGATCGTTCCTGGATGAACGGCGCCTGTCACGCCCATTCAGGCTCGGCTCAATGCGACTCGGTTAGAAGGAGATCAATCAAGGCGAATCCGTCCTTCGGAAACGGCCTTGAAAATGGCTTTTGGAGGAGCAACGCCATGAAGATGAAGTTTCTTGTGAATATGGGAGCTGCGCTGGCCATGGGCGTCGCCTCTTTCGCGGTGACCGCGACCCCCGCCATGGCGCGCCACGGTTGGGGCCACCAATATGATCGCGGCGATTATTACCGCGGCGATCGCGGCTACCGCGGCTATCGCGGGGATTACCGCGGCTACCGGGGCGACCGCTATTATCGCAACGATTATTATCGCGGTTACCGGGGCGGTTATCGCTGCCGTGACAAGGGCACCGGCGGTACGATCATCGGCGCGATCGCGGGCGGCCTGCTCGGCAACGAAGTGGGCAAGGGCAGCGGCCGCTACGGCCGGGGCGACGGCACCACGGGCGCCATCATCGGCGCGGGCGTCGGCGCTCTCGCGGGCCGCGCCATCGACCGCGATTGCTAAAACGGAAAGCCTGATAGGGTTTGAGGAAGGCAGGGCCGCTCCGCAGGGGGCGGCCCTTTCCGTTCGGGGCGCGCGCATTCCCAATCCCGGTCTGCCGCGATGGGGCGGCCGCGCGAATCCCCTGAACGGGATAGCGTCTAGGGCGTTTGGAGTTGCCGCTCGACCATGGTCCAGAGCGCCGCAAATTCCTTCGCGGCCGGCGAGGAGGGCGCGAACGCCCCCAGCGGCTTGCGCCGCACCGCCATCTGCTCGATCATGCTGGCCATGGGGATGGCCGGCCAGTCCGCCTGTTCCTCCAGCGCCTTGCGGTGCAGGCTGCGGCGGCGGTCGACCATGGAATAGACCGGCAGGATCGGCGCATGCGACCCGCCCCGCTGGACGAGGTAGCGCGCGACTTCGCCCATGGCCCGCTGCGACAGGGGAGAAGGAATGACCGGGATGACGATCAGGTCGGCGGCGCGCAGCACCTGCTCGCTGGTTTCGGTCAGGCCCGGCGGGCAATCCAGGACGATGCGGTCATAATCCTTCGCCAGGCTCTCGATCAGCTTCGCCAGCCGCTTCTTCTTGTCCATTTCCCGGAACAGGTGATCCAGCCCGCGCAGCGAGGTGTCGGCCGCGATCAGGTCCAGCCCCGGCACCGTGGAAGGCTGGATCAGCTTGCGGACCTGAACGTCCTTGCTGAAGATCGCCTGCGCGGCGTCGCGGTTCTGCGTATCGGTGGAGAGCACCCAGCTCGACGCGGCCTGCGGATCGAGATCCCACAGCAGGGTGCGGCGTTTGGAAATGCAGGCGGACGCCCAGGCCAGATTGATCGCGAAGGTGGTTTTTCCTACCCCGCCCTTGAGGCTGTAGACCGCGATCGTCGCCAATGCCGGTTCCTTTGCTGTGGGAAGGAGAAGAGTAGATCGTCCTTCGCCGCCAAGGCAAGCGCTCAATCACGTCCTTGTTACGTCATCGTGACAGGCCGGGAGAAGGGCGCGGGCGACGCGGCAATTTGCCGCTGGAAGCGGCGCGCGCGATGGGATAGCGCGGGATCGGAGCATGAGGGAAGGGAGGCCCCTTCCCCGTGCGGCGCATGAGGAGGGTGTTCGTCCATGAAGATCACGATGATCGGCACGGGATATGTCGGGCTGGTGTCGGGAGCCTGTTTCGCGGATTTCGGTCACGACGTGGTCTGCGTGGACAAGGATGCGGGCAAGATCGCGGCCATAGAGGCGGGACGGATGCCGATCTATGAGCCGGGGCTGGACCAGCTGGTCGCGAGCAACGCGGCGGCGGGCCGCCTGACCTTCACCACCGATCTGGCGGCGGGCGTCCAGGGCGCGGACGCGATCTTCATCGCCGTGGGCACGCCCTCGCGCCGGGGAGACGGCCATGCGGACCTGCGCTATGTCCATGCCGCCGCGCGGGAGATCGCCGGGGCGCTGGACGGTCCGGCGGTGATCGTGACCAAATCCACCGTGCCGGTGGGGACGGGCGACGACGTGGAGCGGATCGCGCGGGAAGCCCGCCCCGACCTCGACATCGCGGTGGTCTCCAATCCCGAATTCCTGCGCGAAGGGGCGGCGATCGGCGATTTCAAGCGGCCCGACCGCATCGTCGTGGGCACGACGGGCGACGAGCGCGCGATCCAGGTGATGCGGCAGATCTACCGCCCGCTTTACCTCAACCAGGCGCCGCTGCTGTTCACCGGGCGGCGCACGGCGGAACTCATCAAATATGCCGCCAACGCCTTTCTGGCGACCAAGATCACCTTCATCAACGAGATGGCGGACCTGTGCGAAGCGGTCGGCGCGCAGGTGCAGGACGTGGCGCGGGGCATCGGCCTCGACAATCGCATCGGGTCCAAATTCCTTCATGCCGGGCCGGGCTATGGCGGCTCCTGCTTCCCCAAGGACACGCTGGCGCTGGTCAAGACCGGGCAGGATCATGAAGCGCCGATCCGCATCGTCGAAACGGTCGTGCAGGTGAACGACCTGCGCAAGCGGGCCATGGGCCGCAAGATCGTGAAGGCGATGGGCGGGGAAGCGCGGGGCAAGACGGTCGCGCTGCTGGGCCTGACCTTCAAGCCCAATACCGACGACATGCGCGACGCGCCCAGCATCGCCATCGTCCAGGCGCTGGAGGATGCGGGCGCGAAGGTCGTCGCCTATGATCCGGAGGGGATGGAGGCGGCCGCCGCGCTGATGCCCGGCATCGCCATGGCGAACGATCCCTACAGCGCGGCGCGGGGCGCCGATGCGCTGGTGCTGGTGACGGAATGGGATGCGTTCCGCGCGCTGGACCTCAAGCGGCTGGCGGCGTCGATGAACGCGCCGGTGCTGGTCGACCTGCGCAACATCTATCCGGCGGCGGACGCCAGGGCGGCGGGCTTTTCCCTGACGCGGATCGGCGACAGGGCCATCGCCTCCTGATGTGGCCGTGGGAGGAGGGGGCGGCATGGGCCCATGCCTTCCCCCGGCCGCATCACTGGCTGTTGGCGGCGCTGCTGATCTTCGGCGCCACGCAGGTCATGCCCATCGTGGCGGGACTGCTTTAGGATGTGTGGGGATTGGGCCCACACGCTCTAGAGGCCCGGCCGCTCCGCCGACGCTTCGCAGGCATGGTCCCCGTCGCGGGGATAGGGCGCTCCGCAGGCGCGGCAGGCGATGTGGCTGCCCGGTTCCAGGCCATGGCCCACCGCCACGCGTTCGTCGAAGACATAGCAGTCGCCCTGCCAGCGGCTTTCGCTTTCGGGCATCTCCTCCAGATAGCGCAATATGCCGCCGCGCAGGTGATAGACCCGATCGAAACCGCGCGCCTTCGCCAGCGCGGTCGATTTTTCGCAGCGTATGCCGCCGGTGCAGAACATCGCGATCCTGGGCTGGCGGCCTTCCTCGCGCAGCTTTTGCGTGAAATCGTCGAACCAGGCGGGGAAGTCGCGGAAGGAGCGGGTGCGCGGGTCGATGGCGCGATCGAAGGTGCCGCAGGCGACCTCATAGGCGTTGCGCGTGTCGATGACGATGGTGTCGGGGTCGGCGATCAGGGCGTTCCATGCGGCGGGGTCGAGATGATCGCCCGCCCGGTTCGCGGGGTCGAGATCGCCCGCGCCCAGCGTCACGATCTCCGCCTTCACCTTCACCTTCATGCGGGCGAAGGGCGCTTCCCGCGCCGTCGCATATTTGACGTCGAGGTCGGCGCAGCCGGGCAGCGCGCGCAGGTGCGCGACAAGGGCGGCGATGGCCTGCGCGCTGCCCGCGACGGTGCCGTTGATCCCTTCGCGGGCGAGGATCAGGGTGCCGCAGGTGCCGAGCTTCGCGACAAGGGCGCGCAGTTCCTCCGCGAACCCTTGCGGATCGGGGAAAGGCGCGAAGCGGTAGAGCGCGGCGACGGTGTAGGGCGCGGTTTCGTCCATGGCGCGCCTATAGGGCTTTCATCGCCCTCTTGAAAGCGGGCGCGGCAGGGCGCATAGGCGGGTCCATGGTTCCCCTTTCGTTCGCGGGTCACGACTTTCTGGCATTGCCGGAGGCGGCGCTGTTCTGGCCCGCCCATGGCGCGCTGCTGGTCGCCGACCTGCATTTCGAGAAGGCGAGCTGGTATGCGCGCTTCGGCCAGTTCCTGCCGCCCCATGACAGCCACGCCACGCTGGACCTGATCGAAACATTGGTGGAGCGGACCGGCGCGAGGGCGGTCTGGTCGCTGGGGGACAGTTTCCACGATGCCGACGGCGCGGCGCGGCTGGATGTGCGCGCGCGGGAGAGGCTGGCGGCGCTGACGGCGCGGCTCGACTGGCTGTGGATCACGGGCAATCACGATGCGGGGGTGGCGGCGATGCCGGGCGGGCGCAGGCTGGCGGAGGCGGAGGCGGGCGGCATCCTGCTGCGCCACGAGGCGGTGGCGGAGGATGACCGGCCGGAGATTTCGGGGCATTTCCACCCCAAGCTGCGCCTGTCGCTGCGCGGCCGCCATGTGTCGCGCCGTTGCTTCGTGGGATCGGCAAGCAAGCTGATTCTCCCGGCGCTGGGCAGCCTGACCGGCGGGCTGGACGCCCGTCATGGCGAAATCCGGCGCGCGGTGGGGCCGGGCGCGACCGCCATGGTGCCGCTGTCCGACCGGCTGCTCCGCTTTCCGCTTACGTAAGCGGACGCTACGGAAACGGGAATTTAACATGTGGCCGCTAGGCAACATGTCATGCGAATTATCATGCGGACGCGTCGAAAAGCCCCGGAAAAGCAGGGGTCTATTGCTTTCGACAGACTGTGGCAGCATAATCGCGGCCATTCCGACATGGGCAAAACCACGCGGAACAGGAGAGGACCGACCATCATGAAACATTATGGCCTTTGGCTTTCAACCGCCGGCGTGGTCGCGCTGGTGGCCGCGATCCCCCTTGCCCATGCGCAGGAGCAGGCAGCGCCGCAAGCCGCCGTCGAGGAGGATGGCGCCAATATCATCGTCACCGCGACCCGGCGCGCCAGCCCGTTGTCGGACGTGCCGATCGCCGTATCGGCCGTCACCGCGCAGGCGATGCAGAACAGCGGCGCGACGGACATCCGCGCGCTCAACCAGCTTGCGCCCTCGATGCTGATTTCCTCGACCGGATCGGAAGCCAATGCGTCGGCCCGCATCCGCGGCATCGGCACGGTGGGCGACAATCCGGGCCTGGAAAGCTCGGTCGCGGTGTTCATCGACGGCGTGTACCGCTCGCGCACCGGCGCGGGCCTCACCGACCTGGGCGAGATCGAGCGCGTGGAAGTGCTGCGCGGGCCGCAGGGCACGCTGTTCGGCCGCAACGCGTCGGCGGGCCTCATCAACATCATCAGCAAGGCGCCGGAGTTCACGCTGGGCGGCAAGGCCGAGGTGACCTATGGCAATTACGACTATTGGCGTCTGGCGGGCCGCATCACCGGGCCGGTGAGCGACAGCATCGCGCTGGCGCTGGACGGCGTATGGTCGAAGCGGGACGGCTTCTACAAGCTGGTCGACGCGGCCGGGAACAAGGTGGGCGACACCAATGACCGCGACCGCTGGTTCCTGCGCGGGCAGGCATTGATCGAACCGAACGACGCGCTCTCCATCCGGCTGATCGGCGATTATACGAACCGCGACGAAAGCTGCTGCGGCGCGGCCACTATCGAAACGCGCGAGCGGGTGCCGCTGCCCGGCGGCGGATATGGGACCAACGATTTCAACCGCATCGCCGCCATCATGCAGGGGCAGGGCGCGGTGTTCCACGACGATCCCTATGACCGCAAGCTGACGATCAACCAGAACCGCAACTATGTCAGCAAGCTCAAGGACTGGGGCGTTTCGGGCGAGATCAACTATGATTTCGGCGGCGCGAAGCTGACCAGCATCACCGCCTATCGCGACTACAAGTCGAAGGATTATGGCGATTACGATTATAGCGCCGCCGACCTGCTCTATCGCGATCCGGGCACCTTCCGCCAGTTCAAGACCTTCACGCAGGAATTGCGCTTGCAGGGGTCGGCCTTCAACGACCGGCTCGACTGGCTGGTCGGCGGCTATTACGCCAATGAAAAGCTGACCTTGCAAGACAATATCCGCTTCGGCGCGGACTATGGCCGCTTCGCCGCCTGCCGCCTGATGGCGGGCGCGGGGCCGACCAGCAACCTGACGCAAGCGCAACTGATGGCGTGCGGCGCCAATCCGCTCGCCACCTCCGCGCTGATCGGGGGCACGCAGGCGCAGCTTAACGCGGGCCTGACCAGCGCCTTCATCAATGCGGGCATGGACCCCGCCATGGCGGCGGCGCAGGCGGGCGCGATCTCCACCGGCCTCGGCAACGGTCTGGGCGCGCTGGCTTCCATTCCCGAGGGAACGGGGGACGTGGCTTCCCGCTATTATCAGAAGAGCCGGAACTGGGCGCTCTTCACCCATAATATCGTGCACATCACGCCGCAGCTCGACCTGACGCTGGGCCTGCGCTACACGCATGAACGCAAGCGTTTCTCGGCGGATTTCAACAACAACAACGCCATCTGCTCCGCCTTGCAGGCGTCGGGGCTGCGCAACATCGCGATCAACCCGCAACTGGGCAGCGCCGCGGCGCTGGCGGGCGGCATCCTGACGCTGGGCTGCCTTGGCAACGGGTCCACGGGCCTCAACGCGCTGGACCTGCGCGACCGGATCAGCGACGGCGAGTTTTCCGGCACGGCCGTGCTGTCGTGGAAGCCGGTCGACGCACTGCTGGTCTATGGCAGCTATTCGCGCGGCTACAAGGCGGGCGGCTATAATCTGGACCGCTTCCAATTGGGATCGACCGGGCTCAATCCGGTTCCGGCGGTCTTTTCGCCGCGCAGCAACGCGGACGTGACATCGCTGCGCTTCGCGGCGGAGAAGGTGGACGCGTTCGAGGTGGGCCTGAAATACAGCCAGCCCAAATGGAGCGCGAACATCGCCGCCTTCCGGCAGGAGTTCAAGAATTTCCAGTTGAACACCTTCAACGGCACCAGCTTCATCGTCCAGAACATCAATGGCTGTGACGGGGACCTGTCCGCCGCCCGCACCTGCGACAAGGGCGACGTGTCGCCGGGCCTGGTCAGCCAGGGCGTCGAGCTGGAGCTGACGGCATCGCCGGTGCGCAATGTGCGTCTTTCGGGCGGCATGACCTATGCCCGCGCGAAGTTCGCCAACCGGCTGGTCGGCAGCAGCGACGGCAGCGTGCCGCTCGACCCGGCGCTGTTCCTGCTGCCCGGATCGATCAATTCGCAGGCGCCCAAGCTGGTGACGACCGCCAGCGCGGCCTGGACGCCGGCGATCGGCTCCGGCGGGATGTCGGCGCTCTTCTATGTCGACGCGCGCATGACAGGCGACTTCAACACCGGGTCGGACCTGTTCCCCGAAAAGCGGCAGGATGGCTTTTCGGTCGTGAACGCCCGCATCGGCCTGCGCGGGCCGCAGCAGAAATGGGCGATCGAATTCTGGGGCCAGAATGTCTTCAACGCGAAATATACGCAGGTGGCCTTCAGCAGCCCGCTCCAGTCGAGCAGCCCGGCGACATCGACGACCGGGCAATTCGCATCGGGCGGCGTGATGGCGAACCAGTTGATTTCCGCCTATCTGGCGGAACCGCGCACCTACGGCATCACGCTGCGCGGGTCTTTCTGATCCGGGGCGTCGGCCCGCGATCCGGCCGGGATGCCGGGTCGCGGGATCAGCCCGCTTCCCCGATCATTGCGATGTATCTGTAGCGAGCGCGGCCTTGCCCGGCCGGGACTGTCCGGCGCCGAAAATACAATTTGCGACAAATCTCCCTTTCCCCTGCGAGAGATTTGCGACAACTGGCCGCTAGGGAGAGGCCTGTCGAGGGTCTGTCCTGGGGGTTTTCCGTGCGTCGTTCCATGTCCTTTGCCTTGTTCGTCCTGCTGTCCGGCGCCGCGCCCGGCGCGCTGATGGCGCAGGAGGTCGAGCGCCGTCCGCCCGTGGAGATGGAGGAAGGGGACGAGATCGTCGTCACCGGCCAGCCCGAACGCGGGGCGGTGCCGGGCGATGTCCGGCCCGAACAGCAATTCCGCGCCGCCGACATCCGCGCGCTGGGTGTCGCGTCGATTTCGGAAATGGTGTCGGAACTGTCGGCGGAAACCAACGGCACGCCCATCATCCTGCTGAACGGCAAGCGCATCTCCAGTTTCTCGGAGATTCAGGACCTGCCCGCCGAAGCGGTGGCGCGGGTGGACGTGCTGCCCGAACAGGTGGCTTCATCCTATGGCTATGCGCCGACGCAGAAGGTCATGAACATCGTGCTGCGCCCGCGCTTCCGCGCCGAATCCGCCGATCTGCGCGGCGGCACGACGACCGATGGCGGGCGGGAGAGCGGATCGGGCGAAGTGGGCGTCATGCGCATCCGGGGCGACAACCGCTTCACGCTGAACCTCAAATACAGCCGCGCGGCGCATCTGCTGGAAAGTCAGCGGGACATCGATCCGACCGCGCCCTCCCGGCCCTATTCCCTGGGCGGCAACGTCGCCGCCATGACGCAGGACGGGGAAATCGACCCGGCGCTTTCGGCCCTTGCCGGGGAGGCGGTGACCGTCGCGGCCGTGCCGGAAAGCGCGGGGGCCTCCATCCCGTCCCTCGACGATTTCGTCGCGGGCGCGAACCGGGCGGGCGTCAGCGACCTGGGCCGCTATCGCACGCTCAGTCCCGCGACGGAAAGCTTCTCCGCCAACGCCACGCTGGCCCGCGCGCTGGGCGGCGTGTCCGCCACCGTCAACGGGCGGCTGGAACTGTCCGACAATGATTCGCTTCAGGGGCTGTCGGCGCTGGCGCTGGATCTGCCCGCGGGCCATCCCTTCTCCCCCTTCGCGAACGACGTGCGGCTTTATCGCTATCTCGCGCAGGCGGGGGCGCTGGGGCAGAATATCCGGGGCACGACCGGCCATGTCGGCATCACGCTGAACGGCGGGCTGGGCGGGGGATGGCAATGGTCCTTCACCGGGAACGGCGACATTTCGGACACGCGCACGCGCACGGACCGGGGCGTTTCGGCCGGGGCGATGCAGGCGCTTCTGGATGCGGGCGATCCGGGCTTCCATCCCTATGGCCCCATCGCGGACGATCTGCTCGCCACCCGCCTCACCGACCGGGCGCGGGCGAAGTCGCAGGCGATTTCGGGCGACCTGCTGCTGAGCGGCCCCCTGTTCGACCTGCCCGCCGGGGAGGTCACGACATCGGTCCGCCTGGGCGGATCGGCGAACGGCTTCGAAAGCTGGTCGATCCGGTCCGGCGTCGAACGCAATGCCGACTATAACCGCGAGATCGCGAGCGGGCAGGTCAGCCTGGACGTGCCGCTCACCAGCCGGTCGAAGGGCGTGCTGGGCGCGCTGGGCGACATCGGCGTCAACATGAACGCCGCCGCGCAGCGCCTGTCGGACTTCGGCACGCTTTCGACGCTGGGCTACGGCCTGCGCTGGAAGCCGGTGCGCGCCGTCCAGATCCTGATGTCCGCCAATCAGGACCGCGCCGCGCCCACCGGATCGCAGATCACCGACCCGCTGATCTCCACGCCCAACATGCCCGTCTTCGACTATGCGACCGGGCAGACGGTGTTCGTGACGCAATTGTCGGGCGGCAATGCCGCGCTCAAGGAAAGCGTGCGCGACCAGTTCCGCCTGAGCGCCACGGTCAAGCCCTTCGACAAGCCCAACCTGACGCTGACCGCGACCTATCTCAACAGCCGCACCCGCAATCCCATCGCGGCCTTCCCCACGCCCACGCCCGCGATCGAGGCCGCTTTCCAGGATCGCTTCCTGCGCGACGCGGACGGCAACCTGATGCAGATCGACGCGCGGCCGATCAATTTCCTGCGCTCGCAAAGCGAACAACTGCGCTGGGGCTTCAACCTGTCGATCCCGATCAAGTCGCGCGTGCAGAAGCTGGTCGAGGCATGGCGGGCGGCAGGCGCCAGGCCGGAGGACAGGCCCGCCGAACTGCGGTCGCTGTTCGGCAACCGCCGGCCCGGCGGCGCAGGCGGCGGTGATGGCGAAGGCGGCGGCCCGCCGCGCCGCGATGAGGGTCCTGGCGGGCCGGAGGGACCGGGCGACGCCAATGCAGGGCCGGGCGGCGGACGGCCGGGCGGCGGCTTCGGCGGTCCGGGCGGCTTTGGCGGGCGGCGCGGCGGCGGAGGCGGGGGCGGGCGCCTGAGCTTCGGCCTCTATCATACATGGCATCTGACCGAGAGCATCCTGATCGCGCCGGGCGTGCCGGAACTCAACCTGCTGAGCGGCGACGCGACCGGATCGTCGGGCGGGCAGCCGCGTCATGAAGTGCAGGCGCGGCTGGGCTATTCCAACAACGGCATCGGCGGCAGGCTGAGCGTCGACTGGGAAAGCGGCACGCATGTCGACGGCGCGCTGGGCGGCGCGTCGCGCCTGAACTTCGGCAGCCTCGCCACCGCCAATCTGCGCCTCTTCGCCAATCTGGGGCAGATGCCGGGGCTGGCGCGCGACCATCCCTTCCTGCGGGGGGCGCGGGTGTCGATCGGCATCGACAATATCTTCAACGCCCGCCGCCATGTGACGGACGCGACCGGCGCGACGCCGCTGCGCTATCAGCGGGACTATCTGGACCCGCTGGGCCGCACGGTGTCGATCAGCTTCCGCAAGCTGTTCTTCTGACGGATGGGCGCGGCTTTCTCCCCGGAATGATCATGCCGATGACGAACGGGGGTGCTGGTGTTTTTTGGGTGGGTTCCAGACATCTCAGCCCGAATGGAGATTGAATGTCCGCTCCTGCCCCAAACCCGCCAACGCAGGCAACCCGCATGCTCGCCTCGATGAATTGTGCGGGTGCCGGAAACCTCTCCGGCCCCCGGCCATTCTCCCTGTGTAACAAGGGAGAGGAAAGCCATGTTCATCGCGGTCTACTGGTGGCGCGTCCACCCCGGCAAGGAGGAGCAGTTCCGCGCGGCATGGCGCAAAGGCACCGACCTCATCCGCGAAAAATACGGCAGCTACGGCTCGCGCCTGCACCGCGACGCGGACGGGCGTTTCGTGGGCTATGCCGAATGGCCGGACGAGGCGACATGGCGCGCGGCCTTCGACCGGAAAATGGTCTATGACGATCCGGAAACCCGCGCCGCCTTCGTCGATGCCGTCGCCGAAGTCCCGCCCGACGCCGACCCCATCTTCACCATGACGGTGACGGACGACCTGCTGCTGCGCTCGCGCGGCTGACCGTCACCGCGTCCGCTTCTCGCCGAACCAGATGACGTGCTGCGGCCCCTTGCCGTTGCTGCGGGCGCGGACGCGGACTTCATCCACGGCAAGGCCGCTTTGCGACAGGCGGCGGGTGAAGGCGGCGTCCGGCCCGGCGGACCAGACCGCCAGCACGCCGCCGGGCTTTAGCGCCGCGATCGCCGCCGCCAGCCCCGACGCCGAATAGAGCCGGTCATTCTCCGGCCGCACCAGCCCGTCCGGCCCATTGTCCACATCGAGCAGGATGGCGTCATATCGCCCCTTCGCGGCGGCGATCACGTCCGCCACATCCTTCCCCAGCAGTTCGACGCGCGGATCGTCCAGGCATCCCGCCGCCAGTTCCGCCATCGGCCCCCGCGCCCATTGGATGATCTCCGGCACCAGTTCGGCAACGGTGATCCGCGCGTCCTGGCCCAGCGCGGCCAGCGCCGCGCGCAGCGTGAAGCCCATGCCATAACCGCCGATCAGGAAATGCGGCGCGGTGCGCCCGCGCAGCCTTTCGCAGCTCATGTTGGCCAGCGCTTCCTCCGACCCGCTCATGCGGCTGCTCATCAATTCGTTGCGGTCGAGCACGATCATGAAGTCCCCGCCGCGCCGGTAGAGCGTCAGTTCCGCTCCGCCCGGCACGATGGCCGATCCGATAAATTCGCGTGGCTGCATGGGAATCCTTCTGTTCTGGCGGGGTCGCTTCGCCTTCCCCCTATGGCATGTGGCCGCGCCGCTCCAGCCAAAGCTGCGACGAAGGGGTTTACGCCCAGCAAAGGCGGCGTCATAGCGGCCCCAACCCTCCATTACTGAAAAGCGTCCCTGTTTTGCGATATTTCCTCGATACAGAGTTCAACGGCTTTGGCGGCGAGTTGATCAGCCTCGCGCTCGTTCCTGAATATGGCGATCAGGATTTCTATGTATCGCTGCCGCTGCCGGACAGGGTCCATTCATGGGTCGAGCGCAACGTCATCCCCTATCTCCGCTCCGTTCCGCCGGGCGTCGACCATGTGCTGGGCCGCGAGGAGGCCGCGCGGCATATCGAAGCCTATCTGGCGAACGATCCCGATCCGGTGATCGTGGCGGACTGGCCGGACGACCTCGGCTATTTCTGCCATCTTCTCGTGACGGGGCCGGGCGAGATGATCACCATCGGCGGGCTGCGGCTGGAGCTGCTCAACTGCGCGGGTTTCAGCGCCTCGGCCAACAGCCGCACGCCGCACAACGCCCTGCACGACGCGCGCGCGCTCAAGGATTTCTGCCTCGGCCTGACCTATTGAGCCGCGCCCTTCAGCGCGTCGTCACGACGCCGCTGAGGGCCACAGGTTCCCCGTCCATGGTGAGCGAGAGCCGGCTGTTGCCGATATGGTAGAAGCGGAAGCTCAGCGCCCTGAAACCATTGATATAGGCGATACCCAGCCCCAGCTTCGGGTCCACCACAAGGTCGAGCGCATAGCGCCCGTCGGCCGAAGGCGGAAAGGCGACGCGCGGCGCTTGTGCGCTGTCCCGCCCGCGCAGCAGGAAGCGCGCCTCTCCCCTGGCCGTGTCGATCCTGATCCGGCTGGGTTCCTGCCCGGCTTCCCGCAACAATATGCCGAACGCGCTGCCCGGACGGACCTGTAGCGTCATCCGTGCGAGCAGCGGCTGCGCGGCGGAGCCGATCTCCAGCGCCTGCGGGGACAGCGTCCTGCGCTCCCGCCGGAATTGCGCCGCGACCGTCTCCGGCAGGCTGACCGCCAGGTCGCCCCGCGCATTCCGCCGCAGCGCATGGACGACCAGATCGCCACCCCAGTCGAAATCCATGGCGTCGTCATGCCGCTTCTTGTGCGCCAGCCATCCGAAAAGCAGCCGCCGGTCGCCCGACCCGGCGGACTTCCCCGCATAGAAAGCCCGCCCGTCCAGCGCGTCGAAGCGGCGATAGACATAAGGCCCGGCGCTCCGTGACGCGGCCAGATAACGCACCTGCCGCGACTCCTCGCGCTGGTCGGAATAGAGCAGATACCAGTCGCCGCCTTCCCGGAACAGGTCGGGCACTTCCAGGTTGAGCGGCGAATCCTCCTCATAAATGGGCGGCCGCGCCGTCCATTGCGTCAGGTCGGCCGAACTGTAGAGGCCGATGACGGCCTTGCCCCGCCGCCGCGTCGCCAGCAGCATCCACCAGGCTTTCGCCTCCGCGTTCCAGAACAGGAAGGGATCGCGGAAATCCCGCCGGTCATAGGCCGGCGAACCGGCAAAGGCGGTTTCGGGATGCTTGGTCCAGGGGCCGGTGAGGGCAGGGGCCCTTGCCTCCATCACCACCTCCTTCGGGTCGGCATGGGGATGGTGGCCCGTATAATAGAGGCGGTATCCGCCTTTGGGATCGGCGATGACGCTGCCGCTGCCGGTCCAGAAATCCGGCTCGTCCGCCTTGCCTGCCGGGATGGATTCGCTTGGCGGCGACCATGTGAGGCCGTCCCGGCTCTGCGTCAGCCAGAAAGGATGGCGTCCCTCATTCTTGAGGTAGAAGACGGAATAGACGCCATTTTCGTAAAAGGGATTGGGATCGCCGATCCCCGCTTGTTCATGGGCGAAATAGACGGGCGCGTCCGCCGCCGGCAGCAACGGGGCGCTCATCAACAAAAGGGCGATCGCGCGGCCGAACATGGCGTCCTTTCTCGCAACGAGAGGGGGTGGAAGCGGAAAGGCGGGTGCCTTTCCGCTTCCGGGGGGAAAGCTTACATCTTGAAGCGCACGCCCAGGCTGAAATAGCGGCCCTCGATCCTCAGATCGCGCGGGAAATACTGGGTTTCGTTATAATAACGATAATTGTTGAACGGCTTGCCCAATATGTTGCTGACATTGCCGACCAGGGTGATGCCCTTCACCATCTCATAGGATGCGGAGAAATCGAGGCGGGAAATGCCCCGCGTGATCTCGCCCGCATATTGGTCCTCATTGGCGTTGCGGTTGTAGCTGTTGATGAAGCTCGACCGGCGATTATAGGACAGCCGCGCCGAAATCGGGCCTTTCTCATAGAAGCCGGTCAGGTTGTAGGCCCATTTGGACAGGCCCGTGATCCGCACCTGACGCCCGCCCTCGCCCAGCGCCAGCGGCAGGGCGTTGGTGCCGTCCAGATAGGTGACGTTCGCCTGCACGCCAAAGCCCGACAGCCAACCGGGAAGGAAGTCGAAGAAGGTCTGGAAGGAGGCTTCCGCGCCCTTGATCCGGCCCTTGCCCGCATTTTCCGGGCGGTTGATCTGGATCAGGCCATATTCCGGGTCCACCACGTCGCGGGTGTAGTTGCTGATGAACCCGTTGAGGTCGCGATAGAAGATGGCGACCGTGGCCGACCCGGTGCGCGAGAAATAATATTCCAGCGTCGCGTCATAATTGTCGGATGTCAGCGGCTTGAGATTCGGGTTGCCGCCGCTGCCCGTCGCGCCGTAGCGGGGCGGGGAGCCGTCCGGCCCCGCGCCGTTCTGGACGAGGTTGAGCGATGGATTGAGCTGCCAGAAACCGGGCCGCGTGCGTGTCTGGTTGAAGGCGAGGCGCATCTGAAGCTGCGGCGTGAAGTGGATGCGCGTCTGGAAGGAAGGCAGCACGTCCAGATAATTCTGGCGGGTATCCTGCGGCACGATCTGCACCGTGCCGTCGGGGTCGACCACGCGGGAATTGCCAGAATAGCGGCCGTCCGTATTGACCACCCGCACGCCGAACGTGCCGTCGGCGCTGATGCCGCCCAGGTCGAATGCGAACTTGCCCTGCCCGTACATGGCATAGCTGGCTTCCTTCGCCCGGAAGCCGCCCAGCGGATTATAGGGGATGTCCGCCGTGGCGAAGCTGCCCGCCGCGCCGGGGTCGATCCGCCCCAGCGCGTCATAGGAAAGCTGGCGCAGCGCTTCGGCATTGTTCAGGATCGCGCCGCGTCCGGGAGCCAGCCAGTTCTGGAACCGCTGCGGATCGCCCCGGAAACCGTCATTGATGAGCGAAAGCTCGCCGGTCGGCAGGCTGGCGAGCGGCGTGCCCAGCGCGGCGACATAGGCATAGCGGTCGTCGCTCTGCGAGGATGCCGTGCGGTCGCTCGCCCGGATGCCGAACTGGAGGTGCGGCAGCCAGCCGATGTCGGTTTCCAGGTCCAGGTCCAGCCGGCCCTGAACGCCGTCGCCCTTGGTCACCAGATGCCGCTGGTAGAAGCCGCGCCAGACATAATTGGCCGGGTCCGCATTGTCGAAATCGCCCAGATCGAAGACCGCCGAACCCTTGACGTCCCAATCGACATTGATGGTCGGCGCATAGGCCAGTTGCCCGTCGATCTTGGTTTCATGGGCTTCATATCTGCTGTTGGTATAGGCGAAGTCGCCCGACAGGGTGGCGCGCCCGGTCGTCCATTTGAAGCCCGCCGCGAACTGATAGGTGTCGGTCTTGTCGTCCTGCGCCGCGCGGGAGAATTCGGGGACGTAGCCGCCCGTCTTGGTGAAGCTCGCCGCCTTGTCCGGCTCGCCATCCACCAGCACCACATTGCCGATGGTGGGTGGCACGCCATTGGCGTCGGGCCGCTCGAAATTGACGTTGAAGGAATCGCGCAGCACGTCGCCGCGATAGGCCTGCCACAGGCCTTCGGCATAGATTTCGAGGTCGGGGGTGGGCCGCCACTGGATCGTGCCGTTGATGGCCGGGCGGTGGCGGATGCCCTTTTCGTAGAAATTGCCCGCATTGGCCGGGAAGCGGAAATTGCCCACGCCCGGCGTCGTCACGGTCATGTCGTCGTCGGGGCTGCCTTCGTTGAAGCCCAGCGGGCTGATGATCGCGGAGTCGGCATAGCGGTCCGCATTGCGATAGGTCATGCGGGTGTAGCTGAAGTTGATGAGGGCGCCGATCTCGCCGATGCCGGTGTCCCAACGCTTGGTCAGCAGCAGGTTGCCCGACGGGTCGAACGCCCTCGACTGGTCGTTGTAGGAACCGCGCACCTCGCCCGCGATATTGGTGTCGTCGATCTCGAAGGGACGGCGCGAACGCAGGTTGATGAGGCCCGCGAGCCCCGGCTCGACCAGATCGGACGTGCCGGACTTGTAGACCTCGATCCCCGCCACGACGCCCGCCGGGAAATCCTGCAAGTGCAGCACGCGGTCGTCGGCGGTGAAGAATTCACGGTTGTTGAAGGTCGTGCCCACATTGGGCAGGCCGCGCACCAGCACGTCGCCCGCCTCGTCGTTATAGCGCAGCACCTGCACGCCCACGATGCGCGAAATGGCTTCGGACGCATTATTGTCGGGCAGCTTGCCGATGTCTTCCGAAACGATCGAATCGACGATGGCGTCGGACCGGCGCTTCATTTCCTGCGCCGATCCGATGGCGGCGCGATAGCCGGTGACCACGATGTCGCCCGCCTGCGCGGCTTCGGCGTCCTGCGCCGTCTGCGCGGCGACGGGCGCGGCGAGCAGCAGCGGCGCGAGCGATGTGGAGCCCAGTAAGGCGAATGTCCTGATGTTCATGGCTGTTATTCTCCCTGCATTCCTGATTATTCCGGCCGCAAGCCATCGCTCCCCGGATCTTTCCGATCGGGCGATGGCGGCCTGGGTGATGAAGATCGGTGGCGCCTATCGGGCGCGGGCGACGGTGATCGTCAGTGGGCGTCCTCCTGCCGCATCGGCCAGGCCGTGATGGTCATCGACGCCGGTCCGCCCAGCGCCGCCGCGCTCCAGCGCAGTTTGCCGCCGCCCCGGAAGAAGCGGTCGGTGATGGTCTGGGCGCCGTCATTGATGAAAAGCTCGATGATCGATTCGTCCACCAGCACCCGGAGCGAAACCTTGCCGCTCTTGAGGTCGACCGGCGCGACATGCCGGTTGGGGAAGCCGTCATGGAAATGCGGGCCGGACCGGGTGCGGTCGACGAACACCTCGTTCACCGCCGGATTGACGCCGATCACGGTCTGGTAGCCCTGCTCGTCGGTGAGGACGATGGCGACCTGATCCGCCTTGCCCGCGTCGAGGTCGATCTGGAGGTCGAGCGACTGGCCCTCCACCGGCAGCGCCACCGGCTGCTCGCCCAGGCGCAGCCCCTGCGCGGATCGCGGCGTTCCGCGCAGCGTCTCCACCTCCCGCACCGGCATCTGCGCGATGCGATAGCCCTGCGCCGTCCTGCGCAGCGTCACCGTGCGCGGCACCGTCATCAGCCCGCGCGCGGGCCAGGTCGGGATTGCTTCGGCATAGCGCCAGTCATTGGCCCAGCCGATCCAGATGCGGCGCGGATCGTCCTTGGGCAGGTCGTTCCACGAAACGGCGGCGTAGAAGTCCGCGCCATAATCCATCCACACCGGGTCGCTGCCCCAGCCGGCGGCGGGGGTGAAGCGCTTCCCGTCGAAATCGCCGACGAAATATTGCCCGCCCGATCCGCCGCCCACGGCATTGTCGCCCAGATTGATGCCCAGCACCCAGCGCTTCTCGCCCGGCGCGCCGCCTTCGACCGGCAGTTCGAACAGGTCGGGACATTCCCAGTTGCGCCCCTTGCCCCCGGCGGGACCGAAGCTGCTGGCGAAGGTCCATTGGCGGAGGTCGGGCGAGGTGAAGATCACCGCCCGGTTCTCCAGCGCCATCACCGCCACCATCACCCAGCGGTTCGATGGCGCGTGCCAGAATATCTTGGGATCGCGGAACTCGGGCGATCCGACGCTCAGCACTTCGCCATGGACGGTCCATGTCCGCCCCCGGTCGTTGCTGTAGGCCAGATATTGCGATTGCAGCTTCGCGCCCGGATTATGGCCGGTATAGATCGCGATCAGTGTCAAACGGCGTTCAAAAGGGACCCCCGATCGGCGTCGAAGAGGGACCCCCTTTTTCGGATATGATGTTGGTTTGTTGAAGATGGCCTTGCGCTGCGTGCGGCGGAGGGCGGGCGTAGCCCGACCGGAGGCGCGCGCAGCGCAAGATAGATTTTTGAAGGCGCCGAAGGTAGCGGTCAGCTGCGGTTTTTGAAGCGCCAGCTGTCGTTGCCCGTCTCGATGATATCGCAGTGGTGGGTGACGCGGTCGAGCAGCGCCGTAGTCATCTTGGGATCCCCGAAGACGGTAGGCCACTCGCCGAAGGCAAGGTTGGTGGTGATGATGACGCTGGTGCGCTCATAAAGCTTGCTGATGAGGTGGAACAGCAACTGCCCTCCCGAGCGTGCGAACGGCAGATATCCAAGCTCGTCGAGCACGATCAGATCGAGCCGCGACAGCTGCGCCGCCAGGGTCCCGCCTTTGCCGATCCGGGTCTCCTCTTCGAGGCGTGTCACCAGATCGACGGTGTTGAAGTAGCGGGCGCGAGCGCCCCTTCGCACGACATTGGCGGTGATCGCGATGGCGAGGTGGGTCTTGCCTGTCCCCGTGCCGCCGACCAGCACGATATTGCGGCGAGGCGGGAGGAAGGAGCCATCGTGAAGGGAGCGGATCATCTCCTCATTGATCGGTGTGCCCTCGAAGCTGAACCGCTCCAGGTCCTTCACCACGGGCAGCCTCGCAGCCGTCATCCGATAGCGGATGGAGGCTGCATCCCGGTGGGTCGCCTCAGCACGGAGCAGGTCGGTCAGTATCTCCATGGTGGTGCGCTTGCGCTGGAGGCCGGTGGTGACCGCCTCGTCGAACGCCGCCGCCATGCCCTTGAGTCCGAGGCCGCGCATCGTGTCGATCATATCATGCCGCTGCATCATAGCCTCGCAGCAGATCATAGCGGGCACAGTCGGCGAGCGGAGGATGCTGCAGCATCCGGTCTTCCGAAGTGACGATGCTGTGGGGTGTCGCCGGCTCGCGGCGCCGGGAGAGGATGTTGAGGATCAGCTCGTCGCTGGCCGTTCCGTTCGCCAACGCTTCGCGCACGGCAGCCTCTACCGGCTCCAGGCCATCGGTGAGCACCGCCGAGAGGACCCGCACGAACCTGCGATCGGCCTCGTCCCCGGTGCCGAGCCTTCGCCGTAATCGGTGCAGGGCGGGCGGCAGATCCCAGTCCTGGAACGGTGCGCCGTTACGCAGCGCGCCGGGCTTGTGCGCGAGGACCGGCAGATAATGCCAGGGATCGTATATCGTGCGGTTCCGACCGAAGTGGCGCTCATGCTCCCCGACGATCGCATCGCCGCAGCGTATGACGATGCGATCGGCATAGGAGCGCACCTGAACGGTCCGGCGTGCGGCCGTCGACATGACCGAGTAGCGGTTGCGATCGAAGCTGATGAGGCAGGTGCCGGTGACGGCATGCTCGCTCTCATGGAAGCCGTCGAACGGTGCCAGGATCGGCTGCAGGGCCGGTCGCTCCATATCCAGCGCCTCGGCGACGGTAATATCCCCGCGTTCGGGATGGGCATGATGCTCGGCCCAGCGCCGGCACTCGGCCTCCAGCCACCCGTTGAGCTCGGCCAGGCTGGCGAACCGGAGTCGCGGCTGGAAGAAGCGGCCTCGGATCGTCTGGACCTGCTGCTCGACCTGGCCCTTCTCCCATCCCGCCGCCGGCGAGCAGGCGGTCGGCTCGACCATGTAATGATCGGTCATGATCAGGAAGCGGCGGTTGAACACACGCTCCTTGCCGGTGAACACGGCCGTCACCGCCGTCTTCATATTATCGTAGATACCGCGTCGCGGCACACCGCCGAAGAACGCGAACGCCCGGGCATGGGCATCGAACAGCATCTCCTGGCCCTCGCGCGGATAGGCCCGGACATAGGGTGCGCGCGAGTCGCAGAGACGCATATGCGCCACCTTCACCCGCATCGGCTTGCCGGCGATCTCCACATCCTCGTGGCTCCAGTCGAACTGGTAGGCCTCACCCGGCTGGAAGGTCATCGGGATGAACGCCGGTGCGCCTTCGCCAGCATCCTTCCGCCGCGCAGCACGCCAGCGCGCCGCATAGCGGCGCACCGCATCATAGGATCCATCGAACCCCTCGCGCACCAGCAGGTCATGGATACGCGTCATCCGTAGCCGATCGCGGCGGCCGCGCCCCTCGTTCTCCTCAAGCAGCGCATCGAGACGATCCTGATAAGGACCGATCCGCGGCAGCGGCTGGACTTTGCGCTGATAGTTGAACGCCGCCTCCGGCGACCGGATCGCCTTGCGGACTACCTTCCGCGACAAACGAAGGTCGCGCGCGATCGCCTTGATCGCCTTCCCCCCTGCATGCTCACGCCGAATCCGAACCACTGTCTCCACGATCAACATCCCGTTCTCGCCAACTGATCAAAACCAGTCGGCCGACTAAATCCCCGGGATGAAGGGGTCCTTTTTGCACGCCGATCACCCCACGAAGGGGGTGCCTATTGCACGCTGATCCTCACCACTGGTCGACAATTACGGTAAGGAGGCGCACGGGAAAGTGATGGAATTTCGCATCAGGACTGCCGACCTGCGTCAAATCCAGTATGAGAATATCCCACCGGAAGGGGTTCTGGAGTTTGCTCAAGACATAGAGGTCCGCCCTGCGGCGCGGGACGGTGTTCGAAAATACTGTGCTGGCAATAGGACACAGAACATTATCTTTTGCGCTGCGGTGTCGCGCTAGGGCGCCATTTCCATCTTCAGGTCGGTTCCGAAGCCGCCGCCCTTGTCCAGCCGGTGCGTCACTTCGGTGATGAGCCAAGTCGCCGCGTCGATCTCCGGTTTGAAGCCGGTCACGGTCACGCGGGCTTCGGGATAGGCGTCGGGCCGCCCCAGCGCCAGTTTCATGTCCAGCGTGGCGGGCGCGCGCTTCAGCCGGTCGTTTTCGGCATGGGCGGCGCGATTCGCGGAATCCTCATCGGGATAGATTTTGCGCAGCTTCTTCGCGCCGTCCTGTTTCCCGGCGGTGGTGGTCTTGCGCTTCGCCGCGCCCTTGTCATGCCAGCTGGCGGTCACCCCTTCCTGCCCGTCGCGCTTCTGCCGCTGCCAGCTATGCCCGTCGCCCGCATGCCGCCGCAGCGTCAGCCGGGGAAGCGGCTTGCCGGTGGCGGACATGCCCGCGCCCTTGCGCGCGAAGATCAGGTGCCCGTCCTTCACCGTGGCGACCGCGTCATTCTCGCGGCCGAGACGGCGCAGGAAGGCGATGTCGCTTTCCCGGCTCTGGCTGACAGACGGCAGGGCGATGCCCGCCAGATCGTCGGCGATGCGCGGCATCAGCCCGTTGCGCCCCGCCACGTCCTGAAGCACCGCGCCCAGGGTGCTGTCATGCCAGCTTTGTTCGCGCCGGTTGCGGATTTCGCTGGTGAAATCGGCCGCGCGCGCCCTGATCCGGATGACATCGGGCGGGCCGCTATGGGTCACGTCATCGACCTTGAAGCTGCCCTTGTCGAACAGGCCCACCGTCACGTCGCGGCCCTGCCGCCAGCCCAGCTGGACGCGCAGCAATGCGCCTTCCTTGGGGATGGCAAGGCGGCCGTCGCTGTCCTGAAGGGCGATGTCCAGTTCGTCGGCCTCGTCCCCGCGCTTTTCGGAGAGGGACAGGGAAATGAGGCGCGGGCGCAGGCGGTCGGTCAGGTCCGTCCCGTCCATGGTGACGCGCCAGTCCGCGATATTGTTGATCCCGGTCATGCGAAGGCGGCGTCCTGGACGGTCGCGGGATCTTCGACGCGCAGGAGGTCGATGCCGAAGTCGATCCGCCGCGCGCGGCCGTCCGCCATCAGGCTGGCATGGCGTTCGTCGAGCGCGGTGATGACGAAATGCCCATAGACGCGCCCGGTGCCGTCCACCACAGGCCAGGCATCCCCCTGCGCCGCCATGGCTTCCAGATCGGCCAGCGAGACGCGCCCGTCCGCGATCTCCGCATAGACGGAGCCGGAGAGGGTGACCGTTTCATCCCCCGGCCCGACATATTGCGTCGCCGCCATGGTCCCGACCCGGTCGGAGCGGGCATGTTTCCAGTCCGTCTTCCGCTGAAGCTGGTCGAAGGCGAGAGTGCTCAGTTCGAAGACGAACATGCCGATAGCCAGAAGACGCATGATGGTCCCTAATCCGCCATCCACTGACGCTTGATGTCAACGGGCACATCGTCATCTGCCTTCGAAAACTGCCCATAGCGCGTTGCTTCGGGTAGCATATTGGCTATGTTCCTGCGATCGGCGAGCGTCAGTTCGACCGCAATGGGTCTGCCCGGTTCATCCGAAAACCATTCGTTACCAACCTTCACGCGCATTTTCCGTCCTCCTATAGATCGTCGCCAAAGCCGCGCCCGCGCTTCCTGCGCTCGATCTCCTCGATCGCGCGGCGGACCTGTTCGGCGATGTCCTCGCCATGGCCCGCGCCTTCCACCTTGATCGTGATGGAATAGCTGTTGTGGATCGAGGCGGGGCCTGCGGAGGCCCCCGACGCTGAGGCAGCGGCGGCAGGCGCGGCAACGGCCATGGCTGCGCCGCCCGCGCCCACGGCGAGCGCGCGCGTCATCTGGCCGGAAAGGTCGGTGATGCGCGACAGCGGCCCGGACGTGTTGGCGGCAAGGCCCTGATCCAGCCCTTCCATGACGAAGCCGCCCAGCCCCATGAAGACGCGCGATGGCGATTGGATGCCCAGCTTCGATTTGAACCAGTTGGCGACCGAACTGGCGGCATTGACGACGGTGGACTTGAGCGCGCCCAGCATGCCGGTGATGCCGCTTATCAGCCCTTGGATGAGGTTGCGGCCGATCTCCGTGAAGTTCAGCGAACGCAGATAGTTGAGCGCGGGCAGGAAGGCGCGGATCAGCAGCCCGAGCGGCGTGAAATTCAGGAACGTGTCGACGATGTAGCCGATGGCGCTGGCGACCGCGGATTTGATGCCCGACCACAGATTGCCGAACCATGCCGAAATCGCGCCCCAATTATCGTAGATCAGATAGGCGGCGGCCGCGACGGCGGCGATGGCTGCGACGATCAGCAGCAACGGACCCAGCGCGATGCCGAGCGGCGCGGCGGCGGCGGTCAGCGCCGCGAAGGCCAGTGCCAACCCGCCCAGCAGGATCAGCAGGCCCGATCCGGCGGCGAGGAAAATCATGATCCCCTTTGCGAGCTTCGGATGCTCCTGCGCCCATTGGCGCAACCCGCTGGCGGCGTTCCTGACCTTTTCCGACACCGCCACCACGGTGGGCAGCAGCGCCTTGCCCATGGTGATGTTGAGGCCGGAAAGGGCGTTGGTGGCAAGGCCGGTCGCGCCTTCGGTGGTGGCGATGCGGTTGAGGAATTCCCCGTGCATCGATCCCGCCACGCGACTTTCGTCCCCGACCAGCGCGAGCCGCTGTTTCAGCCCGTCCAGATTGGTGAGCATGGGCGCGATGGCCGCCACGCTTTCCGAACCGAACAGATTGGTCAGGATGCCCGATTGCTTGTCCGGGTCCAGCTTTCCGATGCGCTCCATCACGTCGACGATGGTCCCGGCCGCATCCGTCTGCATCCGCTTCGCGACATCGGTGGCGGACAGCCCCAGCGCCTCATAGGCGGCCTGTTGCGCCTTGGTCGCGGCTTCGCCCTTGGTCAGCGCCAGCATCGTGTTCTTGATGCCGGTGGCGGCGACTTCGCTGGGGATGCCGATGGAATCGAGTGTCGACCCCAGCGCCGCGATCTGGGGCGCGGCAAGGCCCGCCACGCGGCCAAGCGGGCCGATCCGGGTGATGATGTCCGTCACATTGGCCGCCTTGCCGCCGAATGTATTGGTCAGCGCGTTGACGCGGTCGCCCAGCGCGCGGACGCCCGCCTGCGGCATTTCGAAGGCGGTGCGCCATTTGGCCATGGTCTCGCCCGCAATGTCCGCCGTCATGTCGAAGGCCACGCCCATTTCGGCGGCGTCGTTGGTGAATTCCAGCAGCTGCTGCCGCTGGTCGCGCATCGGTCGGCCGAGCTTGTCCATGCCGACGCCGGCGGCCCCGGCGGCGGCGGCGATGGTCGCCAGTTCGGTCGCGGCCATGGGAATGCGCTCGCTCATATCGATGAAGTCGTTGGACATCTGCTCGATCTGCGCGGGAACCATGTTGGTGACCTTCGACACGTCCGCCATGGAGCTTTCCAGCGTCATGGCCTGTCTTGTCGCCAGCACAATGGGCGCGGCGGTCGCGGTCCCGGCCGCGATCATGCCAAGGCCCGCGCCGGTGGCCTTGGCGCTGATGTCGTTCATCTTTTCCGAATTGCGCTTGGCCGCGCCCATTTTTTCGAGCTGGGCCGTCTGGCGCTTCAAGGCCTGATTGGCATCATGCGTCTGCGTGGCAAGCCGATCTTCGTGCCGCGCCAGATCCGCAACATCGATCCCGGCCGCGCTCAGCTTCGCGGACATCTGCTGCAATTCCGCGCCGCCCGCGTCGAGGCGCGCGGTCAGCTGGGCGGTTTCCTTCTGGGCGCGCTCGAATTCGGTGCGCAGCTTCTTGGTGGGCTTTTCCGTCGCCTCCATCTGCGCGCCCAGCTGGGCCACCTTCTGGCGGTTTTCCTCCAGCCGGGCGATGTCGGCGGCATAGCGGCTTTCGGTCGCCTTATATTTGCCGACCTGTTTTTGCAGCGCGTCCAGCTGCTTCAGCTGCTTTTGCGTTTCGGCCAGGTCGCGCCGCGCGGCCGACGATGCGTTCGTGATGGACTTGAGGGGCGCGGTCACCCGGTCCAGCCCCTCAAGGATCAGTTTCAGGCGAAGATTCTTGTCAGCCATTACCGCTTTCCGCGTTTGCCGGGATTGTCAGGCGGCTTCGATCGCAGGGCCGCCTGCTCGCGCCAGTGCATCAGTTCGGACAGCGCCATGCCGTCCATCGCGGCGGGCGGCCAATGGAAGATGACCGCCACGTCCGCCATCGCGTCCTCTACTGCGCGAGGACATCCATGCGCTGCGACTTCTGCAACAAAAAACCGCCCACCTCTGCCCCGCAGGCCAGAAGGTCCGCCGGTTCGAGATTCGCCGCTTCCGCTTCGGTGAGGCTGGGCACCGTGATGCGCGGCAGGATTTTGAGCAGGGCGTCCACCTTCAGCTGCCCCAGATCGACCAGCGAAAGGCCGCGCAGTTCACCGGCTCCCGGCTTCCTGATCTGGACAAAGGCGATGACGGATTCGCCGCGCTGCACCGGGGTGTCGAGCGTGACGGGTTCGGAAAGGACAGGCCGGTCGGACATGGTGGGATTCCCCGTTCGATGGATGGCAGGAAAGCCGCCCGCCGCAATGGACGGACGGCGCAGGATCAGAACATGCCGAGCGCGGCGCGCTGGGCGGCGAGGCGGTCGACGCCGTCGACGGCCTCGATCATGTTGAGCCGGTCGATCTCGATCAGCACTTCGTTGTTCCATGACAGCTTGTAGTAGGAGAGCACGGACGAGACCTTGAATTCGCCCTGTCCGCCCTTCTCCTGATCGCCCATGTCGATTTCCTTGTGGCGGCCGCGCACCACGACTTCGATCGCATCGACCGCGTCGCTGTCCTGCTGCTGATAGGAACCGACAAAGCGCAGATAGACGCCGTTCACCTTGGTGATGCCATATTGGCTGAAAATCTGGCGCATGGGGCCGCCATAGCTGTGCGACATTTCCAGCAGGCCGTCTGCGCCCATGTCGATGCCGACCGCCCCGCCCATGCCGCCGCCGTCCCATTCCTCGATCTTGCGGGACAGGACAGGCAGGGTGATGGTCTTGGCCTCCCCGACATGGGAAAGGCCTTCATTGTAGAGCAGGAAGTTCATGAGGGTGCGGGGCAGTCCCATGGCGTGTCTCCGGGGAAAAAGGGAAAGGGATCAGGCGGCCGCCAGCTGCTTCGCGAAGTCCGCGAAATAGACATCCGTGATGCGCTGGTTGAAGCCGAGGTCTTCGAGCGGCGGCGGCACCGTATAGTCATAGTCGATGCGCAGCTTTCCGGCCTTCAGGCTGGCGATGCTGTTATGGGCGGAATCATACCATGCATTCGCGCCCAGGATGACGCCGGGGGTCTTCAGTTCGAGGAAGAAGCCGTTGATCGTCTCGGCGATGTCGCGCGCCAGCGCGGGCGACAGCGGCTTGTCGATCGCCCACATCATGCCGCGCGCGACGGTGTCCGCGATCAGCTGCCCCACGCGCACGGTGCTTTCGAAGGCGAACAGCGGTTCGTCGGACGTGGTTCGGTTGCCCCAGAAGCGGAAGCCATTGTCGGACCGGATCAGCGCGGTCACTTCCGACGCGTTGAGCAGACCCGCTTCGGTCGCCTGATCCTCGATATCCCACTGGATGTCCTTGCTGAGGCCGACGACGCCCTGCACCGCCATGTTCGACAGCGTCTTGTGCGGCCCCACCGTTTCATCGATCAGGGCGCGCAGTCCCATGGCGCGGGCGGCGGCGTAGCTGGTCACCGCCTCATCCTCTTCGGTGTCCCACGCAAGGAAATCGGGCATCAGCAGCATGATTTCCCGCGCGGCGAAATTGGCGCGATAGGCGGTGGCGGCGGCGACCGTGTCGCCGATCGCGCGGGCGTAGACGAAACCGCGCAGCTTCTTCGCCACCACTGCCAGCGCGGTGGTGACGGCCTGCGTCTCAAGGCCGGGGGTGCCCAGAATCTTGGGCTGGACACCCAACGCCGCCTTGGCCACCAGCAGCGCCTGCATCCCCGTCTTGTGCCCTTCGGCCGTGGTGGTGCCGATGACGTTGCTGGCGGTTTCGGCCGCATCATCGCCTTCCTCGACGCGCACGACGACCACGATGGGGCGGCACTGGTCGGCGATGGCGCGCAGCGACTTGGCAAGGGTGCCGGTGACGCCCGCCTTGCCGATCGCCGCTTCCACGTCCGTCACCAGCGCGGGGCGGTTCAGCGGGAAGGTGGCGGCATCCGCGTCGGCGGCGATGGCGACAAGGCCGATGATCGCGGTGGAGACCGCCGTCAGCGTCCGCGCGCCGCTGGTCACTTCGGTGATGGTGATGCCATGTTTGAACGCCATGGGAAGGCTCCTGCTCTAAAGGGAAAGGGGGATGGCGAGACGGAAAGGCTGGGCGGTGGGCAGGTCGATGCGGTCGCCTTCCGCGATCAGCACCGCGCCGCCCTGCGCCGTGGCGCTGTCGATCGAGACCCGGCGCAGGCGGACGCGGTCTTCCCAGCGGGAAATGGCGAGCGCTGTCGCGGCGTAGAGGCGCAGGACATTGGCCGGGATCAGCGGCCGGTCGATCATTTCGGGCAGCAGCGACCCATAGGTGCGCCGCGCCAGCCGCGACCCGACCGGCGTGGTCAATATATCGTGGATCGACTGGCGGATATCCTCGATCCCGTCGATCGGCGCGCCGTCATGCCGGTTCATTCCGACCATGGCAAAGGCGCTCCATGGCCGTGATGCTTCAGGCTGATATTTTCGGCCCAGACATCGTCGTCGGATTTGATGAGGCCGGTCGCGCGGATCGTCCCTTCCACGCTGACATCGCCCTTGATGCGGATGCCGCCGTCCGCCTCCAGATCGACCGTGCCGCCCTCTGGCAGCGTGGCGCTGAGGCCATGCGCGGCCATGTCGTAGGACAGGCGCGCCCCGTCCTCGAAGGCGATGACCACTTCGTCCGCGCTGTCGGAGGGGGCGGGATTATCGTCGGAATAGAGGCCGGGAAGGATAATTCCGGCCTCCGTGTCGCCTTCCGGGCAGATCAGCAGAACCTGTTCGCCCACGCTGGGCGGGGACCAGATCGTCATGCGACCCGCGCGCACCGCCATCCACGGCAGCGGGCCGGTCACGATGTCGCCGGTCTCCACCGTACAGGTGCGCGCGGCATGATCGACCGATGCGACGGTGCCGATGCGGGCCAGATCGCCCAGCTGCTGTTCGATGTCCGACATGGGCCGGACCATGCAACCGGATCAGGATGCAGGCGCGGGGTGCCTTGTGTAGAGCCGCGCCTTACACAAGCGGCAGTTTTTCTGGCGGCAGTTTTATGGGCGGGGTGAGGTCGGACGGATCGCGATAGGTCCGCTCGCCATCGGAGAAGAAGGCGCGCGCGCAATGGTTCGGCTGAAACCAGAACAGCCCGTCGATGATCCTGACGGCCCAGCGGCCCCACGGCCTGCCGAGCATGGCCGCTTCGAACGACCGGCTGCTGAAGGACTGGTCGCGATTTCCGCCCCAGAAGGCGTTCCAGAACTGCGACCATGCGCCAAGCAGGTTGAACGCCCATCGCCTCATGCCAGCAGTCCTTCCCAATCCACCCCGGCCGCCGCCGATTTCGCGGCGAAGCCGTGCGCCGCCTGCACGGCGCGCTTCGCGCCCATGCGCGCGCCCTCGATCCGCGCGGCGAGCGTCGTCCATTGCGCCGTGGTGGCGGCGATGATGGCGGCGACATCGGCCATCGCCATGCCGCAGGCCGATGCCTCCGCCGACAGGAACGGGAAATCTTCTGTCCGGGGATCGATCGCGGCGACCCACGCGGCCGCCTCGCGGGCTTTGGCGTCATAGGTCTGCGCCTGACCGGGGACGGCGGTGATGAAGCGTTGGCGGAATTCGCCAGCCTCCCGGTCGATGCCCGCCAGAAGGTCCGCCTGATGCGCGGCCAGTTCATCGGCCGACCGCTCGACGATCGCCCATGCTTGCAACCATCTCCCGTCCTGAAGAACCGGCGCGGATTCCTCGACGCGATATTCGGCATCGCATGCGGGCGGATCGACAGGATCGATGATCGCCGCACCGAAGTCCGACAGGTCGATGTCCGCCAGATCGTCGGGGAAGCTGGTGCCGGGATGGTCGGCGCGCAACTGCCAGGCGAAATAGGGATAGGCGGCGATCGCGCCGTTTTCGATCTTTGCGAGGATCATGACAGAGCTTTCAGGTAGAGGAGAGAGGCTGCTTGTGTCGCCGTTTCACTCGACAGGAAGGTGCGGGCGCCTGATGCCCCTGCGCCCCGCTTTTCGCAGAAAATGGACAGCGACGGTCCGAGGTTTTCATTCGTGTTGGGCGCGCCGCTTGCGATCAGTTCCATCCCCGCCGGGGGAGAATGGGTAGTGACGCGCCGGATCGACCCTGCAAAGCCGATGAGATAGCCCGGATCGGACATGGGCAGCGATCCGGTCGTGAGGGAATTGACGTTCACGCCGGTCGCGAAGGCGGTTCCGTTGATATATCCTGCGTTTCGGAAACAAAGGATAATGACGCCAATGGTGCGAGCGGTTGAGAATGAGAAAGTATATGTCGCAGGTTCGGAAGCGGTCGCCGTCTTCCAAAAATTGAAGGGATATGGCGTGGCATTATTGCCGCTGTAGGAGAACCACCCGGCGGGCGGCGTGTATGACCCGGAGGATCCGTTCAGCAGGAGATATGCGACAAGCTGATCGCCGGGTTGCATATTCGCCGGGCGCGGCGCGACTACCGATGTCGCCGCAGTGCTGTTGGTGTCCCCCCATGACGACGAAATAAACCCTACCGCTGTTGCCCCAGCCGCCCCCATGAGCATCGTGCGCGTGATCTCATCCATGGCCGACCCTCAGCTATTATAATTGGGCAGGGCCGCGCCGCGCCATGTCGCGCCGCCGTCATCCGTGTGGAACACGAACAGATGGACCTTGCCGGTCGTCAGGCTGGGCGCTGTTCCGTTCGGCCATTGGACCCCGGCAAACCATGTCACGGTGCCGGACGTGTGCGTCAGCTCCAGCGTGAAGCCATAGGAGCGCGAAACGGGGGCGTTCGCCACGGTGAAGGTCGCATTTCCGGCGATCGTCTTGGTGAAATAATTCCCGGCCGCGCAGTCGATGGCGAGGGCGTCCAGCGCGGTCACATTGCCCCGCTGCGATCCGTTCGCGTAGATCGCGCCGGTCAGGATGGGATCGGTGGCGGAGGCTTTCGTCGCCAGCGCCGCCGCCGTGTCGGCGGCGGACGCCCTGGCGTCGAGCGCGCCTTGCAGGCCCTCCACATCGGCGATGGCGTGACCGTGGCCGGTGGCCGATTTGCCAGCGAGCGCGGCCGCCAGTAGCGCGACATCCTCCGCAGCGGCGAAGCGCCCGTCCACATCGGCCAGCACGATCGCCGCGACGGCCGCCGCGAAGCCATCGTCCTGCCAACGCTCCTGAATGGCGGTCAGGTTCGACTGGATCGCCTCGACCTGCTGATAGGCCGGGATCAGCACTTCGCTCATCCGGTCGAGGATCAGGCGGCGCAGCTGCTCCACGGCGGACGTGAATTCAGGCTGGCTCGATTCCAGCGCGCGGATGCGGGCGACGAGGTAGCTCATCGCCCGGTTCATCCGGTCCGGCGTCCCGGCCCTGTCCTTGTCGAAATCGAGTTCAGAGGGCAGGCTGGGCATCGTCGACCGCCTCCGCTTCCTCCAGCCGCGCGCGCAGGATGGCGTTCACCCTGATCCGCATCCCGCGCCGGAACTGCGGCCCCAGCAGGTCGGGCGGCACGTGGCGCAGCGTCACCATGGTGTCACCGTCCTCCGCGATGGGGGCGGGCTTGCGGGCGCGTGTCGTCTTGCCGGTCATCGGCCTTCCTTTCGGTTAGAGGGCGAAATCCTTGCGCGCGGCGACGTGAAAGCCGCGCAGCACATTGTCGGTCGTTCCCGACAATTTGATGCGGTAGCTCGCGACGGCCGCGCCCAGCGTGAAGGTCCACGTCCGCTCGATCGCGCCATCTTCGGTCGGAGCATCGACCGTGGCGGACGGCGCGGTTTCGGTGGCATAGCCCCCGCCGGTGCGCAGATGGCAGGCGGCGCTGTGATGCGCGGTATCGAATCCTTCCAGCCGCGCCGTCACATGGATGCTGGTCGAGGTGCCCGGCAGGTTCCGAATGGCGGAAAAATGGGTGAAGGCCGTTTTCGGCCGCGACACCTTCACCTGCGAATCGGTCAGGCTGACGGCGGGCATCACGTCCGTGGTGCCGCTGAACACCGCGCGGAAGGGCAACAGCGGCGGAATGGCGCCGCCCGCGCCCAGCGCCAGTTCCTCCGCGCTGGCCAGCGGATGCCAGGCCCCGCCGATCTGCACTTCATAGGTCAGCTGCGCCGCGCCGGGAACGATCGTGGGGGCCAGCACGTCGATATCGACGATGCCGCCGTTCAACTGGATCGGGCTGAGGTCGATGACGGTGCGCGGCGATTCAAACTCGGCCGCATAGAGCGAGAAGGCGATGTCCTTCGTCCCGTCGCCCTGCTGATAAGCGCCGTCCAGCACATAGAACATCGTGCCCTGCGGATAGACGCTGCCCTGCACCGTGCCGATCCAGTGATCCGCCGCCGTCAGGATGACGATGGCATAGCGGACGCCGCCGGTCAGGAAGGTCGGCTGCAACGGGATGACGGTTTCCTCATTGAGCTTCAGCGCGGCGCGGTCGACGGTCGCGCGGGCAATGACCTTGTCGAGCAGCGGCGCGCCCCGGTCGGTTTCGCAGATCGCGACGGTGACCGCGCCGTCAGCCGCAAGGCGCGTGAAATTGAGGCCCACGGCATCGAGCCACATATCGTTGGCCTGAAGGAAGGTTTCCGCCGCCTGCGTCCCGTTGACGCTATGTTCGGTGGTGACGTCTTCCCAATAGCTTTCCTCATAGCTGTCGACCCAGCAATAAGGCGCGCGCACATAATGGTGCCACAGGCGCGACAGGCCGATGCTGCCGGGGAAGGCTGGCCAGACTTCCCCTTCGCGGCCGAAGATCAGCGCCGTGGTGTCGAACAGGCCCGATTTCCACCATGCGATGGACGAACTGACCAGCCGCGTCCCGCCATATCGGACGCGGCTGCGGCTGACCGTCTTCTGCACCATTTCATGGGTGGCGTAGCTGAACGAGGACAGCTGGGTTTCGCCGGTCGCGCGGCCGACGGCGAACCGCTTCACCCGCTTATAGGCGGGCAGCAGCATCCCGCCCACCACCTTGGCGCGGGGATTCAAGGGATCGAACACCTGCAAGGGCGCGATCCCGGCCGCGTCGTCGGCGAAGCGAAGCCCTTCGTCCAGCTTCACCGACGATCCGGCAAAGGCGAGGTCCGACGCGGACGCGTCAAGGAAGAAGTCGGCCGCCGAATCGAGCGCGTTGCCGGGGATGTCCATCTTCTTTTCCATGACCGCGAGGCGGCCCAGCATCCGCCCGTACATGTCGAGGCTGACGACGCCCGACTGTCCCTTGGTCAGCGCGGCGATGTCGGAGGCGAGCGAAGCCACCTGCGGTTCGACGCGGGCGCGGAAGGTTTCGAGCGCGGCCGATCGCAGGGCGACGGCCTGAACGCTGTCGAGCCGGTTCGCCGTCATCATGGTGACGGACTGGATGCCGACGGGCGTCAGGACGATGCGCGCCACTTCCAGCACGGCGGCGTCGAGGATGGGCGGCAGCGGATCGGCATTTTCCTGACCCGACGCGACATTGACGATGCACAGGCGCGCCGTCTCCATCGCCAGCGCGCGCGCCTCCGACGATCCGGTTTCGACATCGAGCAGGATTTCACGCGGCCGCACATCGGTTTCGACCTGGTCGCCATAGATGACAAGGCTGACGATCTTCTTGGTGGCGACGGGGAGCGAGGTGGTGAAATCCTTCACGAACGCCGTATCGCGCTTGTAGGCGCGCCCGCCCACATAGAGGCGGCCCGGTTGGACGGTCAGTTCCGCCACCCCGGTCGCGACCGCGTCGAAGCCCGCATATTTGCGTTCGGCGGCGATGCCGTCCGCCACGATGTCATCCATGGATGCCTGCGCGAACGCCTGCATAGTGTTCAGATCGGCATGGCTGAGGTCCATGCGATCGTAAAAATTCACGCGGCGCTGCATTAGACGATCTCCCTATTTTCTCCGAAAGTGAATTCCCCGAACTTCAGGCCCGCGCCGAACCGGACGGGCGCGCGGGTGGCCGTGTCGATCAGGATGGTGTCGCGCAGGGCCTTCGAAACGCGGACGGCTTCCATGGCGCGATGAAGCGGGGCGAGGTCCGCCGCCATGACATGCCCTTGCCCCAGCCAGCGGGCCGCGCGCTGGCGCGGGCGGCGCATCGGGACGCGGACCTTGAGTTCCGCGCTGTAGGGCGACATGCCGAGACGAGAAACGCCATACCAGCTGCGCGCCTTGCGCATGGCGGGCGCGCGGTCGGGCGCGTGGAGATAGACGCAATCGAACAGCATCAATGGGCCGTGGGATTGCGCCAGATACCCCCCGAAGCGTCCGCCAAAGGCAAGGGAACGCGGCGCGAAGCGCCCTTCCGAGACGCGCAGCGGACGGATGTCGATCGGCTCCATCCCCGCAGGCGCCGCGAAATCCGGCGCGGCATCGTCCAGGCGGAGCGTCACGACCTGCCGCGCGGCCATGCTGGCCTGAAGCCATGCCGCCCCGACGAAGCGGCCGCGCCGCGCATGGCGCTTCAGGAAGATGCGCGACACCAGCCCATCGTCCAGCCGCTCGATGCGAACCGGCACGTCGACGCCGCCATCGTGAAAGGCCGCGCGCTCGCCCAGCAGGACAGCCCCGCGCGATGGCCGGAGCCAGCCCGCATCGAGCCATCCGCCACGGCGCGCCATATAGAACCGGCGATCGGCCGTGGAAGGGAGGCGAAAGGGATAAATCCTGATCTGGGGCAGGCGCGCGCGCCATGCCGCGAGTTCCTTGGCGGTCAGCGCGCCATGCAGCCAGCTTTTCGCGGGCGGCCGCGTCACGCGCAGAAGGTCCGCGTCGACCAGCTCCAGATGCGCGCGGATGCCCGCGACCGTGGTTTTCAGGCGATGCAGGCGCAGGGCGTTGCGGCACACTTCCCGCTTGCGGCTTTCGCTCCAGCCATCCTGCCAGATATCCACGGACAATTGCCACGCCAGATGCCCCAGCATCGGCAGCGGGCAGAGGTCCGCATTCCAGAAATGCGCGATCTCGTCGGCCGACAGCCGGGAAAAGGGCAAGGCGGCGGCCGCCGCCATCGCCCGTTCAAAGGCCGTGCTGCCGACCGGCAAAAGAAGATCGCGCGCCGCGCTCATCCGCCGATAACCTGCACGTCGACGGTCAGATCGCGCAGCCATGCCGCGCCATAGGGACCGGGATCGATGTCGGCCGACCCGATGCCGACATGCTCGACCCCGCCGACCGAAGCGGCGGAACTGAGCATCTGCGCGAAAACGACCGCCCCCACGCGATGACGCAGCGCGGCATAGCGGCGCACCGCTTCTTCGGCCGCCACGCGCAACAGCGACTGGTCGGGACCGGGGCGGACATGCAGGGTCAGCGCGATGTCATAGGGCAGGATCTGGGCGGCCCGGATCGTGACGATGTCCGTCAGCTGCACCGCGTCTTCCTCCAGAAAGGATCGCGTCACCAGCTGCACGATGTCCGGCGGCACCGTGCCGTCGCCCTCGCGGCCGAGCAGGACCACGTCCACCCGCCCGCCCTCGCGCTTGATCGTCGCGACATCCTTGATCGCGGGCGAGAGCCGCAGAGCGCGCGAGCGATAGCCCGCGCCGGTGATGCCCGCATAAGGCAGTTCTTCGGGCGCAAGCTGGATGCGGGCGCGGAAGCTGTCGTCATCTTCCAGCACTTCCGGTTCAAGGTCCGTCGCGGGCCGGATCAACAGGCGATCCACGCCATAGAAGGCCGCCAGATGATCCAGATCGGCATCATGGCCGAAGGCGAGCATGATCGACCGGCCGACATCGTTGAAGCGCTGGCGCAGCAGCATTTCGCGATAGGCGAAAATCTCCAGCAGCTTCATCGCGGGCGAGCTTTCGCGCGGCGCGAAACCGGGCATCCTGTCCTTCGCCTCCGCGATCAGGTCGGCAAGGATCGCCTCATAATCCAGCGTCTCCACGAAGGCGGGAGGCGGCAGCTTGGACAGGTCGAGCGCGGCGGAGGAAGTAAGGGCCATGGCGCGCGATGGTCTGCACGGCGGGACCGGACGTGCCATTGCCCGCTTGTGTAAGGCGCGGCTCTACACAAGCCCTTGCCCGGCCGTCAGTCCAGATCGTCGGCCAGATGCAGATAGAGCATGTCCAGCATCCGTTCGCGATCGGCGGCGGTATCGCCCAGCAGTTCGCGGACGGGATAGCGAACGGCGGCGGCGCGGACGGACGGCTTGTCGCGCAGGCCGAAATGATGGGTGCTGGCGATCTGGGACACCTTGCCGGAAAATCCGACCCAGAAGCCCTGATCCTCGACGCCGCTGCGCAGATAGCGGGCGCTGGCGAGGCGGCGGAACATGGCGCGCCGCTTGACGCCGCCCCGCCGCCGCAGCCGTCCCGCGTTCGCATTGCGATATTGGGCAGGGACAGGAAGCCATTTGACCACCTTGTCGAATTCGAACGAACGGATGCCGCCCGCCTCGATGTCGAAGCCGGTCATCATCCGGCCCGTCGCCCATGTGAAGCTCTTCATGATGACGCGGCGCGGCGCGCCTCCGCCGCCTGAAGGGTAGAGGAAGCAGGCCGCGCCCCGTCCCGACACCGGCGGCTGTTTCGCCTTGCGCGGGGCGAAGGCCGATCCGTCCGGTTGCCGCTGCGCCGCGATGCGCTGGCGCTGGCTGGCCGCCAGTTCGCGGGCCATGCGGCGCATCAGGGACCGGCGCTGACCCGGCGACAGGTCGCGCAGCAGCGCGCCCGCTATCCGTTCGACTTCTTCCAGTTCGTTCGTCATGCGCGGGGATCAGGCATCGGGCGGTATGGCGTCCGTCAGGACGGCATGGGGATCGCGGCTCTCCACAAGGCGCTCGATGTTGCCGAAGCCCTGAAGGAAGCGGGCGTCGACGCCTTCGAAACGGTCCGCCAGATCGGGTTCGGGCGGATGCTCCAGATCATAGCCGCTGCCGTCGCCCCGGATTTTGACCAATACCCGTTCGGTAAGATCGATCGACAGCAACAGGTCGCATTTGTCGCCGTCGAGCAGATCGGGTTCGAAGGTGAAGGGCGCTCCGTCCTCACGATCGAGGAGGAGCGGCTGTTCCTTCTCGATCCATGCCAGCACCGGCACCATGACATGATCGGGATCGCCCGCGAAATCCCACAGGCCGACCTTTGCCGTATAGCCGTAGAGGAAAGAGAGCGAGCGCGACTGTTTCGACAGGACGCGCCCCTCTTCGGCCCAGATTTCCAGCAGATCGGGGTGCTTCGCATAATCGGGCAGGCATTGCGTGAGCCATGCGCGCAGGGATCGCAGCTTGCGCATCAACGCGATCCGCAGGCCATCCGGGCCTGACGCTGCAACTCGATCAACGTCGCGCGGATCTGGCCCGCCACGTCATAAAGGTCCGTCAGGCTGCCGTGGCATTGCGCGCCGGTCATGTCGCCGGCCTCAGTCCTCCGGACGTTCGGCAATCGGGCGGGTGTCGCCAGCAAGCCCCCAGATATCGTCGCTGTTGGCGGTGGCGGCGGCGCGGTCGAGCAGGCCGACGCCGTCAGCATCGACGCACAGATTGCGATAGACCGGGCGTTCAATGACCTTCTGGCTTTCATGGCGGATTTCCCTGACCGCGCCCTGACGGGCAAATTCATTCTCCGCAAACCGCTCCGACGATGCGTCGATCCGGGCTTGCAGCTTTTTGCGTTCGGCCTCGGCCGCGTCATTGGCGCGCTTCTGCGCCGCCTGTTCCTGCGCCGCGCCGACGCTGACGCCTTGGAAATAGCCGCCGATGCCCGCCACGCAGGCCGCGAGCGCGCCCGCAAGGGCGAGTTGGGGCAGGCCGATGGTCATGGCAGAAGCCCCCTGAAATAGGTGCGGCGCGAATAGGTCAGCACGTCCTTGCGCAGGCGGCCTTCCCGGTAGCTGACATGAATCCAGCCGCTGTTGGGCTGGCCCCGGACGTAGTTTTCCAGAATGAGCTGGTCGAATGCCAGGCGGTCGCGGATGAAGGTGGCGACCGACACATTGTCGATGCCGGGAATTTCCAAGTCTGCGGCTTCGCCCTGCGCGTGCTGACTGGCCGAGGATGAACCGACCGCCAGACATAGCTTGACGGACCGAAAGCCGGAGGTGACGCGGATCGGCCTGCCGAAATGGGCGCGCAGCGGCTCCAGCACTTTCGCGCAAAGCAGCTGCATCGCGGCGATCGAGCGGGCACCGGGCGTGTTGTCGATCCGCTGGGCCGTGGCGGTCGCGGACGCGGTGAATTCAGCCAGGCTGAAATGGGGCGAAAGCTGCATGGCGATCAGTCCTTTTCGGGCAGGAAGCGGTCGGCGATGCGCCCCGGCACGCTGGTCAGCGTGTCGATGACGGCGCGAGCGATGCGTGGCGTGGCGTCGAAGGCGAGAAGGGCGATGCCGAAGGCGATGGACTGCGCGACGAAATCGCCCCAGCCCGTGGCCGAGACGATCGCGCGCGTGGCGTAGAAACTGACGGTCGATCCCACCACCCATTGCAGGAAGCGCTGGCGCCATGGCAGCGCGGGTTTCCATGCCTGCGCGACGGCCGAACCGATCAGCGACGGCGAAAGCGAACCGGCGATGTCGGCGGCGTTCTGAAGAAAGGTGCGAAGGTCCATGGATCAGTCCCAGAGTTGGATGAGGGGCAGCGTCCTGGGGGCGGACGCATTGATGGCGGCGGGAACGAGGATGACGGTGCCCAGCGGCAACACCGGGCCGTGGCGCGACAGGCCGGGATTGGCTTCCAGAACGCGGCCGACATGCAACGGCCCAAGCCCCGCGTCGCGGAACAGCAGCAGTTCGATGGTGTCGCCCTGCTTGGCCATCAATGTCATCGCGGCGGCCATCAGATCAGGTCAACCGTGGTGCGGGTGCGGCCCAGCATGTCGCGGATCGCATGCTGGGCATCGCGGCGAAGATCGCCGATCGACTGTTCCAGTTCGTCGGACTGGTTGACCCCGGCGGCCGTCAGGTCGAAATCGCGGTGACGCTCGATCAGTTCGGCCTTGGCGAACAACGCGATGGCGCGCCGGTAGCGGATGACCTGAACGCTCTCTCCGTCCAGATCCGGGGCGGGCACATTCGCCAGCTTGTCATGACCCTCCGCGATGGCATCGATCGCGAAGGCGCGCAGATCGATTTCCACGCGCATGATCGCGCCGATGATCGCGGCGCGCAGGCGCGCGGGCGTGATGCTGGTCGAAATGCGCGCGTCATCCCGCACCCGCGCCGGGTCGATGTCGGGGAAGAAACCGTCATTGACGACGACCGTTTCCGCTGGCGGCGGCTCGGACGCGGCAGAGGGCGGGAGAGCCACGAAGCTGCTCATGACAGGAGCAGCCGCGCGAGGAAGACCAGACAGGCGAAGGTGGCGAAAGCCCAGAAGGCGACCGCGGCGATCTCGAAGATCATCAGCAGGGGCAGGACGATCCGCAAGTCCTTGCGATGACGAAAGCGCGGCGGCACCGCGTCGGCGAGCATGTGCGGAAGCCGGACCACGTTCCCAATCCGGTCGAAACAGAACATGGCGGACAACAGCGCGCACATGGCGACGGTGGCGATCAGCGCGAGAGGGGCATGGGGCATGATTTCCTCCTGTGTCGGCCCCCGGTTTACGTGGGTGGGGATCGGGTCAGAGGACGGCCCTTCGGCCCGAAGGCCTCCCGCCTCGCGCGATCCGCCCACGAGCGCCGGGGGCGAGCGTGTCAGGCGGCGGTATCGCCGCCCTGTTCGGTTGCGGGCGCGGCGGCGGCGCAGGCCGCCAGCAGCTTTTCCGCCCGCTTGATGCGATCCTTGACGCCCACGCGGTCATTCAGCCGATGGGCTTCGCGCAGGGCGGTCAGGGCGAGATTCAGTGCCGTGGGCGCTTCCTGCGCATCCGCATCTTCCGCGCGAAGCAGCAATTCGATGCCCAGCGCCTTCATCAGCTTGGCGCGGGCCTCGTCATGCATATCGACCGTTTCGGTCAGGTCATCGACCCGCGACAGGATAGCGAGGTCAAAGGCTTCGCCTGCATTCTGCGCCTTGATGGCCGCGTCCGCGATCTCCTCGACCAGCACGGTCGCGACATCGCGATTGTAGCGCGATGGCATCGGCACATCATGGCGCATCAGGAAATCGGCGATCCGAAGCGCGGCGTCATAATCGCCCACGTCGATCAGCCAGACCATGACGGTCGGCGCGACTTCGGCCGCCGTGCCGGTGCCGACGCCCTGATCGGCTTCCAGCAGGCCGAGCAGCCAATCGCGATATTCGGGCAGCATCTGCCGCTTGGCATCCACCTTCATGTCGATGGACTTGATTTCCTTCAGGCGGCGAAGATCGTGCGTCAGGCGCAGGCCGATCTGGGCGGCCGCGCGCTGCTCCGGCGTGGCGTTGGTCGCCCCCGCCGCCGGGGGAAAATCGGCGGCGGGGACGTGTTCCGCTCCACCTTCGGGAGCGGACGCGACGGATTTGGCGGCGAGAACGCGTTCCCGGTGCTGGCGAGCGAGGCTCATGTGCGTGTCCTGTCAGATGGAGGGGATGGAAGAGCGATGGAGCCGAGCCGGATCAGTCCGGCTTCGGCCCCATCACGATGTTTTCGACCAGCGCGCACTTGCCATAGTCTTCGACGACGAAGGCCTCATTGACGCTTTCATAGTTCGCGATCTGCGTCAGTTCCGGCTCATCCTTCACGTAGCGACGGCGCGATTCCTCCTGTTCGTAGATCGCCAGATTCTTGTAGCTGGTGATCAGCAAGGTGGCGGTCGGGAAGTCGGGGACGCGCTCGGCATAAAGCCCGCCGACCTGATTGCCCGCGCGCAGGATGGTATCACGCGCGACGATTTCCGTTGCCGTATTGGCGGCCGCGTTGATGATCGGCATATATTTGTCGCTGACCAGGTTGCGACCGATCATGACGACGAGGTCATCGGCGTCCTGATGCCATTCATCGAGCAACGAACTGGCGACATCCTTCACAAGGGCGTCGAGGTTCACATAGTCGCGCTTGGCGACGGTGGGCGTGTCGGACACATAGATGGCCTTTCCCGCTGCCGTCAGCGCGCCATCGTCCAGCACACGTTCGGGCGCGAAGGTCCGAATCTTGTGCAACCAGCCCTTGTTCACGTCCTGAAGGCGCGGGTTCGCAACGCGGTCAGTCGTCGACGCTACGGACGTGCCGTGGAACCCGATGGTGATGCGGTCGAGGCCCTGACGCTTCACGATGACATCGCGCACCAGCGTCTGGAATTCAGGCTTGTGCCGCCATGCGTCGAGTCGTTCCCATGCCAGGGCATGGTCATAGAAAGTCTGTTCGCAGCGATAGGTGCCGCCATCGCTGGTGTCGGTCGGATCGGTGGGCGCGCGCGCCGTTCCGCCGCGCGTATTGACCCGACCCGCGAGGGGCCGCGTAACGCCTACGCCGACCTTCTGGCCTTCCTGATTGGGGACGGTCTCGAAGGCGATTTTGCTGAGGAAGGCGCTGGATTTCTGGATCAGTTCATTCAACCGCTGCTGGATAGTGGGGGCGACCGAGAAGGATTCGCCTGCGTTTTCGACGCCGTTCAGGCGGGCCAGCTGGGCCATGTAGCGGTTGAACTGGATGCGGGTTTCACGAAGCATGGATTTCTCCGGGGCGTGGGGGAGATGGAAGGGCGGCGATCAGCAGTCAGTCTGGACGGATGCGCCCGCTCCGGTCGCGGTCGAGCGGGAAAAGCTGCCCTGTTCGGAATGGGCCAGCTTCGTTTCCAGCCTCTCGAACCGGGCGTCGAGCGTGTCCATCCGATCGAAGGCGGGCTTCATCGCGGCCGTGACCTGTTCGGCCATGACCGTCGCGAAACGGGCAACGTCGAAACTGTTGTCATTGGCGGGCGGCGGTGCCTGCTGAGGTTCTTCCTTGGGCTTGTCATTGCCCTTGAGAAGGCTGGCGAAGGCGCTGAGGAAGCCGGACTTCGTGCCTTCCGCGATGGCGGCGGCATCCATCTTCTCGACCTCCAGCACGATTTCCGTCTCGATAGCGGCGGAAAACAGGTTGTTGGGATGCTGCTTGCGCGCGTCGAACATGGGTTTCAGCCCGGAGAAGCTGAGGGCTTCGGTCCCCAAGGATGCGGGATTGTCCGTCACCGCCAGACCGATCAGTCCGACCTTGCCGGTGCCGCCAAAATCAGGCGTGATCTCGACAGAGGTGAATAGCTTCTGGTCTGCCTTGTTGATCTTGAGCAGCTGTTCGTTCGGATCGATCTGGGCATAAAGCGCGCGTCGGCGCTGCTTCTGGCCGTCAATTTCGAGTTCGTCGGTCTGGGCCTTCACGGCCGTCACGCTGCCATAGGCGTTGAACGGCGGTTCCGGGCTGAAGCCCTTGATATGCTCGCAGCTGATGCGGGGCGTGTAGGTGGCGGGATTGAAATTCGCCACGATTTCATCGATCCACGCGGCCTCGATCTTGCGGCCGTCGCTCGCGGTGAAGCCTTCAACGAAGACGCGGAAAAACTTGCTCTTGGCCATGGCGCGGGTCCGGTTCCTGTGTTGGCGGGGGGCTGTCCCTGATTGCAGGGGGCAGAAAGGAACCGAAGGGGCACTGTCTCAAGTCCGCCCTTGTGTAAGGCGCGGCTCTACACAAGCGGCGCGGTGCGGGCGGGCGGAACGGCGCGGCATGGTCCGGCGCGATGTCGACGCCTGTCCCCCCGCAACCCGGCGCACCGTCTGCCATGTGGCAGTTCGATCCGCGCCGCCATGCGCGCAGCCTGTATTGGCGCGGATGGGGCATTACGCAGATCGCCGAAGAATTCGATCTGCATGGCGTGGTGGGCGACAAGGGCAAGCCCATCCCGCGCGCCACCATCGAAAGCTGGAAACAGCGCGACCGCTGGGATGACGCGCCGTCGATCAGGAAAATCGAAGACGGGCTGGAAATCCGCCTGCTGACGCTGATCGCCAAGGAGAAGAAAACCCCCGGCGATCTCGTCGAAATGGACGCCCTGTCCCGGCAGATCGAAAGCCTCGCCCGCGTCCGCCGTTACGATGCACCGGGCGGCCATGCCGGTGACCTGAACGAAAAGGTCAACAACCGGAACGCGGGGCCACGGAAAAAGCCGAAGAAGAACCATTTCACCGCCGAACAGGCGGCCGAACTGAAGCGCATCTTCCTCGACGGCCTTTACGATTATCAGCATCGCTGGTGGCAGGCGAAGGATCAGCGGACCCGCATGATCCTGAAATCGCGCCAGATCGGTGCGACCTATTATTTCGCCTTCGAAGCCCTGATCGA